>LWDH01000043.1 GCA_002083395.1 Proteobacteria bacterium SG_bin4 | reverse complement strand
GCACATCGAGCAGTTCTCCGCATTCACACCCCATGAGCGCATCGCCGACTACGGCAGCACCAAGGATCGCTTCTTCGAGGTGGGTATCCATTTGCTGCCTGATGAAAGCCGCCTGTTCGTCCAGCAATCCTTCGTGAAATACGCCAAGGATGTCAGCGTCAAGGTTCACAGCGACCTTGGCTTCACAGCGGGCAACCTGTGGTTCGTGCCAGTCGAAGGTAAGCATGACCACATCGAACGACTTGCTGAATTCGTGTTCGTGCGCGTCATCCGCCCGGTTCCCAAGCTGCGTGGCATGCGGCCCGTACAACGCTCTGGCGAAGTGTCGGTGGGCTGCAACCTGCCTACCGAGCAGCCGCTGTCGTCGGAGCCCAAGGTTGCCATTCTTGATGGCGGCTTGCCCAAACAGCATGCAATCGGCCCGTGGCTGCGCTCGTATCGCGTTCTCGACGAAGATGCGCAGGACGATCCAGCAGGCTTGGAACATGGCCTTGCCGTCAGCTCCGCATTCCTGTTCGGCCCCATCCAGCCGAACGGCACTGCCGCCCGTCCCTTTGCTTATGTCGATCACTTGCGCGTACTCGACAAGGACGCCGATACGGAAGATCCGCTGGAGTTGTACCGGACCCTGGGCTTCGTCGAACAGGTTCTGCTCTCACGGCAGTACCAGTTTATCAACCTTAGTCTCGGCCCAGACTTGCCGATCGAGGATACCGATGTACACGCCTGGACGTCGGTCATCGACGATCTGCTGAGCGACGGCGACACCTTGATGACCGTGGCCATCGGCAACAACGGTCAGATGGACCGCGCTTCCGGCAATGCACGTGTACAGGTGCCTTCGGATTGTGTCAACGCCTTGGCAGTAGGCGCAGCCAACGACACAGAGGCGAGCTGGACGCGTGCCCCCTATAGCGCGGTCGGTCCTGGCCGCAGTCCAGGCGTCGTCAAACCGGACCTGATGGCGTTCGGCGGCAATGCCGGCAACTATTTCCATGTGCTGTCGCCGGGCAAGAAAGCTGCGCTTTCGCCTCAGTTGGGCACCAGTTTCGCTTCCCCGTATCTGCTACGCAGTGCCGTCGGTATTCGGTCCATCCTGGGTGCGGAACTGTCACCGCTGGCAATTAAGGCACTGCTGGTTCACGCCGCAGACACCGCGAAGCACGACAAACTCGAAGTGGGCTGGGGCAAGGTGCCAGAGGACTTGATGAGCATCATCACCTGTCCGGAGGGCGTGGCGCGCATTGTCTACCAGGGCGAGTTGAAGCCTGGAAAATACCTGCGCGCTTCGTTGCCACTACCAGCAGGTGGCCTGAACGGCAGCATCCACCTAAAAGCGACCTTCTGCTACGCCTCACCGACCGATCCGCAGGACGCAGCTGCGTATACGCGTGCCGGTCTGGAGGTCGTATTCCGCCCCAGCGACGAAAAGATCAAGGACGGCAAGGCCAACGCCGATACCAAGAGCTTTTTCGACATGAAGAAGTACGCGACCGAGGAAGAGCGACGCTCCGACAGTGGTAAATGGGAAACGGTCTTGCACAGCGCGAAGAACATGCGCGGCAGTAGCCTCAAGAATCCGGTGTTCGACATCCACTACAACGCTCGCGAAGCCGGCGGGCGAGCCACCGGTGCGGAAAAGATTCGCTACGCGCTGATCATCACCGTCGAAGCCCCCAAGCATGCCGACCTCTATAACGAAATCTTGCGCGCCTACGCGAAGACGCTGGTGCCAATCCAGCCGCAAGTGTCGCTGCCGATCCGCGTCCGGTAGAGCGGTGGGCACGATGTTGAACTTTTCATTATCGATTGAGCTACCTGTAACGGAGACAGCGAATGCTGGAACCCCTTAAACAGAAAAAGAAGGACGGTACCTCGTATGAGCGTCCTCCCGAGATTGAAGCGTGGCTCAAGAAGCTGGAGACGGTTGAGGTCGCAGAGCGGCTCCGACAATTCGCGACGCTGTCCAGAAAGAGCATTGGGTATGTGCCGTCGGAGGCACTGGTCTACTTTCTGCGAAGAGCCTGGGCAGACAGAATGGAGGGAGATTTTGAAAAAATATTCCGCATTCTTATGAAACGGATCGAGCAGTCGCTGTGCTCAGCTATCTCTGATTCGCGCATGGCCGGTGCCCGAGGTATCCGGGAAGAGATCATGAATCGATTCGCGGAACGAATCGCCAAAGACTGCAAGGGACGAACTGGTTTGCTGGACTTCTATGAAATCCGCTTCGACAAAGCGTTTGCGGCTTTTCGTACCTCCACTCTGCGCCAGATTGGCCCGACGGTAGTGGACACGGTGCCTTTGGGCTCGGATGAAGACGATGGCTTGGAGATTTCAGCCGAGGTGGAGGCCGCCGCCTCGGACTTTCTAGGTGGCGATCCCGAAAAACTTGACGATCCGGCTTTCCGGTTGGAGCTAACTGCCGCGATTGACTGTCTGCCAGATGATCAAAAGCAGGTCATCGGGCTACTACTGCAAGGTTTTCAGATTGATTCCAAGGATAAAAACATTATGACCATTGCACGCATTCTGCAGTGCGACGAAAGGACGGTTCGCAACCGCCGTGATCGTGCCTGCAAGGCGCTCAAGGCTATTCTTCAAGAGGAGAATGCACAATGACTGCCGAACAGCACTCAAGACTCAGTGAGGAAGAGGTTCTTCTGGCCTTTTCCGTCGAGCCGACGCATGACCGCAAGACGTTGGAGCAATACCTAATAGAGTATCCAGAGCATGCGAAGGCACTCGTCACCTGTTCGATTGAATTGATGGTGGATGCAACGCGCAATGACGATGCCGTAGTTACCTCTGAAGATGCCACCGATCGGGCTTGGCAGCGGTTTCAAACCGTCGTTGGCCAGCCTGACGACGTGTTGGTCACAAACCCGTTTTCCACGCTCAATCCAACCGCTTTCAGGTCGCTCGCAAAAAAACTCGATATCACCAATCTGCTGCTAATACGCCTACGTGATCGGGCGATTGTCGCAGCAACGATACCGAGACGCTTTGTTCAAAGACTCGCAACCGAATTGGGCGCGACCGCGGAAGCAGTTATGGACTATCTGCAGAGTCCGCCAGCGATGGTTTCCGGCCACAGTTTCCGATCAACCGTGAAGCCGGCGGTTACCGAACAGATTTCTTTTACGGAGGCGATTGAGACGTCTCAACTCACGCCGGCTCAACTGGACGCACTCAAGGCACTACAGGACTAGACCATGGACGCGACCGAGGCTGCTCGTCGAGAAGCAGAGCGTATTCATCGAGCGGCAGTCGCGGCAGGTGATGATCCTTGGAAATTGCTCGATTTGGTCCGGCAGGAAGCGGTTCGAAGAGAGCTGGATGTGTATGCCTTGCCGCCTGGCGACTCCCAACTGAAAGGCGGGCGGGCGGCCTTCGATAGTCAGGCCGGGATCATTCTGTACGAGGACGCGGGGTCTGAATTCGACCGTGCTTTTCTCATTGCCCATGAACTCGGACATGTTGTGTTGGAGGGCGGCACGCAGGATGTTGTGACTGAGCAAGTTGAGCCGGATCGCTCCGTCGAGGACGCACCGGTCGGCATTGAAAAGGTGCTCGACTATGGCGCGCGGGAGCGGCGGGAAATCCAGATGGATCTCTTTGCCCGTGAACTCCTCCTACCACGTTCGGTGGTTCGACATCTCCATGTAAGCAACGGCCGTTCTTCGACGGACATTGCCACACGCCTCGGTGCGCCGCCGCAGGTGGTTCAGCAACAGCTTCTGGATGCGCTGTTGCTGCCAGAGGATTCTTCGATCGAGTCATCCACGGTTCCTGCCGCGGCGTTGACCCCCGATCCAACTCAGATTGCGGCGGCAGAACATCGCAATAGTGCGTTCCAGTTGCAAGCTGGACCTGGTACTGGCAAAACGCGAACGCTTGTGCGTCGTATCGAGAACTTGCTTGCCGAAGGTGTGGACCCCGTGTCCATCCTTGTTCTCACCTTCTCCAACAAAGCGGCCAATGAGCTGAGTGAGCGGTTGGCCGCGAGTAACCCCACGGCTGCCGCAGCGATGTGGATCGGCACGTTCCATGCGTTCGGTTTGGATATCGTTCGTCGCTTTCATGACAAGTTGGGACTGCCCCCTGATCCACGCCTAGTCGATCGGTCGGAAGCGATCGAACTGCTCGAAGATGAGCTGCCACGCCTTCCGCTTCGTCACTATCGCAACCTATGGGACCCGGCGCTCGATCTCAGTGACATGCTCCATGCTATATCGCGCGCCAAGGACGAGGTCATTGATGCGGCAGGATATCGAACGTTGGCGCAGGCCATGGCAGACAAAGCCGGTCATGACGAAGACGCGGCCATGCGTGCGGAGAAGTGTCTGGAGGTCGCGCTACTGTTTGAAACCTATGAACGGCTAATGGCAGCCGGTCAATTGATAGATTTTGGTGATCTGGTTGCGCTACCCGTGCGTCTGGTCGAAACCGACGCCGAAGTGAGAGTGGCGCTAAAGGCGCGACACCAGCATGTCCTTGTTGATGAGTATCAGGACGTCAACCGCGCTTCGGTGCGTTTGTTAAGAGCCATCGTGGGGGAAGCACGGAATCTTTGGGTTGTGGGCGATGTACGCCAATCCATCTATCGGTTTCGTGGCGCATCGCCCACTAACATGGCGCAGTTCGCTGTGGATTTCCCAGGCGCGCAGGTGCGCCAATTGGGAGTCAACTATCGCTCGGGGCGAGAGGTCATCGAGGTTTTTACAGCATTCTCCGGTACGATGAAGGCGTCGACGGAAGCCTTGCCACTGCAACTGAAGGCGGACCGCGGTGTCTTGAATGCCCGACCGGAATTTCGGGTGGTCAGATCAACCGAGGATGAGATTTCTGCAGTTGCGGCGGTGATCCAAGCACAGCAGGAGGCAGGAATTCCGTACCGCAGGCAGGCGCTGCTTTGTGCATCCAATGCCCGCCTGAGTGACATCGCCGAAGGCCTGGAAGCCAGAGGCATTCCGGTGCTGCACCTGGGCAGCCTCTTTGAGCGGCCAGAGATTAAAGACCTGCTTGCCTTGCTTTCGATGTTGACGGATCCGCATGCGGTCGGACTGGTGAGGGTCGCCACGATGTCGGCGCATGAGATGCCGTTGCAAGAGGTCATACAAATCATCGGACATCTCAGGGAAAGCAAAGCTGCTGCCCTCGACTGGAGGCAGGCTGGCGCGAAGCTGCCAAGTCTTGCGACAGAAAGCCAGACTGCGTTGTTACGCGTAGCCGCCCTTTTTACAGGACTGAACCCAATGGGCAACTCCTGGACGATCCTGGCCACGTGGGTGATCGACCAGCTTGGACTGGCGAAGACTATCCATTTGGCGCGCGACCCGCAAAGCCGAATGAAGGGGTTGGCGTTGTGGCAGTTTCTCAACTTCTGCCGCCGCCAGCCATCGGGAGCGGGTATTCCCAGTGTGCGCCTGCTCGATCGCATCCGTCGCCTTGTCCTGCTGTCAGAAGATCGCGGCCTGCGACAACTGCCGGGAGTCGCCGAAGGCATCGATGCGGTGCGGCTGATGACCATCCATAGCAGCAAAGGTCTCGAATTCGATATCGTGCATATCCCCGGCATGGTGGCCTCCGGCTTGCCGCGCAACAACATGGCACCACGCTGCGTACCGCCGGACGGGTTGATTCACGGTTCCCAGGGATTGACCGGACTGGAGGCGGTCAAGGCAGGGCACGAGGAGGAAGAGGAATGCCTGTTCTTCGTCGCGCTCTCACGTGCTCGGGATCGGCTTTTTCTCTATGCATCCTCGGTTCAGTCCGATGGCAAGGCACGCAACCCTTCAAAATTCATTTCGGCAATAAATTATCTGCTTGTCCGTCCCGCCAATCCGGCGCAGCGGAATGGAGCGGCAAGACCGGCAACCGCCGTCGGAATTACCTGGGAGGAAAAGCCGGTCTGGACCGAGAACCAAGTCAACCTCTTCGAGCGATGCCCTCGCCGGTTTCTGTACACGCACGTGCTCAAGCTTGGTGGGCGTCGCACGGAAACAGCTTTCATGAAGATGCATAACGTAGTCAGCGACGTGTTTGATTGGCTAAAAACCGTTCACGAGACGACAACCCCAAGCGAATCCGAACTTAGTTTTCGCTTCGAGGAAGCGTGGCAAGCCAAAGGCGCGGCGGATCATGGCTATGCAGAAGACTACCGCCGCATCGGTCGTCGCCTGGTCGACTACCTTATTGAAACCCGACGCAATGGAGTCCGCTCTTCGGTCGCGCCGCTCTCGCTGGGTTGGGTCGAGGGCGATATTCTTGTCAAGCCGGATAGCGTGGCCCAGGGTGATCGGGGGCAGGTTGTGGTGGGACGAGTCAAGACCGGCAAGCCGCGATCGAATGCTTTTGACGATATCGAATACACGATTCTTCATTTCGCCGCCGTGCAAGCCTACGGCGGGCAGGCGCAGGTTGAAGTGACCTATTTGACCAGCGAGACGACAGAGCCGATGTCGATCTCAGCGAAAAAGCTAGAGACCCGGCGCCAGAAAATTCAGAACATTGTGCAGAGCATCCGCTCAGGCGATTTTCCGTTGAAGGCAGAGGAGCGGGCTTGTCCGCGCTGTCCCAGTTTCTTCATCTGTGGTGAGCTACCGGACGGTGCCGTCACCATAAAGAAGTTGTAAGCAGCTTTCCGGTTCTGAAATGTGCTGCGATTGACTAATTGAAGGCCAACAATCTGCAATCCCGCAGGGCAATCAGAAAGGAAATCATATGCAAACTACTACTTCTACCGGCGAAGGCCGGAATCCTAGCGAAGATAATGGTGCGGTAATTCGCCATGCCATCGATGTCGCCGATCAAACCTTGACCTATCGCCAGGTGAGTATCGATGACTTAACTCCAACCGCCACACAGCTTGCTCTCGCCGCCGGCTTCAAGTCGGTCGAAGGAATCAGTGTACTGCAGGTCCTGGCAACCGGTGATCTGGAAGATGTTCGCCCCAACGAGACGGTGGACCTGCGTAGGGAGGCAGGGCGCTTCATCATTGTCGAGAGCGATCGCGCATACCGGTTGACGATCGACGACCAGCGTTTCGATTGGCCGTGCCGCATCGTCTCGGGAGGACTGCTGCGCAAGCTTGGCCAAGTGCCAACCAACAAGGCGATCTACTTCGAGCGGCAGGATCAACCGGATCGCCAAGTTCATGACCAAGATCTTGTCGACCTTGACGCGGCTGGTGTCGAGTCGTTTGTCAGCCGCAAGCTCGTGTGGAAACTCAATGTACAAGGTGTCGTGCTGGAGCTTTTCGCACCGACCATTGTGGTACGAGAAGCGCTGGTTGAGGCCGGGTTTAACCCCGACCAAGGCTGGCATATTTTTCTCAAAATCATCGGCCAGCAAAAGAAGCAAGTCGAGCTCACCACCGTGATTGACCTACGCACGCCAGGTATCGAGAAGCTGCGACTCACGCCGAAGGACGTCAACAACGGCGAGGCGTCGGTGATGCCTTGCCGCGCGTTCGCTCTACTCGACATTGACGAGGCACATCTCAATCGCCTTGGCCTAAAGTGGGAAACCCTCATCGAGACCGAGCGCCGCTGGCTTCTTCTCCATGACTATCCGTTGCCGGTCGGCTACACCGTCGCCCACAGCAAAGTTGCGTTGGAAATCCCACCCACGTATCCCGGCGCGCAGATCTACGGTTTCTATGCTTACCCACCGCTTGCCTTGTCATCTGGCCGCGAGATCGCGAGCACCCAGCTTCGAGGTGTGCTACTCGGCGTTGAATATCACGGTTGGTCTCGAAACCGCGGCCCAGCGGCACCTTGGGATGCCAACATCGACAATGTGGTGACTCAGCTCGCACTGGTCGATGCCGCACTCGCTAATGAGGTTGATGAATGATCCCCGAGACCACTTTGGCCTTCAGCGGTGGCCTATATGCTCAGGTGAAGCGCCACCTTTTTCCGGGAGATGGCCTGGAGGCGGCCGCCATCTTGATCTGCACCCGTACGCCAGGTCCGCGGCGCCGCTTTCTGGTTCGAGAAATCATTTCTGTTCCATATGCCGCCTGCAAGCGTCGGGAACGCGACGCCATCACGTGGCCAGGCGAATACCTTGAACAGGCTATTGACCTGGCCGAATCTACAGCCTCCGTCATGATTCTAATTCATTCGCACCCCAGTGGGCTGTTTGGATTCTCCGACACAGACGACGAAAGCGACCGTAAGGTCATCCCCAGCTTGTTTCATGCGTTCGGGATACTGCACGGTTCGGCCATTATGACGGCCGATGGTGCGATTCGTGCGCGACTGTACGATCCGAGTCTCCAGGCGTGCGCGGTCGATCTTGTGACGGTCGCCGGCGATGATCTATGCTACTGGTGGGACGACAAGGCGAGCTTCACTGGCCCCGAGGATCGGCCCATCGCCTTTACCAGTGGAATGACTACCGAACTCGGCCGGCTTTCAGCTTCGGTGATTGGCGTTTCTGGGACGGGATCGGTCGTGGGCGAGCAACTTGCCCGCCTCGGATTCGGTCGTGTTTTTGTTATCGATTTCGACCGGCTCGAATGGAAAAATCTCAACCGTATTCTCAACTCGAAACGCGCCGATGCGGACGCGAATCGTCTGAAGGTTGAAGCATTCGCCGAAGCCGTGGCTGCCTATCGCGGCGATGGCGTGGTCATACCCGTGCCGGCATCGATTGCAACACGGGATGCCGTGCTTACAGCGGCTCAGTCCGATGTTGTTTTCTGTTGTGTCGATACCCTCGAAGCCCGACAAATCGCAGACCTGATCGCGGCAGCGTTCCTTCTGCCATTGTTTGACGTCGGTGTCGTCATTCCCGTGCGCAAGAAAGGCGGTGCATTCGCGATCGCCGATGTATGCGGTCGTATCGACTATGTCCAGCCTGGCGGCTCAACCCTACAGGATCGCGGTGTGTACACGCCTGAAAGCCTGCGCGGTGAGTATCTTCGGAAGGTGGCTCCTGACGCGCACCAGCAAGAACTCGACGCCGGCTATCTCAAAGGGCTGGCCGAGGAAGCACCAGCGGTGATTACGCTCAATATGCGCGCGGCGTCGGCCTGCGTGAATGAGTTTATATCGCGCGCGTTTCCCTTCCGCTTGGAATCCAACCGTCTCTATGCCCGCACGCAGTTCAGTCTGGCGGCCTATGAAGAAGAACACTTCTCCGAGGACGTATTCAAGCGCATGCCTAACCACCTCCTCGCACGAGGCGATACCGAACCACTGCTGGGCTTGCCGGCACTTAAGGCACCTACACGATGACGATATCGAAAGAATTATTGCGGTGGTGGCGTAACGTATGGGCTCGGCTCGGCCCGTGCCGGGGACTGCGTATCATCGAGGGTGATAGTCTGCCGACTCAACTACCCTGGCGGGATCTTGTTCTCGCCAGAGATGATGGCGAGGACTGGTGTGTGGGCATGCTTTGTCCCTGCGGCTGTGGCCATGTGATTGAGCTCTTAATCATTGCCGAGGCGAAGCCGAGATGGGACGTGTCGGTAGATGCCAAGGGCAGGCCCACCCTTACTCCGTCGGTCTGGCTAAAGAAGGGCTGTCGTTCTCATTTTTGGATTCGCGGAGGCCGTGTTCATTGGTGCTGAAAGTTGGAGTTGCCCCCTTTGAATGGACACATTATGTTCTGTTTAAAGGAGAAGAAATATGACGCAAAACTACAAACCTGCCTACCCGGCTGAGTTTCGCCAGCAGATGGTGGAATTGGTAGCATTAGGCAAATGCCCCAAGCAATTATCCAAGGTATTTGGTTGCCACTACACGTCGATACAAACCTGGTGTCGAGCAGCAGGTGTACCAATTAGATCAAACCAGGCAATTGCTTTGGCTGCAACATTGAGTATTCCTTCCTTGAGTGCCAACGAACGGCAGGAACTGCTGGAATTGCGTAAGAAGCTCAATCGTGTGGAGATGGAGCATTAACAACTTACCATTTAAAGTTCTTTTCCTGCTATTTTCATACAGCCGTCAACTTTTGGTTCACCGTATAGACTTACTGCTTATTTAAGATTTATGTAACAGACTGGAAGCAAAATATTAAGGATAACTACAAATCAAAAACAATTACTAAAGCTTGTTTGATCGATTGCAGATATTGATTCTCAAGCTTACCCTGCTTTTTGCCAATTCGAGAGATATCTATTGCACGTAATTGCTTGAGATTAATATGACGATCTTTATCCAATCCATTATTACTGGTTGGCGTCAGATTTACTGCAAATGGCCAGGATTTATGGTTGGGTAGCAGGGGTGCCACAACCAAGGTTTTTGATTGGCTATTCACAAGATCGCTTTGAACAATCACGCACGGTCTTAGCTTTTTAGTTTCCGCGCCCTTGGTTGGTTCCAGATCAACCCAATAAATATCTAGTTGCTTAAACTCAGTCATTTGAGAGACCATCGAACAGGGTTGTATCCCATTCCTTTAGTTCTTTTTGGTAATCAGAATCCTGGGCTTCCTCCTGATTTGCTTTGAGCAAAGTTTCCTTGAGATAGTTTTTGCGTTCCTGTTTTAATAGCTTGTTGATATAAGCACTACGATTATCACCGGCAATATTATTCAGAAATGCAAAACTTTCATCATCCAATGTAATGGTCGTTCGATGTGTCATAATATGCTCACACTATTGTGAATAAATTATTATCATACTATATAGTATGGTATATAAATACTCCCTCTGATATGTAGTACAAAAATACTTTTTGATAAGTGCCCTACTTTACTATTGATAAAATATGTTATCAATAGTAGAGTGATGCTCTAGTCTGGGAAAGTTAAAATATTTTTTGCTTTATTAAATTTCATTGAGTAGGATATTATCGTACCGTATGAAACATGATAGGAAATAAAAAAATGAAGCTCTCCGATAAAGCAGAAAAAATCAGCATTACACTTCCACCTGATATGCTGAATATTATTAGGGAAAAAGTGAAGGACGGTGCTTACGCTTCCACAAGTGAGGTTATTCGTGCAGCGATGCGTTTATGGCAAAGACAGGAAGAAGAACATCACGCGAGAATTGCTGCCATCCGGGCGCGCCTGGAACAATCCGCACATAGTGGTGAACCTGTTTTGCTGGATGCGGCATTTGAAAAACTAGAGCAACTTCATCAACAACGCATAAGTGCATCAGGCCATGAAAAGCTATGAGGTGTATTTGACGCCTGATGCTATAAAAGACCTGACTGATATTTATGAATATATAACTGAGAAGAGCGGACTTCCAGAAGTCGCGTGGGCATATATAGAGAAATTACGCCAAAGCTGTCATGGTCTTAGAATGGCACCTTTGATAGGACAGCAGCGTAATGACTTGCGCAAGAATCTCAGAATCATTGCCATTGATAAAAACGCAATTGCGGCTTTTGAGGTTATTGAGGATAAAAAAATCGTCACTATTCTTAATATTTTTTATGGCGGCAGAGATTATGAAGCGATTATGGGTAGTGAAACATCGCATAAAAATGATGAGCTAGATAAATAATATGACAAATTTGATCATCACCAGTAATCGGGCACTTACTGCAAAAGAATTTCAGGGGCTTGCTGATGTTCCACCTGAAGTTGAATGGTTCGCCAATTTAGGCAACAAAGCAACACGACGCGCCTATGAAAATGCCTTAAAGGATTTTATGAATTTCACGGGCATTCAGAATCCGGAAGAATTCAGGGTTGTAACTCGCGCCCATATTATTGCCTGGCGCGATGATTTGGTGAATCGATCATTAAGTAGTATGAGTATTCGCCACCGTTTATCAGCACTATCCTCTTTATTTGAATATTTATGTGAGAGAAACACAGTTACGCATAACCCCGTCAAGGGTGTAAAGCGACCAGCGGTGGAGAGTTATGAAGGCAAAACTCCGGCAATTGGGGATCATCAGGCACGCGAATTGCTTGAAGTACCGGATGGTAGCTCATTGAAGGGCAAGCGTGATCGTGCAATATTGGCCACCCTACTCTATCACGCACTGCGGCGTGATGAGTTGTGCCGGTTAAAGGTTAAGGATTTTAAGCAGGAGCGGCGCGGTGTGCCCCATATAAAAATATCCGGCAAAGGAGGCAAGACACGTTATGTACCTTTGCACCCCGCGGCTAGTGGCTTAATTCATGACTATCTCGATGCGGCCGGACATGATCATGAAGAAACAGGAGCATTATTTCGATCAGTGAGTAATAATCGCATCAAGGAATCACAAAAACCGATTACGCCTGATGGGGTATATAAGTTAGTGCAGAAATATTCTGAAAAGCTAGGTTTCAAAATCGGCGCGCATTCCTTACGCGCAACAGCAGCCACCAATGCGCTGGATCATCAAGCAGATATTGCCAAAGTGCAAGAATGGTTGGGTCATGCCAATATTGCTACCACCAGGATTTATGATCATCGCAGAACCCGGCCAGAGGATAGTCCGACGTTTAAGGTTGTATATTAAGTTTATTCCGGACTCTCTCAAAATTTCTTTGCGATAATTGTGGATAAATTTTTCCTAGAAATTTTTCTAATATGAGTGTCAATCATCGTTGAGAACTTGCCAAGTAACGTCACAATCTTCTACCGGAAACAATCCCTATCACATTGTGATTAAGGCATGATCCATTTTACATCGGGTACCATTGATTGCTGAAAGTGGTAAATTTTGGACGCTGCTTTACAGCGGTAAAGAATTCAACGAAGCGTTTCCGCCAAGGGTAAGTGCAAATAGTGCGAGAGAACTACCAGAGAGGAGTGAAGGAGACCGATCCCTTAACGCGATTCTTCTTTATCCTGACTTCCTCATTTTGCTAAACTAAACTGAAATTGCACTATGCTAGATTTATTTAATGCTAAGCCACATAGCGAGGCTGCCAAGCGTTAAAAGCAATACTGGCACAGTCAGCACAATTCCCACTTTAAAGTAATATCCCCACGTGATGACCATATTTTTCCGCGCGAGCACATGCAACCAGAGCAAGGTTGCTAAGCTGCCAATTGGAGTAATCTTTGGCCCCAGATCACAGCCAATAACATTGGCATAAACCATAGCTTCCTTTATCGCACCTGTTGCGCTGGCTGCATCGACCGATAACGCGCCGATTAATACAGTCGGCATATTGTTCATGATGGACGATAGAAAGGCAGCCAAAAAACCAGTACCGAGCGTTGCACCCCATACACCGTAACCGGCGAAAACATCAAGAAGGCTTGAAATGTATTCGGTCAAACCTTCATTACGCAAACCGTACACCACTAAATACATTCCCAGAGAAAAAATGACGATCTGCCAAGGTGCCTCGCGTAGTACCTTACGTGTACTAATTTTGTGACCCCGCGCAGCTACCGCGAGAAGGATTAACGCACCAATGGCCGCCACCAAGCTGATTGGTATTCCAAAAGGCTCGAGACCAAAAAAGCCGATAAGTAACAATACAAGTACCACCCAACCCGAGCGAAAGGTTGCCAAATCACGTATCGCCGCACTTGGTTCCTTAAGTTGACTTTCGTCATAACTCACCGGAATACTGCGGCGAAAATAGAGGAAAAGCACTAACAAACTAGCCACTACTGACGCAATGTTGACTGGAACCATCACCGCAGCATACTCAGCAAATCCGATCTTGAAAAAGTCAGCCGATACGATATTGACTAAGTTTGAGACCACAAATGGCAAACTGGCGGTATCGGCAATAAAGCCCGCAGCCATTACGAAGGCAAGAGTAGCAGCCGGACTAAACCCAAGTGCTAATAACATCGCCATTACGATTGGAGTTAATATTAAAGCTGCACCATCGTTAGCGAACAGCGCTGACACAGCTGCGCCAAGTAGTACGATAAACGCGAACAATAAATACCCATTACCGTTGCCCCAACGAGCCACATGCAATGCAGCCCATTCAAAGAATCCTGCCTCGTCAAGTAATAGACTGATAATAATGATTGCAATAAACGCAGCAGTCGCATTCCAGACAATATTCCAAACTGTAAGAATATCGCTAAGATGTACCACACCGAGAATCAATGCAGCAGAAGCACCCATCATAGCGCTCCAACCGATACCCAGCCCACGCGGCTGCCAAATGACTAATACAAGTGTAAATACGAAAATTAGTATGGCAATCAGCATACAAAATACTCTCTTTGAAGTGGTTTTTTGATTTGGAGATATCGCCTTGTGAGCGATGATTAGAATCTTAGAACGCCTATGTTGTCCAGTCTCCGCTGTAAAGAGGGAGATTTACTTTTAATTAACTCTTCTATTGACGATTCAAAGAAAAATTCGATTCGCGCTCGCAATATGCCATAAGCCCGCTCGAAAGCTGCATTAATCTCTTCTTCTGTTCCGGTTGCTTTAGCGGGATCAGCAACCCCCCAATGAGTACGCAAAGCAGAGCCAAGATAAACCGGACAGGCCTCTTTATCAGCATTCCCACAAACAGTGATCACGATATCTGGAGTCTCCGGTAAATTTTCCCAAGATTTGCTGAATAAGCCCTCTGTTGAGATGCCTTCACGTTCAAGTAACGCAAGTGAGCGAGGGTGAACTTGTCCGGTCGGTTTACTCCCTGCGCTCATTGCATGCCAACCTTTGGGAGCAATATGATTGAAAGTTGCTTCAGCAAGAATAGAGCGGCAGGAATTTCCGGTACAAAGAAATAGTACGTTCATAATCAACCTGCACAGCAAGAATCAGATTTAGCAGGGATTGAAGTATCTTTTCCAAATATAGGGATAGTCTTTAGTGAATGAAACGCTTCCCATGCGATTCCTTGAGGGTCAACCGTCCAATATTTATTGGATGCTGCATAACAACATTGAGCGTTTTTTTGTTCCGAAGCAGGCACATCAGCACGAACCAAACGATCATTCATTTCGTTTAAAGCTTCGTCCGAATCAACTTGTATTCCCACATGATCTAAGCCTATCTTTGCACCGGTAGCCGATATTGCGAAATTGATATACGGGTCATCCAACATCCATTTAGCGTAATCATTTTTAGTTACTGTAGGTTCTACGCCAAATAGGGCAGAGTAGAAACGGATATTTTCTTGTAAATTTTCTACGGACATATGGACATGAAAGCGTTTCATGAGATTTCCTCCTTAACTAAATAAAATTTAATATAAAAATAGTTTTAGCTAATCTTTTCATCACAGCAAACATCAACTGGACTGCAAGGTACACCAGCGCAGCAATTTTCGGTGAGATAGCCTAATAGGGCATTCATGGTCTCAAAATTCGCTGAGTAATAGATAAAACGACCTTCCTGCCGAGCAGTCACTAATTCTGCATTGGTCAGTTCTTTTAGATGAAAAGAAAGGGTTGCATTCGGAATATTTAATTCCTTTGCAAGTTGACCTGCTGCAACTCCTGATTCACCAGCCTGAACCAGCACTCGAAATATCGTCAAACGAGTTTCATGGGCTAGTGCGGTTAGAGCTTTTATAGCAATATTGATTTTCATATTTCCAATATAATGGAAATATAATTTACTGTCAATATTCTCAAAATATTTATCGAAAAGTCCCCTCCTTTTTGGCTTATTTAATTTTTTCGACCAAATCCCAATTTTCTATATATTTTTCCTTATAAGGGAGAACGCAGAATTAGGAAAAAATTGCACGATAGCTTTTATTTTGTGCTGATTTACATGAATACAGCCGACATCCACGCAAAATCTGAATATCAATTATTATTTGTACACCATTGAACGACCCATGCCAATTTGTTTAGCAATAGCGGTTGCACTTGTTTCTTTTTCGTACAAATCCAGCGCTCTTTTTAATCAATACTAGGCTAGATTTTCGACCAAATTTTACACCTTTTGCTTTTGCCACTATTCCGGGCCTTCACTAGTACTAGTACGTTTAAGGATTCGTTGGCTATCGCTGTAGCTACAATGGATAAAATGGTTACAATCCAGTTTGCCCATTGTGCCTTCGGTGCCGATTCCGTCATCCAAAAAAACGGACGGAAATTCCCATTTCATCAAATTCTTTAATTAAAGAAATCATATTCGTTGAGTCGCAAAGAAAATTGCTATGATAACGCTCCGATGGAAAGCTTCTGGAGCACACTTAAAAACGAACTGTGGTGTATCATCGGAAATTTAAGACACGGCAACAAGCAATTCAGGAAATTACCGAATATATAGAAATCTTCTATAACCGGCAGCGAGAGCAGGATAGATTGGACTATCTCTCACCAGCTGAATTAACATAGCGATTTATGCAAATCTACTTGCTGCTTAAATTGATGGGCTCTATTTTTAACAGCACACTCCAAATAATAGATGGCGAGATTTTCATGATGTTGCAACGCGTTATCTCTATAGTTATCTGCGCTACCATAGAATAATCTATCGCCTCGGCCGAAGTATCATACTAGCTGTATGCTTACTTTTATCTATCGGAAAAATAAGACAGTTTCAACAAGTAATTACAACAAAACCAATATTTTTATCTATCGATAAGCTGGAAATTGGTTATAATAAAAATATGAAAATAGGCAAGTACAATTGGATATTGGTTTTTTTCATGTTGTGGCTGCCATGGCAAGGGGTCACTGCGGCTGCGTTGTCAGTGTGTGTGCAGGAAGATTTTAGCAGACACCATGATAAGACAATGATAGCGGATGATCATCATCACGATGATTGTCATAAGCAGATGGCTAACAGTACAACCGACCATTTGTTAGCAAACCTGCCATGCGACGATACTGCTTGTGACGCATACAGCAATACGCCGATTTTAGCGGGCTATAGTGTGCCCATGCCAACTAACGACACTTCTGCGATTACTTCATTTAATCCCGGTTTTACTTCATTTGTACCTGAACAGCCGCAACGCCCTCCATTAGCTATCTCTCTTTAGAAGCTCACCTGTAATTCAGGCAAAGAGCCTTGATTCGGATGAATCCTGCGTTTAAGCAATTGTTACGCAAGATTCTGCAATGTCGCAAGCTATCTCGGATCATATTTTCTGCTGCACTCTAAAAATTTTTAAGTTGAAATTAAATTTCACAAAAACTCTACATCCTACTGTTAGTTAATAGGCAAGGAGAGTTTTTTAATCACGGAGACATATTATGAAAATCAAAATCATAACTTTGATCATTATTGGTTTATTGGGTTTGCTAACTTCATGTGCACAGTTGAACCTTCATCCGATGGATATGGCGCAAGCTGTTCAGACTGCTAAAACCCGTGCTGACCATGAAGCACTGGCTAAGTATTATGAAGATGCAGCTAAAGAAACGCAGGCAAAATTGCAAGAGCACCAAAAAATGTACGAAGAATATGAGGCACATAGACAGTACTATGGTAGACGCGGTCTAGATATGGATGCGATGTGCCGCGCCTTAATCCATTTTTATGGGCAAGCTACAGAAAAGAATATGGAGATGGCCGAATCCCATCGAAAAATGGCTGCCGAGGCTAAGTAATGTTTCATCAATAAAACATTCGGTTAGTTACACCCGCTTAAGGAGATATGATCATGAATAGAAATGCGATGGTTGTTTTTGTAAATATTTGTGTTGTGTTCGTATTGGTTGGCTTGATGGCTATGCAGCCTGCCAGTGCTGCCCCTGTGTCTCATGAGGGAACGGCAACGGTGAAGGAAATTGATTTGGACAAGGGTATCGTAAAACTTGCGCATGGTCCGATTGCATCCCTCAAATGGCCCGCGATGACTATGGATTTCAAGTTTAAGGATAGTGTGCTTATGCAAGGAATCAAGGTGGATGATGCCGTGACTTTTACATTTATTGAGTCGAATGGTGACTACGTTGTCACTCATATCAAATCTAGCCAATAGGTCTGCATATCGAGACTGGCGTGTGTAGATAACACACTGATATGAAGCCTGTTATTGTGCAATGGCATGCAAGCTGTCATCCATGAATCTATGAAAAAATCTAGTGCACATCCCGTTGCGTTGAGCGGTACTCGCTCCTCGACTCGGGCAGAGGGTACCGGATGGTGGGTATTATAATATTCAGTTGATGTTGAGTAAGCTGCTGCGCAAGGGTAAATTGGCTTTATGTGGCACTTGCATGGATGCGCGTGGCATGCTCGAGGCAGAGATATTGGAGGGTGTGAAACGTTCCACACTAAACCAGCTGAGTGACTGGACTATCAAAGCTGATAAAGTGCTTGTATTTTAAAGGAATAACAACGATGCTCTTTAAGTTTAAGCAATTGACAGCTTGAGTGTCCCTTCTCTGTCCTACTTACTACAATTGAGCTTAGCTCAGGAAGCGCAGCATGAACTGGAACGATTGGATTATCTATAACGAACTAATTGTTAAATTGACTGTTTTTTTTGGTATATTTTTCCTCATGGCGGTTTGGGAACAGCTAGCGCCTTGTCGTGCCTTGATTATTTCGAAGAATCTTCGCTGGACTAACAATCTTGGATTGGTATTGCTCAACGGTGTTGTCCTGCGCCTACTGTTTCCGGCGGGGGGAGTTGGAGTAGCTATTTTTGTGCAACAGCAAGGCTGGGGACTATTGAATTATTACCAAATATCCCTGTTTGCCTCGATCATCATTTCGGTCGTAGCAATGGATTTCATCATTTACTTGCAGCATATAATGATGCATGCCGTTCCTGTTCTTTGGCGTGTGCATCGCGTCCATCACGCCGATCTCGACTATGACCTGACTACCGGCATACGTTTTCACCCAATTGAAATCATCTTGTCCATGCTGATCAAGGCCGCTGTTATTTTATTGCTGGGACCTCCAGTGTTAGCGGTGGTGGTATTCGAGGTGCTGCTCAATGCCGCCGCTATGTTCAACCATAGCAATATACAATTACCAAGTGGACTGGACCGGGTGCTGCGCTGGGTTCTGGTTACGCCGAACATGCATCGCATTCATCACTCGATTAAAGAAGACGAAGCGAACAGTAACTTCGGTTTCAATCTCCCTTGGTGGGATAGATTATTCGGCACTTATCGGGACCAGCCCAGAGACGATCATCAGAGCATGGTAATTGGTATCAGCGGCTACCGGAATCCGAGACAAGTCGAGCGTTTGCCCGGCATGCTAGCACTGCCGTGGAGCAGAGATATTTCTAGTTATGCCATCAACCGACATAACCGTGATCAGGAATAAGTAACAGATTTATTTTCCAGAAATTCCTCTATTTTTTGTATGTTCACGATCTTGATTATTTCAGATTTTTTAACTATAGAATCCAAACCCTAGACCCGTCCCTAAACATGCTCTATTTTTTCCTGGATATTCATTCTTACGCGGTACCCGTGAAATTTTTAAAAGGAGAAATGCATGACCGAGCCACAGCAAGGGCGTGGCGCGCCCTCGTCGCTGGAAGGCTGGCCGCTATCCTAGCCTCCACCTGCTGTCTGGGGCCGTTTTTTTAACTATTAGGAATAAGTGGAATTTATTTTGCTTTTGGTGGTTGCGTATGTTGCCGCCATTGTGTCTGGAATGGCCGGATTTGGTGGTGCTCTACTATTACTACCATTTCTTATTGAAATTTTTGGGGTGTTTAGTCCCACGGTATGCTGGAAAGGATCAACGTTAAATCGTTCTGGCTCTTTTGTCCATATCTTGCAAATGTATTCGTAAGGCGTGAGGCCCTTGAGAGTTTTCAGTCGTCTGGCGAAGTTATATGCCATCACAAAAGTATGTAGGTGAGCCTTCAACTGGTCATGTGAATCATAGTAATAGCGTTTCACAGTCGCTTCTTTGATTGTTCTATTCATGCGCTCGACCTGTCCGTTCGTCCAGGGATGTTTTGGTTTTGTGAGCCGGTGTTCAATGCCGTGTTCGTTGCAGCAAAGATCGAACATATGCGTAATCCACTGTGCAGTTGGACCGTTGCGGTAGCGTGGCGGGTGGCAAAACTGGCTGCCATTATCGGTCAGGATGGTGTGTATTTTGTAGGGTACTGCCTTGACCAGGTTGTGCACGAACGCCGTCGATATTGCCCTATCTGATTTATCGTGTAATTCCACATAAGCAAACTTCGATGTGCGGTCAATAGCCACAAACAGATACAGCTTGCCTTCCTCTGTGCGCACTTCAGCCAAATCGATATGAAAATAGCCAATTGGATAGTTTTTAAATTTCTTCTTTGCAGGCTTATCACCCTCGACATCCGGCAACCGGCTGATGCCGTGACGCTGGTAACAGCGATGCAAGGTCGAGCGTGACAAATGCGAGATCGTGGGCTGCAGCGCATAAAGACAATCGTCCAGAGGCAAGAGTGTATGCCGTCGAAAAGCCACACACATAGCTTCTTCCTCTGGCTTCAAAACCGTGGAGGCAGGTTCCTTCGGTCCCATCGGCGCATCATGGACAAAGTCACACTTGCGCCACTTGGCTACGGTCTTGGGATTGATACCGTACTGCTTCGCCAGAACGTTCAGGCTCTCTTGACTATGTTGTATCGTTCGACGCGCCGCCTCCGTCGTGCGGGCGCTTCCATGCAGAATTTGTCCCATAATTCCTCCTTCCGTAGCTGTTCGTATATTACACCAGCATACCGTGGGACTAAACATCCTAGTGGTGTATGGTTTGCGTAATGAAGGTTTGACCGAATACCTTTCCAGCCTTCTCAATATCTTCGCCAGTCACGGTGTTTGGAGTGCAACACTCGGCACAGGTTTTCTGGCTGCCTTTCTATCGTCCATCATGAACAATATGCCTACAGTATTGATTGGTGCACTATCTATAGACGCAACCACCGCAACCGGCGCGATAAAACAAGCCATGATCTATGCTAACGTGATCGGGTGTGATCTAGGACCCAAAATCACACCGATTGGCAGTTTAGCAACCTTGTTGTGGCTGCATGTACTCGCACGGAAAAATACGGTCATCACTTGGGGCTATTACTTCAAAGTGGGAATTGTGCTGACTATGCCAGTATTGTTTGTAACGCTTGTCACTCTTGCTGCGTGGCTTAGTATTCAATGAAATAGGTAATTGTAATTCCAACTTTTGTTTAGCAATATGACGTAGTCAAGATCAATCAATATGTTATGGCATAGGAAATAATAATATAGTATTATTTTCAGCAGGGTTTTTATTGATCATAACCAGAAGGGCAGATATTATGAAAATTGCTTTTCCTATAATTGTTTTTGGTTTATTAGTTTTCGGTATACAAATGAATGCTTATTCCATGGATATGGGGCAAGCTGTTCAAAATGCTAAGACCCGCGCAGACCACGAGGCGCTTGTTAAATATTACGAGCAGGCTGCTCAGGAAATGCAATCAAAGCTGCAAGAGCATCAAAAAATGTATGAGCAATACCAAGCAGAGAGGCAATACTATGGTAGGCAAGGAATTGATATGGAAAGGATGTGTGAGGGTTTGATACGTGCATATGAGCAAGCTGCAAAAGAAAATATGAATTTAGCAGCTTCTCATAGAAAAATGGCTGCTGAGACTAAATAATGTAAATTGACACTCCGATCAGCCAATAAGCCAGGGTTTAATGTGACTATTATTGGTAATTCATGATCTTAAATAAACGCCTGATTTAATCAGGCGTTTATAATTAATTTATGATTAAGAAAAACTTCTTTGTAAGATCAGCCCGAATCTACTTTCAAGCATCAACTGGCGCCTATAAAAATCGGCTTTAATTTCCAGCGTATTGATTTCTTCGTTACGCCTTTCTAATTCTTTTTTTAGCAACGCAATTTCCTGCTGCAAGCTCCAAATCTGCTGACATTTCCAAAACAAGGCCTGATCTCATGTAGCTTAAAACCATTGCGCCACTCAGGAACATAAAACAAATTACCAACGAAACGATATCCTTTCCATTCATCGCCCAATAAAGCACTGGCATTGCCAGTCAAATACAATCTTAAAAGCCTGGCAGTAGATTCAGGTATTGGCTTAGTTCCTTTTTTCCATTTCTTGATTACTTTTAGAGGCTCACCAGTAACAAAAGTCTTAAGGACATGTTCGAGAAGTCTCATGGCTTATGAACTGGAACAGGGCTGTATTATTCAGATGCCCCAATCGTAGAGAAAAATTTCCAGCTCATCGGCGCAGTAACCTCAAACCATTGCCGACTACCAGCAGGCTCGCTCCCATGTCGGCGAACACTGCCATCCACATGGTAGCCTGTCCGGTGAAAGTCAGTACCAGAAACACCGCCTTGATACCGAGGGCCAAGGTAATGTTCTGCTTCAATACACTGGCCGTGGCTCGTGACAATCGCACGAAGGTGGGCAGTTTGCGCAGGTCATCGTCCATCAGTGCGACGTCGGCGGTTTCGATGGCCGTATCGGTGCCTGCTGCGCCCATCGCAAAGCCGATGTCGGCCCGTGCCAGCGCTGGCGCGTCATTGATACCGTCTCCGACCATGCCGACCTTACCATCTATCCGTTCTACTTCATACAGTTTGTCCTCGGGCAGCAGATTGCCTTGACTGCGGTCAATGCCGACCTGACTGGCAATTGCCTCCGCGGTGTGCTGATTGTCACCGGTAAGCATCATGGTTTTAATCCCCAGCGCGTGTAATTCGGCAATGGCACGGCGGCTGCTGTCCTTGATTGTATCGGCCACAGCGAACAACGCTTGCACGCCATCCATACCAACCAGCATCACCACGGTCTTGCCTTGCTTTTCAAGTGCTGATAGACGTGCTTCCAAGTCATGCAAGCAAAATCCCAGTTCTTCAACCAGACGGTGATTGCCAAGATGATAGATCATGCCATCTATACGGCCACGAACTCCGCGTCCCGGTAGGGCTGCGAAATCATCCACTTCGAGCAGCGCCACGCCTTCGTTGTTGGCAGCCTGCGCCACAGCAAGGGAAACCGGGTGATCGGAATGAGCGGATAGGCTTGCCGCCAAGGTCCGCGCATTGACAGGATCGGCATTGCCCCACGCTACGAAATCCGTTTGAGCTGGCTTGCCATGTGTGATCGTGCCCGTCTTGTCGAACGCGAACCAAGTTAATTTGCAACCCTCTTCCAAGTATACACCACCCTTGATGAGAATGCCGTGGCGCGCTGCTGCTGCCAAGCCGCTGACAATGCTCACCGGCGTAGAAATAACCAAGGCGCAGGGGCAAGCAATTACCAGCAAGATGAGCGATTTGTATATCCATTCCAACCAAGGCTCGACCAACATGAGGGGGGGCAGGACTGCCACTGCCAAGGCTATCGCGAATATAATTGGCGTATATAGGCTAGCAAACTGGTCGACAAAACGCTGAGTCGGTGCGCGACGTCCCTGTGCGGCTTCTACCGCATGAATGATGCGCGCCAGCGTGGACTGAGCGGCTGCGGCCGTGACTCGGTATATGAGCGAGCCGGATTCGTTGATCGTGCCGGCGAATACCGGATCGCCTTCGGCCTTTTCGATCGGCAGGCTCTCGCCGGTGATAGGAGCCTGATTGACCGTCGAGCGGCCCTGCACAATCATGCCATCAAGGGCAATGCGTTCACCCGGCTTGACGCGGACATGGCTTCCGATGACGACAGTTTTGGCGCTCACATTAGCCCAACCGCCATCCGGCTGCTGGACGGTGGTTGTTTCTGGGGCAAGGTCCATCAGTTCCCGAATCGCGCTACGGGCTCGGTCGAGCGATTTAGCTTCGATAACTTCGGCCAGCGCGAACAACATCATTACCATCGCTGCTTCCGGCCAATGCCCAATCAGCATCGCGCCGGTGACAGCAATCGACATCAGGGCGTTCATGTTTAGGTTATGATTTCGAAGCGCGATCCAACCCTTCTTGTAAGTGGAGAGACCGCCGGTGAAGATGGCGACCAGAGCCAACATCACCACCATCCAATGGTTGCTACCGTGGAACCAATACACGCCCTCTGCCGACATGGCAGCAATACCTGACACCGCAAGCGGCCACCAATTGGAGCGGGTATCCTCGGCAGGCGTACTGGAAGAAGCGGTTACATCTTGGACCTCGGCATCGAAGCCAAGCGATTTCAGGGCGGCCAGAACGTTATACAGCGCGCCAGGCTGATGACTAACTTGCAAGGTACGCTGCACCAGGTTGAAGTCCAGAGATGTCACATCAGTCATGTCTGTGAGCTTGCCGCGAATCAATGCCTCTTCGGTCGGGCCATCCATTTTGGCAATCGTTAATACCGTCGTTTGCACTGCAGGGTTGATGTCGACTCGTATCGCCTGCATACCAATTTCGGATAGTGCTTGTTCTATTAGCTCCAATGACGGCATTGCATGGCTTACAGTTAGCAGCCGCTGCATCAGATTGAATTCCAGTCCTGTCACATCAGGCAGTTGCTCCAGCTTGTTCCGGATCAGCGCCTCTTCAGTGAGGCAATCCATGTTCTCGATACGGTAACGGGCTTGCATCCCAATTCCGGCACTGGAAACTTTCGTCTCGGGCAGCGCCATCGCGCTGCTCGCACAACCGCAACTCTTTGAATTATATTCGCTCATAACAACTTCATCTTCAATCGGTAGATATTGTCAATTGAAGGCCCTCAAGTTACTATAGGGTCAAGCAATTTTTGAGGAGCACCTCACCATGAACATTCAGATCGGCGAACTGGCCCGACGCACTGATTGCGCGGTAGTAACCATCCGCTACTACGAGAATGAGGGGTTGTTGCCACCGCCTAAGCGAAACGGAAGCAATTATCGGCTTTATGATAACAGCCACGTTGAGCGCCTACAGTTCATCCGATACTGCCGCTCGCTCGACATGACATTGGCCGAGGTGAAAACCTTGCTCGGCTATCGAGATACACCGGCGCAAGATTGCGGTGAGGTCAATGCGCTGCTGGACAAGCAAATCCACCAGGTGGAGGTTCGCGTCGAGGCGTTGTTGCAGCTGAAGCAACACCTGATTGCGCTACGCAAGAAATGTTCCGGGACTCGAACCGTAGAGGCGTGTGGGATTCTGCAAGGATTATCCGATTGTTCTTGCCATTCAATTCTAAGGGGTGCATCTACTGGAGCCGTTGAGGCTTAGCGTACGATTTTTCCAGTTTCATGAGCTGAGCCCTAATAGAAGAGCACACCAAATCCAAGCATTCCAAACACAATGGACGCAAAATACGCAAGTACCAAAAGTAAAATAAATTCTAGCCGAATGATTTGGGCATGACAAAGAGTTGTAGATGTGATAATGGCTGTAAGAGAATATGTTGCAAGACGCTTGTTCTCTTATCTTAAACACGAAGGCGCTAGTATTTTTTAATGTCAAAACGCCTATTGAGTTCGGGGAAGTCTAACACTGGGTTTGTTATTCCCACGCAAATAGACCCTATTAATATTCGTATTCTATCTCACCTTTCTTCATTTCCGCGATCAGGTAATAGGCGTTGTTCCAAGCTACTTTGGCATTTTCAGGTAGCGGTTCGAGGAGATTGATTTCTACCCAGCCTTGATTAGAAATACCTGTTCTGATTTCAACAGGGTTAAACACCCATTCCATTTTTCCACCTTCCTGGTGTATCTCCGCCATAAAAATGTAAGGCTTGCCTTCCTCCACAATGATGGCTTCTTCCGGCAGAGCTTTTACCGGTGCCCTTTCTGTGTAGATTTTTCCCTTGATGTACATTCCTGGAATAAGAAAGTGTTCTTTTTGATCAATCTCGGCATGTACATGTACTGCTCTAGGGCTTTGCTCAAAATTTTTGGCGACAGAAAAAATTGTGGCGGATAAAATTTTTCCCTGAACTGACTCCACTGTAAATGATACTTTCTGACCTTCTCTTACCTTATGGACATCTTTCTCGAAGACCAGTAGATCAGCATGAATATAATCATTATTGATGATACTGAGCATTTGTGTTTCAGGATTTACAAACTGCCCTGTCTGAACAAATACTTTCTCAATGTAACCATCAATAGGACTTACTACCGGTACGTATTGAAAAAGATTCCCTTTCCTGACTTTTCCCACATCAATGCTTAATTGCTTCAATTGTGCTTCAAAACCTTTTGCTTCACCCTTCATGGTTTGGTAATCGGCTTGTGTTTGCTGATAGGTCTTTCCTGAGCCTATTCCTTCATCGTAAAGCCTTTTTTGACGGTCGTATTCTTTCTCCAGAAATTGCATTTGGTTATAGGCTCTTATATATGTAGTTTGGAGGTTCGTTAGGTTAGGGTGTGAAAGGTAGGCTAGTACTTGGCCTTTTTTTACTTTTTCTCCCTCAATTACTTTGATATCAGTCACATTGGCCCCTAAAATAGCCGTAACGATGGCTTTATGCTGGGGAAACAGTTCCAACCTGCCATTGACATCCACCACGCCTGCAAGTGCACGTGTAGGTATAGTATCTACTTTGATACCAAGACTATTAAATTTAAGCATCGAAAGATGTACTGAATCCATCTCCTTTTCACTAAAGTCTTTTCGGACATTTTCTTCATGAGCACGCTTTTCGTCAGCCTGCTCTCCTTGTCCACGTTCTTTGCGAGTATTTCCTTGATTCTTACCTTCTTCTAAATTACTGTTGTCAACCGATTTGCTAGTACAGCTGATAAAGAAAAAAGCTGTCCATATCAAGACAAATGAAGACAGGATGTGTTTTCTCATCGTTATTTACTCTTTATTTATTTTTTTGCATTAATCTGATGTTTTTAAGAAGTATTCCATCTGATAACGGCTATCCAGATAACTGCCAAAGGCATTCCATGAATCGACTTCAATGCGTATCGCGTCTCTCATGTTTTGCAAAAATGTTACATAATCTATAGCGCCTTCTTTATAGGCATTGATTGCTCCAGTTTGCTGCTCCTTGGCCATAGGAAGCGCTATGTCTCGGTAGTATTGCCATGAGTTCAACCACTTGATGTACTGCTCACGGATATTTTGGTAAGCCGCATTTAGCTCCAGTTGGGTTTGCTGAAGATTTTGCGTAGCAATCGCGCGTTGAATTTTTGCTGACTCCGATCTTCCCAATTCTGGGCCAAAGAACAAAGGTATCTGAATACCAGCTTGAAATTGATGAAGCCCCGACTGACCAGCAATTTCTTGAGTGCCGTACTGCAAATCCAGCTTGGGTAAGAACTGTGACCGTCTCTCTTTAATAGCAGCTTCTGCCACATTGACTTGCTGCTTAGAAACATTGAGTACCGGGTGGTTGCCTAGAGAATCTGCTATAAAGTTTTTTAGTGGGTTGTCCAGCTGATCCGCAGGAATATCCGGTGCGGTGAACAAGGTATCGTCGACAAACCATAGATTCAGCCGTTGTAAAGCGCTCAAATAGTCGCGATAAGCCTGTTCTTTCTGTATTTGCACCTGATTGCCCTGGTTCGAAGTTGCCAGGTATTCCAGCTTAGACGTAGCTTCAACTTCAAGCCTTATCCGGGCTGCCCGTTCAATATCCCTGAAAATAGAGTCCAGCCGTTTGTAAATCTGATAATTAATTTTAGCTATGTATACTATAGCCCAGGCTCTACTCACTTCCCGCTCTACTTCTATAACAGACAGGTTAAGCGTTTTCTCAGCCAGCTCCACCCGCTCTTTTTGTAATTCCAACTTAGGAACAATTCCAAATACATCGATTCGACTCTGTTTGATACCCATATTAATATAGGTAGCTTCCAAGCTATTACCTATTTTTTCGCCAGCGGTGAAAATTGAGGTACTACCCAGGTCCCAAGCAGTTTTCTTCAGAGCTTCTTGGTTTTCTATTTCCAGTCTTGCTGCCTGTATCTTTGGAAAATTTTTTAGAGCTAGCTCCCTAGCCTGTTCCAGAGTGATCGTTTGTAGGCCTTCTAACGGTTGTGACTGTGCTTTTGCAGTAGTAACAGTGCTTAGTAGCACGCTTAACAGCCCACCGCCTACAATCAATGTAAGCAGTGTTTTTACGCTAGGGCTTTTAAGGCTTTTTATATTAGAGAGCTTAGGGCTTTTTTTATTAATTTTAATACTTCGACTCTCCACAAAAGCATACAATACCGGAAGCACTATAAGAGTAAACGCAGCCGACGAGAACAGACCGCCAATTACGACAGTAGATAATGGATGTTGCACTTCAGCGCCTGCTGATACGGATAATGCCATAGGCAAAAAACCGAAAATATCCGTAGTATCCGCAAGCAAGATGGGCCTGATTCTTTCCTTAGTCCCGGTAAGGATGCGCTCCTTGATGCTGGTTATTCCTTCTGCTTTTAACGTGTTGAATCGATCAATTAATACTAAGTCATCCAGCACCGCTATGCCGAAAATCACAATAAAACCAATTCCTGCTGAGATGCTAAAGGGCATATCCCGTAGCCAAAGAGCGAACACGCCACCAATTGCCACTAAAGGAACGCCAGTAAATACTATGATTAACTGGGAAACTGATTTCAGGGCAAAATACAGCAAAACAAAAATCAAGAATAGAACAATTGGGACTACAATGGCTAATCTGATCTTGGCTTTTTGCAGGTTCTCGAACTCTCCCCCGTACATAAGGTAATAGCCGGGTGGCAGATTCAGCTCGGCATCCAGTTTTTGTTGTATATCTATTACGACGGATTCTATATCGCGTCCTCTGGTATTTACTCCTACATAAGTTCTTCGGAATGTATTATCGCGAGATATTTGCATCGGGCCCTGTACATAGTTAATATCTGCCAATTCCTTGATCGGAATCTGATTACCGTTAGGCAATTCGATATAAAGATTGCGTAAATCATTAATGCTTCTCCGATGAGCCTCATCAAAACGGATGACCATATCAAAGCGCTTCTCCCCTTCAAGAATCACTCCCGTTACACCTCCAGCAAATGCTGAGCTGACATATTCATTCAATTTATCAATATTCAACCCGTATTGAGCAATTTTCTCTCGGTCATAGCGTACGGCCATTTGGGGCATACCCGAAGTTCTTTCAGGATTTACATCACCCACGCCAGGAACAGTTTCGATGATTCTAGCCATCTCCTCTACTTTTTGCGCCAGCACATCAAGATCATCGCCGTATAACTTCACGGCGACATCTTCTCGGACACCCGTTAATAATTCATTGAAGCGCAGCTCAACCGGCTGGCTGAAAACCAGGTTGACTCCCGTCAGTTCGTTGTCAAGCTTTTCCTTGATTTTCTCAATAAGCTCATCCTTCGACTTAGCAGGAGTCCATTTATCTTTGTCTTTTTCCAGAATAATGAACATATCGGCTATATCCATCGGCATAGGATCTGTGGGAATTTCTGCTACACCAATCCTAGCTAGAGCAGTTTTTATTTCCGGAAAATTCTCCAGCAGAATATTTTCTATTTTAATAGAAACATCAATGGTCTCATTGAGGCCGCTACCCGGTCTGATCAGTGCCTGCATGGCAATGTCTCCTTCATCTAGCTGCGGTATGAACTCGCTCCCCATTCTGGAGAAAATAAAAACGGAAGCACCCAGCAGAACAAACGTAGTGATTATGACTACTGCTTGGTGCCGTAGCGCCCTTTCGAGTAATGGCAGATAGGCACGGTAAAAGCCACTGACAATCTTGTCACCAACTTTCTCAAATCTTCTTTCAAGCTTTGCAAACCAGCTTTTTTGATTCTTTAACGGTTTTAAAAGCAAGGCTGACATCATAGGAACGTAAGTCAGGCACAGGATAATAGCCCCCAGCAAGGCAAATCCAAAGGTATAAGCCATTGGGTGGAACATTTTGCCTTCTATTCCGGTAAGAGACAGGACGGGAACAAATACAATTAGAATAATCAGCTGACCGAAGAATGCCGTCTTCATCATGGAGCTTCCGGCCTGATATGCCATTTCATCCATGGCATCCTGATCGATATCCAATTTTCCAGCCCTAATTCGCTTCTGAATTTCATAGACAGTGCGTTCTACGATGATCACGACACCGTCAACAATAATTCCAAAGTCAATAGCTCCTAGACTTATCAGATTGGCCGACACATCAAATTGCTTCATCATGATGAAGGCAAAAAGCAAGGACAAGGGAATAGCACTGGCAGCGACAATACCGCCTCTTATACTGCCTAGAATGAGGACTAACGCAAAAATAACAATGAGCGCCCCTTCCGTGAGGTTTTCAGTAACAGTGCTGGTAGTTCGTTTGATAAGCGCGCTTCTGTCGAGAAAAGGTTTGATTTCCAAGCCTTCAGGTAATGATTTTTGAATTTCAATAATGCGCTTTTGCACATTTTGGATTACAGCATTAGAATTTGCTCCCCTTAACATCAAAATCATGCCGCCTACAGCTTCTCGACCATCCTGCGTGAACGCACCGTAGCGCATCTGGTGACCAAAATGTACTTTTTCCGCTACATCTCTAATTAAGACGGGTATACCATTTTCATTTTTTATAAAAATATTTTTAATATCATCGAGTGAACGTACCAGACCTTCCCCACGGATAAAGTTGGCCATGTTGTTTTTTTCAATGTAAGCTCCACCGGTATTGTTATTATTGCGTCGCAGCGCCTCAAATATTTCAGAAATGGAAACATTGTTGGCATTGAGCTTTTCAGGATTGATCGCTATTTCATACTGTTTAATCTTTCCACCAAAGGCATTTATTCCGACTACACCATCTACTAAGGCTAATTGTCGTCTTATGATCCAGTCCTGGATCGTACGCAGTTCAGTGGGGGAATACGATGTTTCATAGCCAGGCTTGGGCTGGAGGGTATATTGGTAAATCTCTCCAAGTCCTGTTGTGATGGGCCCCATAGATGGACTGCCAAAATTTTCAGGTATTTGTTGCCTAACTACATTAAGTTTTTCCTGCACTAATTGCCGTGGCAGATAGGTACCCATGTCGTCTTCAAAGACGATAGTTACTACCGAAAGACCAAAGCGGGAGATGGAACGAATTTCCGTAACACCGGGCAGGTTGGCCATAGCCAGTTCCACAGGAAAAGTGATAAATCGCTCGATATCTTCAGTGGCTAGATTTTGTGAAACTGTGATTACCTGTACCTGGTTGTTGGTGATATCGGGTAAGGAGCCAAGATTCATGGTGAACATGGAATAGATCCCAGCCCCTATCAGGGCAAGGGTTAACAAGCCCACGATGAGTTTATTTTTTATAGAAAAATGAATAATTCTATCAATCATATACTTGTACCATTCTTAGATAAGAAAAGCATTAACAATGCTCAAATGGATGCTCTAAGAACAGCAATACTCCATAGGATTATTATGTTGCGATCAGGCTAGCTTTGGCTGCCTTCTACTCAAAAACATAAAGCGAAGACAAAGACTTATTAGCTCAATGTAACGACCATCTGATCTGTATTGTTCTGAACAGATTTATGGTTAGCCTAAATATTTGCTAAATTTTGAATGCAATCATTCAAACAGTTGGCCTTAACGCTCTAACTGTGAATAATTTCTCGAGGAGGACGAAACGGTGAACCTAAAAAAGACTCTGGGACTTGCAGCAAAATAAAGTTAGCTAAAACCTCTTTACCTGCTATGGGTACGAATAATGGTAATTTTGTGAAGAAGAAGAGTTGGCATGCTGCACAAAGGCATATTTCTACTGAAAAATTCGAACTTTTTTCATCAGACAATTCGTTACCCTGATGATCTTCCTGCTGAATTGTTTGTGCTGTTAATTGTTTGTAATAATCAAGCTCATGTATAAATACTTCACCTTGGAAAGCCCAAGTAAGCGCATTTACCAGTAGGCTGACCAATAGTACAAAGACGACTACGAGGTCGATTTTAAGAGATTTATACATACTATGCAGCATATCATAGCTAAGCCCGAAATAAACGAGATCATTTTTCCTGATAGTATTTCACTTTAAAAATATCTAAATTATTTACAATAATATAATAACATTGATGTAAACAAGTTCAATTGGGTTAAATTTTTAAGTTGAGACACTACCGTGAAATTGAGCTTTCTCAGGATGCAGGAATATTTTATTGGGCGGTCGCTTCGCAAACAAATCCGCGTCAGGGGGTTAATTTTTATTTCGCAATTTAGATTTACCAAATTACTCCATAAAAATAGAAATATAACTACTACAAATCCGGCTCTTACGGATGCTCCATCACTAGTTGCGTAATTAATGCATGCAATTTTTCAGATTCTCCTGGACGAAATCCTTGATGAACATGACGAATATTTCCTTTCCGGTCAATCAGGTAAGATGTTGGCATTGCCATCACTTCAAAACCTTTGGCGCATTGCTTACTCGCATCCGCAACGATAGAAAAATCGACTGGATGTTTAGCAAGAAAATTTTGCGCATCGTTTACTTTCTCATCCAGATTGATACCGATTATTTGCAAACCCTTATCCTTCAGCTCATGATCCAGTTGATTTAAGAAAGGAAAAGATTTGACACAAGGCGGGCACCATGATGCCCAGAAATCCACGTAGACAACCTTTCCTTTCAATTCCTGTAAATCATGTACTGGCTTACCATCCAATGTAGTCAATGCGCAGGAAGATGATATCTGATCCAATTGTTCAGCAAGTGATGCTGTCATAAATAGACTCAACATTGGAATTATAAAAAATAACAATTTTATTTTCTTTCTCATCACATTAGTACCTCAATTTACTACTTGATTCTAAAAAAATTGTTAAGGTGATTTCAGCAAAAAGTATTTGATGCACAATTCACAAACTATATTGATTCAAGTTTTCTATGAGAATCTTTAGCCCTAGATTAAATGCCTTTTCATTAACCTACTTGTATTGGATTATCTGGCCATGTAATAAAAATATCAATGCGACAAAATGTCGCACCTACTGTTTACACCAGTTCATAGGCTAAAGAATAATAAATAATCTCGAAGAAGTACGATATAAAAGGCATTCCCACTGTCTTTTTTAACCAATCCTTAGTAGAAGGAAAAGATTAATCTAAGATTTAGTTTCCTTTAAAAGTAAATCGATCAAATAAAGGAATATCCTAAGAATATCTCTTAATGATTGTTCGAATCATTTTGATGTAAAACACAGGCATGATTAAGGGTGCCTTGTTCCATTTGGAGTGTGCTATGGGCAATTGAAAAGCGAGATTTAAGCGATTGCGCCAGATCATCCATGAACACATCACCAGGGTAGCCATTTGGCATTATAAGATGAACTGTTAAAGCACTCTCCGTAGTACTCATGCCCCAGATATGTAAATCATGAATGCCTGTTACGCCTGGAAGTTGCTGCAAATAGTCGGCTACGGCCGACATATCGATATGCGACGGTACGGCGGAAAGGGCCAATTGTATCGATTCGCGCAACAAACTCCATGTACCGATCATAATTACAGCAATGATGATCAAAGTAATGACGGGGTCAAGCCAGAACCAGCCGGTGAAAATCATCGCGATCGCAGCCACTACCACGCCAAGTGAGACAGCGGCATCAGCTGCCATGTGCAGATAGGCACCGCGAATGTTTAAGTCATTTTTATTTCCTTTAAAGAACAACCATGCAGACAGAGAATTAATAATGATACCAATGCTAGCCACTAGAATCATGGTTAGTCCAGCAACTGCTGGAGGAGCGGAAAAACGTTCAATGGCCTCCCATGCAATGCCACCACAAACAACAAGCAAAAAAAATGGCATTCGCCAATGCAGCCAAGATTGAGCTGCTGCGTAATCCGTAGGTGTAGCATTCTTTCGGTGCTTTTTTGGCCAACAATGCAGCACCCCAAGCTAACAGCAAGCCCAATACATCAGATAGATTGTGCCCTGCGTCAGCCATCAGTGCTGTCGAGTTGGCGATAAAACCATAAATGAATTCCGTAGTAACAAAGGCAGAATTCAGGATGATTGCGATTAGAAAAGCCTTGCCATAATCGTGGCCGTGCGGATGATCTTGTAAAAGGTTATGAGCCATTTTTGTATTTCCTGATGACAGATGACTTAATCCATGATAAAACGATTTTTTAGCCAGTCAGCCCATTTGATCGCTCTGACAATCAGATCAGCGCGATACTTTGCATTATATTTTGGAGTACGTGAATGATAATTAGCCGCTTTTGTCCAGATATCACCTTTATCATTTTTGATATGTAGCCGCACTCGCCATGCGGCCAGATCATATGCATAACAACCCGGATTCGCTACATGATCAGGCGTGATGCCATATTTGGATAAATCCTGAAGAAACACCGTATTAAATTGCATCGAGCCAACATCATGAGTGCCATTCCTATTACTGACCCATTGACCTGGTTTGCCGCCCTCTTTTTCGGCTATCGCCAGTAAGATATTGGCGGGTATTTCATACTTGATGGCTGCTGTAATTGAGCACACCACTCTTTCCTGTATATCCGGCGGCAAATCCATCATCAATCGAATCGCTTAAATACCCTTATCCATTATTTACCCCCCTCCTTGCGAAATATTGTTCATACTCGCAGATTCCTGTGCCTGACCTTTTTCAATAGCGCTACGTAAAGCATCCGGTCCCGCACTTCTTGCCGCTGCTAACCGACCGGCTGCCAGTGACCCACCATAAGATGCAACGGCTGCAGCGGCACCTGCCGCTGCCATAAAGCCACCGGCGCTATAGCTGCCAATTCCAGCGCTCGAGCCTATACTACTACCCGTTATAATGCCAGCCAGTAACGATGGTAATCTGGAAATCAACACAAAGAATGCAATTGTAAAAATCAGCATAACCGCCAGCTCTTCATAATTCATAACATTTTTACCCATTTTGGCGTAAAAACTGGATAACAGATCACTGCCAATGCCAACAATCAGGAGCATTACAAATAACTGTATTCCAATACCCAAAACCGTTTTAAAGTAGTTTATAGCGATGTCGGATGTCCAGCGTGCGCCACCAAAACCTAAAAAGAAGATACCCGCATACATCAGTACCCAGGATGAAATCAGCAAGAGCAACATATTGACTGCAATTACAGCCAGGATGATTAAAATAATCAACGAAATAACAAAACCCATCAGACTATCCATAGGTTGCATGAATGTAAGACTATTCGTTGCCTGGTTCCAGATTAAAACACCTATATCCATAATACTGGAATGACTAGCTCCACTCGGCAAACCGGCGGCAGTTCCACCTAATTGCTGCATCGAAGCTATAATGGTACCCGCAATATTGTGACCTGATACGGCATTAGTCAGCAGCCAGAAGTAAAACCCTGTGAAGATAATAAAGCGGGTGAACTCAGCAAAGAAATCACCAATATCAGCCTTGCGCAATAGCATCATGCCGAATGTCCACACCATCGAAATCAATACCAGAGACCAGAACAGTCGTTCAGCTGCCCCTTGAACGACTGTTTGCCAAGACTTAACTTTCCCCAAGAATTTTTGAACTACCTGATCCAATACGCTTTGATGAGTTGCTGGATCAATGTAGGAAAGCTCTGCAAATACAGTAGATGAAGAACCTAACAATACAATAAAAGTAAGAAAAATTAAGCTTGGATTTTTTAACATCTCACTACCCCCATTTTTTATAAAATGGCTACTCAGTACCATCCATTTGTTTCTTGAATTTATCCGGATCAGAAACATCCATCTGAAGCCAGTTCTTTCTTTCCGGCATTTCACTTAATTCTTTCTTGGGTTCCTTCAATTCAAGCTTGCCATCGCCATCCTTAGAACACCCTGACAACAGCAACAATGACAATAAACAAGCAACTACAATAATTAAATCACTTTTTTTCATCATTTCTCCTTAGATTAGTGTTTTAAAAAGCGTCTCTTACAGACCAATTTCTACCAGCAGGTAATATTTCAGGACTCAATCGTTTGGTTGCTGCCTCACGTGCAGCCTGTTGCATGGCCTTTTGATCCACCTCAGCCTGACTTTGAGTATTGGTGGCATTATGCTGAGCAATCAGCATCTGACGCATTTGCAACAATTGGTTTGCTTGGTATGCGGCCAATTGATTGGCATATTGCAGGGCTTCCATTTGTCCCTGCGCAGACTCGGTTTTTTGTTGCAGTATTTGTAGGTGAGCCGCATCCAGCGGAATCTGATTTTGATGCTCACTAAGCCCTCGTAAAAGGGAATCATTAGCATGTTTTTGTGAGTCTGTGCTCGTGTTTTGTCCATCCTGTAATAGTTTCCAGGCGGAATCGCTACATTTTTGCTCTAAAGTGAAGCAAGATGAGCTACGGTAATATTCGACATTACGAAACCGTTGCATATAACTATCCAGCCCGCCATACTGCTGTTCATAATACCGTATGGAATTGGATAAATTGATTAGCTTAGTCATGGTGTATTCTACCTTCGCCCATACATAAGCAGGTGGTGCCACGGTATTTCGGATCATGTTCTCATATTGCTGCAATTGAGTCTGATACTGCTCTATTTGCTTTTGTGTCTGTTCTATTGCCTCAAGCGCGGTAATCGTGGTTTGTTTCACATTCGCCATATCTATGACAGCCATTCCACCGGCTTTATTGATTGAGGAATAGCTTAAAATACCCAGGCTTAATAATATTGTGATCCACTGAATAGCTAGATTTTTACTATTTATCATAATCGAATGCTCCGGCATTAATAATCAAACGACTGATAGGGTTTAGAAAACTTCATGTCTTTGGTAACAATAATGTTAAAACGATACCCCGGCCTGATTTCCAATGTTGGTGAGATATTTAGATTCTTGCGAATCAAATTGGCGGTGACCAACCCCAATTGCTGACCCAGCGATTGGCTCATGATGCTACCGGCATTCTGCCGCCCGAACGCACCGCCTGAATCACGCTGACTGTAGGCTGAACCGGCTACAATCGCCGACATAATCAGAGCTGAACCAAAGATACGCATGTAATGATTATTGACCTGATCTTTAAAACCAGCATAACCCACCCCGTCAGCACCCGGCATGGCACCGATATCCATGGTCTTGCCATCCGGAAAGATGATGCGTTGCCAGGCGACCAACACACGCGCCTGACCAAATTCCACTTCGCTGGAATACGTACCCACCAATCTTGAGCCTTGCGGAATCAAACGCCATTTGCCTATCGGAGAATCATAAATATGCTGGCTCACCTGTGCCATGATCTGGCCCGGCAGACTGGAATTAATACCGGATATCAAGGTTGCCGGTATGACAAATCCAGTTTGCAAGACATACGGTGTGGGAGGTTTTTTGACTTCACTATCCAGATTCCAGCGTGCATCCCCTTTTGCAGAATCAAAACGAGAATAATCTTGATACTGTCTGCCAACATCATCGTCCAGCAAACGAGGGGCGCCATCGTTCATGAATTCATCACCCCTACCCGCTCCCATTCCTCCCACTACACTTGATCCCCCATCCTGTCTCAACTGCGCCAGACGCGCATGATACGCAGCCGTTGGATCCTCACGCAGATTTGCATCTATCTGTTGACGCACTGACGCCAATTTTGCCAACATTTCCTCGCGCGTTTTAGGTGCACCAGCGTTGGTTAAATCCGGTGATGATCCTGTACTTCTGGGTGCAATCACATTCACATTTGTTTTTGCCTTGATCGCTTCTTCCAGTTGCTGGCGTTTCAACATCCGAATATGCTCGATGTCAGCATGATGCGAGGGATCAGTAACTGCATTCAGGGTTGGCGGCAGAGGCGGCTTATCCAGGTCCGATGGCCGCTCGATAATGATTCCCTGAATGGGTGATTTTGCGGCTGAATCTGAAGTTACAGATTGGGCTTTAGGTTCTATGATGCCGCCGATATAGTCTTTGGCAATGAGTGAAGCAAAGGAATTGCTCGACTGAATATCACTATTAGCATCAGAATCGTATTGGCCTCGCTCAGCTGCGCGATTCATTGCGACGATCATCATGAGCAGCATGAATATCAGCATGATTGCTCCAAAAATGACAATCGGAAGGTTATTAACGCGCCGCACACCGGCGCTTCTTGCGACTACATCCGGTGATGAATCAGGCGACAGGAGTTTTGAATTGGCCGACATCTCCCCTACCCCCTTATTCTTTTCTTACCCAAAGACCGGCAGGTTGAACACTGTCTGCCTGTGCCACAAATGCACGTGACAATCGTGTATCGTCAATCGTAATATTGACATGATACAAATCACCCGACTGGTCAATTATGTAACTCAAGGCCAATCCTGTCGGTTGACTGGCACCATCTTCCTCGTGATTAATAGCGATGTCCGGAAGGCTGCCGCCCATCAGAATTTTTGAAACAAAAAGGGAATTATCTGAATTGATTCTCTCCTGAACCGCAAACCCTTCAAGACGCAGATTTTCTATCAAGGCATGACCAAACGGGTCATTAACCGTATGACGCAGATTAAATTGCGTGTTTGCAGCCGGATACAGATGCACTATTTGTGCTGTCACTTCATCGGCCATTGCTTTACTGGTTGCGAGTGACGGATTTTGAATAAAACTGCCATAAGGTTTCGTAGCACAACCATTCAACAATAATAAAATCAACATGAGGATAAAAACAAAGTTGGATGCAGTGATCATTTTATTCATCATTAATTCCCCCGCGTAATCGTCACCCGGCTTTGATTGCCGCCCACACCCGCTATTAGAATAGCCTTATCGAACACGGTATCTACGATATAGCGATCACCCTGTAACCGGTAATTCACCATAACCGTCTCATTATCGCTAAAAATGCCGCCTTCCTTGTTCAGCAGTAACAAAGTCGGTGCTTCTGTTTGCGCCATAATGGCAGGCATCTGTATGATGGTTTTTTGACCGTCGTTATAGACACGCAATGGCTTCCAGGCGGTATCACCGGTAACCGAATACGCGAAATCCAGATTACCCAGATATTCTCCGGTTTGCGCTATCGTATTGGCCTTTCTGATATCCATCGCATGGCTCTCACGGGTCTTGATGGCATCCCATTTGGCAATCGCATCCTCAGGATAAGTAAAGCCTACTCTCGGCATGAAATCGCGGCGGTGAGACCGCAATCGCATGTGATACGTGCGCCGGTTGGTAGTCACCACCAGGGATGTCTCCAGACCCACATCCAAGGGTTTTATAATTAAATGTTGTACTTCGGCAGCCCCCTGTCCTGTCACGGCCGGCTCAACCAGCCATCGTGCCTGATCGCCCAGATGGATGGAATTCACCTGCTCCCCCGGCTGCAATTCAATATCGCATACCTGTAATACTGCACAGACAATGCTGGGTTGCTGTGAGCCGAACAGAAAACGGATTGATCCATCCGGTCCGGCAACCGGCTTTGTTCCCGTGGGATTCACTGCCTGCCATTTCTTGGCCAGATCAATAGCGGCACGTTCCTGTGGCGTCAGTTGAGGGTTCTTATCGGAGAAATACGCATCCGACAAGCCATTGGCATAGACTGGAGCAACCAATCCAATGGACAAAATCAACATGCTCAGCGTGCCTAGGATACTTGGGGTACTTAAAAAGAGTAACGGTTTCATGATGAGTGACCCCTTTATGTCTGCTTCGACCAGGAGAAATCCTGGATATAAATGCCCAGCGGGTTATTTCGGATCTGTTCTTCTGTTGTGCTTTGGGTTGTCGGCTTGTTATAAATCCTAAGCAAAGCACGCATCTTGAAAGGTGGCTCGGTTAAGTGCCCTTGCCGATCATAGATTTTCTCCAGCCAGTCGACCTGCCAGGTCTCCGGTGATTGGGGTATCACCGATATGATTTCAACATTGACGGTTTGTGTTTCAGCACGTTTGAAAGGGCTGCTGGCTTCACTACTGTTGAACCATTCGTTGGCTTTTGCCGTGGCAGGATCATTATTGGACAGCATAGCGTATGCACGAAAGATGGCGCGCCGCTGCAAGGCGATATCCGGTGTGACCATACGCAAATCATTGATGAATGCTGCAACCGAGGCATGCACTACGCGCTGATCAGCAACAGCAGCAATATCCGCTCGGGAAACCGCCACCGCTTCACCCAGTTTATTGACCTGAACGACATAGGGGATGAATTTGGATTGGCTGCCGATAGCAATGACTCCCCCTACCCCTGCCAGAGCAATCAATAAACAAAGAATGGCCAGCATTTGCCACATATTGCGCGAAGCCTGAATCCCGCGCATATGGTCATTCCAGGTACGCCGTGCTGACAGATAAGGATTTTCATTTTCACCCAAGCGGCGACCGCCTTCCATGAACTCATAATCCTCACGGATTTGTTTGTTCGACTTGATTTTTCCGCCAATTCTTAATTTAAAAAAATCACTGATCACACTCATGCAGCCACTCCATAGTCAGATAACGTTAACCCTTTAATCGCCAACCACTCGATAACCCACTTGTCACCGTACTTGTCATGCAGGTTTTTGATGGTTGCAATCGATTCCTTATCGGTTGATCCTATAAGCGCCAGTGCCAACGGACCAAGTGCCAGGTCATAGAGTCGCCTGCCGTTCTCGGACACGGTGTAATATTGTTTTTTAGGAATGGCGGAAGCCAGAATCTCAATCTGGCGCGAATTGAGACCCATGCGCCGATAGAGCGCTGATGCTTCTTCATCGCGTGCAAATACATTGGGTAAAAATATCTTGGTGGCAGTGGACTCATTAATGACATCGAGAATGCCACTGTTTGCGGCGTCCGACAGACTTTGGGTTGCCATCAGTACTAAGCAGTTATTTTTACGCATGACTTTGAGCCATTCCCTGATTTTTGCGCGAAACACCGGATGACCCAGCATCAGCCAAGCTTCATCCAGAATAATGGCGGAAGGCTGGCCATGCAGGCTGCGCTCAATGCGGCGAAACAGATATAGCAGGGTCGGCAGCGCATATTTCTCACCGAGATTCATCAATTCCTCGATCTCGAACGTGGTGAATGTTGAAAGATTCAACCCATCGGCTTCAGCATCGAGTAAATGTCCCATCATGCCGTCGATGGTGTATTGCCGAAGACACTCGCGTATCGATTCATCCTGAATCGTCACCACAAAATCCGATAAGGTACGTGATCCGCTTTGATGCATGTTAGCAATGGCATGACTTATTTCATTGCGCTGCAACGGTGTAACGGTAATGCCGTTGAGTTCAATCATCAAACAAATCCATTCCAGCGCCCAGGCACGATCTCCCTTGGACTGCAAGAACTGTAATGGACAAAAAGATAGCGATTCGTCATCCCCTGCTACCGTGAAATGCTGACCACCCACGGCACGAGTCAACGGATACATCGACATGCCCTTGTCAAAGCAATAAATCGACATGCCGGGGTAACGTCTCAATTGCGCGGCAATCAGCGCCAAGTGCGTGGATTTACCCGCTCCGGTGGGACCGAACATGAAGGTGTGACCTAAATCGCGTACATGCAGATTCAGCCGGAAAGGTGTCGCACCTTGTGTGACACAATGCATCAGCGGAGGTGAATTGGGTGGATACATCGGGCAAGGCGCGATAGGTTTTCCAGTCCAGATGGTATTGACCGGCAACAAATCAGCCAAATTCATGGTATTGATGAGGGGTCTGCGCACATTTTCAACGCCGTGGCCGGGTAGGCTTCCCAGATAGGCATCCATAGTATTGATCGTTTCAACCCGTGCAGCAAAGCCCAGATGATTGATTGCTTTCTCGACTCTGCGCCCTGCTTCTTCCAATGCTGCCCGATCTTCCATCATCAACACGACTACGCTGGTATAGTAGCCCTGCCCCACCATGCCGCTATTGGTCTCAGCAATGGCAGACTGCGCATCATCAACCATATTGAGCGCGTCTTCATCAATGTTGCTGCTTTGCAGGTTAAACACCTGATCCAGAAAACCGCGAATCTTTTGTTTCCACCGTCTGCGGTATTTTTCCAGATGATTGACTGCTTCATGCGTATCCATAAAGATAAACCGCGATGACCAGCGGTACACGCCCGGCAATTCAGAGAGCAGATTCAACATGCCGGGAGAAGATTCCAGCGGGAAACCCTCAATCGATACCACCTGAACGAAATTTCGACCAATTTTAGGCACCACCCCGCCCCACATTTCCTGACCACCCAGCAGCGTATCCAGATACATGGGATTGGCAGGTAACACCATTGGATGATCCAAACCGGTAATACATAATTGCAGCCACTGTAGAAAATCATCATGTGTCACCAAAGAACCATCTTCATTGACCTGCTTTTGACTTTTTAAGCGCGACAGATGAAATACGCTGGATAATCTGGATTCAAAATTGGCACATTCACGCTGGAAATATTCCAGCAATCCTTGCGTTCTGGCTTTTTGATCCGGTGCCTGAGTATCGTCATCAAACATCAGTTCGACGAACTTGCGCTGTGCCAGCATCGGCGGTAAGTATGTCAGTGATACGATAAAGCAGCTCTCATACATGGTGCCGATACGCTCGAACAGATTGCGCCGTTCCTCATCAATGGCAGCGGTCACAGGATCAGGATAATTGGATAAGGCTTTGTCTGAATACGCTAACGCTGGTTTGCGTATAGCATCCACATGAATCATCCAGCCATTGCCCAAACGAGATAAGGCTTGGTTAATGCGGAATGACACCCGTTCACGCTCAGTATCGGTGCTGCTGGCGGTATCATCGCCGCAGAATATCCATGCGGCCATCAATGCACCGTTCTTGCCCACAATTACCCCATCTTCCACCACCGCCGCATATACCAGCAAATCGGCAAAGCCCATTTCTTTTGATCGATGTTGATCCAGCCTTAATTCTTTGCCAGCATCACGAATACGCAGAAACAGCATCAGAAGCAGCAAAGCACCACACATTGCGATGAGGATGATCATTGCGGCAATCATAAGTGCTGTTTCTCCTGTGTGAGCGTATTGTCATAAAAAGGGGTACTGCGCGCCGGATAGTATTTCTTGTATTGAATCTGGCGCAAGTACACATGACGCAGTTGCGGATCATTTTTAGCCATCAGTCGCAGTGCAAACAGGGCAAAAAACCACAGCGCTATGCCGAAGATCGTGGCCTTGATTTCCATCGCCACAAAGATGGATGTGGCTGCAATCAGGATAGAAAACATGACGAGTTCGCGGTCACCACCCATAAACAGGTTAGGACGGTTTCCCGATTGACGGATAGGTATGGTTCGAAGTGCCATGAGTTTGCCTCCTGTTTGACTAACTTTGAGGGATAGCTTCTTCTAACTCTAGATTGTCCCTGACGCTTCACCCGGAATGACCGCGCCCTGGAATAGATTGGTCATCACATTGTTGGCTCCAACGAGTAACGCCATCACCAACACGATAAAAATCAAGGTGCGGAAAAAAGCATTAAGCTCACCACCAAAGATCAGAATGCCGCCTGCAACCACAATGCCAACAATGGACAAAGTGAAAGCAACCGGGCCGGTAACGGAGTTTCTGAGACTAACCAGCCAGGTTTCATAGGGAAGTGCACCACCTGCGCCAACGGCTGCTTGGGCTTGATCAGCAGACAAAAGTAGTAAAAACAAGACAGCGAATGAATAGATACAACTGAATGGAGAGACACCCTTGATACTGATTAGCTTCATTGATCGACTCCTATGAAATATTTACAGCTTTTTGATTTGATAACTTCCTCTTTTAAAACCTTGTACTTCAATGATTTGTTGGATTTGTCTGCCATGTGGTGCGCGCGTGATATGCACGACCATATCAACCGCCTCTGCGATCAAAGGCATGATCTCTTTAGGTGCTGAAGGATTGCGTGAAATGAGTGATTCCAAGCGAGTGAGTCCTGACATTGCATCATTGGCATGCAGTGTAGCAGCACCGCCTTCGTGCCCCGTGTTCCAGGCATCGAGCAAATCCAGTGCTTCTGCACCTCTTACTTCGCCCACCAGAATGCGATCCGGGCGCATACGCAATGTTGTTTTCAACAACTGCGTCATGTTGACATCGAGTGTGGTGTGATACTGAACAAAATTCTCGGCAGCGCATTGAATCTCGCCGGTATCCTCCAAGATAAAAATGCGCTCATCCGGATCATTGAGAACCATTTCATTGATGATGGCGTTGATCAAGGTTGTTTTACCTGATCCGGTGCCACCAATGACCAGAATGTTGCGGTGCTTGCGCACAGCATCCTTAATGACATCACAGTGTCTTGGTAACAAAACGCCGGTTTCTACATACTGCTCAAGTGTAAAAATCTTGATGGCTTTTTTGCGGATGGCGAAAGTGGGCGCTGTAACAATGGGGGGTAGTTGACCGGCAAAGCGTGAGTTATCAAGTGGAAACTCACCTTCAATGATTGGATTAAATCGATTGATTTCCTTGCCGTGGTATCCGGCAACCGTTTTGATAACAGCCTCAACCTGGGCAGTCTGGATATTTCCGATATGTTGTATCTTTTGACCAAGCTTCTCTTGCCAGATACGGCCATCGGCATTGACCATGATTTCAACCGTTTCGGGATCCTGCAATGCAGACAGTATTTCCCGTGCATCGCGCTCCAGCTTGCTCTTAGCTCTGTCTTTAACGGTTGCGATGTTTGACAAAAGATCTGACATTGTTATATCGGTGCAGCAATAAATAAATATTAAACACAACGATATAATAATAATTACTACTATGCAATATATTTTTATTGTTTCATTTTAATTTTCTTATAATCTCCCGGTTTTCGCGATCCCATTGCGCGACCTGGAATGCCTGAAACTCACTCAATACAGCGCCCTTCCAGACAAATCCCTTAGCCAGATGTCCAGCACTGCCATCTGCTAATAAGGCTCGTTCTGCTGTACTCATATCCGAATTGTCGAACAATAGCGGCAGCGGCGTATCCAATGCTTTGGCAATCGCTTCTATGACTCTGAGCGATGGATTGGCTTTGTCATTGGTCAGTTCAGTAATAAAAGAGATTGAAATGCCCGCTTTTTCTGCCAACTCAGCTTTTGTTATTTTCTTCTCGCGCAGAATTCTTAAAATGTTTGTTGTCAGAATTAAATTATACATATCGTAATTGCGGCTCCCTTAACCGTTAAGTATTTGTCTTTTGGTTTGTTTCATATTCATTTTTAATATACATAATTATATTAAGGTTATAATGCATGATCATGGATAAAATATACAATTCCCCGGTCAAATAAATATTTATAACAGATAGAATATCGCCTGGTTGCGATGTTTTTTGGCATTTATGATTCCGGCCTGTGTTACAGGCTAGTTCATAACAAGATCAATGGTTTAACTTTGGAGGGTATTTTATCAAATGTTTATGTCGGTCCCTTTTCTTGCTTTGAGCAAGTCATCTTTATCTGAGAAGATACATTCCCCCTTCACTTAAATTGAGAAGAATTATAGTAATGAAATATTGCCCTTAATTTTCACAGAATTCTATAACTCAGGAAATTACTTTTTAAAACAAAGTAATAATTAAATCAATGACAAGTAAGAAAACTTTATCCGATGAGAGGAATAAAGCGCCTAATGTGTTGGGCGCGAGTCAGATTTCACTTGATTTAATTATGGAAGATGCAGCTCAACCTAGAAAAACTTTTGATGCAGCTTCACTCGCAGAATTAACAGAAACGATTAAACTACGAGGTGTAAAAACGCCTATATCAGTGCGTCCCAATCCAGACAAACCCGGAACCTATATTATCAATCATGGCGCCAGAAGATATCGCGCCAGTAAAAATGCAGGACTTAGATCAATACCCGCCTATATTGATGCCGATTACAGTTTGGCGGATCAGGTAGTTGAAAACTTGCAACGGGATAATCTGACATCACGCGAAATCGTTGATTATATCGGACGTGAGATTGCTGCTGGTAAAACCCATGAACAAATAGGCAAATTCATTGGCAAATCGGCTTCCTATGTATCATTACATGCAGCGGCCATGGATTTACCCGATCCTATTGCCGAACTGTTTAATTCCGGAAATTTGACAGATATAGCAGCCATATTTAATCTGAAAAAGATATTCAAAACCTATCCTTTGGAACTGGTCGATTGGTTGAAATACAGCCGACCAGAAGACATTACCCGCACTAAAATACAGCAGTTTAGAAAATTCCTGGAATCAAAGGATGATGAAAAAGGTATTGTGGATGAATTAACCCGTCAAGCCCCCTACCCCGCTACAGATAGTCTTGAGACCAAAGCAGAAAAAAAAGAACGCGGCCATAAATCCCCTGCCGATCAATTGCTCGTCTATATTTATGTCCGTCTAAAGAAAAGAACGCATCAGCCAAAAGACATTATGAAAAAACTATCTGATGCGCAAAAGACAATGATTACCGATACGCTTAAAGCCTACTTTATTGCCGGCCAGAAGTGTAAGGATCTTTTTCAATCTATCCTATATTCATTGAAAGACGGCGACTTTGATGGAACAGGTCGCGGTGCTTTTAACCTGACCGCCTTTTTTTTTGGCGTAAACAAGAAAGAATTTGATCTGGAAATGATCATTCAAGAAGTTTATCTCAATTTATCCAAATGAAACAACGCCTCTTAGTCATGAATGGGCAGAGAATCCTTCAGAATTTTATTGATAATGAGTGGAAAACGGCCGGATTAATTAAAAAAGCTGAGGAAGGCATTAAACCAGGTATCTATAATATTTATTTGGCAAAAACAGCGGAAACGAATAATAAAGTCTATGAAGGTTTAATTCTCTTTATCGACAAACAAGAAGGTCTTGTTTATCAACAAGTGAATAAAGATTTTGTCTCGCACAAACTGGAATTATTTAGCCCTCCCCCACCCCTTGGTAAGAATGTTTCTATTCAGTATGAAAATCAAGAAAAATTGAATCTGATTAAAATAGATGCTGTTAGCAACAAAAAAACGCACAAAATATAATCACAAAATGAGAAAGTTTGTATTTAATTTGACATATTCAGGAATAGAATTGAATAAAGACTACAAAATGGCACATTTAATATGTCCACTTTCAGTCAGAAGCGAACGTAAGTTCATATGGGAACAGAAAAGCCAACTCGAGATTCGCTGAATTCGTGCGGGCTTCTAAAGGGGAAATTATTGATACGGGAGGAAGGGTGCTGCCATGTCCAGAGTGACGGCACTAGCCCGATTGCTGAACGGAACTCCTATACTAGATATCAGTATTCCAGATACAAACAAGACAGTGAATTTGCTTAAAGAACCGCTCTTTTTCTCTTTTATTTTGTAACCTCTTAGGTGGACTAATAAAAAAATACATACGATCCATTATTAATCCAGCTAGATAAAATTCTGATTGTGTTTATTTAATGGCTCTATTTATAATTAACCCTCTGACTAAAAATAGAAATATTAAATTTCATTGAGCAGAATTCATAGAAACGGACAATGAGTTATAAAATCTGGCAGTTTACAAAGCAGCCACACCCTGAGGACGCGCAAGTAAATCATCTCTTACAGGAAGTTTGATTGGAGAAGATGAGACCTCTTCTAGCGTTCCGTCTTCTTTAATTTTTAGTACATCTAATTCATTACCTTTCCCGATTGGTGTTTCTGGGAATGTCCGATGTTTAACGATATACATAAAGCTTTCCTTCGAATCGAGATCAAGCTGATAGGGGTGTCCATTACCCTTTAGTTTTAAGGTTTGAATTTCTTTTGGATTAATGGGATCGGTGAGATCGTAAACGGATACAGTGTTATCTCCATTATTTGTTGTATAAGCACGGGTTCCTTTTTTGTTTATTTTTATCCAGCAAATTAACTGGCCTTTGTTAGTCACTATGTTCTCCAGTGAAAGTTTTCCCCTATCATCGTAGGAAAAAACTGCCATCCTGGCACCGGAAACCATACTTACGTATATTAGCTGTTTCGTAGGGTGTTTTTGCAAGCCAAACATAAGTGGATCAGGTTCACCATCATTATCAACATCAAGCCCTCCGTCAAACGCGCCTGGTGGTGCAGGTGTTGGTGGATTCTGCTCCAGCGTGCCATTTGGCTTGATTCTGAACGACCTAATCATACTAGGAGTATCTTTCTTAAGATCTTCTCCCCACATTGCAACGCGGCTTGCAAGTGGAAATCTGCCAAAGTCACCATCGAAAATAAATCTCTCTTTAACAATAAGTGCCTGGGTAGGAGATCTGCTTGCCGTAGCTAGCTCAATAGTTGAATTAGGGATGGGTATCAATATTCCGTTAGGATTAACTCTAAAGCCAGTGTAGTTTGGTTTTGTTTTGGTCATATCGCGACCAGGATCTTCGTTCTTATTCACTACGTATAGCTTATCTCCTGCTAACCCTAAACTAACTGGATTTTTCCCTCCGGAAGGAAATGGAGAGCCAGGAACAGCCTTTAATGTGCCATCCGATTGAATATCGAAAACTGCAATAGAATCAGATCCGCCATTAGTTGCAAAGAGGCGTGTTTTCTCCTGATTAAATATGATGTTCTGATCAAGATCAAAAGGACCAAAATGGGGTAATCCATATTCTTTTTCTTTTGTAGCATATCCTTTTCCACTTGTTAAAAATGGTGAACCGGATAGCGGTGTCAAATTGCCGTCTTGATCTCTTTTGTATGCGAGTATGGAATTTCCATTTTCAACTGGATCATTGCTTACTACATAAATAATGTTATCTGGAATACTTTTTTTTATAGTTTCGGCTTTGCTTGTTTGTGCCAAATTTACGAATACCAATAAAAAAACCAGTAATAAAAAGATCCTTAGCGCAATAGAGTCATTATTAGCGCGATTTTCCATTTCTATGCCTTTATGATTTATCATCTTATATGCCAACTTTTTATTTCTTAAAGAGATCACGTAGGTACTACTCGAAGTGTTTTCTGCATTTCCAATACATTATTAATTTTGCCAAGGCCGACAAGAGATGTATCGAAGCTGTGTGCTAGAAAAACGTAATACTTCTTTGTAATGTTTAAGAAGTATTACGTAAGTTAAATCATTTACTTTGGAGCAACTAATGTTGGATATTCATTTACATAAACCCAATCTTTATCCTTTGCTGGTACATGACAACCAAGGCAGTCCTTTTTATAATCAGTCGATGTGTTTTTATTCACGTCATCTGTTTTAATAAGTGCCCATCCCCAGCCATCGCCCCAGCTTTGATTTCCATGAAAACGTCCTTGAGTGTCTTTAACCATAACAAACCACAACTTAATATTGCTTGATGCGTAACCAACCTTTTTCCCAGTTGTGTAGTCACCAAATTTGGCTTCCCGAACTTCCTTGACAATTGTTGCACCATCAGGAAATTTTCCAGTTTTTCGATAATGTATTGCCGTTTTCGCCTCAGTATAAACGTCGTGAAATCCACTAGCATCACCTTCAGGAATCAACCAAGATCCCAAGTGCACCATAGAGATCCTAAAATCTGGAGGCAAACTAATATTCCCTGACTTATCAACATAGGGTGAGAAATTGTGCATTTCCATTGAGTAGCCAACTTTTGGTGTTGCTACTGTTGAAATGGCAAAAACCATACTGAAGAAAAAAGCACTCATCTTCAAATTAGACAACCAACTCATTATTTACCTCCAATCGCTTTAATTGGATCATTTTTGGCAGCGCGAAGCACTGGATAGTATTGTGTAAACACGAAATCATCTTTTGCTGATTTTTCATGGCAAGAATTACAGTCTGCAACAGGGAATGCTTGAGCTGTTTCTTTTATCGTTTTATGGTCTGGGCTTGAGAAACTAAAGTACGCCCAGTTACCTGGTTCATTAGGAAATGCTGCCTTGCTTTTAATTGCTACTTCTAAACCAATAAATTCTCCCATAAAATAACCATTACCACTGGCTGCGGACTTGCTACCTACACTAATCATTTCTTTTACGAACACAGTACCTTCACGAAATTTTCCAGTCTTCTTCCAATGATCCCAGCTTTCTGGATCAATATATACGTTATGAAATTCAGGAAAGTTTGCTTTTCCATCGTTCATATCATTAGGAGTTAAAGGTGTACCAACTTGAATCCATTCCCTATAGCCCGTTGGACGTTGAAGTTCTCCGTTTTTGATGGTAAAAGATTCTTTTGCTGACACAGCATTAGCAGTCAACAAAGCAACTGTAGACATCATAATAAGGCCTACTAAACTAAACTTTCTTTTCATAATTTTCCTTTGTATTTTGTTAAATTTCATGAATGGAATATAATTTATAAATTAAGCTTCTGAATTAAGAATCAAATTTCCAGACTAATCCCCCCAGCATAACTGGGGGGATACTACTAAGGGCTTATCAGCTGTTACATTTAGTCTACACTCTCCAACTGATGTAAGCATGTTAATACGTGCTTTTTACTATTACTAATACTTATTATCTATGGAGAGCTAGGAAAAAACTATGCAACTACATCAATTGAAGTATTTTGTTTCTGTAGCTAAAACTGGAAGCATTACTAAAGCAGCAGAAGCTTGTTTTATATCTCAGCCATCACTAAGTCAGCAATTAAAGAAACTTGAGGGTATTGTTGGAAAGCGTCTTTTTTCAAGAATTAAAGGTAAGCTGGTACTTACAAAGCCAGGGCAAATTTTGTATGAACATGCGTGCAAAATTCTAAGAAGCGTAGACGATGCTAAAGTCGAAATGAAAGAAGTAGATCAAAATAGCGGAGGATTAATTAGAGTCGGCATACTTCCTACATTAGCGCCATTTATTCTACCAAAAATACTCGAGTCATTGTCCCAGAAGTATCCACAAGCTAATGTTATTATTCGTGAAGAAGTTTCTGAGGTGCTGATAAATGCTGCTTCATGCGGAGAACTTGATATTCTGATTGAAGTATTACCTTTTGATCAAAGTAATTTGACGATTGAATCATTATTTTTTGACACATTCTACCTAGCTGTTCATCAAAATAGCCCATTAGCAAAGCTGAAGGAAGTTCATGTCAATCAACTGGAAGGTATGCCATTTATATTATTAGAAGATATTCATTGTCTTACTAAACAGATTGAACATTTTTGTTTTAACGAGAATTTTATTCCGAAAGCGGTATTTCAGGCTTCTCAGATAGGCACCATTAAATTACTTATAGAATCGCAATACGGAATTTCAATCTTACCATCCATTTCAATGAAACATAAAGATGAACAAAATATTTGCTACATCAAATTAATAGGCAACGACAAGCAAATACCAGGGAGAGAAGTTGTACTTGCAATATCAAATGACAGGTACTTAAGCCCCGCTGCTAGTTTTTTAATTAAAACAATAAAAGAGCACTTTCGAAATATGTAAATAAAAAATATTTTATGGTTTTTTATTTTGCAATCTCTCTGTAACGTTGCAATAAATCATTTAAACCATTTTTTTCAATCAACGCCAAAAGTGCTTGTTCAAAAGTAGTATGGTCGTGGACACCTAATTGTTCACCGATATCCTGAAATAATTCTTTTATTCCATCTCGACACTTTAAATTTAATTGATTTTTAAAAGGTGATTGTGGTTTTCTTCTTCTCTGGCTTTTATTTTTCCTGCTTACGAATCCTGATTGCTCCGCCACTTTTTCAAGAGTTTTTAACTCTGTTTCTCTATTTCTCTCTTTTTTAACTGGAAGAAATTCTGATATATCCAGATCATCACTCAAATTTAAATGTGCACGTTCTTTAGTCATGATTTTGGCCTCTTTCTCTCTTTATACCCTTGATTCTTTCGATAACTTCAACCGCCAGAGCATGGGCATTTGCAATTGCTTTTTCAATACCAGATACTTGTCTTGGATCTAAATCATTGACCGTACCACCGAAAGACCTAATGGCTCTAAATGCTTCTCTATCGATCAGGCTAGTTTTAAAAATATCAACTCCTGCATCACGAAATTCATTCATGATATGTTTTAAAGTACGTGGCGTAATTGCTGGATTTGTGCGCGTCATAAGTACAGCAAAAGGAATTGAGCGACTTAATACCTTTGCCTGCCGATTAACTAATTTAATGGTTTTTGCTGCTTCGTCTGCATCATCTTGTGAACCTTGACATAGCGTGATTACTAAATCTGCACGGCTTATTGCGCTAGCAACCGCCATACTTGCCGTTCCTTCTAAATCTACAAGAACAAAAGCTGTTTGTTCTTGAGCATTATCTATATCATCTATAATCGTTTCTTCAGTCGATTTTTCAACAAGCTTTATATTCGATGGACAACCATCTTTCATAGCCCATTTTGCACTATGTTGGTTTGGGTCAGCATCAATTAATGTAACGCTTGTATTATGTTGTGCAAGTTCTGATGCCAGAACAATAGCTGCGGTGGTTTTCCCTGCCCCACCTTTAGATGATGCAAAAACAATTATCGGCATGTTATGCTCTTCCTTTTTATAAACGATAGCTATCTAGCTAGCTTAAATAGAATGATAGTCAGATAGCTATCTTAGTATTAACCACTATCCGACGAATAAAGCATTAGATACATGTTATCATAGATAGCTAACAAGCTATCTAATATTATTTATAGCTGGATAGCTATCTTTATAGAAGATAATTTCCTAAGCCTCTTAACAAGAATTAATCATCTCAGGATTGTTAAAAATCGCTAAATTTAGTTAGCTATCATGCTATCTAATATAAAAAGGATATCCAGATAGCTATCTTATTATTAATCATTATTGGTAGGATAACCCCAGATGCATATTACTATAGATAATATACCTATGAACATATATAGATAGCATGTTAGCTATCTATATAAAAATCAACTCAATAACTTAACGGCTTTTAATTTTTAGATTCATATAACAAGCATAATATTGATAGCTATCTAGGTAGCTTAAATTGAATGATATCTGGATAGCTATCTTTAGAGGATATCATTTCATGAATCTCTTAATAAAGTTTAATCATCCCAGCGTAGAGCCTCAGTTTTAAAATGGTGAGGCAGATTCAATTCCCGATGTGCGGATTCATTCTAAATCAGACATCTCGTATAGCGGGCGGATTTCGATCTCGCTCGGTCCTGGCATGGGATTGGGGCAGCGCTTCACCCAGGCGACCGCCTCGTCCATATCCTTGACTTCCCAGAGCCAGAAACCGGTGACCAGCTCGCGCGGGTGGGGGAAAGGCCCGTCAATAACTGTACGGTTGGGTCCATCGAACGCAATACGCTTGCCCTGCGAAGATGGCGTAAGGCCGTCACAGTTTCCGTCCTTCATAATGCCTGCCGTAACCAGCTCGTCATTAAATCTGCCCCATGGCCTCCATCATCTCCCTCGTCTCGGCCGTCGGGACAAAGCCCTTTTCGCTGTCTTCGGTAGCCTTCACTAACACCATCACACGCATCGTCTGTCTCCTTATTAGAGTCGGCTCACCAGCCTAGTATACAAAGGATGATTATTTTAGGTTCCTGAAAATTTATTAGATGGTTAAGACGCAGGGCACTATTGACGGCTGAAAACCGTCACGTTACTTTCAACTGAAACACTACCCATCTCATTTTTGTTAAAAAATAACTTAACATAGTTAGCTATCCAGCTATCTATTATAGATAAGCTATCAAGATAGCTATCTTAATATTTTTAAATGCAAGAAATTAATATGTAAAATCGAATGGGATTCCTGACTTAGCTATTACTAGTTATAGAGACAATATATGTGAAAAACTCCGCCATTTTTTCAAGTGGCGGAGCTGGTATATCACCGTTTGCAGTCATCGGCATCCCTGCCTGTACTGCATAATTACTATAACCTAATTTAGAAAAACATGTGAACCGAATAAATATCCGGCTTCATATGACGAAATCGGAAGGGGTATCCGTGTATACATGGGAAAAGAGGGGAGGGGGATTTATAACAATATCAGTGACATACCGTTTGAAACAACATAAACATCCACTAATCACTATATACTTCAGAGCAATAACTATGCAATTTTAATATTTAATGTTATATATGCGCAGATGATAAAAAGGCATCTTGAAGATAAAATTCGTTCTGCTCTGGCAACCAATTCATCTGTGGCTCTTATGGGGCCGCGTCAAGTAGGAAAAACAACGCTTGCCATTAATATTGCGGATACTATTCCATCTGTTTATCTTGATCTGGAAAACCGGAACGATCTTCAGAAAACTCAGGACATTGAAGCTTTTCACACAGCAAACAGCGATAAGCTGATTATTCTGGACGAAGTATAACGGTTACCGGATATTTTTGCGCCGATCCGTGGACTCATTGATCAACAACGCAGAAAAGGTAACAAGGTAGGGCAGTTTCTGTTTTTAGGCTCAGCCTCCATTGATCTTCTTAAACAATCCAGTGAAACCTTGGCCGGACGTATTTCTTATATTGAGATGTTTCCGGTTAATGTCTTGGAATATACAAAAAGTGCTCAACATTACCAAGCCGTCAATGATCTCTGGTTGAAGGGCGGTTTTCCTGACAGCCTGTTGACCGGTAATGATGAAACTAGCTTGAACTGGCGCTATGATTTCATCAGAACCTACCTTGAACGGGATATTCCGCAATTAGGGCCAAGAATTCCAACAGAAACGTTAGGAAGATTCTGGACGATGCTGGCGCATAGCCAGGGAACCAATATCAATGCTGCCAAGCTCGCAACTAATATCGAAGTTTCAAGCGTAACAGTCGCTCGTTATATTGATCTTCTGGTTGATCTGCTTCTAATCCGTAAAATACAACCCTATACGGCCAGTATCAAAAAGCGCCTTGTCAAATCGACTAGAATTTATGTGCGCGATAGCGGTATCACGCATGCACTGCTGAATATCGGTTCTTATAATGATCTACTAGGTCATCCGGTCGTCGGAAAAAGCTGGGAAGGGTTTGTTATAGAAAATATAGCATCTGTTTTACCTCCTCGCGTAAGGTCATATTTCTATCGAACGGCAGGCGGGGCTGAGATTGATCTTGTCCTGGAATTTGGTGTTAATGAAAGATGGGCAATAGAAATTAAAAAAGGCACATCTCTTAGCTTAGGACGTGGATTTCATGAGGCTTGCGAAGATATTAAGCCGCAAAAAAAAGTTTGTCATTTATGCTGGAAAGGATAGATTTCCATTACCGCATGATATTACGGCCATCGCCATATATGATTTTATGGATATTCTGAAAGGAAAAAGGGAATAATGAAATTTGGCTGCTATCCATAGTCTGCACTATAGATTTGATATATCTAGGTAGAGATTGCCTTTTGCTGCAAGGGCGTTTTGAAATAACTAAAACCCCTTTTACCTAACAGTGTTTGCGTTGAAAAGTAAATATACTACAAGTCATTGAATATTGATGTTCATTTATACATGTACATCACTGTTTTTTAAATATCCTCGGGGTTTGGGGCAGACAGCCCCAATATTTTTGTGAGTGAAACGATCTTGATTAGTAGACTGCCATTCAGTTGTTCAATAAAGTGTATTAAACGAGCTCAGTTGTGTTAAATCGATCAAAGGTAAGGATGGGGTATCATTTATTTATTCGGCGCGTTTTTGATGCGATTTAAGGCAAACTAGGTGTATTCTGAATGGATAATTCTTCATTATTTTTTATCTTTGTAAGATTCTGTACTCTGGTGGTTTAATTAAATCGTTCAAAATGTTATCCACATATCCACAGGTATGATTAATTAAAGACTAATATAAAAAAGATTAAAAGAAGAAAAGAATAGGGCTTTTTTGGATATTTATTTTTTTAATATAATCATAAAGATATTGAACATTTATATATTCAAACTGTGAGTTATAACTACTACTTGTAGTTATCTGTGAGGTGTACCTTCTACATTTTGGCTTTTCTGTGAGTTATACCTTCTACGTTGCGTGTACTAAACCTTCTACCTTTTTAATGATGTGTGAGTTATACCTTCTATCCTTTTATAAAAATTCAATAAAATTAAGCTAAAAATTAGCTACAAAAAATTGAAAAGTTTTAAAGGTGAGTTATACCTTCTACTAAATGTGAGTTATACCTTCTACTTATTAATTGAAGTGTGAGTTGCGCCTGCTACTTTGTGTGGGTTATACCTACTACTTTATATGGTTTTATCCACAAGATTTGAGTTTAAGTTCTTGATTTGTTTTTTTGTGTTGTTGATGTGTGAGATAAACCTTCTACATTCTTGCTGATGTGTGAGTTATACCTGCTACGTTATGCGGGTTTATTGATAGATGTTGGGTTTGCATCAATAATTTGTTTTTTTATGTTCTATTAATACATTTATTTGTGACTTTTTAGAATTCTAATGTGAGTCACACCTTCTACTTTTTATCAGATATGTGAGTTATACCTACTAGTTTATAGGAATTTATCCAGAGATTTTGATTTTGTATCAATAACTTGCTTTTCCGTGTCATTGACACGTTTATTGGCGGCTTTTTGTTCGCTTATAAATTGATTAGAAGGAAAAATTGTATATTTCACATCAGTTATTGCACGACTTTCTTTACGTTCGTCTGTTTCATAGCTCGCTATGATATTTTTTTCTTTTAATTCGTCTAATGCTGAAAGCACTTTTCTTCTGTTATCAATTTCTCTGCTCTGCTGCAATAATCCGCTATTTTTCAAATCTGAAAACATGAAATGATAGTTATTGATAAGATTGGCGTGCCGGTAACGATTGATTAATTTCTTATAAATAAAGCGAGAGAGTTGTTCATCGCAGCTCATCAGACGATCATAGTTAAATTGTCTGTATTCAAGGCGATTTATTGCATGGCTGATAAACAGAGGTAATCTGCCAATATGGTGAGCGTCGGTATCAGCTAGATATTCCTCACGGCCAACGGTTACCAAATCTTGTAGTATAGCTCCACTCCAAACTTCTTTTTTATCCTTGAACAAGGAAATGTTACATTTATTCATGACTTCGATAGCGTGTTTTATCTCATTCCGACTTCGGGTGCGTCCTCTTGATTTAAGCTCCCGATGTATCATGCTTAAAGAAAAACGAACCCAGGTTTCAGCTTTATTGACATCATGAATGCCATAATTTTGAATTGTAAGATATTTCTTTAAAGCTTCCTCGACGAGTTCTTCAGTAATACTCGGAAAGAAGGCTTTGTAGCCTCCGTCTTTTTGTTCAATTAGAGCAGGTTGAATCTTAACGCTGCAGGAAATGCCATCATATGAGAATTCCATTTTATATGGGTCAGCATGCCCTGTCTTTGTGCGTAATTTTTCAACTTGTTTAGGTGTGAAAAAATATTTCGGAATACTTTCCCATATTTCAACGGTATTTGAAACCTCACTTTTGTCATTGGTGACAAACTGCGAGAACAGATCAAGCTGAAGGCTTTTGATGTACTTTTCTGGAGGTTTTTTCACTAGCTTATATCGTGTATGAGAGATCGCACATTTATTTACAGACGCATGCGTAATTGTACTATTAATTTTCTGTGTGTTACTCATATCAAAACCTCTGAAATATTTTCCCGGATAAGATAAGTCCTAGAAAACAAGTACCATAACCAGGACAGCAATGAAGAACAGGGCTGTGGCTAATAAATTAATGATGGCTGCTTGCCTGGTATTTCTGACTATCGTTGCTATCTCTTTTATTTTCTCGTTAAAAGCCGATTCTATTTTTTGATCGATTGACTCAAAACAGGAATTAATTATTTGTTCGGTTAACAGATTGGTGTTGCGAGAGCTTGCCTGTAGCAGCGAATTGGCTTTATTTTCCGTAGCTTGTGACCATTTATTGATATTTTCTTCCAAGGTCGAGCGAAAATTATTTAAAAGCACCTGGTGCGCTTTAATATTTTCCTCAAGCAAGATTTCATTGAGTGTGTGAATCATTAATATCGGATCATCATCCGTGAGGGCAATGCCGTGTTTGGCAGCGACTCTCTCAATGATCTTATTGAAATGATCCAGATCAGTCGTTGTCATGCTAGAACAGCGGCTACATTCTCAATGTTGGTGAAAAGCTGTTTCCTGATAATATTTAGCCGCTGACGCACCATGATGGGCAGGGATTTGCTCTCCAGAGCTTCACTGAAGGTTAATTTGGATTGTAATATTTCACTTAAATCCTTGCCGAAAGTGTCCGCTTTATAATTAGGGATTCTGATAATGGCTGAAACGCGGCTTTTGTTATCCAGATAAGTTTTCATTTCCTCGAATCTTTTTCCATCCATTTCTATTTCTCCCCAATAAGGGTTCAACCAAACAACAAACAGCGTATCAATTGGAAAGGATTCGATTAAATTCGCAAATCCTGTAAGGGTGTCGAGTAGCGCCTGGCTGCCTGTAATGACTGTATGAATAACCAGTTCATGGCCCATGTCTGGAAGCAGGGCAGGGATCTGGTTGCTGATGAGATAGTGCGACATGGGCACAAAGGTACTGGCACCATTGTCAATAATGACGTCACTTTCCGATTTGGCGATGAGTTCAATCAAGTCGTCAAATTTTCTCGGATCAATTTCATCGCCGGACATCACATTAATCTTTCGCACGTTTAGCTTTTTGAATCCGTGGAATGTCGCATTCACGGGATCTGTATCAACACAAATCAGTTTTTTACCTTTGGCCAGCTTGTGCTGAGCCAGCGTTGATGCGATGAAAGATTTACCGACACCGCCTTTGCCTTGCAAAATCATATGTATTTTAGCCATCAGATTAACTCCTCTTTATCAATTGACGAACGATAGTTAAAGCCATGGTTATCCGGTTCCCGAGAAATGCCGGCTACCGGCTGCCCGTGCTTCTTCCTTGCAGATAAATCATCCGGTTTAGCAAAAATGTGCCTTTTGACAAGATTCCTGAACCAGAGATAGGAACAACCTATTTTTTTCTCATCTTTTAGCGTCGACCATATTTGTCGCATTGACCATCCGTCATGAAGTGCCTGGTTGATTTCTGTTTTCAGGGCCAGGAAAGCAGGTTCATATAAATTCCTGCGACCTGGATTCTTCTGCTCTCTCATAGAGATTCGTTCGGATAACGATGGGCTCATGACAAATTCCTGACTGTTATTTGGCGTAAAAATTATCAAATTAATTACAGTATCTTTTAGGTATTCATTTACTTCCTGTTTAGTCTAATTTTACTTACAACTGTTTGTATTTGATGCATATAAAGACAAGCTACAGACACTTTTTAGTACTATTTAAATATTATTATATCCATATATTATACATTTGCAATGTATTTGTTTAATGATAAGAGACCTTTGCACGGTAAGAATGGTGCCAGAC
>LWDH01000042.1 GCA_002083395.1 Proteobacteria bacterium SG_bin4 | reverse complement strand
ACTTCTTTAAGTGCTTAACTTCCTAAGACCCTTCTTTTTTATTAAAATCACGATCTAACTGTACCTTACCCATTGTTTTAACTGCATCTTCCAATGTTGCTGCCGCGCCATCGTGAAAGTAGGGATAGGTTAATTCAATGTTACGTAATGTCGGAACTTTGAAAACATTCAAATCGGTGTCTTTTCCAGTAACCGCTTTTCTTCCTTCCGCTTTGCTAGCGGTTTTATAAGGATGATGCACGCCGAATTTTTGATATAGCGCGCCGCCAACTGCGGGACCGTTATGACATCCGGCACAACCACTGCTTTTGAATAATTCATAACCTTCCAGTTCTTGAGCGCTCAACGCTTTCTTATCGCCTTCCAGCCATTTGTCAAATCGTGATCCCGGTGTCACCAAAGTTTCTTCAAAAGCGGCGATCGCGGTCGTCACTCGGTCGATATCCACTTGGTCAGAACCAAAAGCTTTTGCAAAGTGCTCACGATATTGAGGGATTGATTGCAACACCTCTACCGCAACCTTGTGGGTGGATGCCATTTCGCCAGGATTTGCAATCGGTCCTCCGGCTTGTTCTTTCAAGTCCTTAGCGCGCCCATCCCAGAATTGCGCCAAATTCATGCTCGCATTCAATACTGTCGGTGCATTAATCGGGCCTTGCTGCCAGGCATGTCCGATTGAAGTCGGAATATTATCCGTTCCACCCATGCTGAGATTATGGCAAGAATTGCACGAGATAAAGCCAGATTTCGAAAGTCGCGGATCAAAAAACAACATCTTTCCCAATTCAACCATGTCAGCATTTGTTACTTTGACAGCTTTAATGGGTTGAATCGGTTCATTGGCTGAAACATTCATCGAAGTGACCAGAGTCCCAATCGATATCAGTGACGCAACCAGTGTACGTGTCTTCATCGGTATTCTCCCTACCTAAAATAATTGAAAAAACGGCTGTAATGGCGCAGCCGATTACGCCTAATAAAACACCAGAAATTGGAAATTTAGCAAGAAAAAGTAGAAAAACTTAAATCAGTAACCGCCAATATAAATGCATCTCTGCAAATCCTCAACAGATTCATTATTCGTTAATTTCCAGCCGATCTGTGAGTATTTTCTTTGCTTGTCTGGTTAAGCTACTATTGCTGTCACCAATACTTTGACAAGGATCGGTCTTTAGCAAACGGGATAACTCTGTTAAAGCTTGCTTATAAACTTTGCGCTTGAACTCAACAACCGTATCCAATTCAACCCAATATTGATTCCATCGCCATGCATCAAACTCCGGGTGTGCGCTTCCGCGCAAGGAAACATCGCTATCACGCCCAATCAAACGCAGCAGGTACCATATTTGCTTTTGCCCCTTATAGTTTCCACGCCATTCACGTCTTATCCAACGGTCAGGCACTTCATAGCGCAGCCAATCGCGTGTGCGTCCAATAATCTCGACATGATTAGGGCGTAACCCGATCTCTTCGCTTAACTCCCGATACATGGCTTGCTCAGAGCTTTCTCCTGATTTAATGCCACCTTGGGGAAATTGCCAAGAATTCTGCCGTATTCGTTTACCCCAGAAAACTTCATTCTTAGAATTCAGGAGAATAATACCAACATTGGGACGATATCCATTACGATCGATCATTTGAGTTATTCATTTGATCCATTAAATAAGTGGATTTTTTCATACTTTACTATAGATTAAAAGTGCCCTAAAACAGAAAATTACATCTCGCAGCGTTTGTTTAAAAAAGTGATTGGCATACCTGCGATATATTGTTTGATGCGTACTTTCCCTTGAGTTTCAAGGTAAAATCACTACTGCTTTTATTATAATATGGAATCGTTCATGCGCGTCTCGCAATTTTTTATTACTACATTAAAAGAAGCCCCGGCTGAAGCCGAATTGATTAGCCACCAACTTATGTTGCGCGCTGGCCTTATACGCCGGTTAGGCAGTGGATTGTACACATGGATGCCTTTGGGTCTCAGGGTCTTAAGAAAAATAGAAAACATTATCCGTGACGAAATGAATCGAAGCGGCGCCATCGAGGTTTTGATGCCCGCGATACAACCGGCTGAATTATGGCAGGAAAGCGGGCGCTGGGAGGTATTCGGACCTCAAATGCTCAGAATTAAAGATCGGCATGAACATGATTTCTGTTTTGGTCCCACGCATGAGGAAATCATCACCGACATCGCGCGCAGGGAAATCAAAAGCTATCGCCAGCTGCCGCTGACTTTTTATCAGATACAAACAAAATTTCGCGATGAGATCCGTCCCCGCTTCGGGGTCATGCGTGCACGCGAATTTATCATGAAAGACGCGTATTCCTTTCATACCGACGAAAAAAGTCTGATGCAAACTTACCAATGCATGCATGAAACTTATAGCCGCATTTTCACGCGCCTCGGATTGAAATTCCGGGCTGTTGCCGCTGATACCGGCGCGATTGGCGGCAGCGGCTCGCATGAATTTCATGTATTGGCAGATTCTGGCGAAGATGCCATCGCGTTTTGTCCAAACTCTGATTACGCCGCCAATATCGAATTGGCCAGTTCATTATTCTCGCCAGCAAATCGGGATGAAGCAGCAGGAGTGATGAAAAAGATTGCAACCCCTGAAAAAAAAACCTGCGCCGAAGTTGCAGAGTTCCTGAATATTCCTTTGGAAAAAACTGTTAAAACGCTTGCCGTTAGGGCCAATGATCAAATTTATTTACTATTGCTGCGCGGCGATCACCAGCTAAACGAGTTAAAAGTAAGGAAAATCCCTTTTTTATCGGGATTTCAGATGGCCAGTGAAGAGGATATCCTGCAAGCTACTGGAACCGTGCCAGGCTATATTGGCCCCCTAGGTTTGGATACTTGCGTTATTGCCGATCGAGCAGTGCTCAATATGAGCAATTTTGTCTGTGGCGCAAATGAAGAAGGCTTTCACTTTATGGATGTCAATTTCGATCGCGATCTTAGGCTGCCGGAGCATGTCTTTGATATCAGAAATGTCGTTCCTGGAGATTGCTCACCGGACGGCAAAGGTATTTTGGAAATCTGCCGCGGAATTGAAGTGGGACATATCTTCCAGTTACGCACCAAATATTCTGAAATCATGAAGGCTACTTTTCTGGATGAATCAGGGCAGATTAGAAATATGGAAATGGGTTGCTATGGTATCGGCGTATCGCGCATTGTCGCAGCCGCTATTGAGCAGAATCATGATGATCACGGCATAATTTTTCCATCAGCGATGGCTCCCTTTCAGCTAGCTATCATTCCGATCGGGTTGCATAAAAACAACCAGATCGCGGAAACAGTGGAAAAATTATACAATCAATTCATTGATGCGCACATTGAGGTTTTGCTGGACGATCGAAATGAACGGCCGGGGGTGATGTTTGCAGATGCCGAGTTAATGGGCATCCCGCATCGAATCGTTATCGGCGAACGCGGACTTAAAGAAGCAACCGTTGAATATCAAGGCCGTAGAGATCAAGTTTCGCAAGCAGTGCGCCTTGATGAGATTTTTTCATTTATCACAGCCAAGCTATGCACAAATTAATTTTTATAATTTTCGTTTTGCTGTTTTCCGGGGTTTCCAGCGCCAATAATCCTCGTTATGAGCAGCTGGCCGCCAGCACCCAAACTATCATCCTTCACGATACAAGCGATCAAGCGGCTTCCTATACTGAGTATGCAGCGGTAGCTGATAACGTCACCTGGCTCATCAGTATGAGCCGCCGCCTGGAAAAATACATGCCGGATATCCTCGAACGCGAAGCTTTTCTCAGAACCGTATACTATGAAGCGACACGTGCAGGACTTGATCCTCAGTTAGTACTGAGCGTCATTCAAGTGGAAAGCGGCTTTAAGAAATACGCGGTTTCCCATGCCGGCGCGCGCGGCTATATGCAAGTAATGCCATTTTGGGTCGGTGTTATCGGGCACCAAGATCATAATTTATTTCATCTGCGCCTTAACTTACGTTATGGCTGCACTATTTTGCGGCACTACCTCGACAAAGAAAAAGGCGATTATTTCCGGGCGCTGGGAAGATACAACGGCAGCCTGGGAGCCGCTTCATATCCGCAATTGGTTTTCAACAAATGGCAAACCACCTGGCGCTATACCCCCTCATAACCGGCCATTCGGCAACAACACTGTCGCTGCTTGAATATCTGCAAATCCACTTTATTTTCTTTCAGCCGACTTTAAATCAATGAAGTTCTCAATGCTCTCTCTCGAAATAATGCCTTGCTGACGTGCTGCGGGATTACCTTCAGGGTCGTAAAAATAGGTACTGGGCAATAGTGAGACATCATCCAGCTGCGCAGCGATCTTACGGTTACCGAATACAATCGGATAGTTGATGGCCATTGATTGCACAAACTCCATAACGATCCGTGGGTCATCCGAATCCATCGCTACACCAATCACTATGATATCTTTGCGATCTTTGGAAAGAGAAATTAAATCAGGGATTTCTTTCAAGCAAGGCGGGCACCAGGTTGCCCAGAAATTAACCAGCACCCACCTGCCTTTGTAGTCTTCAAGCTTATGAATTTTCCCTGTGGTATCCTGAAACTGAAATCCATACACTTGAACGCTGAACATCAGAAGCAATGCGCAAGATAGTACGCTTAACTTTTTCATATCTCGCAAACCTTAAACACTAAACTTGCGGATGGGCTCGTTCTAACTTGCTGCAAAGCTTATTTAATGCGCTCAAATAAGCTTTCGCTGAAGCTACGACAATATCAGTATCCGCACCATGACCATTTACAATCCGGTCGGATTTTCGTAATCTAACCGTAACCTCCCCTTGCGCATCGGTGCCGCTGGTAATATTGTTAACCGAAAACAATTGAAGTTCAGCGCCACTCGTCAGTAATTTCTCAATTGCCCGAAAAGTTGCATCTACCGGCCCGCTACCTTGAGATTCAGCACGCATTTCATTGCCATTTTCAGAGATTACGATTTGGGCATAAGGAATTTCACCCGTTTCACAATGAATGGTCAGCGATATCAGTCGATAACATTCATGCAACACCAATTCTTCTTCCGAAGCCAGCGCATGCAGATCCTCATCGAATATTTCATGTTTCTTATCCGCTAATTCCTTGAAACGCATAAACATATTATTGAGCATTTCTTCGGATTCCAATTCAATCCCCAATTCCATTAACCTGCTGCGAAATGCATTCCGGCCGGAATGTTTTCCCAGCAATAATTTATTGGCATTCCAGCCCACGTCTTGCGCACGCATGATTTCGTATGTTTCGCGATGCTTCAACACGCCATCCTGGTGAATACCCGATTCGTGCGCAAAAGCATTCGCGCCGACAATCGCTTTATTCGGTTGCACCGGAAAGCCGGTAATGCCAGAAACGAGCTTACTGGCCGACACAATATGCGTGGCATCAATCTTAGTATCGCAAGAAAAAAAATCCTGGCGTGTGCGGACAGCCATAACAATTTCTTCCAGTGCAGCATTTCCGGCTCTTTCGCCCAAACCATTGATCGTACACTCAACCTGCCGTGCGCCATTCATTACGGCAGCAAGTGAATTGGCCACTGCTAGCCCCAAATCATTATGACAGTGCACCGAAAAAATCGCCTTATCGGAGTTTGGAATTCGTTCCCGTAAATTGCGGATAAGTTTACCAAATTGCTCTGGCATGGTATATCCAACCGTATCCGGGATATTGAGCGTGGTCGCGCCGGCATCAATGACTGCTTCCAGAATCCTGCACAAGAAATCAATTTCTGAACGTCCTGCATCTTCCGGTGAGAATTCAACGTTATCGGTATATTGCCGCGCCCATTTGACAGCTTTTACAGCCTGCGCAACTACCTGATCCGGGGACATTCTCAGCTTATTTTTCATATGAATGGGCGATGTTGCAATAAACGTGTGGATACGCGCTGATTGCGCCCCTCTGAGCGCCTCACCGGCGCGTTGAATATCCGATTCGATCGCGCGGGCTAAGCCGCATACCACGCTTTCTTTGACCGTATCCGCCACTGCCTTGACTGCTTCGAAGTCACCGTTGGATGCAGCCGGAAAACCCGCTTCAATCACATCCACCCCCATCCGCTCCAATTGCCAAGCGATACGCACCTTTTCTTCCCGGGTCATAGAGGCACCGGGGCTTTGTTCACCATCACGCAGTGTTGTATCGAAAATAATTAAATGATCTTGCATCATGCTCTCCACTTGAGGAAGAAATATAAAAGAATAACAAAATTCGCTAGTCGAATTTTATAGGGAAGAAATGAAATTGGGATAGGAAATTTAGCGCGCAAGGCGCAATAATAGGACCGATAGTTTTTTTATCGGGGAAAGGAGGAAATCACAAAATTGGGAATTGCTATTTAGATACATCATGGCGGGAACTATAAATATTTTTTTCTTCCCATGCAATAGAAATTAGCGATTAGGTTCATCAGGATTCTTTTTACTTCTGCCAAAGCGCCACAATTTAATGATATATCCTGAAAATGCATAAGCTGCAAATAAAATGAATAACACCACAGGCGGATGACTTGGAATCAGCACAAAAAAGAACAACACCAATAACAAAACCGTAAAGAATGGAACTCGACGCCGCAAATTTATCTCTTTGCCGCTATAGTAAGGAATATTGCTCACCATCGTTAATGCGGCAAATAGCGTCACAATACTCGCCAGCCACTTGATTTCACTGCCTTGAATTTCAAAATTCAGCATCACCCACACCAATCCTGCGATTAATGCTGCAGCAGCCGGGCTGGGTAATCCTTGAAAAAAACGCTTATCGATTACTTCAATATTGGTATTGAATCGAGCTAACCGTAGCGCAGCGCAGGCACAGTAAATAAACGCAATAATCCAGCCCCATTGTTCCATCTCCTTGAGTGACCATTCATAAACGATCAGTGCAGGCGCAACTCCGAATGAAACCATATCGGACATGCTGTCGTACTCAGCCCCAAACTCGCTTTGCGTTCCGGTTAACCGCGCCACGCGACCATCCAGGCCATCCAGCACCATCGCAATAAAAACGGCAATCGCCGAATACTCAAAATTCCCTTTCATTGCCTGCACGATCGCATAAAAACCAGCAAATAATGCGGCCGTCGTAAATAAATTGGGCAGCAAATAGATGCCACGACGGCGAAGTCGCGACTTGATTACAGCACGCTCAGGTAGTAGATCAGGTGTTATGGGCATTCGACTGCCTTGAAAACACAGTAAATATAGAATTCAATTGGGCTGGCTGCACTAACGATAGCTTTCCTCAGAACCTTCATTCCAAGTACCGGTCAACGCTGTAGAAATATAGGTAATGCACAAAAAGAATTTATTTGTTTCAGCTCGTAGCGTTAGCTTCTTCACGAAATTCTGCCAATATAGATGTAGTCGCAAAAACTTTATCACCGATATTGACATTCACTTTGGTATTCAGCGGTAAGTACACATCCACTCTCGATCCAAACCGAATAAATCCGAAGCGTTGTCCCTTCACCAAGTGATCGCCAAGCGAAGCGTGGCAAATGATGCGTTTCGCAACCAAACCGGCAACCTGCACACAAGTTACATCCGCACCGTTATCGGCTTTAATCCAAAGGGCATTGCGTTCATTTTCCAGTGACGCTTTAGGCAGATCGGCATTAATAAATTTCCCCGGGAAATACCACTTGTTGCGAACTTCGCCATCGATCGGACTGCGATTGGAATGAACATTAAATACATTCATAAACACGCTGATTTTAACCGCTTCTCTTTCTAAAAAAGGATCTTGTGTTTTCTCAACGGCCACTATCCGACCATCAGCAGGCGCCAAAACAGCATTGAGTGCAACCGGCACTTCCCGTGGCGGGTCACGGAAAAACTGCAAGACAAAAATAGCAATAACCCAGAATGGTATTGCCCAATACCAATCGACAAACAGGGTCATACCGATTGCTGCTGAAAATGCGATCAAGATATGCAGCCAGCCTTCGCGTGCAATAATAGGATAAGGATAGTAAGCCATGAATAAACGACGCTAATAACTTAATTAAAATAGAGAATCTGATCAGAATCAATAATGCTAATTTCTTCCTTGATCAACCAGTTTATTTTTCTTGATCCACGGCATCATATCGCGCAATTTTGCACCCACTTGCTCAATCGGATGTTCGGATGCGAGACGGCGACTCGATTTCAATACAGGTGCACCTGCTTGATTCTCTAGAATAAACTCACGGGCATATTCTCCGGTTTGAATTTGTCGAAGAATTTTTCGCATTTCCTCACGGGTCTGGTCGGTAATTATTCTCGGTCCACGCGATACATCGCCATACTCTGCGTTATTGGAAATTGAATATCGCATATTTGCGATTCCACCCTCATAGATAAGATCAACGATTAATTTTACTTCATGCAAGCATTCAAAATAAGCCATTTCCGGTGCATAACCAGCTTCGACCAATGTCTCAAAGCCGGCTTGAATCAATGCAGTTAGTCCACCGCAAAGCACCACTTGTTCACCGAATAAATCGGTCTCGGTTTCTTCCTTAAACGTCGTTTCGATCACGCCGCCGCGCGTGCCGCCATTCGCGGCTGCGTAAGATAATGCCAGATCCCGCGCCTTACCCGACTTATTCTGATGCACCGCGATGAGTGTCGGCACCCCGCCTCCCTGCAGATAGGTTGAACGCACCAAATGCCCCGGACCTTTTGGAGCAATCATGATGACATCCAAATCTTCACGCGGAGCTACTTGACCGTAATGAATATTAAAGCCATGAGCAAACGCCAACGTAGCGCCCTTTTTCAAGGCCGGTTCGATTTCTTTTTTATACACTGAAGCAATTTGTTCATCCGGTAATAAAACCATTACGACATCGGCCCCTTTAACCGCATCGGCCACTTCTTTGACTTTCAGTCCTGCTTTTTCTGCTTTGCCCCACGACGTGCCATCCTTCCGCAAACCGACCGTAACTTTGACGCCTGACTCACTTAGATTATTCGCATGAGCATGCCCTTGAGAACCGTAACCCACGATCGTAACTTTCTTTCCTTTAATAAGCGACAAGTCTGCGTCTTTATCGTAAAAAACTTTCATTATTTTCCTTTTATACAAATGTTGGATAGAAACAAGCCAATAAGAAAATGCTTGCTAACAAAAATAAACGTCGTGGATTATAGCCTTCAAAACTGGGATTATCTGCAAAATACGGGATTATACCTTTAAAATCCATTCGCCGCGCCCGATGCCCGACGCACCCGTGCGCACGGTTTCCAATACAGCGCTCTTATTGACGGCTTCAAGAAACGCATCCAGCTTTGAGCTTGTCCCCGTCAACTCAATCGTAAATGATTTATCGGTGACATCAATGATGGAGCCTCGAAAAATTTCCGACAACCGTTTGATTTCCTCTCGATCCGGCCCGATCGCGCGCACTTTTACCAGCATCAACTCCCGTTCGATATGATTGCCGTCATTCAGGTCTATAATTTTGACCACTTCGATCAGTTTGTTTAGCTGTTTTGTCACTTGCTCGACAACATCATCGGATCCCACCGTAACCAGTGTCATACGGGACAGGGTCGGATCCTCTGTTGGCGCTACAGATAGTGACTCGATATTATAACCCCGCGCCGAGAACAGACCCGCAACTCGAGACAAAGCCCCCGCCTCGTTTTCCATTAATAAAGAAATTATATGTCGCATTTAATTACACCAAAATCATCTCAGAAAGCCCTTTACCACCTGGCACCATTGGAAAAACGTTTTCGGTCTGATCAGTAATGAAATCCAGAAATACCAATTGATCCTTGAGCTTAAAGGCTTCTTTTAATGCACCTTCAATGTCTCCAGGCTTTTCGATGCGCATCCCGACATGCCCGTAGCTTTCAGCCAATTTAATAAAATCAGGGAGCGCATCCATATACGACTCGGCATAGCGATTGCCATGAAAAAATTCCTGCCACTGTCTGACCATGCCCATATAGCGATTATTCAAGTTGATAATTTTTAGCGGCAACCGGTATTGTTTGCAAGTCGACAGCTCCTGGATACACATCTGGATACTGGCTTCCCCCGTAATACAAGCCACTTTCCCTTTCGGATTAGCCAATTGCACTCCCATGGCTGCGGGCATGCCAAATCCCATCGTGCCTAGCCCGCCAGAATTGATCCAGCGCCGCGGCTTATCGAATTTGTAAAACTGCGCAGCCCACATCTGATGCTGCCCGACATCCGAAGTTACAAATGCGTCCCCCTTGGTAACATCAAATAATTTCTCAACAACCATCTGCGGTTTAATAATTTTACTGTCACGATCAAATTTCAAGCAATCCCGCTCACGCCAGAGATCAATCTGTTTCCACCATTCCTTCAATGCCGACTGATCGGGTTTTGCATTTTCGGATTTCAGCAACTTTATTAATTCCTTCAGCACATCCAGAACATCACCGACGATCGGAACATCTACTTTTACCCGTTTGGAAATCGATGAAGGATCAATATCAATATGGATAATTTTCCGGTTCTCATTGTAAAAATGTTTCGGATTACCAATCACACGATCGTCAAAGCGGGCACCGACCGCAACCAGTACATCGCAATATTGCATCGCCATATTCGCTTCATAAGTGCCGTGCATGCCTAGCATTCCCAAGGACTGCTTATCGGTACCCGGATAACCGCCCAACCCCATCAAAGTATTGGTACATGGAAAATTCAGCAGTTGCGTTAATTCCGTCAATTGTGCCGCAGCATCACTCAATATCACCCCGCCACCGGTATAAATCATCGGACGCTTAGCACTCAATATCAATTCCGCAGCTTTCTTGATCTGCCTTGCGTGTCCTTTTATCACCGGATTATAAGAACGCATCGTTATCTTGTCCGGATATACAAACTTGGTTTTCTGTTGTGAAACATCCTTTGGAATATCAACGAGAACAGGACCAGGACGCCCGGTCGAAGCAATATAAAAAGCTTTTTTGATGGTCTGCGCCAGCTCGGTCACATCCTTAACCAGAAAATTATGTTTAACGCAAGGGCGTGTAATACCCACCGTATCAACTTCCTGAAATGCATCCAAACCGATCGCACTGGTCGGCACCTGACCGCTAATAATCACCAACGGAATGGAATCCATGTAAGCGGTTGCGATTCCTGTTACCGCATTGGTAACACCCGGACCGGAAGTAACGAGCGCAACCCCTACCTTGTTGCTGGAGCGCGCATAACCATCCGCTGCGTGGAGCGCAGCTTGCTCATGGCGGACTAAGATGTGACGAACCTTATCTTGCTTAAACAGTTCATCGTAGATAAATAATACCGCGCCACCAGGATAGCCGAAAATACATTGCACCCCTTCTTCTTGCAAGCACCGTATGGTAATTTCAGCACCGGTCAGTTCTACACTCATGCTAATTGCACCCTAATATCAATTTCAAAACAAGTTATAAAAATTCACAAAAACTTCATTACCGCTATCGTATCAAAAAACTCAAAGACACAAAGCAAAAGGCGTAACGTCAAAAGGATTAAATACCCGTCCCACCCACTGTCAATCCGTCGACGCGTAGCGTCGGTTGCCCGACACCAACCGGCACGCTTTGCCCCTCTTTGCCGCAGGTGCCTACTCCTGGATCCAGCAGCATATCATTACCGATCATGGAAACCCGTGTTAACACATCCGGGCCATTACCAATCAAAGTAGCGCCTTTAACCGGGTAAGTAATCTTGCCATCTTCAATCATGTAAGCTTCTGCCGCCGAAAAAACAAATTTTCCGCTGGTAATGTCAACTTGACCGCCGCCAAAATTGGCGGCATACAATCCATGTTTAACAGACGCGATAATCTCGGCCGGATCCTTATCACCGTTCAACATATAAGTATTAGTCATGCGTGGCATGGGAATATGCGCAAAAGATTCTCTCCGGCCATTGCCGGTTACCGGCAAGTCCATCAAGCGGGCATTCAAACTATCCTGCAAATAGCCTCGCAGTATGCCATCTTCTATCAATACAGTACATTGTGTCGGATTACCTTCGTCATCGATATTCAACGATCCCCGCCGCCGGGGAATGGTGCCGTCATCGACTACGGTAACGCCAGGCGCCGCTACCCTTTGCCCAACGCGACCGGAGAATGCGGAACTTCCTTTGCGATTGAAGTCGCCTTCCAATCCGTGACCAATCGCTTCATGCAGCAATATCCCGGGCCAACCGCTACCCAGAACGACCGTCATCGTGCCAGCAGGCGCCGGACGCGCATCCAGATTTACCACGGCCTGATGTACCGCTTGCTTGGCATAATCCTGCAAAACTTCATCAGTAAAGTATTCGTAACCGAAACGCCCGCCACCGCCAGCCACTCCTTGCTCGCGCCGGCCTTTCTCCTCGGCGATTACTTGCAGCGACAGCCGGACCAAAGGCCGTACATCGGCTGCCAACATGCCGTCACTGCGAGTGATCAAGATCACTTCGTATTCACCCGCCAATGACGCCACCACTTGCGTAATCCTGGAATCGAGCCGTCTGGTATAGCGCTCGACTTTCTCCAGCAGCGCGACCTTCTCTGCATCCTTCAGGCTCGCAATCGGATCTTCGGGCAAATATAACTGCGTCCGCTGATTCAACCCTGGCCGCTTTGCCGCTTGCACCGCTTGCGGGTTGCCCTGATGGGCGATTGCACGTGTTGCCTGCGCAGCTGCTACCAAAGCCGGCATGCTGATGTCGTCGGAATACGCAAATCCGGTTTTTTCACCGCAGATCGCACGAACGCCGACGCCTTGGTCAATATTGAAACTACCCGACTTCACGATGCCTTCTTCCAGCATCCAGCCTTCAGATCGGTTGTACTGAAAATAGAGATCCGCATAATCGATTCGATGAGACAGTAACTGTCCCATTACTTGTTGCAAGCCGGATGCATCCAGATCGTATGGCATCAGCAAGCAGCGATTTGCAATCGCCATAAAATCTTTATTTTCCGCAATACCTTCAATATTCATAGTTGTAATTCTATTAATCGCGCTGCAGCCGCAATAGGCTATCCATCGCGCAAAATCTCAAATGCACCCTCAGCAGGGTTGTAATGTCCGATGATCCAGAGCGGGCAGATTGGCTCGCAAACTCGATTGATAATCGGGATCGATCGTCGCTACAACAGCACCGGAGCCGCGCGGCAGACGTTCTATCACCACCCCCCACGGATCAACAATCATGCTATCGCCATTGGTTTCGCGTCCATTCACGTGATACCCGCCTTGTCCCGGCGCTATCACATACGCCATGTTTTCAACAGCACGCGCCCGCACCAGAACTTCCCAATGCGCTTTCCCGGTAATCGCGGTAAATGCAGCCGGCGCCAGGATAATATCAACTTTATCCATCAGCCGGAATAATTCCGGGAACCGCAAATCGTAACAGATCGACAAACCGATCCGGCCAAAAGGGGAATTTACCGTGACCACTTTATCCCCTGCTTTGATCGTTTTTTCCTCGGCATAACGCTCGTGTCCCAGTTGCAAACCAAACAAATGAATTTTGTCATAACGGGCCACCTGCTGACCGTCATCCGCATAAACCAGACAGCTATTATAGACTTTATCAGGATCCGGCGAAGCCAGCGGCACTGACCCTCCCACCAGCCAGATTCCTAAACGCTTTGCGGTGTCACTTAGAAATTTCTGAATTTGCCCTTCACCCGGTTGCTCCCGCACTGCCAACTTATCCGTGTCTTTCATGCCCATGATGCAAAAATATTCCGGCAGCACAACCAATTTGGCACCACGGCAAACGGCGTCCTCAATCAGCCGCGTCGCTTCTTCGAGATTGGCGGATACACTCGGACCCGAGGCCATTTGAATAGCAGCCACACAAAAACCCCTGCCTGAGTCTTTACCAATGTTTGATGGATGATCTTTAACTGTGTTTTTCAACATACGTCGCTTACTCTGGCTCAATGCCTGCAAATCTAAAATAAATCATTAGGGATATATGCAAAAATAAAATTTATTATCAACCGGTTCAGTATACGCATTCCAGACGGTACCGAATTGATAATATTCAACCCGGATTCTAGCATTTAGTCGGATAACGATCTATTTCGTTTTATTCACAATTTTTATTTGATACTTTAATGTAAGCTTTTCGGTTATCCATACCAACTAATGTCCGGCTCACTCATGAAGCAAGACCACGATTCTCCTGATGCTATTTTAGCCGCCGCGCTGCCTGCCAGCCGTTATGTACAACAATTATTGAACAGCGAGCCGGCACGAAAAATTAACTTGTTAAATAATCTGCACGTCCCTTTTCAAAGAAAAGAAATGCAGAATTTTCTCGAATCACACTCGAGACAAATCGCAAACGAAGACAACTTGAATAGCTTACTTCGCGATTTACGCAAACAAGTCATACTCCGCTTAGCGATTCGCGATATCAGCGGCCTGGCCGATTTAGCGGAAGTGATGACCTGCATGACGAATCTGGCTGAAGTCACGATTGATTTCGCCCTTAAATATCACGAAATGTGGCTTGCACAGCCTAATCGATTTGGATTACCGCGCGGTGAAAACAGTCATGCGGTCCAGCATTTATTGGTGGTTGCCATGGGCAAACTCGGTGGCGGAGAACTGAACGTATCATCGGATGTCGATCTGATCTTCGTATACCCCGAGGATGGTGAAACCGATGGCGCCAGATCCATTTCAAACCATGAATTTTTTGCGCGCCTTGGGCGCAAATTAATTGCGAGTCTCAACGATTTTACCGCTGACGGCTATGTCTTCCGCGTTGACATGCGGTTACGGCCACATGGAGAAAACAGCCCTTTAGCCATCAGCTTCCCGATGCTGGAGGAATATTTCATCAAGCATGGCCGGGAATGGGAACGCCATGCCTGGATCAAGGGACGCATTATCGCTGGTGGCGACGATAGCGAGAGCGAGTCCACTTTGATGGAACAAATAATCAGACCTTTCGTATTCCGCAAGTACCTGGACTTCAATGCTTACGAATCGATGCGCCGCTTACATGCGCAATTGCGCAAAGAAGTCGAACGCCGCGAACTGCACGACAATATCAAACTCGGACCTGGCGGCATTCGGGAAATCGAATTTATTACACAGGTTTTCCAATTAATCCGCGGCGGCCGGGATGTGGATTTATGCATCCGGCCAACTCTCAGCGTTCTGGAGCGGCTGCAAAAAAAACAGCAACTGCCTGTTCAAGCTGTAACAGAACTCATAGAAGCTTATCGCTTCCTGCGAAAACTGGAACATCGCCTGCAATATCTGGATGATCAGCAAACTCAAACCTTACCATTGAATCCCGAAGACCAACACCGCATCGCGATGGCAATGGGTTTTAGCAGCTACGAGCGATTTATGCAACAGTTGGACAGACACCGGAGTGACGTAACGCGTCACTTTGAGCTCATTTTTGCCACTCCCCGGAAATCTGCCGCGCATGACATGCTGGCTAATTTATGGCAGACCGAAGCGCATGATATTTCACAAACCGAAGCCGCTACCACGCAACTTAGCACGATGGGGTTCTCGGAGCCCGCAAAAATTTCGGAACGGATCCGCTCTTTCTATCAAGACACAACCTATCAGCATCTCGCAGAAACAAGTCAGCAGCAAATCATTACATTGATCCCCATGCTCATTGAAGCAGCCTCTGGATATCCGCCTGCCGATATTACCTTGGAACGTATGCTGCAATTACTCGAAAAAATCAGCACCCAATCTTCTTACTTGGCGTTGCTGCTGGAACATCCGCATACCTTGCAGCGCGTCGCGGAAATCGCCTCCATCAGCCAGTGGGCCAGCGATTATCTAGGGCGTCACCCCATCCTGCTGGATGAATTATTACGTCAACACGAACCACACCCGGTTCCCGATTGGGAAATACTCAATAACGAATTGATTTATCAATTGAATCATGTCAACAATCCGAAAAATGACGTAATCGAGTGGCAAATGGATGTTTTGCGGCATTTCCAGCATGCGCAAGTATTCCGCCTGCTAGTCACCGATCTTGAAGGCTCCTTGCAGTTAGAGACATTGAGTGATCACCTGACCGCACTGGCCGACTTGGTCTTGAACAATGTCCTGACTCTCGCTTGGTCCGGCTTGAAGAAACGCCATCGGGAAAATCCCGCTTTCGCGATCATCGGGTACGGCAAGCTGGGCGGGAAAGAACTCGGTTATGCTTCGGATCTCGATATCGTTTTCCTATACGACGACGACCATCCCGATGCTGCAGAAATTTATACCAAGCTGGGCCAAAGCATCAACGCTTGGTTGACCCGTCACACGTCCGCCGGACTCCTGTATGAAACTGATCTGCGCCTGCGCCCGAATGGCGCTTCCGGCTTGCTGGTCAGTTCGATGGAAGCATTCGCGCAATATCAGCACCACCAGGCTTGGGTATGGGAACATCAGGCGTTAACCCGCGCCCGATTTGTCGTCGGCGATCCGCACGTTGGCGATGTTTTTGAGCATACCCGCAAAGAAATTTTGTGCAAGCAACGCAACCTCGATGAACTTAAGCAGGAAATATTGAAAATGCGTGAAAAAATGCTGGAAGCACACCCCAATCCAACCGCATTGTTTGACATTAAACATGATCGAGGCGGTATCATAGATGTCGAATTTATCGTGCAATATTTGGTGCTCGGTTACTCGAATCGATATCCGCAGCTTACCGGCAACATTGGAAACATCGCACTTTTGAAACTTGCGGGAGAACTGGGACTCATAGCGAAAATCACTGCGGAAAAAACGCGTTCAGCCTATCGCGAATTCCGGCGCATCCAGCACCGCCAGCGATTGAATGGTGAAGCGGATATGGCCGGCAGCCCGCCAGTAGACGGCCAAGCACAAAAATTCACCCGGGTTGAAGACAGTCATCTAAAAGATGATCGCAAAGCGGTATTGACACTGTGGGAAGAAGTTTTTGGAAACTAATACCAACACATTGTTTTAAATGACTGTTCACCCAATGATGAATTTCAGCTCGCCTTAACATCTAAATTAATCATAAATTACTTTAAATATAATAGATAAGCATTGAATATAAAATAGAAATTAATTTTTAATAATTCTGGCACGAATTCTGCTAATGATTCAATACACACATCGGGTGTGCTCTACTCACAACCTAAAGGAGAACAACAAATGCAACAAGTACAAAAAGGTTTTACCCTGATCGAGTTAATGATTGTTGTGGCCATTATTGGCATTCTAGCTGCGGTCGCGGTGCCTGCTTATCAAACTTATACTTTGAAAGCAAGGTTCAGCGAAGTTGTATCCGCAGCTGCACCGTATAAGCTAGGTGTTGAACTTTGTTTCCAAGAGCAAGGCACTCTTGCTGCAGCTAGTTGCACTAACGGTTTAGGAGGTATACCAGCTGTAACTGCCGCAGCTGATGGTGTCGTTGCTGCTGGCTCGGGTGCCATTTCCGCTAATGGTCCACTCACTGCTACAATTACCATGACTGCTACCGCAACCAATGGTCTGAATAGTCAAAATTATATCCTCGTCGGTACTGCGGCAGGAATTGGAAGACCTATAGTTTGGGCGAAAAGCGCTGCAAGTACTTGTATTGCCCCTGGGATTTGCTAACACGATAACGATATAACGATAAAAGCCGCCATAAAATTATATGGCGGCTTTTATATGTGATATCGACTCATCATCAGCTCCATTATCGCTATATTACACATTTACTAACAAACTGCTATTCACTTCTCCACACAAGTCCATCAAATAGTAATTCCCCGGTTCGGTATTCAATTGTCGCAGTAATTGAACAGATATTTCAAAAATAAATAAAGTAACTTATCCAGAAATTTACTTAATGCACACCACTCGCACTTGATGCATATCAGTAATACCCTGCAGAACCTTTTCAATGCCGTCTTGCTTGAGCGTCCGCATACCGTCACCCAATGCGGTCACCAGCATCTCCGCCACGCGCGCCCGTTCCTGAATATTCTTCTTGAGCGCATCGGTCGCGGTCATCAGCTCGTGCAACCCGACCCGTCCGGCATACCCGGTACCGACGCATTCATCACAACCAACGGCTTTATATAGTGTAATCCGGCCCTGATCATCACCATATTGCCGGATCCACTGCTCGCGAATTTCACGAAGCGCGGTCTCGGGATCCGTTTTAAACCGGTCGATATTTTTGAGTTCCGCACTATACTCGTCTAGCAAGGTATCGATTTCCTGTTCGCTGGCTACATAGGCTTCCTTACAATGTTTACATAACCGTTTCGCCAGTCGTTGCGCTAATACACCCAGCAAGGCATCGGCAAAATTAAACGGGTCCATCCCCATATCCAGTAAACGAATTACCGATTCCGGCGCGCTGTTGGTATGCAAGGTCGCCAACACCAAATGGCCGGTCAACGATGCTTCGATGCCAATACTGGTGGTCTCCTTGTCGCGCATCTCGCCGACCATGATGATATCCGGATCTGCGCGCAAAAAGGAACGCATGATAGCCGGGAAAGTAAGTCCTGCCTTGACGTTGATCTGCACTTGCCGCAAACCTTTCTGGGTGATCTCAACCGGATCTTCCGCTGTCCAGATCTTGGTATCGCTTTGGTTCAGATATTTCAATACGGAATGCAGCGTGGTCGTTTTACCGGAGCCGGTCGGGCCGCACACAAAAAATAAGCCATAAGGCTTGCTGATGATATTTTTTAACTCTTTCAGATTGTGCTGCGTAAACCCCATGTTCTCCAGCGGAATTGGCTCACCGGCGGCGAGAATCCGCATGACTACGTCTTCCATGCCGCCCGCCGATGGAATTGTCGCCACCCGCAACTCAATATCCAGCGGCGCGAATTTCTTGAACTTGATTTTGCCGTCTTGCGGTTTGCGTCTTTCGGATATATCCAAGTCACACATAATCTTGATTCGTGTCACCAGGGGATTCCGGTAGCTGGCTGGGATCTCGATATACGGCATCAGCGAACCGTCTTTGCGGAAACGGATCTTCGTTTTTTCCTTGCCGGGAAAAGGCTCGATATGAATATCCGAGACCCCCTGTTTATAGGCGTCGATGATGATTTTATTGACAAGCTTAACCAATTCGTTATCGGAGGCTGCAGAAGATTCCTCTTTTTCATCAGAGGCTTCTTCGATATCACTCGATTCCTCCTGAAGACTCACGAGCATCTCATTGATATCGCCGGAGCCGATTCCATCACCAGTATCGCCATAAAACTGTTCAACAGTCTGTTCAAACTCCTGTTTGGTGGTGACAGCATAGATAATCTTATTTTTCGGGAAAATGGTATTGGCGATACGTTGTGTTTTAATCCGTTCTGGATCCAGCGTTAAAACCACCAAACCATCTTTGGTGTCGTCTATCGGTAATATTGCGTTACTTTCAACGTAGTCTCTTTTTAAATTTTTAAGCAAATCTGCAGGCTTGACACGATCTACCTTAAACGGCTCATACTTCACCTCGAAAAACGAGGCGAGGGCTTTGCCGATAACCGGCGATCCGATCTGGAATTCATCGCGCAATACATCTTCCAGATCACATCCTTTTTTGCGCGCCGAGCGTGCGGCGAGTTCCAGTTCCGCAGCCGAAATGACCGATTCGAGAACCAGGTAATCGTATTTTGATTTCAATAATTGATTTGGTTTCTGCGGATGCTTAAACGCGCCTGCAACCGCACGGCAAATTTCAGCAATACCTTGCACAACTTCTGCCGGAAACGATTGATTGCTTTTATGATTGATTGCTTGAACAATGCCTAGCACCCCTTGGTTATCCTGGCTCAAAACCGGTGCAACCAGCATTTGCTTGGTTCGATAACCGGTGCGTTTATCAACTTCGTTGGAAAAAACCAGTTGCGCATCCAGCGCCTTCAATTCACTTTTATTGTAAACATCCTCAATATTGACAGTTTTCTTTTGCAGTCCGGCATAGCCGATAATACTGTTCTCTGTTACCGGAATTCTTAGATCTTGAAATGAATTAATTCCGGTTTTAACCCGCGTGACAAAAAAAGACTTATCACCGCTTACTGCATAAATTGTCAATCGATCCGCATTACATAACGCACAGATTTCTTTACTTACCTCCACCATGATTTCATCAATATTGTTCGCGGCCTGAATCCTGGCGATTACAGCTTGCAGGCTCTTGGAGAAATCCTGCGCGTTGACGTCGGGTGTGTTTTTTTGTTTAAGCAGCGTTGGCGCAAATGTATTCATAATGTCGCTTCCTAAAATTCAAATAATTGGTTGTTCTCCAATCGTTTCGGACTGAATCGCGCGAGGCATTGCCGGATTTCATTCATAGTGATATCCGCTTCTCCGGGCTTTAAATGTGAAATTAAAATTTCCGCTTCACACTCCAGCTTCTCCAATTCTTCCATCAGCAAACTGGGGCAGAGATGTTTGGATCGAACGGCGATCGCTCTTTTTTCATTACAAAAAGCGGATTCAATAATCAAATACTTTAAATTCGCGATTTTATTCACGATCGGCCAGAATGCATCATGTCTAGTGGTATCGCCGGTAAAAACAAGACTGGCATGACCAGAATCCAACTGATAGCCTACCGCCGGAACCGTATGATTCGCCGGAAGCGGTATGATTTTCCGGCCATTTAGAATAATTGCTTGTTCCGGCGATAGTATTTCATAGCGCATATAGGGAAAATCCGCATCCGGGATTTTTGTAAAATCTGGCCACAAGTGCCAATTAAACAGATGCTTCTGTAAAACAATGAGCGTCGCTTCAATTGCATGAACGATCAGCGGTTTAGTGCGTAACGAACCGACCGTATCCACCAGAAAAGGAATAAAAGCGACATGATCCAAATGTGCGTGCGTCACAAAAACGTGATCAATCTTGATCATTTCCTCGATACTCAGATTCCCGACCCCGGTTCCGGCGTCAATCAAGATATCGTCATCCAGTAGCATCGCCGTGGTCTGCGCCCCACTGCCAATGCCGCCGCTGCATCCTAAGATTCTCAGTTTCAATGAACGAGTCCAAAGAAGGAATTATTTAACCAGTAAGACGGGTATTTGCGACAGCTGCATCACTTTGCTGGTCACGGATCCCAGAAGCAATCCTTTTATCCCGCCTCTGCCGCGTGGCCCCATCACGATCAGATCGTATTGTTTTTCGGTTGCAAACCGCACGATCATTTCAGCTGGATCACCCACCGTAATATGAAACTGATAAGCGATCCCCTCTCGATCCAATATATCGCGAGCTTCATGCAAATTCTTCAGACCCTCCTCTTGATGATACTGCTTGATATCCGCTTGATTGATAAATAATGACACATTCCCATCGAGCGGATATTGGACATTAAGCAGATGAAATTCCGGTATTTCCTTGTACCAATCGAGCAATTGAATAAAATCAGCCACAGCTTTTTTCGAGCATTCAGAACCATCAACAGGCAGCAGTATTTTTAGCATGATTAATCCTTTATTTATCGACCCAGGTTACTTTCTGGGATTATTTTCATCGGCCAGATCGATGATCGGTTTCGCTTCAGCCAACTTGCGAACGGCCAGCATTTTACCGATGGCAACTACCACGATTGCCATGACAGCGGGAGCAATCCAGTGCAGAAACTTTGCATTCGCATTAACCCAATCTTTGGTAACCACGTCAGTAACCGCCATATCGCCAGCAATCCATCCCAGCAGTCCTGCACCTATCGCGATCGTGACCGGAAATCGATCCATGATCCTCATTACAAACTGACTACCCCAAACAATAATCGGTACACTGATCACCAGGCCAAAAATCACCAAACTGATCTCATCCTTCGCTGCCCCTGCGATTGCAATCACATTATCGAGACTCATTACCGCATCCGCCACGATGATGGTTTTGATAGCCCCAAGCAGCGTGGTGCTGGCATCGACTTCGTGCTCTCCTTCCGATTCAGGCTGTAACAATTTAATACCGATCCAAACCAACAATGCCGCACCTGCAACCTTCAAATAAGGAATGGTCAACAAATTCAATGCAAAAAAAATCAGAATAACACGAAGCGCAATTGCACCTGCAACACCCCAAAAAATCCCGAGCTTGCGCTGTTGTTCAGGCAAACGCCTACAAGCCAGAGCGATTACTACTGCATTGTCGCCACCTAAAACGATATCAATCGCAATAATTTGCAACACAGCAAACCAAAACTGCGGACTATCAAATGCCATCAACTTTCCTAAGAAATGTTTAATAAAGAAACTGCTAAGATCGCTCGTGCGGGTTTTGGTTATCTTGAACTCCGATAAATTTCAACAATTCCGTTTTTTGCTGAAGCGTATCGTTATAACCCAATTCGATTAAATCATGGCAAAAAACCATTTCAAACAACACGTAACTCAGTAAGGTCGACCCGTTCGGTCCCATCGCACCGATCGCACGATATAAGTAACGCATGATCCAGGGTAAAGTACTCGCATATTTTTGCGCGATCTCATTGATGCCTTCGCTAGGCGCGATCATCATTGCTTCGACGGGCCGCAATGAAATATTTTTTTCTTTGAATGCTGCCGGAGGAATCAGTTTTAAGGTTTCGTTAATACGCAGCAAGCGTTCCAAATCCACGTCCAAACTATCGACAAAGATACTGTTCAACGCATGCCCGGCGATCTGCGCAAATGGCGGGTAACCCGATACGCTGACACGTTTCGGTTCATCGGTCACAGGCTTACGCACACCGATTATCAATACTTTATCCGCTCCCAAATGCAACGCCGGACTGATCGGCGCCAGTTGACGCATGGAGCCATCGCCAAAAAATTCCCGATTCAATTTTACTGCTGGAAAAATAAAAGGTATCGCCGAAGAAGCCATCAGGTGTCCAATCCCAATTTCGGCAGGAATCCCCAATCTTTGGGCTCGCTTCCAAGGGGTCACTTCTTTAGCCGCCTGATAAAAAGTGACGGATTGACCAGAGGTATAGCCCCATGCGGTAAGACCCAAGGCATATAGAGAACCGGAACGGATGGAATGCTGAATCGTGCGAAAAGAGAATCGGTTTCTCAATAAAGCTTCTAACGGGGAGTTATCCAAAAGGGAAATCGGATGATGTTGGCCATACTCCGTCGAAATCAAAGAAAGCAAGCAGCGCAAGGTATTATGCAACACCCCAAGGAAGTCCGATCGATAAATCTGGTCAACGTGAAAATTTGACCAAACGGCTTCGAGCCTTTCAACACCTTCACCAAAATTGCTTGCTGAAACGGCAATACTGGCCGCATTAATCGCACCAGCCGAAGTACCGCAAATGATGGGAAACGGATTACGGCTTTTATCGGGTAAAAGTTCCGCAATCGCCCGTAATACTCCTACCTGATAAGCTGCGCGGGCCCCTCCACCGGTCAAAACCAAACCGACTCTGGGCTTACCCGGACCTTGTTGTTGTTCATGCACGAACTGCAAATTCTGATTTCACCCTCTCCAGCGCATCCCGTAAGGTTTCTTCTGGTAAATTATTTAACGAACTGGACAAGATTTTCGCCGCTTGGCATGCCGAATCCGGCAATTTCGAACTATCCAGTTTAGCCACAAAAACAGCCGCCGCTCCAGTTGCATTCAGGAGGCTTTGACGTTCACTCATCAAAATCTCCATTTCTTCACGCAGCATGGAAACTTCTTGTTCTCTCAGGATTGTATTAGGCATATGATATTCCTTATAACATAAATACAGTAACTCGCCTGGTGAGCAATATAACAGAACTATAATTCATTTATATTTTGAACTCTGTGCTGTTTATTACTCTTTTTCAGCTTTCTTAAACAAATTTATTAACGGCATCTGCACTCACATCATGAACCATCACACCACTACTCTATATCCCGAAATTCAACCCTATCACCAAGGTATGCTACCCTTGGATAACATCCATACCATGTATTGGGAGGTATCCGGCAATCCTGACGGCATCCCTGTCGTATTTCTTCACGGCGGACCGGGTGCCGGATCAGCGCCTGCTCACCGGCGCTTTTTCGATCCAGCATCTTATCGTATTGTCGTATATGATCAAAGAGGCGCGGGGCGTTCAATTCCACTTGGCGAAATTCAAGATAACACAACGCCTCATTTGATCAATGACTTGGAGTTACTTCGCCGACACTTAGGCATTGAGCAGTGGCTTGTATTTGGCGGTTCGTGGGGCAGCACATTAGCGTTGGCATATGGGGAAGCGCATCCGCAACGCTGTCTCGGTTTTATACTGCGTGGAATTTTCTTGTGCCGCCAGCAGGAAATTGACTGGTTTTTGTATGGGTTACGCAATTTCTTCCCGGAAGCCTGGCGAGAATTTGTGGCACCGCTCTCCGAGCCGGAACGTAGCGATATCCTATCCGCTTATTACCAGCGCCTGATGAATCCCGATCCGGCCATCCACATGCCCGCCGCGCGCACTTGGAGCACCTACGAAGGATCCTGCTCGACATTGTTACCCAATCCTGCCACCGTCAACTATTTCGCCAGCGACACCGTAGCGCTCGGACTAGCGCGCATGGAGGCGCACTATTTCAGGCACAACATCTTCTTGCCGGAAAATTCGTTGCTGGATAACGTGCATAAGCTGCACAACATTCCCGCCACCATCGTGCAAGGACGCTACGATGCGGTTTGCCCGATCGTCAGCGCCGATGATTTACATCATGCCTGGCCACAAGCGGAATACCTCATCATTGACGATGCCGGCCACTCGGTATGGGAACCAGGCATACAAGCCGCATTGATCCGTGCCACCGATCGCTTCAAAACCCGCAACCAATAAAGCACCACCTGACCGCTGCCGATCGCATCCAGGCTCGTTTACCTGCTTCGCAAATTTCCCGCGCCAACGCTGCTCTCCATCAGCCAGGCGATACCTGGATGCGCGGCCAAGCTGCAATCGCTTCAGGGTTTTGCCGGTTCCGCTGGCGGCTCATTGCGGCTGGATGAAACCGTTTGCAGCATTTCCTCCAGCGCGCCGATCCACTGCTGCTTCTCATGATCCAGACGATTTTCACGATGCAGCCGGTATAAAATAGCCAGCGCATCCGTCAGCAATTCCTTTTGCCGATCTTCCAGAATTTGCGCAAGCTTGAAATAACTCACCACCAAATCGGTTTGCCACTCCACCATATCCGGGTCGAGTTCCGCTAGTTTCTTGGCGATGGCCAAGCCATCCTGATACGCCTTCAGCGCCGCTCCGTTGTCGCCACTTTGCAGATGCATGTCGCCGACTTTGTTATGACTCACCGACAGGTCGCGCTGCCACTCCGTGTGCTTCGGGTCGAGTTCCGCTAGTTTCTTGGCGATGGCCAAGCCATCCTGATACGCCTTCAGCG
>LWDH01000041.1 GCA_002083395.1 Proteobacteria bacterium SG_bin4 | reverse complement strand
ATCGTGAGTGCGGTGAAGCGCGTGACCGACATCATGAGCGAAATTTCCGCCGCTTCGCAGGAACAAAGCTCGGGCATCGAACAAGTCAATCAAGCGGTAACGCAGATGGACGAAGTGACGCAACAAAATGCAGCGCTGGTGGAAGAAGCGGCAGCGGCGGCAGAATCGATGCAAGAGCAGGCGCAATCGCTCACGCAGGCGGTCAGCGTATTCAGACTGGCAAGTGGAAGTGCTGCGTCGGTGCCAGTAACAAGAAGTGGCCGCACCGGTTCAGTAGCGAAGTTACCGAATCGCGGTCCGGCAACGAAGAAAGCAGCCGTAGCACCCAAAGCAATCACAGCCAGTGAACCGGCGCCTCGCAAAGTTGCAGCCGGTGGCGGTGGCGATGATTGGGAAGAGTTCTAGGAAGTAGCAGAAAATCAAAGTGTCCGAGTTCCATCTGAAGCTCGGACATTCTTTTCCAAAGAAATTAAAATGATTTAGATCGCATCAGAGCAAGAAAATAGTCGCCAATCCAAGGAAAATAAAAAAACCGCCACTATCGGTAACCGCGGTGATCATGACACTGGAACCGAGTGCCGGATCGCGGCCAAATTTCCGTAAAGTCAGAGGAATCAATACCCCTAGCGATGCGGCCAAAAGCAAGTTGAGCATCATTGCCAGGGTCATAACCAGCCCTAGTTCCGCATTCTGATAGATCGCGAAGGTAAATATGCCGATGATGGTGCCCCAGACAAAACCGTTGACCAAACTGACACCGATTTCTTTGCCTAGTAATTTCCAGGTGCTACGCGTATTTATCTGATCCAATGCCAATGCTCGCACAATCATGGTAATCGTTTGATTTCCCGAATTGCCGCCGATACCGGCCACGATCGGCATCAAAGCGGCCAATGCCACCAGCTTTTCGATGGAATCCTCGAATAACCCGATAACCCGGGATGCGATAAAGGCGGTAATCAGGTTGATCGCCAGCCATCCCCAGCGATTTCTGACGCTTTTGAGAACCGGCGCAAAGAGGTCTTCGTCTTCGCTTAAACCAGCCAAGTTTAATGCTTCGTTTTCGGCCTTATCACGAATAAAATCAATCACCGTATCGACGGTGACGCGGCCGAGCAATTTGTCGTTTTCATCGACGACCGATGCAGAAACCAAATCATAGCGTTCAAACGCATTTGCGGCTTGCTGGGCAACATCATCAGGGTGCAGCTTGATGATTTCTTTAGTCATCACATCAGCGACCAAGGTATCCGGGTCGCTGACCAGTAAACGATTGATAAGTAATACACCTTTTAACTGTTCATTTCGGTCGACAACGAACAACTGATCGGTGTGATCCGGCATTTCTTCAAGCCAGCGTAAATAGCGCAATACGACTTCCAGCCGCACGTCTTCACGGATGGTGATTACATCAAAATCCATCAGTGCGCCAACGGAATCCTCCGGATAAGACATGGCAGCGCGCAATTGCTCGCGTTCCTCAATGGGCAACGAGCGGAAAACATCTTCCATGACTTCTTGAGGCAAGTTAGGTGCGAGGTCGGCAATCTCGTCGGCATCCAGATACTCTGTCGCGGCAACCAGCTCTTGTGCACCCATGTCAGTGATCAGCGTTGCTCTAACCGCTTCGGAAGTTTCGAGCAATACGTCACCGTCCCGGTCGGATTTGATCATGCTCCAGATCAGTAACCGATCTTCCAGCGGCAATGCTTCAAGGATGTGCGCGATATCCGCGGGGTGCAGTTGATCTAAAAAATCCTGCAGTTCAGAGAGATTTTTTTTCTGGACCTCGGATTCGCTTAATGATAGATCGGGAGAATCTTGTAAATTCACCAAGCCTTCGACTAATTTATACTTGCGCAACAGAAATGTGATCTGTTGAAGTGGCGTCTGCGAGTCTTCTTGATCGTTATTATTGGTTTCGGTCATGGTCGATAGATATCAGCAAGCCAATTTAATCTTGAGTGCTTTTGCTTGAGGTTTATACGCTAAAAAGTTTGCAGTTGGATGACCGAAAAGTATAACCTTCAGCGTTACCTTAGTACCAACTTTATTTAGCTGTGACGATTGGCTGGATAAATTTGGCAACCGATTCATTCTTGACGTATCAAACCGGTTTGCGATGCAAACAGGCATCTCATGAGCTGCAATTGATGGGATATTTCTGCAACAAGATGCTTGAGCGCTGGACGATTACCAATCTAAGTTCTGCTTGTCGATTTCAGCATTGCAATGACCGGTTTTGTTTGTGGTTTCACGTTGCGCCATACAAAAAAAGATTCGGCTGCTTGCTCAACCAGCATACCGATGCCGTCTGCAAGTTGTTGCGCGCCATGCTGTTGCGCGAATTTAAGGAATGGCGTCTGATCATCTAAATTGTACATCATGTCGTAAACCAGTCCGGCATGTTCAAAAGTGCCGGGAGCGATATCAGGTAGTTCGTTATGAAGACTGGCAGAGGTGGCGTTAATGATGATGTCGAATTTTTCTTTGGAGAATTGCAGAAAATCGCCTGCAGCAATATCGCCATATGTCCTGAACTGTTCTTGCAGGTTTTTTGCATTGTTAATCGTACGGTTGGCAATGGCCAGCAGCGCCGGTTTTTTTTGCAGCAACGGCAGAATGACGCCACGCGCAGCGCCACCGGCGCCCAGTAACAAAATGCGTTTTGCTGCAATCGGGACCAATAAATTTAATTCGATATCGGATACCAGCCCGGCGCCGTCAGTGTTGTCGCCCAGAATGTTATGGTTTTCAAATTTGATTGTATTAACAGCTTGTGCGATTTTTGCACGCTCCGTGAGGCAAGTCGACAACTGAAAGGCTTCCAGCTTGAAGGGCACCGTCACATTGAGCCCTTTCCCGCCCTGTTGCCGGAAATTTTCTACAGCCGTTTTAAAGCCGTCGACGGGTGCAAGCAGAGCGTTATACTGCATCGATTGCCCGGTTTGTTGTGCGAAAATGGCATGTATTAAGGGCGATTTGCTATGAGAAACAGGGTTGCCAATTACTGCATACAAGTCGAGCATAAGCGGATTAATGGATGACGTTTAAAAACCGAGATTGAAAAAACGGATAATTTATTGGCTGAGCAGCATATCCGTTGAAGCAAAGACCCAAGTGCGGGTAATGTGCAGGATATCGGTATCCTGGCTGATATCCGGCGGGAAAGGCGCGAACCCGTTTTGGCCGGCAAGTTTAACGATATTGATGGCAGCTTCGTCGAGAATTTTTTTGCCGGAAGAGCGGTTAATTTCGATCGATTCCAAACTACCATCCGCACGGATTCCGACAGTCAATTGCAGGTTGCCATAGAGCTTCTCTTTTCTGGCCGCTTCCGGATAATTCAAATTGCCAATGCGTTCGACTTTCAAGCGCCAATCCTCAACATAGCGCGCAAAGCGGAACTCTTTGGTACGTGCACCAACAAATTTTCGTTTAGGGCGTTTCTGATAGGTCTCATGGTCTTGATCGATTTGCGCTCTTAGCCGTGCAATATCGAGGCTTCGCAGCAATAATTCGGTTGTGTCCGACGGATCGCTCGGTTTGATTTCATCGGTATTATCCGCAGCGCTGGTGAGTTCGATCTGAGGTACTTCACTCACAGCTGCCATCAATTTCTTTGCCTGCTGCTCCAATTCTTTGACTTTTTGCTGTGCGATCTTGTCATCGACAATCGGCTTGCTTTTAGGCAGAACCGGGAAAGGTGTTTTTGCCTTGCGATCGTCGTCGGTGTTGCCGCCGCCATCGAGATTATCCTGCGCGAGCAACTTGCTTTCCTTGGGCGTTGAGGGTGTTTTGCTATTAACCAGCACCACTTCAAGCGACGATGCAATTTTGTCGAAATTGGGTTGTGGAAACTGAAAGGCGATTCCAAAGAGAATAATGCCGTGCAACAGCAACGAAATCGCCATCGCAATCGATAAGCGATTCGCCTGTAAGGAGAGATAGCTGTCCTGGTTTGGGGGTGAAGTTCCAAGTGTTTGGTTGATCACAGCTATTCAGTTAAATCTTGAAAGTTGAATATAACCTGCAAATAAAGATACGTTATTGTAGGCAACTACTTTTTTCTTGTCACATATTCCTGATGGAATGTCCAACTGATATTTTTAAAGATCCTGCTTTTGCAGGAATTCCGCATGAAAAGTACGATCCAGCAGATCGATTTCAGAGAGTTTTAGTTTGACATAAGCGCCTGGTGCCATTTCCGGCAATGATGGCACTCGTGTGACAAGCGGAATATGGTCCAATTTAACCAGATTTTCCTTAATAACCTGTGCATTGATTGTTTGTATTTTTTCCTGCAGCAACCAGCGCAGGCACCAATACCGTTCCATTGATCGTTGAAATTCGCCGTAAATTCCATAAGCGGTATCAAAGTCGCGCATTGCGATCAATAAATTGTTGCTATCCTTGGAGTAGGGTGGAGGTTCGCTGCGCAGCAGCGCAATTAGCTGCCGCTGATTGATCAGATCGACGTAGCGCCTCATCGGGGAACTGCTCCAGGCATACTGGGAGACACCGAGTCCTTGATGGGGAGCGGGCGAAGTGCTCATTTTTACTTTACCATTTGCCTGACTGCGGAAGATACCGGTGATACCCGCGTCCGTTAATTGTTTTCCCCACTCGGTATTGACGTAAATCATTAATTCCGAGACAACTTTGTCAATGGGAGAGCCGCGGCGTCGTTCGATGATTGAAACATGTTCACCGTTGATTTCGAAGCTGTAATCAATTTTGTCATTGTTGGTATCATTTGATTTGCCGCGCAGGTTCTCCAATCTGCAAGCAAAATTCCATAGGAAAGTCAGCTCCTGACTGAGGGGGTGCTGAAAATGGCCCTTGCTTAATGCATTCTCATTAAAATGTTGTTCCAATTCGTTATGACGCAAGTTGGCGGCTATTTTTATCAGCTCAAGTCTGCTTTCTGTGCCGGTAACCGTGTAGTCGTCCGATACCTCGAGATAGAGGGAAACAACCGGACAGATGGCTTGTTCCGCCAAAGTGAATCGGGTAATGACACTGTCAGGCAACATGGTGATTTTATTGCCGGGCAAATAAACCGTCGACAGACGGGTGGCAGCCAACTGATCGAGCGCTGACTCGGGAAGTATCCCCAGCGCAGGTGCAGCGATATGTATGCCGATGCGAAAACTCCCAAAAGATAAAGGGGTTACCGAAAATGCGTCGTCAATTTCGGTCGTGGATGCATCGTCAATGCTGAAAGCGGCGGTATCCGCGTACGGCAAATCGGTGAAGCTGTCTGTGGCTGACTGTGAAGCCAGTTCGCCAAACTCAATACCTTCCGGGAAAAATTCCCAAATGAATTGATTGAAATGGTAATCGTGCGAGGATGGAATGGCGCCGCATTTTTCCATCAGCTTAACCACGGAAAGCTTTTTCTCGGAACAGACGGTTTCAAGCGCTTTCCATTCGGTGGAATTTTTATCCGGTTTGTAAAGTAACTGCGAAAGATAGGGCTTAAATTCTTCAGGTAAAATAAACTGATTCAATTGTTCGGCATAGCGGGTTTGCTGCTCGGCCAACAATCGTTTTTTTTCCTGACCCGCTAATGCTGCCTTGAGTGCATCGGGCGGTGCGGCTTTGTAACGGCCATGCCCTTTTTTATAAAAGTACATGGGCGCATTTTGCAAGAGCAACAATGTTGCTGCAGCTTCTACAGGGCTTGGCGCATGTCCGAAGTAATCTGCGGCAAGGCTGTCGCTCGCGAATTCGGTTTCCTGGGCGCAACATTCCCAAAGAAAATTCGGATCCAGTTCTTCGGCAACTTTCTGCGCATGCCCCATAAATTCAGCCAATGGAGGAGTATCGAACCGGAACAATACCGCAGAAGCTTTAATTTTTGATCGCTTACCATGCACAGCTTCGATTTGCAATGAGGTATTGTTGTCAGTCAGAATGGTACCCACTTTAAAGGTTCCAGCTTCTTCATAAAAAACATTCATGTCGTTTTCGGAGTTAGTCGGATTAAGTCAGAATCAAGAATAGAGAAAGGATGAAGGATCGCCCAAGAATAAATCACATTCGCATACGATTCATTAAGAACGATAATTCTATAGAATCCGATTAGCAGTTTTATATTATATACCGGAGCGCTAAGTGAAAAAATAAGATAAGAAGAGACAGTTATCCGAGTGAATAGTGCCGGTATGATTTGAAAAACTTTTAAAGTTTGCAGACCGCATCCATTCGGCAAGCTGATCACGGAAATGCACGGGGTTACGGGAAAATGAAATACAACAATGCCTTAACAGCGATCTCAACAGTTTTAATGGTTGCATGTCCTTCGACTCAGAATTCATCGATTCGGAATCAGTCATTGAGCGACGGATCCTGACCCGATAAAACCGAGGTGAAGCTACTGAATGATCTAGGTGGGTATCATCATGCAATCACAGCAAGAAATTCCATGGCGCAAAGTTATTTTAATCAGGGGTTGGTGATGAGTTTTGCGTTTAATCACTATGAAGCGATACGTGCATTTCACGCTGAGAATTGCGCCATGTGTTATTGGGGGGGAAGCTTTGGCGCTTGGTCCGAATATCAATGTGACCAATAACGGTCAAGCGGTATTATCTCCCGAAGCGCATTTTCAAGCATTCGCAGCAATGCCATGATGCCGCAGAAGCAAATACCAGCACTGCGGCAGTGGATGAAGCTTGTATGGCAAGTTGTAAAGTGCAAAGCTTTTATACGGCTGCGTATTATCCACATAACCACCATTATTACCCCAAAAATGGATGGGTATTGTTAGGCATGAAGCAAAGTCTGCAAATGCAGGGGGAAGATTATGACGAGATCCAGAAAGCATTTGAGCAGGCATGGTAGTTCGCGGATATTGTTTTAACTGCATCAAGATTTTGATCCATAACATTCTGTGAATAAAGTGCTTATTGTCGGCAGATAAGGATGAAAAAATGAAGAGACTGGTTTGCAACTTAATTTTACTCGGGTTATTTCTTGTAGCTCAGGGATGTGAATCCAGCGGGACGATCAAATCTTTAAGCTGTGGTGGGATTCCTGGAAAGCAATGTCCGGCAATTAACCAATATTGTGATTACGATGTAGGACAATGCAACGTTTCAGGCAGCGAAGGCACGTGCAAAGATAAACCGATGGCTTGTACCAAACAGTACGCCCCGGTTTGCGGTTGCGATGGCAAGACCTATGGCAATGCGTGCGATGCCGCTGCCGCGGGTGTTTCGTTGTTATATAAAGGCGAATGTAACCGATCTTGACTTTCCTGCTTGGAGTGATCATTCAGGAAATGGATGTTCACTGAGCTGGATTGACGCCGACGATCGTCGCGATACGTGTGGCCGTAAAAAACATCAATCAATTAGCTATGAAGATCTCATTCAGTGTGACTGCGGATAGCATTTGGCTGGATTGTTTAAGATCTCTCTTGGTTTTTTAGCAATGAATGAATGGCTTCTTTTAATTCAGAGTCCGGCAAAGTTGCGGCAAGTTGATTGAAGCATTCCTTACCGCTGTGACTTAGTTTTGGTTTTTTTATATCCATTTGTTTTTCAATATATTTTGTGTTTGCAGTCGAGTTTTGTGCTTGCACCAATATTTGAAATGAAGTAACTTCCCATCCGCACTGTTGCAGTTTTCGAAGCAGCGATGGGGATAACTGCTTAAGTTTTGCTGCGATGGCACCATTTTCCGCCAATATGGTTAATTTACCATTGGTAATCCGACTAAGGTGGCAGTATTGCGCCAACTGACGCGGGATTAGTTTGTGGAAGGTTGACTGGTCCTTAAATAATTGACGGGCTACTGATAGCAAGCCCGCATATTCTGGTGATTTGCCAAGTAAATTAAGATAAGAATCAACTTTAAGAGGGGTCATGGTTATTTAAAAAATATCCAATGAAAAGAAGTATGAACATTATTTTGATAGCAAATAATTCCGAACGGGCGCGCAAGCTGACATTAACCAAATCGAATATTATTTTATCAGTTACTCTATTTTCATTCATTGTCATAGCATTGGCATTAGTGATCAATTTTTTTTCTTTGCGTTATGCTGACCGTATCGAATCGCCATTGTTAAGAACAATTTTGGTAAATCCTCAAGAGCAAAGGCATCAAAAAATTCAAATGCATCTACAGGACAATTTAAACATCATGGCCAGTAAGTTGGGTCAGATGCAAGCGCAGTTGTTACGTTTGGATGCACTAGGCGAGCGTATGGCAGAATCAACCGGGATTAAAACGCATGATTTGTTATTTAGAGAAATTCCGGGACAAGGCGGTGCGCGTAACGATGCTTTATCGGAAGATCTGACTTTTGTAGAATTTAATCAGAAACTCCAGGAGCTATCGAACCTGTTGGATGAAAGAGCAGATAAGCTCGGTGCATTGGATTCTTTGCTACGCTACGGCAGGGTCAACAAGTTTGTATTACCTTCTGAAATGCCGGTTGACACCGACTGGTATTCTTCAGGATTCGGTTACCGGATTGATCCTTTTACCGGCAAGAAAGCATTTCACGAAGGCGTCGACTTTGCTGCGGAAATAGGAGCGCCGATAAAAGCTGCGGCTGGCGGCGTGGTGATCTATTCAGATCGCCATCCTGAATATGGTAATATGATCGAAATTGATCACGGCGATGATCTCGTGAGTCGGTATGCACATGCTTCAAAGTTGGAGGTAGCACTCGGGGAAGTCGTATTGCAAGGCCAGAAAATCGGCGAGGTTGGCAATACCGGACGTTCAACGGGAGCGCATTTGCATTTTGAAATCCGGCATAAAGATAAACCGCAGAATCCATCTAAATTTTTAAAAAAACCGAGCTGAATTGAGTTTACAGAATGTACGATAGATTTGGGGTGAGCATTTAACTCACCCTTTGTTTTTTTAATAAATTATTTAATTACACCTAATCCTTTAAGACTTATGCTAGGCAATTTACTCAAGAAAATTTTTGGTAGCCGCAATGATCGAATGATCAAACAGTATACTGAGATCGTGCGCACCATTAATGAGATGGAACCGGCGATGGCAGCTTTATCGGATGCTGACTTGCGTGCCAAGACAGACGAATTTAAGCAACGCGTTCAAGATGGCGAGTCGTTGGATGCGCTATTGCCGGAAGCCTTTGCCGTGGTGCGTGAAACCGGTAAACGGGTTTTGCAGATGCGTCATTTTGACGTTCAGCTGATCGGAGGTATGGTGCTGCACGCGGGCAAGATTGCCGAGATGCGAACCGGGGAAGGTAAAACATTGATGGCGACGTTACCCGCCTATTTGAATGCCTTGTCGGGTCATGGCGTGCATGTTGTCACAGTCAATGACTATTTGGCCAAACGTGATGCCGGATGGATGGGGAAAATTTATCAGGCGTTGGGGATGAGCGTTGGCGTTATTTATGCCCAGATGCCGCATGGCGAGAAGCAAGTGGCCTATGCGGCTGATATTACTTACGGCACCAATAACGAATATGGTTTTGATTATCTGCGTGACAATATGGTGACACATGCCAATGAGCGTGTGCAACGGATGCTGAACTTTGCGATTGTCGACGAAGTGGATTCAATCCTGATAGACGAGGCTCGGACGCCATTGATTATTTCGGGGCAGGCCGAGGGCGATACTGAAATTTACGTGCGCATCAATGCCCTGGTTCCAAAGCTAACGAAACAAGAATCTGAAGATAGTCCCGGCGACTATAGTGTCGATGAGAAATCCCATCAAGTGACGATGAGCGAAGCCGGGTTTGAACATGCCGAGAAATTGCTGGCATCGTCCGGTTTGCTTGCATCAGGCACCAGTCTTTATGATCCTGCAAACATTAATCTGATTCATCATTTAAATGCGGGTTTGCGTGCGCATAATTTGTACTTTAAGGATCAACATTATGTTGTCCAGGACGGTGAAGTCATTATCGTCGATGAGTTTACCGGGCGCTTAATGGCCGGTAGGCGCTGGTCTGATGGATTGCATCAGGCCGTTGAAGCGAAGGAAGGCGTTGCTATTCAGAAAGAAAATCAGACGCTGGCTTCGATAACCTTTCAAAACTATTTCCGCATGTATCACAAATTATCCGGTATGACGGGTACCGCTGATACGGAAGCCGCTGAATTTCAGCAGATCTATGGTTTGGAGACGATTATCATTCCAACGCATAAACCGATGATCCGCGAAGACCGTATGGACTTAGTTTATCGCACCACGAAAGAAAAAAATGAGGCCATCATTCTTGAAATCAAGGATTGTTATGAGCGCGGCCAGCCGGTTTTGGTGGGTACAACTTCGATTGAAAATAATGAATTGTTGTCGAAATTACTCGACCGGGAAAAATTGCCTCATCAAGTTTTGAACGCAAAACAACACGCCAGCGAGGCGCTGATAGTGACCCAGGCAGGTCGTCCCAAAATGATTACGATTGCAACCAATATGGCGGGTCGAGGTACTGACATCGTACTGGGCGGAAATCCCGAGCCAGAAATTGAGCGGATACGTCATGATGACAAGTTAAGTGAAACAGAAAAAGAAAAACGCATACATGAAATCTACGAACAATGGAAAGTTACGCACCAAGAAGTTCTCAGTAAAGGCGGTTTACATATTGTGGGAACGGAGCGTCATGAGTCCCGTCGTGTAGATAATCAGTTACGCGGGCGTTCTGGCAGGCAAGGAGATCCTGGTTCGAGCCGTTTCTTTCTCTCATTGGAAGACCCGTTGTTGCGTATTTTTGCCTCTGATCGCGTAGCCAATATTATGAATCGATTGAAGATGCCGGAAGGGGAAGCTATCGAGCATCCATGGGTCACGCGTGCAATCGAGAACGCGCAACGCAAAGTTGAAGCAAGAAATTTCGATATGCGTAAACAGTTGCTGGAGTACGATGATGTAGCCAACGATCAACGTAATGTCATCTATCAGCAACGAAATGAATTGCTTGAAGCCAGTCATGATATCTCGGAGACCATCACAGCAATTCGGGAAAGTGTGCTAAGTGGTCAATTTTACACCCACATTCCGCCGCAAAGCGTTGAAGAACAATGGGATGTGGCAGGATTGGAGAAAGTGCTTGCGGCAGATTATCAATTACATTTTCCAATTCAGCAGTGGCTTGAAAAAGAACCTGAATTGCACGAAGAGAATTTGCTAGAGCGCATTCTTAATACTGCTGAAGAAAATTATAAAGACAAGATGCAGCTCGTCGGTGCAGAAATTATGCATCATTATGAGCGAGTGGTAATGCTGCAAATTCTTGATTCGCATTGGCGAGAACATTTGGCGGCATTGGATCATTTACGACAGGGTATCCATTTACGCGGTTACGCGCAAAAAAATCCGAAGCAAGAGTACAAACGTGAGGCTTTCGAACTTTTTACCAATATGCTTGAAGAAGTCAAGAATGAGGTTACAAAGGTACTTCTGACGGTGCAAATTAAAAATGAACAACAGGTTGATGCCGCGTCAGAAACGTTGCGATCTCCCGAGAAAATCGAACTTCACCATGATACATCGGGAGCTTTTGGGGAAGATACCGGCAATGAGAAAATCCAAAATGATAAAGTCCAACCATTTGTGCGTTCCAATGAAAAGATTGGTCGCAATCAACCATGTCCATGTGGTTCGGGTAAGAAATATAAACAATGTCATGGAAAGATTAAGTAATCGTTTACAGATATAGTGTATTTTGGGGATTCTGAGAGGAAGAAGAATCTTATTGTCCTTGAAACGATTGTGGTATACTGCGCGCTTTTGTGGTTGGCGCGTTAGGGAAGTTAGAAAAAAACAGTTGGGATTCTTAATATTACCCTTTGTTTTTATATAGTTATTCGAGATAATTACTGATGGAATGATTGAATATGATGGCAGATAGTTTCAGCATCAATGATAAGATGAGCGGCAGGAGAAAGTTTTTAGTCGCTGCGACTTCAGTAGCGGGTGGTATAGCAGGCGCTGCAATTGCAACGCCTTTTTTATTAAGTATGATGCCCAGCGAAAGAGCAAAAGCAGCGGGAGCGCCGGTAGAAGTTGACATTTCCAAGCTTGAGCCGGGTATGCTGATGATGGTTGAATGGCGTGGCAGGGTCGTGTGGGTATTAAATCGCACGCCAGAAATGCTTGAGACACTTGCGAAATTGGAGGATCAATTAGCTGATCCGAATTCAGAAAAGAATCAGCAACCTGAATATGCTAGAAATCGCACGCGTTCTATCAAACCTGAAATATTGGTTACCGAAGGTATTTGTACACATCTGGGTTGTTCGCCTGTATTCAGAAAAGATGTCGCACCTGCAGATTTGGGTCCTGATTGGCTAGGTGGTTTTTTCTGTCCTTGTCATGGCTCTAAATTTGACTTGGCAGGTCGCGTGTATAAAAGTGTACCGGCTCCGACGAATATGGTTGTGCCGCCGCATGCTTATCTGAGTGATAGTCGTCTTTTAATTGGATCTGAGAGTGAGGGATCTGCGTAAATGAGTAATATGTTTAATTCCATGATTGAGTGGATTGATAAGCGTTTTCCATTAACATCGAATTGGAAAGCGCATCTTTCCGAATACTACGCACCGAAAAATTTTAATTTCTGGTACTTTTTTGGTTCCTTGGCCCTATTGGTTTTGGTGAACCAGTTGTTGACCGGTATTTTCCTGACAATGAATTATAAACCTGATGCTAGCCAGGCGTTTGCATCGGTTGAATATATCATGCGCGATGTGGAATACGGTTGGCTGATCAGATATATGCATTCAACAGGCGCCTCCATGTTTTTTGTGGTTGTTTATCTGCATATGTTCCGGGGGATGATGTACGGTTCGTACCGGAAACCGCGAGAACTGCTGTGGCTGGTAGGCATGTGTATATTTTTCGTTCTCATGAGTTTGGCCTTTACTGGCTATATTCTGCCATGGGGACAAATGTCATATTGGGGAGCGCAAGTAATTGTTAGTATGTTTGGTGCGATACCAGCTGTTGGCGATACTCTCCAGCAATGGCTATTGGGTGATTTCACGCTTTCTGATGCAGCACTGAACCGGTTTTTTGCTTATCACGTTGTGACACTACCGCTGGTTTTGCTGGTATTGGTATTTGTACACATCCTGGCATTGCATGAGACTGGATCAAATAATCCAGATGGGATTGAAATAAAAGAAAATAAAAATCCTTCAACAGGCATTCCTGTCGATGGAATACCTTTTCATCCCTATTACACTGTGAAAGATATTGTTGGAGTGGTAGTTTTCTTGTTTGTATTCTGTGGAATTATTTTCTTCGCTCCTGAAATGGGCGGATATTTCTTGGAATATAATAATTTTATTCCTGCAAATACCCTGCAAACGCCGGATCACATTGCGCCTGTCTGGTACTTTACTCCCTACTATTCAATGCTGCGGGCTGTAACCGTCAACTTCCTGGGGATCGATGCTAAATTGTGGGGGGTCATCTTAATGGCGGGTTCGGTGGTCATCTTCTGTTTCTTGCCATGGTTGGATCGAAGCCCGGTTAAATCGATTCGATATAAAGGATCGCTTTTCAAAATAGCTTTAACTTTGTTTGTTATTAGCTTCTTTGTATTGGGTTGGCTTGGAACAAAATCACCCACACCTTTGTATACGTTGTTAGCGCAAATTTTTACCGTGATATATTTTGCTTTCTTTATCTTGATGCCTTGGTATAGCAAGATAGATAAAACAAAACCTGAGCCCAAAAGACTACAAGAGTAAAAAAATGAAGAACTTAACGATCGCTTTATTAATTTTATGCATGGCTCCATTTGGTAATGCTATTGCTGCTGAATCAAATGTTCCTTTAGATAGAGCCCCGGTTAATATTAAAGACAACGCTTCGCTGCAACGTGGCGCGGAGACTTTTGTAAATTATTGCTTAACATGTCATGGTGCAAGTTATATGCGTTATAACCGCCACCGCGATATCGGGTTATCGAATGAAGAAATCCTGGATAAACTGGTGTTCACTGGACAGAAGGTTGGTGATCTAATGTTATCCGCAATGCGTAAAAAAGAAGGCCAAGATTGGTTTGGCGTTGTTCCGCCAGATTTGTCGGTGATTGCTCGTGCGCGAGGAGCGGACTGGTTATATACCTATTTGCGAGCATTCTATAGAGATGATGCTACAAGCACTGGATGGAACAATCTAGTATTTGATCGTGTGGCAATGCCTCATGTTCTGTACCAATTCCAAGGTGAACAGCGATTGGTTGTGAAAGGGGATGAAAAAAGCTTAATGCTCGATAAACCAGGCCAAATGGCTAAAGCCGATTTTGATAAATTAGTCGGTGACTTGGTTAACTATCTGGTTTATTTGGGAGAACCGCACGCGAATGCCCGGATAGAGTTGGGTATTAAAGTGATGATCTTTTTGCTGATCATGTTTGCTTTGTCGTATGTCTTGAAAAAAGAATATTGGAGAGATATTCATTAAGGCTTCGAACTTACTGAATGTGCAGGTGATTTAGTCAGAGATTGAAGCTATGATGACGCTATATTCAACAATCACATGTCCCTATAGTCATCGATGCAGAATTGTTCTGCACGAGAAAGATATGGATTTTCAAGTGATTGATGTTGATCCCAATAATAAATCAGAAGACTTGGCTGTCATGAGTCCTTATGGCAAAGCTCCTGTGCTAGTGGAACGCGATCTGGTTTTGTATGAATCGAATATTATTAATGAATACATCGATGATCGCTTTCCGCATCCACAGCTGATGCCTGCGGATCCAGTGATGCGGGCTCGCGCCAGATTGCTGCTATTTCGTTTCGAGCAGGAACTATTCTGTCATATTGATGCTTTCGAGGGAAACGATCAAAAAGCAATAGATAAAGCCCGCACAGTGATTGCAGAAAATCTAACGATGATATCTCCTGTTTTTGAGAAGCAAAAGTTCATGCTTGGCGACGAGTTTTCTATGCTGGACGTAGCTATTGCTCCATTGTTATGGCGTTTGGAATATTTTGGAATTAAGCTTCCCAAGCAAGCAGCACCTCTATTGAAATATTCCGAAAGATTGTTTAGTCGCCCTTTATTTATTGATGCATTGTCGGCATCGGAAAAAGTAATGCGGAAATGATGAATCAATCTACCAAACCGTATTTAATTCGTTCTATTTATGATTGGTGCAGTGATAACGGCTTTACTCCATATATTTCTGTCACAGTTTTTGATGAACTGGATATTCCAAAAGAATATGTCAGAAATAATGAAATAATATTTAATATCAGTGCGATTGCTGTGCATGAATTGACTATCAATCATGATAGCTTAAGTTTTACAGCCCGATTTAACGGCATTGCTAAGAAACTTAGTATTCCTCTGGATGCGATTAAAGGGATATTTGCTAAGGAGGTTAATCAAGGTATCACTTTCACTTCAGATACCGCAGAGAATGTTGAAGCGATAGATAACTTTGATAATGGAAATTTCGATCGCAGCACTCAAAACTTTCAAGAAAGAAAAGCAAGTAAACCCAAACTTAGAATAATCAAGTAAATCGATCAGATTATTCTTGTCAAACTGCCGGCATAGCTCAGATGGTAGAGCAGCTGATTTGTAATCAGAAGGTCCCGAGTTCGATTCTTGGTGTCGGCACCATTAAAACAATAAGTTAAAAATTAAACATAATAAATTTCAAATGTGTGTAGACACAATGTAGACATGAAAAGTAAACCAACTTAATTTGAATTTTTGCTAAATTAATTTAGTTTGCAACTAAAATAAACTAGTTTTAAATATTAGTAGACTTTTAGTTTTTTTCGTCCGATAGACTCGCCAAAAATTTTTTTGAATTTTCCACCAAAAAAAGAACTCCCCTGGGAATTTCACGAGGTATTTTAAAAGCGCGAGCTGATGCAACTCTTCTCTTGACTTATATGGTTTTACATACAGGGTAAATTACACCCTAGTCTGCTCTTTTTACAACATCTGCAACATAATAATCATCTGTATAAATTTCCCACAAAATACTTTCAGATCCGCCATTTTCTTAAACAAATTCTGACCCAGCAATGCTATTAAACACTCTTGCAATCTCTACCGTGAATTCTTTGAGTTCTCACGCAACATCTTGTACGTGAATTTTATAGCAACTTTTCTGTTCAAACTTATTGAAGTATCGTTTTTTTATCTTTTTTGTCTCTACAACATCTCGTATCCCAACTCACTAAGGATTAATTAGATTCCCAAGGTAAGACCCTGGGAATTGTAAGTTGATCGGGTGGATTATCTACGATATGAAATTATAGCGCCCAAAGATGGTCGTGAATTTCCAGTTTTTTCTACAAAATAAAGACTTTGGCAATTCTCAATAAATACATTAAGATTATTATTAATTTATTTAAATTGGGGAGAATTCATGATCGGCCATATATTTTTTTTATCAGCTGTCTTTCTAATTTCATTTTCACAGTCTGCAATGACACAGTCTACAAAATTATCAGAAGATTTTAGAGAACATATTTTGGAAGCAATTGATAAATTGAAGGATTCTAGAGTAGAAGGTGGATATGACATCCACAAAGCATTTACACAAGATTTATCATATGGAAAAGATTGTTGTATTAAAGCAAGTCGGGATTTAATTAGGAATCCAGGTCCTAATCCAACTATGTGTGTAGCTGCAGTAGCGGAAATAATCATCGAAGCATTAAATATATATGGTAATAAAACAAATGACTATAGTTACTTGGCTGAGCTGCCCATGTCAAGTTGGGTAAAGGGAAATCTAACTAGTATTCGAGCAAATTTGTTTATGTATAGTGGAACTGGTTCAGTAGGTACAGCTTATACCCTTGAGAAACTTGGATTAGGTATACAAAAGCTTTTTTCGGAACTAAAGCCTGGCGATTTTGTTAATTTTAATCGAACTAATAATACAGGTCATGCAGTTGTATTTTTAGGATTTATTACTTCTAGTGGTAATACCAATACTTTTTCGTCAGATGTTATAGGTTTTAGATATTTTTCTGCACAAGGGAAAAATAGAGCAGATGCCGGTTTTGGTGAAAGAAATGCATATTTTCGTTATAACTGTCCCATTCCCAGAGGGGTTAATGATGATTGTAATTTGATTAAAGGTTTTGAAATTGATGCAAATGGGAAAATACTAAAACAAAACATGGCACTATTGAATACAGGTGAACTATTTAATCCAAAAAATTGGACAGTTAAAACTGCTTTACTTAATATTAGAAATAGAATATCCCGAGGATTTGAAGAAACGGGATTAACGCGAGGTAGTGGACTGGAAGAGGCAATAAGGAGCGCTTTGGAAACTGAATTGAGTCAAAACAATCTTTTATACGTAGATGGTTCAAGTAATTAATAAGTTAAATTATATCATGATTAAATATTTTGTGGTAACTAAAATATTATTTATCGCAGCAATAATTCAATATTCGCCAATTGTTTTAAGCGAACAGCAGTTAGATCAAAATCCCAAACGATTTGCGTTATTAATAGGCATTAAGGATTATAGGCCATCTGATTACGTAGAAGATATAAGCCGACCAGTTATGCTTGAAAATTTGAAAACTCCTTGTGATGATTTAGAAAAAATTGATGCACAATTACAAAAAATTGGGTGGAGAGGAAGAGGTGAAAAAGATCCTGAGATAAGTGTTATTTGTGACGCAGATGCAGGTACCATATGGCCTAAATTAGCAAAATTAGTAGATAAATTTGATAGCATAAATGACTTTCTGTTTATTTATATTGCGAGTCATGGAGTTGAAATAAATGATAGAAATTATTTTTTTATGAGACGAGCAGAATTAGATCTAAAATTTGAAAGCAAAAAACTACGAAATGATTACAAAAGCTTATTATTTCAAGGAGAAAGTTTTGAATTAAATCAACATCTATATTCTAACGCTAGTGAATTTTACAATGGAAATATCTTTATTATTCTTGATAGTTGTAGAGATGATCCTTTTGTTTACACCGCGATGAAGTCGGAATTTGCCATCCCTGTATCTGCTCCGCAAGTAAATAGTCGTCGACGAGGAATTATGTTGTTATATGCAACTACACCGGGCAAGAGAATTAGTGACGGTATTGGCTCAAGTTATTTAGTTAACAGTTTTGTCTCAGAACTTTCAAAAGGAGGTACTGTAGATAAAATTGTTACAAATATTGTAAGAAATGTTTCTACCGATACAAGATTCACAGCTTATCCACAATTGCCTGACAGTCATGGAAAATTAAATAATCCTGATATATGTTTCTCTGACTGTACTTTAAAAAGTGATGCTACGTCGATGAGAATAGATTCAGATTCCCAATTAATTGATAAGAATGCTCAGAGTAAATACAAAAATTCAGCTGTAGTTCTAGCAAATGCATCTAAAGGAAGTGATGTCCAACCTGATAAAATAATTCCTCAATCTAATTTTAATAAGGATACCAGTAACTTATATAATCGGAAGTTTACAACTGTTTATTCAGATACCTCGGATTTAACTGCTCGATCTCATGCCGCACTAACTTTGGACATTTTTTGGTGCGAAGGTAATGATCAAGAGGTAAGGGAAAAAGATGCATATGTGCTTGCGGGAAAAATAAAACAGAAAGTAATTGAGAACAAAGATCTATCAATTTCGACAATCCGAGTACGTCCTTTAGGTTCGGAAGAAAATGCACGTCCAGGTTATCGTTTAACTAACAATACTATTAGAATTGATAGGGGACCTGGACAAGAGATGCTTTTGGCAAAAAAAATTAAGCAAATTTCTGATACTAACCCAGAGCTTCAAATCCAAAGAATTCGCACTAGGAGTATTGGAAGCATGAGTGTATTTATTTGTAATGGAATTCCACCTTTCCCTCCTATTCCAAGGATGTGGTTGCAGGCATCTCGAGATAATCAAAAGGGCATTACTTCCCTTATAGGACAATTAGTTTCCGATAAAATTGAGAATATTTGGGTTGCAGATGCAGTAGAGGTCGTTAAGAACTCTCCAAACCTTACGCAAATTCGTTATTTTTACAAAGAAGATGAATCCTTAGCAAAAATGGTTGCTGAGATTGTTGCTTCTAAGTTGGGAAATTTGCCACTTGTTGTATACATGAAAGGATATCAAGACGATGTTGAGCCAGGGCTTTTAGAACTTTGGTTAGGCAAGCTGCAAGATTCTTAAATGACCAAATTATCTTAAGAATTTTTGTGTTGTTTAGAAGTCTTCCAAAAATTCCTTCTTCAAGGGGATTAGAATATTAATAGTTTGATTTTAATTGGCATTCTGTAAAAAAAATCTAAATAATACCTGACAACAAAAAAATTAGTCATACTATTCCTTTATAGGGGAGGGATATATTTCGCGAAATAAATTTCGTGATCGAGCCACTTTCGATCCTAATGATCCTGAACTTTTAACGGCCTTAACTTGCCCTTAATTTCTATACTAAATTTATTTTTCGTACAGTTATTAACAGAACTCCAAGGCGGCTGCGCCGCAAATGCGGCCTCGTGGTTGCTGCCGCTGTCGCTCCCACTCGGGCGCTTTGCGCTTCGCCGCTCAGTTGATTCTATATCAACTGTAATTCTTTGAATCCGCCATTGATGCAAGCGTGTCGGTAGTTGAATAGTGCAGGTTTCAACGCCGCAAATCTTTTTGCCGATAGGGTCTCCGTATTTGCCTGGTTCTTTGGAGTCGATTTTCATCGGTCTAATGGGCTTATCTTTGCGATTGGTTGTTGCGCCACCCATCAATTGGATAAACTGCCACCAGTGCCCCTGATCGGCAGCTTGTCTTGCTTGTTCCAGAATATCTTCAGGTGCATCGTGGATTCTTCGGAGTTCACGCCAAATGCTGACCGGTGCGCCGCCAATCCGTTGGAATTGCCGGATTCCCCAGGTTGATGCCCAGGCTTCTACTCGTTCAGCCGCTTCCTGTATCGGATTGCCGTCGATGTTTTTGGAGATGTATTTCGCAATGTAACCGACGGCGCTGCTTTTGCTTTTATCAATAGAGATTGCCTTGAAGCGGTGTTCCAGTGCGCCGGGTTCGTTGCCGTCGGTTTGCAAGGCATAGTGTCGCATGATTTCTCTGACTTTCTCAGTTTGTTCGGGCGGCATGAATAGCAACATATGCCAATGGGGCGTACCGTCGTGTTGCGGCTCGGCAATACGAAAACCGTACACAGGAATGCACCAACTGCCAGATAGATTTGAAGTCGGGATTATTTCCCACATGCATGAGATCAACCATTTTCAAAGAATTAATTTCAATTGACGGCTTATAACTCGCTCACTTTGGAAGAGAGTTTTTGAAATGGACAGTGAGTATCCATTTCAAAATGAAATTCTTTAAAAAATTTTATAAATATTATCATGCAGTTAATAAATAAATGCTAATTTGTAATTTTTTTGTGAAATAACTGTGAACTTTTTGTGAATACTTACATCTTAAGTTATGTAATTTGTTTATAAGCTATATCCACTAGGAGATTAAAATGAAAGCAAACCATGATGTAATGAGCGCAACCACAAGATTGACATTGGTATTATTTGGAATCGTTCCGGCAATTGGATTTTTATTATTTGGCGATGCCAATTCACTTGTGAGCTGGTTAGAAGTTGATCTCATTTTAGGTGCGGTGTTCTTTTTGAGCTATCTAGTCGTTGCTAGCTTGACCACAAATAAACGCCGTTTACCTATGAAAAAAATTTACGCCTAATCTCTCGTAGGGCTAAAGTAAGGGGCCAATGTTGAATAAACATTGGCCTTTTGCATTTGTTTAAAGGATTTCTGTGAATTCAGAAATTTCTTCCGCCATTAAAAATTGTTCGGTAATTTCCTTCAACACATCAGGGCGGCGCTCAGCAATTGCAATCAAAGTCTTAGCAGCCCCGCTTGGCTGGCGGCGGCCTTGTTCCCGATCTTGTAATGTTCTTACCGAAACGCCGAGCAGTTTTGCAAAATCCGATCGTGACAAGCCCGACTTTATACGCACTGAAACGACTGGCGGGACTTCAACTTTGTGTATCCGGCTCGCACGCCCGGATTTCATTTGTGTGACAGATTCGAGCAATTCCGCTCCTAAATCACGTTTGGCGTCTCGTTTCCTCAGTTCTTTTTCAGTCATGGGCATGATATTTTTTCCTTAATCGCTTTGAGTAAATGAGCGGGGATGTTTTCGTGTTTGTTTTTGGCGTATATCAGCAATAGCCAAATAGCGCCATCCTCAAGCAAGTTGTAGTAGATTGCACGTAAACCACCACTTTTTTCCGTGCCTTTGCGAGATCAACGCACCTTTCTGCAACCGCCTTCCTGGAACAATATCTCCGGTGTCGTAGTGCTCTGCAATCCAGACGGCAAAAGCTGCGCGTTCGTCTTCAGTCCAGTAGTCGCTGACATAACGGCTGAAAACTTCAGTTTCGGCAATGCCGTATTAAGTCAAGATGTTTTATGTGATTTCTTTTCTGATAGATCGGTAACGGTTGCGGAAGACTTATATCCAGCGCATTTAAGGATATAGTCGGTCATTTTCTGTATCGGCTGCCGCAATCGCTCCACATCGGTAGCAATATAGGCAGTAGTAATGTCACTGCTCATTTTATGATTGGCTAAGCGTTATACGGCGCAGGTTATGCACGAAAAAATCCTTTTCCGTGTTGACTGAACGGATTCATGGATGCGTCCCCGCACTTGTTAAATGACATCGAATTGTCATGAAAGTGAAATATTCGCCTTGTAGTATTCACGGCAACGCAAAAGGGGATGTATGCAGATTCAGTTATCAAAAAAAATCGTGGTGATGGGCAGTTGGATGCTGCTTGGTTTTGCATCACCGGTCTTGGCCAGCAATATTGAGAATCTTGCAAAGTCGCTGGCTAAAATCCGTGGAGAAGTGGAAACGCTTCAATCACAGCTCGATATCGAGAAAGAAAAACACAGCAGCAAAATGTCCGCGCTCAATTCGCAATTGGCGGATTTAAGTGTTGAAGAGCGCCGCCAGAAATTGAGTGTCGAGAAGCTGCAACAGTCGATCGATAAACTGGGTGTGACCACCCAACAAGCCGAGCAATCCGGCGAGCATTTGAAACCGGTCTTGCTTTCTGCGCTGGCGGAGTACAAACGCCATATTCAAGGCGGCTTTCCTTTCAAAGTCGACGATCGGATTAAAGCCATTAACGATCTGGAGAATAACCTGGTGAATCAGCAAATTGACCCAAGTAAGGCGGTCAATCAAACCTGGTCATTGATTGAAGATGAAGTAAGGCTGAGCAAGGAAAATGGAATTTACCAGCAAACGATTTTGCTAAACGGCGAGAAGGTGTTGGTTGACATTGCCAAAATCGGCACGGTGTTTATGTTTTTCCAAACTAAGGATAACCAGAGCGGGATGGCAAAACGCTCCAAAGAGGGCGGCTGGATTTTTGAAGCCGTCAGCGACAGTGCCGATCGCGAACGCATCCGCAACTTGTTCGATTCACTGAAAAAACAGATCCGTCAAGGTTATTTCGAATTACCTAACCCATTAAGCAAATGAAAAGACTGTTAATTACTATACTGTTGCTGATGGCGACCTGGGCCGGTTCCGGTTTTTCCCAACAACCCAAGGATGCGGCAGCCGGCGAGAGTGTTACGGTGTCAACGCCGGAAGGAAAGCCCGAAACGACGCCAGCCAAAAAACAACCCGAGGCAAAACAGCAAGCCGTCAGCTTGGAGACCGCTTACAAACGCGAATACGCATTTCTGGAAGCGCAGAAGCGTGAACTCAGTGAGCGTTTAAGGAATTACCAGGCCAGCGCGCAACGTGAAGAACAAGCGCTAAACGCCAAGGTTATCGCACTCGAACGCACAACCGTTGAACGCTCATCAAAAATTGATCAGCTCAATGCGCAACTTGCCGAGTCGGAGCGCAGGGAAGCAGCGGTATCGGAGCGTCATGACGCGCTCGAAACCACTTATTTGCAGGCAGAGCTGACACTCAAAAATCATGGAATTGAAATGCCTCAGGCAATGAAGGATGCAAAAGGTAATGATCCGGAAAAAGTCGATTTCATTTTCAAGCAAGCATTAACGTTGCTGCAGAAGCTTGGCGGCATTCAAACCAAATCAGGTCATTTTTTCCTTGCGAACGGTAAACAAGCCGAAGGATCGCTGATTCATCTGGGCAATATTGCAGCATTTGGTATCAGCGCGGAGGGCAGTGGCAGTTTAGTGCCTGCAGGTGGTGGCGATTTCAAAGTATGGAAAAACGCGGGTGCGGAAAGCGCCGCAGCATTGAGTAAAAACGAACAACCGGCGGTATTGCAGTTGTATTTGTTCGAATCGCGTTCCACTTCGATTGACGAAGCGCCGGAGAAAACGCTGTTAAGTATCATTGATTCGGGTGGTCCGATTGGCTGGGTCATTGTGATACTGGGCGGGCTTGCGGGGATATTGGTGATGATACGGGCGCAATTGTTGCGGACCAATAGCGCCGATAACGTGCAATTGACCGATCAAATCATTCAACAACTGACTGCCGGCGATCTCGAAACGGCCAAGAAGCACTGCGAAAGCAATACCTCTGCAATCGGCCGGGTGTTGCACTATACCTTGCGTCATCTGAAAGACGATCGTGATCACATGGAAGGCATTGTCTATGAAGCGATTCTGCAGGAATCGGGGCCGCTCGACCGGTTTGGTCCGGCGATTCTGGTGATCGCCTCGGTCGCGCCGCTGTTGGGGCTGCTCGGGACGGTCACCGGCATGATCGAAACCTTTGACATGATTACCGAATTCGGCACCGGCGATCCGAAGTTGTTGTCGGACGGCATTTCGATTGCACTGGTTACCACCCAGCTCGGGTTGACCGTCGCTATTCCGACGCTGTTGCTGGGTTCCCTATTAACTGCGTGGGCGAAGAATATCAAGCGCGATATGGAACATTCGGCGCTGCGGATTATTAACATCTTTTTAGGCGGCGGCGTGGATGTTGACGAAGCAATTGAAACGAACACCGGCAACTCTTCGCTCGCGTTAGGTAGTGCCTGATATGGATATCGCAGAGCATTTGTTGATCATCAAAGAAATGTTCGCAGCGGGTGGAATCGTGATGCCACCGCTGGTGCTGTGTACGTTATTGCTCTGGTACGGATTGGGTTATCGCTTCTGGGTGATGAAAGAGCCGAAACGCATGGGTGTGCGCGATCTGTTGCAATACTATCAACAAGATATTGACCGGCCAGCGGTGAATATCGTCGCGCGCGCGATTCGGCAAGGCGTGCGGTTGCAAAAAAAAGGCGTGCGGAATTTGCGCCGCCATCTGGATGCAGCATTTTACGAATATGAACGGGAAATCGGGAAGTTTGCCGTGCTGGTACGCGTCGTGATTCTCATAGCACCGTTGCTCGGATTGCTGGGTACGGTGATCGGCATGATCGAAACTTTCGATTCGCTGGCGACCATGACGCTGCATTCGCAATCCGGCGGTATCGCAGGCGGCATTTCGCAAGCGCTATTTACGACACAAATGGGGTTGACTGTGGCGATCCCGGGGCTGCTGGTGCATAGCATCCTTAGGCGCAAACAGCAGCAGATCGAACTCGATCTGTCGCAAGTCAAGGATTTGCTGTGTCACCAAAGCCATCCTCAATCTTCAAGCGGGAGTCATTCATGATGCGGAATAACGAACCGGCGGAAGCCGAAACCACCATCGACATGGCGCCATTGATCGACATCGTTTTTATCTTGTTGATCTTTTTTATGGTGACCACGACTTTCGTCAAAGACATGAAGCTGGATTTGGAACGGCCCAAGGCCAATAGCGCGGTCGCTGCATCCAGTAAGGCGATCCGGCTGTTTATCGATCGCAATGGCGATACCTATGTCGACGGCGAAGCGGTGCGGTTGTGGTTAATACAAAGCAAACTTCGGGATTTATTGAGTACTTCTTCCAACAAAATCGTGCTGGTTGTCACCGATGAGGGTGTGCCAGCGGGGCGCTTGGTGGAAGTTGTGGATCAGGCGCGCTTGGCCGGTGCCGAGAGCGTGGGTGTGGCAACGAGAAAAGAAGCGGGGTAATGATTATGAGTACGATGACAATGAAACGGCATGTAGCCGGTGTGGTATCCATGTTTTTCGGTGTGGGGATGGTGTTCGCGCTGATTGTGATTCTGAATCACTACATGGGAAAAATCGAACGCACGCCGCCGCAGGAAGTGACGGAAATCGCCATGACGCGGGAAATCAAGCAAGAACCGAAAAAAGAAATCAAGAAAGTGGAACCCAAAAAACAGGTTACCCGGCCGCAAGCGCCGGCGCCTTTCAAGGGACTGGATACCGCTCTGTCCGGTATCGATCTGGGGTCGCTCGGGCTGGATGGCGGTTCGCGGGATGTCGACGACAGCCTGCTTGGAAAAACCGGCAATGTCGTGATGACGGCCGATCTGGTCGATGTGCCGCCCAAACCGATCGCACGCGGATCGTTCAAGTATCCGCCAACAGCGAAAAAGAACGGCATCAAAGGTTATGTGCTGCTGTCGGTGCTGGTTGAAGCTGATGGTTCCATCAATCAAGTGCAGGTTTTGGAATCCAGTCCGTCCGGCATTTTCGAAGCTGCAGCGTTACAAGGTATCCGCGCTTGGCATTTTGAACCGGCTAAATACAAAGGCGATAACGTTCGGGTATGGGCCAAACAAAAAATCCGCTTTGATCTGTCCTAATCCACCAATATGAGAGACCGGTCGTTCTGGCATTTGCATTGCCTCATTTATATTGCGATTGCATTTAGTTGCTTTACGCACACGGTGCAGGCGGCGGATAAAAAAACGGCATCGGCCGATTTTATCGAGCTGGCAGCAGTGATGTTGCGGGATGGTCATCACGACCGGGCGCTGATGGCTTTGCAAAGCGTCGATCTCGGCAACAAGAAAACCGATCTGGCGCGGTTTTATACCTTGCAGGGATTGGCGTATCTGGGATTGAACGACTTGGAAGCCGCCCGGGACAGCTTGCAGCAAGCGATCAAGAACGGTCAGCAGGATCGCTCGATTTTCATCTATCTGGCGCAAGCCCATTTTGGATTGAAAGACTACCGCAATACCGTGAATGCGATCGGCAAAGCGGGCGATTTGGTGAATAAAGACGCGATGCTGATCAGCTTGAAAGCGGAGTCGTATTGGCATTTGCAGCAACCGGATGCGGCGATCGGTGCTTTGAACGACGGCCAACGGGCATTTCCCTCGGATTTTCGCTTTCTGAAACGCAAGGTGTTTTATTTGGTCGAGTTGGGACTCTATCAGGAAGCCGTTCGGCTGGGCCGGGATTTTTTGCAGCGTTCCAAAGCCAGCGCGGCTGATTACGTGGCTTTCGGCAATGCCTTGCGGCTGAGCAGCGAGTTTCAGGAAGCGATCAATATTCTTGAAATTGCTCGTCTGCAATACCCGGATGACGAACTGGTCGCAAAATTGCTGGCGCATACTTATTTGGATCAGGGGCAATTGAATTCCGCAGCGTTTATTCTGGAACAAGCGGCATTGCTCAATCCGGCCTTGCAATCGGAAGCGGCGGAAATTTACCGGCGGGCCGGGCGGCTTCATAAGGCGTTGACGTTGAATGAAAGTATTCTGGATCAAAAGGTAAAGCTCAAACAACGGCTATCGATCTTGCTGGCGCTCAAGCAGTTCGAGCGCGCCGCCAATATGGAAGGCAGTTTGTATCGCACCGGTTTATTGGAAGATCAAAGCGTCCGCTATGCCTTGGCGTACGCGCTTTTTTCAACGCGCCGTTTTGCTGAAGTCGGCAAACATCTCGATCATCTCAAGGATGCTGAATTGTTTCGCAAGGCAACCGAATTGCGCCGGTTGATGGAAGTTTGCAAAACCGAGCCATGGCAATGCACCTGAAGCATCATCAAATGATTATCCCGCCATAACGAACCGCAATACGTTTGCAACATTTAAAAATTAAAATTTTATCTCCATGCGTGATTGCAAGAAATTTGGAGAGGGGCTGGTTACGCCGAATGGATACAGAAATAAAAAAATTTTTCCGGTTATATTGTTTACTCTGGGTTGTTTTGTTTAATAGCTCAGCTTGGGGAAATGAAGAAAAAGCGGAATTCTCGCTGCATTTGTTTCAGAGCGGTTTGCCGGTTGCCGATGCCGAATTGTTGATTACCAGCGAGTCTTTCGAAAAATCCAGCGCCATTCTGATTTTCGAATCCACGCCAACATCCTTTGCATGGAAGCCCCCGGGCGATGCGCCGCTCAAGACCAATGACAGCGGCAGTCTGGCAGGAAAATTACCGCCGGGACACTATCAGTTTACGATCCGCACCACCGATGGCCAGCAGTTTAAATTTGATTTGCCTTTAACAGCTGCTGAGAACGTGCAAATTCTGATCACCTTTTATGAGGGCAGAAAAAAGCCGCTGCTCAATATAGAAAGTTCGGCAGCTGGTACGCTGGCCGGTACCGATGCGGCAGGCGTGGGAACGCGCGATCAGGGTGAAGGCGTGATTTCGGTGCAGGTGCTCTCGGTTGAAACGCAGAAGCCGCTCAAGGATGTGCAGGTATTTTTGAGCGGATTGAAAGAGAAACTCAGAACCGACGATCAGGGACGCGTGACTGCAACCGTTCCGGCCGGAAGCTATAGCGTGTCGTTGCTGCATAGCGCCTACAGCAGCCAGACGCAAGACGGTGTTCAAATTGCTGATAACCAAACTACCGAACTGAGCTTCAAACTGACACCTGCCGGTGTGGAGCTTGCCGAATACGTGGTGTTGGAACCGCATCTGGCGGGCACCATTGCTTCGATCATGGAAGAACAACGCACCGCGACATCCGTCGCAACGGTGCTGGGCGCGGAGCAATTCAGCCGCAGCGGCGATGGCGATGTCGCCAGTGCGCTACGGCGTGCGTCCGGGCTGACGCTGGTCGGCGGCCAGTATATTTTCATTCGTGGTTTGGGTGAGCGCTTTTCGACCACTTTGGTCAACGGCGCGGCGATTCCCAGTCCCGATCCAACCCGGCGCGTGGTGCCGCTGGACTTGTTCCCAACTAATATTCTGGAAAGCGTGCTGGTGCAAAAATCCTATTCGCCCGACCGGCCAGCGGAATTTGCCGGGGGAACTTTGGAGATGCGCACCCGCGGCATACCGGATGCGTTCTTTTTTAACCTCAATTTACAAGCGGGGGTGAATGACAACACCACTTTCCAGGATGGCTTGACGTATAAAGGCGGCGGTCTGGATTTTACCAGTTACGACAACGGTGCGCGGGCGCTGCCGGATTCGATTGCAGATGCGACGGCGGACGGACGGCCGTTGCAGCAACAGACGCCGTTCAATCCGCGAGGATTCACACCGGCGCAAATCGAACGTTTTGGTGAGGATTTATCGGGTGTCTGGAATATTAATAAACGCACGCGCGGACCGGATACCGGGATGCAAGCATCGATGGGTGATCGATTCACTTTTGGTGACTTTACCGTCGGTTATATCGGCGCGCTGGGCTGGAAGCAGGAATTTCGCAATCAAAACGAGATTAATCGCGAATTCGCCATTACCGATGGCGAACTGGTCAAGAAAACCGATTTCGATGTGAAGCGATCGCTCCGTGAAGTGCATGTAACGGCTTACGGCGGCACCGAATTGCAGTTCCGCGATACCCACAAGCTATTCGCAAGAACCATGTTTTTGCGGCAAATGTTCGATGAAGCCCGGATCGACCAAGGTTTTACCGATGCCGAGACTTTCGATATCCGCCGCAGCAAATTGAAGTTTTTCTCGAACGAATTATTGATGACGCAGGTTGGTGGTGAGCATCGCGCCGACTGGTTGAAGGATTTCACGCTGAACTGGTTGTTTACCGATGCCACCGCGAACCGTGTGGAACCGAAAACACGCGATTACCGCTTCGACGATACCGGCGGTGGCGGGCGGTTCTCATTCTCGCGGCAAATCGACAGCAACCGCACCATGTATTCGAACCTGGTCGATCGCGATCAAAGCTGGCGCGTCGATGGCAAGTTACCGCTGGAGCCGAACTACGACCATAAAATCGCGTTGATCGGCGGGATGATCACACAACAAAAAACCCGCGATTCGGAAATACGCAGTTTCAATTTCTTTCCCGCAGGACCCGATGGAAGAAATAATGCGATACTCGGGCAATCGTCGTTGGAAAGCATCCTCAATCGCAACTACATCGGTCCGAATGGATTCCAGTTACGTGAAGGCACGCGCGCTAGCGACAGCTACAATGCTTCGCAGCACTTGCTGTCGTATTATGGCAAGCTGGATTGGACGCTCTACAACCGCTTGAATATTTCCGGCGGTTTACGCTGGGAGGATAACAATCAGAAGGTTAATACTTTTACCGGCTCGGGTAACGCGTTGACGCCGACGGTGGCAGGGCTGAATCGTATCGACATGCTGCCTTCGGTAACCACGACCCTGTTTATTTCGGATAAGCAGCAATTGCGCGCCGGATTCAGCCAATCCCTGTCGCGGCCGGATTTCCGCGAGCTATCCGTGGCGCCGTTCACCGATATGAATATCAATCAGGAAGTGATCGGTAACCCGAATCTGAAACAGACCAGCATTACCAATTGGGATGCCCGCTGGGAATATTACCTATCGCCTAGTGAAAACATTTTTGCGGGTTTCTTCTGGAAAGATTTGACCAATCCGATCGAACTGGTGACGCAGGTCGGTTCCGGCGTGCTCAATACCTATCAGAATACCGACAAAGCCAATCTCTACGGGTTTGAATTTGAGTTATTGAAAAAGCTCGACGATGTGCATCCGCTGCTAAAGAATTTTTACGTCGGCGGCAATTATACCTGGTCGAAGTCAAACGTTAAGCTAAGCCAGGAAAATCTCGCCTCACTGTCCACTCCGGAGCGGCCGCTGCAAGGACATTCGTCGCACATCGTCAATTTCCAGTTCGGCTATGACAATCCGGCGACCAAGACGCAAGCGACGTTGCTTTATAACGTCTCCAGCAAACGCATCGTTTCCGCCGGTTTGCTGGGAACACCGGATAAATACGAACAACCGTTTCATCAGCTCGATTTCGTGATCAGCCAGCATTTATACAAGCGACTGTCCAGTCAACTGACGATGCAAAATCTGCTGGATGATGATGTGTTGATCATGCAAGGCGACGAAATCAGCCGTCAGTTCCGCCGCGGGCGATTCTTCAACTTGAGCGTGCGTTTGGCGTATTGATCAGGAAAGCGCGAGAATGATCTTCATCATTTCCTGGATGGCGGTTATTGCTGCAGGGGAACCTTTAGCGTGAAACAGGTCGGTTTCTTGCGGTGAATGGTCAGTTCCGCCGAAATCTGCTCACTGAGCAATTGAACCAGTTGCAGACCCAGCGAAGTCGTGTTTTCGATATCCAGATCGTCCGGAATGCCAACCCCGTTGTCACTCACGCTTACTAGAAGCTGTTCCGCTGTTTGCTGCTTCAGACATATTTTAATTTGCCCACGGCGATTTTCTGTAAATGCATACTTCATTGCATTGGTGCAAAGCTCATTTAAAATCAATGCAAGCGGAATGCTGATATCAATCGGCAAATGGACCTGATCGGCATCGATCGTAATACTGATTCTTTCAGCATTCAATGCATACGAAATCGACAAGTTATCTGTCAGCAATTGAATGAAACTGGAAAAGTCGATTCGGGAGAAATCAAGCGATTCGTAAAGAATCTGGTGAATCAATGCCATTGACTTCACCCGGTTTTGACTTTCTTTAAAAACAGATACGGACGTTTCGTCCGGCAGTTTCTCAGATTGCATGCCGAGCAGGCTATCGATTATTTGTAAGTTGTTTTTGACGCGATGATGAATTTCCGCTAAAAGCAGCTCCTTTTCTTTAAGCGCTGATTTGAGCAATTCTTCTTGTTGCTTGCGCTCTGTGATATCGATGACCGATGCAAGCACCATCATTCCTCTGGGCGTTTGAATCGGATTCAGACCCACTTCGACCGGAAATTCCTTGCCGCTTTTGTGTAAACCGTACAAATCCCGGCCGTGACCCATCGCTCGCGTACTAGGGTTTTTCAGGTATTCACTGCGCAATACAGGGTGATGCGCGCGGTGCGCGACGGGAATCAATATTTCGATCGATTGCCCGAGCAATTCCTCCCGCTTGTAACCAAAAAGCGCTTCCGCAGTGGAATTGACCAGGATAATTTTTCCCTGCTGATCGGTCATGACCATCCCGTTCGGAGAAGCATCAACCGCTAGCAATATCATTTCTTCTGCATGCTTGCGGTCCGTAATGTCGACGATCGCGGCGAGCACAAACGTGCCATCTCGCTCGGTTTCAACCGGATTCAGTCCGACTTCGATTGGAAACTCTTGGCCATCTTTGTGCAAGCCGTAGAGGTCTCTGCCGTGGCCCATCGGGCGTGTTCTTGATTCGCTAATGTATGCTTCCCGGTAATCTGGGTGACTGTGGCGGAAACGATCGGGTATCAGTTTCTCCACCGAGTGACCGATCAATTCCTGCCGCGAGTAACCAAATAGCTTTTCCGTTGCGGAATTCACCATGACAATCTTGCCATCGCAATCGGCCATAATCATGCCATTGGGTGATGCTTCCACGGCGAGAAGCATGATTTCCTCGGTATTGCTAAAATTTCCGAATCGGGTTGATGACATCGTAACGCACTAGCTCTAAAGGATTGATATTAAAAATTGAAAGCATCGATTCTGTCCGGAAGCTTACTGATCAAATAAGGAATCTGTTCAGCAGGAACCGGTTTGCTGAGCAAGTAACCTTGCAGCTCCTGGCATCCGAGATCGCCGAGAAAATGAGCCTGATCGTATGTTTCGATACCTTCCGCGGTGACTTGCAGATTGAGTTTCTGAGCCAATGCCAAAATTGCAGCGGCAATGGCGCAATCGTTGCTATCGTGAGGGATACCTTTGACAAAACTCTGATCGATTTTTAACCGTCGTATTGGTAGATTTTTCAGCGAACTCAAACACGAGTAGCCGGTGCCAAAGTCGTCGATGGATATCGGTATGCCAAGATTTTCCAGTTGCTCCAAGTTGGAAATATAAATGACTTCGTTCTGCAAGCAGGATTCCGTAACCTCCAGCTCCAGCAGGTGCGCCGGTATTTCGTGCTGTTTTAATAAGTCCGCGATCAATTGTTGCAGATGCATGTCAGCCAATTGGCGAATCGAAATATTCACGGCAATGCGAAGATCGGTGAGACCCCCGGCACGCCATTGCTGGAGCTGCTTGCAAGCTTCCACCAGAATCCAGTTGCCGATTTCGACAATTAACCGGCTGGTCTCCGCGACTGGAATAATTTCAGCCGGAGATAACAAACCTTTGACAGGGTGCTGCCAACGGATCAAGGCCTCGACGCCGGTGATTCGCCGCTGCGAAAAGGAAAATTGCGGCTGATAGTGCAGCACAAACTCATTTTTAATCAGGGCGTGATGCAACTCTCTTTCCCGGGTTAAATAATGTACCGCTTTTTGCGTCAGCGACGGGTGGTAAAAAGCATAATTGTTGCGGCCTTTATTTTTGGCCTCGTACATTGCGGTATCGGCCATTTGCATCAGATCATCGTGATGCTTCGAATGATCGGGATAAACACTAATTCCGATGCTGCATGACAGCATGATCTCCATGTTGTTGATAACAACCGGTTGCGATAAGCAATCGAGGATTTTCTCAGCGACTTTGACTAATGCATCATTCGATTCGATATCCGGCACGATTACGATAAACTCATCGCCACCCAATCTTCCCAGAGTATCGCTCTGACGCAAGATCGAGGCCATGCGATGGGCGACGTAGCACAGCATCGAATCGCCATGTGCATGTCCCAGGGTGTCGTTGATCAGCTTGAAATTATCGAGGTCGATGAATAACACTCCGAGCATCGAAGCATCGCGTGTTACCTTGGAGAGCGCCAGCTGCAGCCGGTCCATGATCAACATCCGGTTAGGAAGCTTGGTCAGGCTATCGTAGTAGGCCAAAGACGATAGCTGTTCTTGGGCTTCGCGAATAACCGTGATATCGGAAATCATGACTACATACTGTTGCTCTTCATTGACTTTTGCCGGGATGAATCCGATGGTTAACCAGGCATACATCGCTTCTTTACTGCGTTTGAAAGTGGAAATTTCACCGCACCAGTGGTCATGCTGGTCGACATTTTGCCAAATTTCTTCATACTTACTGTCACCCAAGGCTTCACTGGTCAGAAACGGTAATTCTTTATTTTTGAGCTGATGGGGCTTGAATTGGGTAATGCTGTAAAAGGCAGTGTTGGCGCAACTGAATTGACGATTCTTATTCAGGATGACGATACCTTCCGCAGCGTACTTAAATACCGTCGCTGCCTGCGCTAGCCGGTCTTTGGTAATCCGGCTTTCAGTCGTTTCTTGCAAGACACCGACAATCTGATTGACTGCCGCATCCCTGGTTGCGAATGCTTTGCCGTATAGCTTAAACCAGTGGATTTTATTGCTATCCGCATGAACGCGAAACTCGATTTCATCTGCAGAGCCTTTATTGTCACGTAGCTTATCGATGAAATCGGTTACGTTTTGTTTATCGTTGTCATCAATGGTGAGAAAGAAGCTTTGCCAATTTGTTATCGGCTCGATATTTCCATTGGGATTCTTGCACATAAAGATCTCGTGCGAATTTTTGACTTCCCAAGTCCCCAATCGCGCGGCTTCTAGTGCTAAGCGGAAATGCTCTTCGTTCTTTTTCAGCTGGAAATCGTTTTCAAAGCGCTTGATACTGACTTGAATAATGATGTGCAACTCTCTGTCGGAAAACGGTTTCAGGATGTAGCCGTAAGGTTTGGTAGTTTTTGCGCGGGTTACGGTTTTTTCCTCGGAATAAGCCGTCAAATAAATGATGGGAATACTATGAATTTTTTGTAATTGGTTGGCGACCTCGATTCCATCCATTGCTCCCTGAATATGAATATCCATCAGCACAATATTGGGGAGTTCCTGATCCACTAGCGCCAATGCTTTCTCACCGCTGGCAGCCATGCCGGTAACTTGATAGCCTAGTTTGGTCAGCCGTCTCTTCAAGTCCAGCGCAACAATTTTCTCATCTTCCACAATCAAGATCTTGATGTTTCCACTCATAGTTGCTGCCCTTTCTTTAGTGATGATTTCTATTGACCGAGTAGCCAATAGCGCAGTGTATTTCTAACTGCTTCATTCGAAGCTGATAAATCAACTGTGAGTGGTCAACAAATTAACAAAAGATAGAATAAATTGATATCAGCAATCTCTTATAGTAATTTTCCTACGCTCAATCGGGTCGTAGCATTCTTAACAGATAACGATGGATATCCAACAAGCGGGGTGCAAAATGTGCATATGGCATGATCAATAACAATGGGCATCGGCGTCTTTTCAGACCGCAATCGCATTCGTCCACTTTTCATGCTTTCGAATAACCTGCACAATCCGGGATTATTGGTAACAGCTTCAATGATCAACTACCTAACTAATTTGATGAATTTTTATGGCGTACCTTAACGAGTTTTTAATATTTGTTTTTTCAAAAAACTTTTTTACCCGCGCTTGCCGGCTTGACGGTGAACGGTCGATCATTGCTGGTTTTCCGCGGGAGCATGCTTGATATGCTGCAAAAACTCACCTTGCTGTTTCCGCTTTGGATGATTTTGCTATGCGCGACAGCATTAATCTGGCCTGAAGGCTGGATGTTTCTGAATCAAGGACCGGTGGTGGTGTCGATACTCGGTTTTGTGATGCTGTGCATGGGATTGACGTTGAGTTTCGACGACTTCCGCAGAATCACATCGATGCCAAGGGCTGTTGCGATAGGCTTTGCTGCCCAGTATTCCATTATGCCGCCGCTCGCTTGGGGGATCGGCTATTTACTGGCGTTACCGGATCATTTTGCGGTCGGATTGATTCTGGTGGGGTGTTGTCCTGGCGGAACGGCTTCGAATTTGGTGTCGTACATCGCCAAGGCGGATGTTGCGCTGTCAGTGGTGATGACGGTATGCTCCACGCTGGCTGCCGTGGTGTTGACGCCGTTGCTGACGCAATTATTTGCGGGCGCATTGGTGCCGGTCGATACCTGGATGCTGTTCAAACAAACCATTCAGGTGGTGATCGTGCCGATCGCGCTGGGGTTGCTATTGAACCGCTGGCTGCCCAGGCTGGTGCAAAGTGTGCTGCCGGTCGCGCCGTTGCTGTCGGTGTTTGGCGTGTGCGTTATCTGCGCCATTGTATTTGCCGCCAACGCGGAATCGATTTTGACCCATGGCGCCGATTTGCTGCTGGCAACGCTGATGCTGCACGGATGTGGCTTTCTGATCGGCTATTATTTCGCAAAATTTTTGGGCTACCCGATACGCAGCGCTCGCACGATCGCAGTCGAGGTCGGCATGCAAAATTCCGGTTTATCGATCGTGCTGGCGAAACAAGCGTTTCCCATGCTGCCTTTGGCGCCGGTGGCGGGCGCGGTATCGGCGGTGATGCATTCGCTAATCGGCAGTTTATTGGCAGTTTTATGGCGATTACGGCCTGCCGTTTCTGATCGAAGTTAACCAGTAAAGAGGAATATTCGACGCTTCTCCCGGAGATACGAACACAATCCTCTGTGAATAACGGACTTCCTTGTTGGTTCAGCGTGTATTAATTGGGTCTGGACTATGTTGTTTGTGCAGCCATGACGCAGCGGCGATGCAACAACATTATCAATCAACAAGGAGCTCATCATGAAAAAGCTTTTCATCATCATTCTCGCTGTCTTACTGTTGTGCGGATTCCGTGCGCCAAACGGCAATATCATTTCCAAAGGCGAGCTGGCCGATAAGCTGATCGCCAACATGGGCGAGCCGCATCAAAAAACCGATCTGGGAATGATTCAAACCAGAGCTTTTGGCGGAATTGCCTATATCAAGCGCGAAGTCTGGTTTTATAAAATCGATGATTACAATTACCGGTTTGTCATTGAGAATGGGAGAATCATTGACGATCATTGGTCGCGGTTCTGATTGAAGGAATTGAAACGCAAGTGTCATATTCCGGTAATGTTCGACTGTTAGATTGTTGCCACCTTATTACAATTATCACTCAAAGGTGGGTACATCATGTTTGAAATAAAGCAGGTAACAAAACGGTTAACCGCAGTGACAGCATTGCTGCTGGGCGGTTTCGTCATCAACAGTCACGCGGCAACTGCGACATACAATCCGTCAACCGGTTTGGTCGAGCTTCCGGTCGTGGAAGTATTAAGCGGCGGATCATCAGCTTTCTACAGCGCGCAATTACAACTGAGCGGCAGCGAATTGCAATTGGTTTCGGCGGCTCCGATCGGCGCAGCCAGTGGGCAACGCAATGTATTTGATTCCGATACAGCGGCAGTGCATATTCCTTCAGTACTGGTGGGATCGGATGATTATTACGTGAAATTGAAATTGGTGCCCGGATCGAATCCGTTGCGCTTTTCACTGGATCAAGTTGTCAGCAATGCTTTCCAAGGTTGTCCAAGTTTCTCGACTAACGGCCCGACAGCCGGTTCTTGTATTCTGAGCGGCACAATTACTTCCAATGTGACCTTGACCAAAAATATTCAGTGGATATTATCGGGCGGGGTGTATATCGGTGGCGATAAAGTGCAGAACGCAACCATCACCATTAATCCGGGCACCAAAATTTTCGGACAAAGCGGCGCGGATTATTTGTGGATCCGCCGCGGTTCCAAAATTATGGCGGAAGGCACACCGGATAATCCGATTGTAATGTCAGGGCCGCTGCAACAAGAACCCGGTGAATGGGCGGGTCTGGTAATCGCCGGTAATGCGCCGGTGAATGGCTGTAACGCCGGTGTAGCGCTTTGCGAAATTCCTTTCGAAGCGATCACGACCGAAAAGTTCGGCGGCAACAATCCCAACGATAACAGTGGTGTGCTCAAATACGTGCAGATCCTGTTCGCCGGCGCGCAAGTCCGCCCGGATGAAGAATTGAATGGGTTAACGCTCAACGGCGTCGGTTCCGGCACCATTATCAGCCATGTGCATGTTCACGCCGGTTTGGATGACGGTATCGAGGTATTCGGCGGTACCGCGCAAATGAAATATATCGTCGTGACCGATACTCGCGACGATTCCCTGGATTGGACGCAAGGCTGGAAAGGGCGCGCGCAATTCGTGCTGATCAAGCAAGCGGCGGATTCGGGCGATCGCGGCATTGAAGCAGATAACAACGAAGTCAACCACGACAGCGCGCCACGCGCACAGCCGATTCTGTCCAATATGACCATCATCGGCCGTAACGGCAGTGCGGTTCAAGGCGTATTGCTGCGCCGCGGCACCGGCGCCAATATTCACAATTCCGTTATTACCGGCGGCTTCAAGGAGTGTGTGAGAATCGATGGTGCCTCAACGTATACGAATGCAGGCTCAGTCAGCAGTTTGAGCGGTAAATTGACCATTGAAAATTCTTTTGTGAAATGCACGAGTAATTTCTCCGATGGCGAAGGTAAAACCTTCACAACCGCGGATTGGTTTGCAGCGCAGCCCGGTAATAAAGCGGTAGATCCGTTATTGAGCGGCTACTTGCCAGCAGCCGGATCGCCATTAACAACAGGCGGATCGGCAGTTGGTGATTCGTTCTTTACGATTGTCGATTATGTCGGTGCGTTCAAGGATGCCGGCAGCGACTGGACCAGAGAATGGACCTTCCCGTTCTGATCGGTTTAATCGGCTCGTTGTAAGAATTTACGATTACACGTTCGATTCTAGCCCTCAACTTAAAAATCGCTGGTTCCGCTGTCCGGGCACCAGCGATTTTTTCATTGAAGCCGTCGATTCAAAGCAATGCTGTCATTCAGCGTTCATCCAGAATTCATTGAGCTGACATCGGTATTTCATGGAGTGCCGGTAAATTAGCAAGCTGTAAAGCAGGTTGCTTTCTAAAACCGTAAGCTGGAAAAACCATCCAAAGCCGAAGCCGCATCGATACCGCTTGAGTGTTACGGTGTTATGGGCACTGGGAATAGGTTTCATGCTCCAGCTTGAACTTTGAACAGGGGTTGTATATGCAAATTGATAATCTGACAGCGCGCGTAGCCGCCTGTATGTGTCTGGTGTTGCTAAGTATTACCACCGGTATTGCATTTTATGAATTGGCGGTCGATTGGGAAAATATCTCAAGCCTTTTTTTAGGACTCTATCTTTATTCTGTGTATGTACTGATAGGCATTATTGTGGACAAGCCCAAGGGCCGATTGCTGAATCATCGGCATAAGTTTGCGCCCCGCACTATCCCACCCATCAAACGTTATCAAGGTAATGAGATTTGATGATCGGAAGATTTATGATGTTTGTTGCTCATAAAAAGCACTACGCTCCCTTCTATGTAAATAGATAACCGCTTGACCCAAGCGCTTTAAATAAAAAAGCGTCACGACGGTCCCGGAGGCCGTGGGCGTGTTGAATTGGGTTTTATGTTTTTTTACTTCCCTTACCGCACCTCCCAGCCAGCTTCTTGCTGGCAGCCGTTGGAGGAATTGCATTGCAATGTGAACGTCATCGGTTTGTCACATCGGCGGGTTACTATTTCATTTCATTCGAATTCCATTCACTGATAGCTCAGAGGAGAAGAAGGTATGAAATTTCCGGTCAATGCCCTATTGTTTGTAACCGGCTTGTTATTTGCGGTTAGCGATGGCTTCTTTACCGTGGTTGACTATGTCGGCGCGTTTAAAGATGCCGGCAGTGACTGGACCAAAGAATGGACATTTCCGTTCTAATGGGCTGGATTGAACCGGTGTAAGAATTTACTGCTACCCGATTCGATTCTACTCATCTACTTAAAAATCGCTGGTTCCCCATTCCGGGCATCAGCGATTTTTTCATGGCATTCATCAATGCGCAAAAGAACCGCCTTCAGTCCCGGGCGAGTCATTGCTCGCATCAGCCAGCGCGGGTTGAACATCTACGGACACCGCTGATCAGGTTACGCCGTTTTTAACACCGCAGCGGCAACGCAGATAGTTTTTCAACGGCCTGCTAGACTTGCGGTTTGGTATAAGGCTTATTTAAGCTTATGATACCTGTTTGAATGAGACCTTTGCACGGTTACTACGCGGCACGATAATTGCGTTAAAAATTCGCGAAAAATGCTCATTTACTCCGTGTAAACTCCGCTTTTTCGCAAATTTTTGCCTTATTCTCGTATCGCTCATGACACCGTGCAAAGGTCTCTGAATGTGTAGCCAATAATAAAAACTGAAGCAAGCAAGTATGAATCATCAATCCCTTTCCGCCTTTATCTGGTCGGTCGCTGATCTTTTGCGTGGCGACTACAAACAATCCGAATACGGCAAGGTAATTCTGCCTTTTACGGTACTGCGCCGGTTGGATTGCGTGCTGGAATCGACCAAAGAAACTGTATTAGCCGAATATTCGAATAAACAGAGTGCTGGCGTAAATCCTGAGCCATTTTTGCTGCGTAAAGCAGGCCAGAGCTTCTACAACATTTCACCGCTGGATATGAGAAAGCTGATGGGCGATCAGGATCACATTAAGGAAAACCTGTTTGCCTATATCCAGGGCTTTTCCGTTGCGGTGCGGGATATATTTGAACATTTCGATTTTTACACGCAAGTTGAGCGCTTGGCTAAAGCCGGATTGCTGTATCAAGTCACCGAGCGTTTTGCCAATGTCGATCTGCACCCGGATAAGGTTAGCAATAGCCAAATGGGGCTGGTGTTTGAAGAACTGATCCGCAAGTTTGCCGAAATTTCCAATGAAACCGCTGGGGAGCATTTCACCCCGCGTGAGGTGATCAAGTTGATGGTCAATCTACTGTTTATCGAAGATGACGACATTTTGGCCAAACCCGGCGTGGTTCGAACCATCTACGATCCAGCAGCGGGTACAGGCGGCATGTTATCGGTGGCCGGTGAATATTTATACGAGCACAACCCAAATGCGCGTTTGACGATGTTTGGCCAGGAGTTGAATCCTGAATCCTACGCCATCTGTAAAGCTGACATGCTGATCAAAGGCCAGGATGTGGCCAATATCGTTTTTGGCAATACTTTTTCCGATGATGGCCACCTGCACAAGAAATTCGACTACATGCTTTCCAATCCTCCCTTTGGCGTGGAATGGAAGAAAGTAGAAAAGGAAGTTCGCAAGGAACATGAAACGCAAGGTTTCAATGGCCGCTTTGGCCCAGGATTACCGCGCGTATCCGATGGTTCGTTACTATTTCTGCTGCATCTGATCAGTAAAATGCGTCCCGCAGTGGATGGCGGCAGCCGTTTTGGTATTGTACTGAATGGTTCTCCGCTCTTTACCGGTGGTGCGGGTTCGGGTGAAAGCGAAATCCGCCGCTATGTGCTGGAAAACGATCTGGTGGAAGCCATCATCGGTTTACCGACCGATATGTTCTATAACACCGGCATTTCCACCTATGTATGGATACTCTCCAACCGCAAACCGGAACACCGCAAGGGATTGGTGCAATTGATCGATGCATCAGGTTACTGGCAAAAGATGCGGAAAAGCTTGGGTTCCAAACGTAAAGAGCTATCCGATGACCATATTGCAGAAATCACCCGCTTGTTTGGGCAATTCATCGAAGCAAACGAAGGCAAGAAACCGATTTCTCGGATTTTCAAGAATACTGACTTTGGCTATCGCACCATTACCGTAGAACGGCCATTGCGCGATGAGCACGGACAGATCGTTTTGGCTTCAAAGGGAAAACAAAAAGGCCAGCCACAGTCCGATAGCAACCTGCGCGACACCGAAAACGTACCGCTCAATGAGAATATCGAGGATTATTTCAAGCGGGAAGTATTGCCGCATGTCCCCGATGCCTGGATTGATCATGAAAAAACCAAGATCGGCTATGAAATACCGTTTAACCGGCATTTTTATGTATTTGAACCACCGCGATCATTGGCTGAAATTGATGCGGATTTGAAACAATGCACTGACCGAATCCTGGCGATGATTAAAGGATTGTCAGCATGAGTTTCCCGCGCTATGAGAAATACAAGGATAGTGGCGTGGAATGGTTGGGGGAGGTGCCGGAGCATTGGGATGTAAGAAGAATTAAATATGTTCTGACAAAAGATGGATATAAAGCAGGTCCATTTGGTAGCAGTCTTATCACTTCCGAACTTTCTGACGAAGGCGACATTCTTGTGCTAACACCCGAACATGTTGCGATTGAAAGCCTTGATCTGCCGTTCAATCAATACCTAAAAGAATCAAGGCGGAATGAAATGGCTGCATTCTTCGTAAATTTAAATGATGTCGTTTTCCCCATTGTTGGCACTTTAGGCAGAGCCATGATTATTTCGGTGCCTAAACCTGGAATACTTAATCAACGATTAGCCAGGATGTCAACTGATATCAAAAAAATACTGCCTGCTTACTTGAAGCTAATGTTGACCGATGTAGATTTCTACAAGAGGTTAGACGAAGTAGAAAGCAAAGGAGCGATCTTAAATCACATTACCAAAGAAAAACTAATAAATCGACCAGTATTGACACCACCGATAAACGAGCAAAACCAAATTTTGTCATTCTTAAGAAGTGAGACCGCCAAAATTGATGAACTGATAGCCGAACAACAACGGCTCCTCGAATTACTGAAAGAAAAACGGCAAGCAGTTATTTCTCATGCTGTTACTAAGGGATTGAATCCTAGTGTGCCGATGAAGGATTCCGGTATTGAATGGTTGGGTGAAGTGCCAGAGCATTGGAATGTTAAACAGTTACGACACATAGCAAAAATAGTCAGGGGTGCATCACCGCGACCTGCGGGAGATCCAAAGTTTTTTTCATCAGGTAATATCGATGGAAGCAATACACCTTGGGTTACGGTGGCAGAGATAACCAAAGATGAAAAAGCTTACCTGAGTGATGTGAATGAATATTTAACCTCAGCCGGGGTAGAAAACAGCCAATTTTTTGAAGCAGGCACGCTAATCTTTACCAATAGTGGCGCTACGTTGGGTGTTCCCAAGATTCTAGCTATTAATTGTTGTGCAAATGACGGTGTATTAGCATTTAAAGACTTAGCAGAAAAAGTGGACGTGCTTTTTGTATACCATTTCTTGTCTACAACAACAGAACGTCTTAGGACAGAAATGAAACAAGGCGGTGGACAGCCGAATCTTAATACTGACATTGTTAAAAATCTTAGTATTGCGGTTCCACCCTTGTCTGAACAGTCGGACATCGTTGCTTTTCTGTCCAACGAAACCGCAAGGTTTTACAATCTCACTGTAGAAGCAAACCGTGCCATCGAGTTGTTACAAGAACGCCGCGCTGCTCTAATTTCAGCTGCCGTTACTGGCAAAATCGACGTGCGCAGTCTGGTAACAGACAAACTGGCAGTAGAATAAGCCGCAAAATGATTTCCGCCCTGAAATCCCTTTGCTATCGTCCGTATTGTCATACTCAACAAAACACCTATAATGGCTGAATTAGCTATTTGGGGGATTTAACCATGAGAATCATGACATCTGTCGAAGCCCAAAATCATTTTGGGGAACTGATCGACGCGGCGCAACGCGAACCGGTCACTATCACCCGGCGCGGCCGTCCGGTGGTTTATGTGGTTTCGCAACAAGAATACGATGAGTTAACCAAGCGGTTAGCCATCAATCAAAGCCAGGTTGACATTGAAAAGGCCAAAGCGGCGGTTGCGGCTTTTCGCGGCAAGGGCAAAGGCGGCGCGGTCGAGCGGCTATTGGAAGATCGCAAGGCTGATCGCGAACGGGAAGAATGAGCGGCTACTTGCTGGATACGTCTGCTTTACTGGCCCTGCGCGATAATGAACCGGGAGCAGACCGGGTCAGTGCGCTGTTGAGCGATGGCTCGCCTTGTTATGGCTCTTTCATGACCTTGATGGAAGTGTTTTACCGGGTTTGGAAAGATGAGGGTGAAGCCGCCGGACGTGAAGCCTATGCGGACTGTTTTGCTTTACCGGTGATCTGGATTCATGAGTCCCCCGATATTTTACAGCGGGCCGCCGCGATTAAAGCAACGCATCCGCTATCGGTCGCCGATGCCTGGATAGCAGCAACGGCATGGGAATTGGAGGCAACATTGGTGCATAAAGACCCGGAATTTGAGCATTTGCCGGAATTGCTGCAAGCGTGTTTGCCCTACAAATAAAGGAGACCGGGTGAGCCTTCATCACGAAATCAGTTTCGAGACTGAAATATGTGACCATCTGGCCGCGAATGGCTGGCTGTACTCAGCAGGCGACGCCAAGGATTACGATCGGTCCCGGGCCTTGTTTCCGGCAGATGTCATCGCCTGGGTTCAGGATACCCAACCCAAGTCATGGGAAACATTACAGAAGAATCACGGAGCACAAGCAACAGACGTATTGCTGACTCGATTGCGCGATTCTATTAATCAACGCGGTACGTTGGATGTCTTGCGGCGTGGCATAGAAATGATCGGTCTGCGCCAATCTCTGGAGTTGGCGCAATTCAAACCCGCCTCAGCCATCAATCCGGAGATTCTCCAGCGCTATAAAGCGAACCGATTACGCGTGATTCGCCAAGTGCGTTATTCGCTGCATAACGAGAATGCGATTGATCTGGTGTTCTTTCTCAATGGCATTCCGGTAGCGACTGTCGAACTCAAAACCGATTTCACCCAATCGGTCGATGATGCCGTCGATCAATACCGTTTTGATCGCTTGCCGCGTCCCAAAGGGCAAAGCGCCAGTGAGCCTTTGCTATCGTTTCCCAATGGTGCGTTGGTGCATTTTGCCGTCAGCAACATGGAAGCGCGCATGACTACCCGGCTGGAAGGCGCAAAAACCCATTTCCTGCCCTTCAATCGCGGAAACGATAGTGCAGCAGGCAATCCGCCGAATGAAAAAGGCGGTCATCGCACGGCGTATTTGTGGGAGAGTGTTTGGGAGCGTGATAGCTGGCTGGAGATTTTGGGCCGCTATCTGGTAACCGAGAAAGATGACAAAAAACAGATCAAGAGCATTATTTTCCCGCGTTACCATCAATTGGATGCTACCCGCAGACTGCTGGCAGCCGTTTTGACGGAAGGCCCCGGCGGCAAATATCTGATTCAGCATTCAGCCGGTTCCGGCAAAACCAATTCGATAGCCTGGTCAGCGCATTTTCTCGCCGATCTACACAAAACCAATCACGAAAAGCTGTTCGATACCGTGCTGGTGGTATCCGACCGGGAAGTATTGGATAGTCAGTTGCAGGATGCCATTTTTGACTTCCAGCGTACAACCGGTGTGGTGGCGACGATCAAGGGTGAAAGTGCCAGTAAAAGTGCAGAATTGGCAAAAGCACTCGCGGGCGGCAAGAAAATTGTGGTTTGCACCATCCAAACCTTTCCTTTTGCGCTGAAAGCCGTAGAAGAACTGGCAGCGACACAAGGCAAGCGCTTTGCCGTCATTGCCGATGAAGCGCATTCATCACAAACCGGCGAAGCAGCGGCCAAGCTCAAGGCGGTTTTATCCGCCGAAGAATTACAGGAATTAAACGACGGCGGTGAAATCAGCACCGAAGATTTACTGGCTGCGCAAATGGCTGCACGTTCGGTTGATGGCGGCATCAGTTATGTCGCTTTTACCGCTACCCCCAAAGCCAAGACTCTGGAACTGTTTGGCCGCCGACCCAATCCAGATTTACCGGCGAGCGACGATAATTTACCGGTACCGTTTCATGTCTACTCGATGCGTCAAGCAATAGAAGAAGGCTTCATCCTGGATGTGTTACAGAATTACACACCGTATAAGCTGGCGTTCAAACTGGCGCATAACGGCCAAGAACTCGACGAAAAGGAAGTGGAACGCAGCGAAGCGCTGAAGGGGATCATGCGCTGGGTCAAACTGCACCCCTACAACATCAGCCAGAAAGTACAGGTCGTCGTGGAACACTTCCGTGACAATGTGGCGCCACTGCTGGATGGACAAGGCAAAGCAATGGTCGTGGTATCGAGCCGTCTTGAAGCCGTGCGCTGGCAACTAGCCATTAATAAGTACATTCAAACGCAAGGCTACAAGATCAGCACGTTGGTGGCTTTTTCGGGTGAAGTCAACGATCCGCAATCCGGCCCCGAACCTTTCACGGAAACCAGCCAAACCTTGAATCCGAACTTAAAGCGGCGCGATATCCGCGATGCGTTTGACACGGATGAGTTTCAAATCCTGCTGGTGGCCAACAAATTCCAGACGGGATTCGATCAACCACTCCTATGCGGCATGTATGTTGATAAACGCTTGGCAGGCATTGCGGCGGTACAAACATTGTCCCGGTTAAACCGCGCTTATCCCGGCAAAGATACCACTTATGTTGTCGATTTCGTCAATGATCCGGAAGAAATACTCAACGCATTCAAAACATACTACGATACCGCCGAGTTATCGGGAGTCACCGACCCGCATCTTGTTTATGATCTGCGCATGAAACTCGATGCCGCCGGTTATTACGACGATTTTGAGGTCGAGCGTGTGGTTGCAGTTGAGTTTAATCCCAATTCTAAGCAAAGCGATTTGGCTGCTGCACTGGAACCGGTAGTATCAAGACTGTTAAACCGGTACAAGGCTGCTCAGGAAAAATTGAAAACAGCTCAAGCCAAAGAGGATGCCAAAACAACTGAAGAAGCCCAGAATGAATTGAATGCGCTGGTGTTGTTCAAGCACGACATGACGGCATTCCAGCGGATGTATGCCTTTTTGTCACAGATATTTGATTATGGAAATACCGCCATTGAAAAACGCTTCTATTTTTACAAGCGGTTACTGCCGCTGCTGGAATTTGGGCGCGAGCGGGAAGGTATCGACCTCTCGAAAGTGATACTCACCCACCATACGCTGAAGCATCAAGGCAAAAGAACGCTGTCACTCAATAATGGCGAGTACCCCAAGCTGCAACCCATTAGCGAATCGGGCAGCGGCTCGGTTCAGGAAAAGGAAAAAGCGCATCTCTACGAAATTATTGCTAGAGTGAATGACTTGTTCGAAGGCGATATTACCGAAGATGACCGGCTGGTTTATGTGAACAATGTGATCAAGGGGAAGCTGCTTGAATCAGAAATCCTCATTCAGCAAGCCTCCAACAATACCAAAGAACAATTCTCAAATTCTCCCGATCTGGCTAAAGAACTGCTGAATGCGATCATGGATGCTTTTGCAGCACATAGCACGATGAGCAAACAGGCACTGGATTCAGAAAAAGTGCGCAACGGGATGCAAGAAATACTGCTTGGCCCGGCGCAGCTTTATGAGAAATTGCGGGAGCGGTCTAAACTTCAACCATAAGTATCGTTATCTCTGCCTGGAAAAGCCACGGGGCGCCAATGAGTGACCTGGTTTCTATTTACCGCTTGTGTGACATTATGGTGGATAAATCCATAAGTCAGACACGGCTTCCTTGTCGCAGATCATCAGACGCTTTAATGAGACAAGCTGCTGCTGATGAAAAGCAATTCCATATAGCGTTTTGTTGCTTATAAAGCACTACGCTCCCTTCTATGTAAATCGATAATCGCTTGACCCAAGCGCTTTGGCAGTAAAAAGCGTCACAACGATCCTGGAGATCGTGGGCGTGTTGAATTGGGTTTTTTTACCTCCCTTACCGCACTTCCCAGCCAGCTTCTTGCTGGCAGCCGTTGAGGGGAATTGCATTGCAATGTGAACGTCATCAATTTGTCACATCAGCGGGTTACTATTTCATTTCATTCGAATTCCATTCACTGATAGCTCAGAGGAGAAGAAGGTATGAAATTTCCGGTCAATGTCCTATTGTTTGCAACCGCTTTGTTATTTGCGTCTGGCGCGGGTGCGGCCGACATTACCGGTGCGGGCGCGACATTTCCTTACCCGGTTTATGCCAAGTGGGCGGATGCCTACCATAAAGCAACCGGCGTCCGGATGAATTATCAATCCATCGGTTCCGGCGGCGGTATCAAGCAAATCAAAGCCGGGACAGTCGACTTCGGCGCATCGGATAAACCGCTGCCGCCGGAAGAACTGGAAAAATCCGGATTGATACAGTTCCCGACGGTTCTCGGCGGTGTTGTGCCGGTCATTAACCTGGAGGGCGTCCAGGCAGGTCAATTGAAATTAACCGGCGCGGTGCTGGCCGATATATTTCTTGGGAAAATCAAGCGCTGGAATGATCCCGCCATTGCGAATCTGAATACCGGGCTCAACCTGCCTGCGAGCAATATTGCCGTGGTGCATCGGGCTGATGGTTCCGGCACGACTTTTTTGTTTACCGATTACTTGAGCAAAGTAAGTCCGGCATGGAAAGAGAAGGTGGGCGCGGATGTTTCCGTGTCGTGGCCGATAGGCACCGGTGGTAAAGGTAATGAAGGCGTCGCTAATTTCGTCAAGCAGATTAAAAATTCGATCGGCTATGTCGAAGCGGCTTATGTTAAGCAAAGCCGCATGAATTTTGTGCAACTGCAGAATCTGGACGGTGCTTTTGTGATCCCCACAGAGGAAAATTTCAGAGCTGCCGCAGCCAATGCGCAATGGGATAACGCCGGGTTTTATGAAATCCTCACGAACAAACCGGGTTTGGAAAGCTGGCCGATCACCGGCGCCACCTTTGTATTAATGCACAAAATTCAGAAAAAACCGGGGCAGGCGCTGGCGGTGCTGAAATTTTTCGAATGGGGATATACCTCTGGCGGTTCCATGGCGCTCGATCTTGATTACATTCCGTTGCCAGACGATGTTGTGAGCCGGATAAAAGAATCCTGGACAGCTAATGTGAAAGGAAAAGATGGGCAGATTATTTACCCCGGTGGACGGTGATAGTCAGTGCGATAGCAGTGGCAAGCGGGTTTGCGATTTTGCTTTGAAGGCTGATACTTATACCAAGATTGCAATGTGAGTATAACGGTAGTTTTAATAATAGATTTTATGCAATGTTAACCAAACAGCGGCTTTGGGATGCGATATTCCGCAAAACGACCTGGTTTTTTACCGTGATCGTATTGGTGTTGCTGGTAGCGCTCATTATTTCCTTGATCATGGGCAGCATGCCGGCACTGAAGGTTTTTGGTCCTGGATTTATCACCAGCTCGGATTGGAATCCTGTCGCTGAGCGTTTCGGAGCATTGGTGCCGATCGTCGGTACCGTAATTACCTCGATTATCGCGCTGGCCATCGGCATTCCGGTAAGCTTCGGGATTGCGTTGTTTCTGACCGAGTTATCGCCGCTGTGGCTGCGGCGTCCGTTGGGCACCGCGATCGAATTGCTGGCCGGCATTCCCAGCATCATTTACGGCATGTGGGGGCTGTTCGTGTTCGCTCCGTTCTTTGCAGCGACGGCCCAGCCATGGCTGCAGGAAACATTGGGGCATTTACCCGGAATTGGATTGTTATTTGAAGGCGCCTTCATGGGAATCGGCATGCTGACTGCGGGAATCATCCTGGCCATTATGGTGATTCCATTTATTGCGGCGGTGATGCGCGACGTCTTCGAAATCGTGCCGCCGATGCTGAAGGAGTCTGCGTATGCATTCGGTGCCACTACTTGGGAAGTGCTGTGGAATATTGTCTTGCCCTATACCAAATCCGGCGTCATCGGCGGCATCATGCTGGGATTGGGGCGGGCCCTGGGTGAAACCATGGCGGTTACATTCGTGATCGGTAACGCTCATCAACTGCATGCTTCATTGTTCATGCCGGGGAACAGTATTGCTTCGGCGCTGGCGAATGAATTTACTGAAGCCGATGGTGAGCTTTATACCTCGGCATTGATTGCGCTCGGATTGATACTGTTTGTCATCACATTTGTGGTGCTGGCGTGTTCTAAATTGATGTTGATGCAACTGAAAAAACGCGAAGGCATCACTGCTTAAAAGAGACTTCATGAAGATTCCCATCTATACCCGGCGGCGCATGATCAATGCGTTTCATCTGACCTGTTCGGTGTTGGCCATGATTTTCGGCTTGTTCTGGTTATCCTGGATTTTAGTAACACTGTTTGGCAAGGGCTTCGATGGCATCAGCACGGTATTGTTTACCGAGATGACACCGGCGCCCGGCAGCAGCGGCGGTTTGCTGAATGCCATTGCCGGCAGTTTGATGATGGTAACGCTGGCTACCATGATCGGCACGCCCATCGGAATACTGGCTGGCACCTACCTGGCCGAATTTGGCCAAAAAGGCTGGCTGGCATCAAGCACGCGGTTTGTAAACGATATTTTGCTATCGGCGCCGTCGATCGTGATCGGGTTGTTCGTTTACACCGTTTATGTGGCGAAAGTGGGGCATTTCTCCGGGTGGGCCGGAGCGCTGGCCTTATCGCTGATCGTTATTCCGGTGGTTGTGCGTACCACCGAGGATATGCTGCGGCTGGTTCCGGATAGCCTGCGCGAAGCCGCCGCCGCGCTGGGCGCGCCACAGTGGAAAGTGGTAACGCTGGTAACCTGGCGGGCATCGCAAGTCGGGATATTGACCGGCGTATTGCTGGCGGTTGCGCGTATTAGCGGGGAAACGGCTCCGCTGCTTTTTACCGCGCTGAATAATCAGTTTTGGAGCGCGGATATGAATCAGCCGATGGCAAATTTGCCGGTGGTGATTTTTCAGTTTGCCATGAGTCCGTATGAATCCTGGCAGGAATTGGCTTGGGCCGGGGCGCTATTGATTACGTTGAGCGTGCTGGGCCTGAATATCATTGCGCGATTCTTTTTGCGCAAACAGGTGCTGCGAGGATAACACCCGGTAATGGGCGTTGCCGGAGTGCCGCAAGACTACTGATTCACTCACTATGAAAGACTTTTATGATGATAAATCAAGAAATCATGTTCGATAGTAAATTGTTCGGATCATCCGATGCTTCGCAGATAAATGCCGCCGCAACATTGAAGCAAGGGATAACGGCTAGTCCTACCGGCGATGCGGATGTCAAAGTGATCATCAACGATTTAAACTTTTTCTATGGCAAGCAGCATGCGCTGAAGTCCATCAAAATGAATATTCTGGAAAAAAAGGTGACCGCTTTCATCGGCCCCTCCGGTTGCGGTAAATCAACGCTGCTAAGGACTTTAAACCGGATGTATCAGTTATATCCCGGGCAAGTCGCGCAAGGCGAAATTATCGTAGACGGGTTGAATATTCTCGACAACAAGCAGGATATCAATATGTTGCGCGCGCGCATGGGGATGGTTTTTCAAAAGCCGACACCTTTTCCGATGTCCATTTACGATAATGTCGCATTCGGCGTCAAGTTGTACGAAAGTCTAAACCGCAACGAAATGATGGAGCGCGTGGAATGGGCATTGCAAAAGGCCGCGCTTTGGGATGAAGTGAAAGACAAGCTGGATCACAGCGGCATCAGCCTTTCCGGCGGCCAGCAGCAACGCTTGTGCATCGCCCGCGCCATTGCCGTGAAACCCGAAGTGGTGCTGCTGGACGAACCAACTTCGGCGCTGGATCCGATTTCGACTGCGCATATCGAAGATCTGATATTCCAGCTTAAGCAAGACTACACCATCGCCATTGTTACCCACAATATGCAACAGGCCGCACGCGTTTCCGACTATACCGCCTATATGTATCTGGGCGAGCTGATCGAATTTGGCGATACCGATACGATTTTTACCACGCCTAAGCAGAAAGCGACGGAAGATTATATTACCGGCAAGTTCGGCTAATGCATCGGGACTGTCACTCGAACTGTCAGTGAAATAATTGATTCATGATCAAGCATCAATCAAGAGCACAAGATCAGGATGATATGGGATTACAGCCGTTTGCCGGCTTGTTGACCGAACTTGAAGCTTTGAAGGATGAGCTGAAAGACATCGAACAACATTATGCGCCGCAATTACGGCAGATCAGTCCGCTGCATCAAAAGGATGCGATCAACCTGATTCATTATCTCGGTTTGAGACGCCGGGATATGCGGGATTTGCAGGCGCGGCTGGCGAAGGTCGGATTGTCATCGCTGGGCCGCATGGAATCGCATGTGTTGTCGCATCTGAACGCCATTATCAATCTGCTCGACTGTCTTCTTGGGAAGCAATCGATCGCCAATATTTGCGCACCTGTTGAAACAACGGAAGATATCACCAAGCTGGAAAGCAATACCAACCAATTATTCGGCAAGCCCCCGGCGCATCGCAGGGTTCGCATTTTGGTGACGTTGCCTGCGGAAACCGCCAACGATTATTCCTTGATCAAGGAAATGCTGGTCAACGGCATGGATTGCGCGCGAATCAATTGTGCGCATGATTCGCCGGAAGTTTGGTTGCGCATGATCGAGAAAATCCATCAGGCGCACCGTGAAACCGGGAAGCCGTGCCGGATTCTGATGGATTTGGGGGGACCCAAGTTACGCACCGGAAGCATTGCCAACGGACCGCCGGTGTTGAAATGGAAGCCGCAGCGCGATATCTACGGAAAAGTTACTTTTCCGGCGAGAATTTGGCTCTATCCGGAAATCGATGGTGATTCGATGCAGGCGGCTGAGGCCGATGCCAGCGTACCCGTGCAGGGTGACTGGCTGGCGAATGTTAAGAAACGCGATGTCATCGAATTAACCGATGCCAGGGGCTCGGTAAGAACCTTGCGGGTAATTGATAAAATTGGCAGGGGGTGCTGGGCGGAATCTTATCAAACGGTGTATCTCAAGCCCGGCACGACACTTAGCTTGTTGCGGCTGTCGGCATCCGGGCATGCGCGCCGTGCAGGATATACCGGTATGGTTGGGGCATTACCGTCTATGCCTGAAACCATTCGCTTGCATACCGGCGATAGCTTGGTCATCACGCGCGAACAATCGCCGGGAAGGCCCGCGCAATTCGATGTTAATGGACATCTGTTGCAACCGGCCAGCATTGCTTGCACGCTGCCGGAAGTATTTCAGACCTTGCAGCCTGGAGAACGTATCTTAATCGATGACGGTAGAATCGGCGGAATCATCCGCAGCGTTTGTATGCAGAAATTGGTAGTGGAAATCACCCAGGCACGAGAAAGTGGAGAGAAACTGCTCGCCGATAAAGGCATTAACCTGCCGGATAGTCAATTAGCGTTAAGCGGATTGACCGCACACGACATCGAGCACCTGGAATTTGTCGCGCAGCATGCGGATATGGTCGGATTGTCATTTGTCAGACAGCCGTCCGATATTTCACAATTGCAAGAACATTTGCAACGGTTGAAAGCCGGCAAAAAACTCGGGATTGTTCTGAAAGTGGAAACACGAGCCGCTTTTGAGAATTTGCCGGGATTATTATTGACATTGCTGCGTTCGGACAATGCCGGTTTGATGATTGCGCGCGGCGACCTGGCGGTGGAATGCGGTTACGAAAGACTGGCGGAGATGCAGGAGGAAATCCTGTGGTTAGCGGAAGGCGCGCATTTGCCGGTAATTTGGGCGACCCAGGTTCTGGAAGGATTATCCAAAACCGGCAAACCCAGCCGCGCGGAAATATCCGATGCGGCCATGGGCGAGCGTTCCGAATGCGTGATGCTGAACAAGGGAGCGCATATCATTAAAGCCATTCAATCGCTGGATGACATCTTGCATCGCATGCAGTCCCATCAACAGAAAAAAAGTTCGCTATTACGGCGCTTGCATTGGTAATCAGCGCTGTCAGTGTTTTTTGCATCGTGCAGCAAGGCTGACACTGATTGGATTGTAATAAAAAAGTCATTCGGCTTTGTTAGTGTTGCCGGCAGGAATTCTTTAATCAGAAGTGTTATGGAATGTGAAGTTAGAAAATCGTCAACGAAAGATATTACTGCGGGCACAGTAATCGAATCCAGCCGAAGTGAGATTTTCTTGCAATTGGTTGGAGTCATTGAGCAGCGTCAGCTTACCGCAAATTTTCAACCGATTATTTCCATGTCTAGCGGCGAAATTTTCGCTTACGAAGGGTTGATACGCGGTCCCTCGAACAGTTCATTGCATTCTCCCCTGAGCCTGTTTAGAGCGGCTAGTCAATTTGGTATGTTGGCCGAGCTGGAACGTTTATGCCGTCAGGTTACGATGGAAGCGTTTGTGCGGTTGCAGCTTCAGGGTAAACTATTTCTGAATGTGAGTCCGGAGTGTTTGCTGGATACGAATTTCCAAAACGGCGAAACTCTCGAGGTGATGCGTTCGATAGGTCTGGAACCGCACCGGATCGTAATCGAATTAACGGAGAATCAGCCGGCCTATGATTATTCTTTGCTGCTGGGAGCAGTGCGGCATTACCGCTCACTTGGGCTGGAAATTGCCATCGACGATCTGGGCGAAGGTTTTTCCAGTCTCCGGTTATGGTTCGAACTTCGTCCGGAATACGTCAAAGTTGATCAGCATTTCATACAGAACATCAACCAGGATCCGATCAAGCTGCAATTTGTCCGTTCCATTCAGCAAATTGCTGAGAACTCGAATACCCAGATCATCGCCGAAGGTATCGAAACGCATGCAGAGTTAATGATCGTTAAGGATCTCGGCATTTTATACGGGCAAGGTTATTACATTGCCAGGCCTAATGCCGATCCGGCCAAGCTTGTGCCGATGGAAGTGGCGCATAGCATTCAACACAATGGTATTTCGGTGTATCCCAGAAAAAATAGCGTGATGCAGAAATCCTTGGCGACCATGAGGTTGCTGCGCATCGTGCTTCCCGCCACCCCGGAAATGGACAACGATGAAGTGTACCGGCGTTTTAGCGATTCATCCTTACTGGAATCATTGCCGGTCGTCAGAGATGGCGTGCCAACGGGTATCATCACCCGCAACCGTTTGATCGATGCTTTTGCGCGACCATACTGGCGTGAGCTTTACGGTAAGAAATCCTGCACGCTTTTCATGGATGAAGCGCCGCTGATAGTGGACAAGAATATTAGCCTGCAGGAACTGAGTGCTGCAATGGTGGCGGCCGGGCAGCGCCATTTATCCAATGGCTTTATTATTACCGATCAAGGGCAGTACCTGGGCATGGGAACCGGCCACGATTTGATGCGCGAGATCACGCAATTGCAAATTACTGCCGCGCGCTACGCCAATCCGCTGACCCTGCTTCCGGGTAACGTGCCGATTGATGAGCACATCGACCGGTTGCTGGAGAATCATGTCAGCTTTTGTGTGTGCTATTGCGATCTGGATGCATTTAAGCCTTTCAATGATATTTACGGTTACCGGAAGGGCGATGAGGTAATCCAGACGACCGGCAGCTTGCTGACACGCGCGTGTGCTTCCGAACGGGATTTTATCGGACATATCGGCGGAGATGATTTTATTATTTTGTTTCAGAGCGATGATTGGGAATTACGATGCCGCGATGTACTGAAGAGTTTTTCCCATGAAATTGAGTATCACTTTAAGCCGATTCATCGTGATCAAGGCGGTTATTATTCAATAGACCGCCGAGGTCAACGCGCGTTTCATCCGTTGATAACGCTTTCTATCGGAGCGCTGCTGGTTACTCCGGGTATTTTTAACTCGCATCATGAAATTTCAACGATTGCCTCAGCCGCCAAGCATCAGGCAAAACAAATTGCAGGAAACAGTTTATTTATCGACCGGCGTGAATACTTTAAAAAGCGCCCGTAGTTTTCTTCTGTAACATTCGTGCCGCAAATTAGCTGTGTGTTGCAAGCATTCTTTCCGGGTTGTTATCCGGTTTTTCCTCTCGTGAATCCGGCGTTAGAAAACATTACCCGGTGAAATGAAGTCATGAAGCGGATTGAAAAGTCATTCGCGTAAGCAAGTCATCATAGCTTCATTAGAATTTAACCGGCTAATCATATCGTTGCAATATCTTCTGGCTAACATCCTGTACGGATATGTTGATGGTATCCACCCATAAAGTTTCTATAAATCGACAACGATGGACAGGAGAAAGCTATGAAACAACAACAAATTATGAGAATTGGCTCAGGGATGATGGGCTCGATCGCGGTTATTATTTCGTTAACAGCACCCGGCTGGGCTGCAAAAAGCGATAACACCCTGATCAGTAACAATCAAAACCGGAACATAACAGTTCAACTGGGACCGCGGCCTTATTTTCTGGTCAACGATATGGATAGCGGACCGCTGAAAGATAAACTGAAAAGTTGTGAGAACGGACCGTTCAAACGCACCGATTTTTCGATTGGGCATCGTGGCGCGGCATTGCAATTCCCGGAACATACTAAAGAATCCTACGAAGCCGCGGCGCGAATGGGTGCTGGAATCTTGGAGTGTGACGTGACTTTCACGCAAGATAAGGAATTGGTTTGCCGGCACTCTCAATGCGATTTGCATACCACTACCAATATCCTCGAAACTGCCCTGGCTGCGAAGTGTTCAGTACCTTTTGAGCCGGCTGTTTACGATAGCGAGGGTAATCTTATCAGTCCGGCGAATGCAAAATGCTGCACCAGCGACATTACGCTGGATGAATTTAAGACACTGAAAGGAAAAATGGATAGCGCCAATCCGTTAGCGACCACCGTCAGTGGATATTTGAACGGAACTGCCGACTGGAGAACCGATTTGTATGCGACGCGAGGCACCTTGTTAACGCATAAAGAAAGTATCGAACTATTCAAGTCACTTGGAACGAAAATGACACCGGAACTTAAATCGCCTAGTGTTCCAATGCCGTTCGATGGGTTTACCCAACAGGACTATGCACAGAAATTGATCGACGAATACCGCGAAGCCGGGGTTTCTGCAAGCCGGGTCTGGCCGCAATCATTCGACCTGAATGATATCTTGTACTGGATTCAGAACGAACCGGAATTCGGCAAGCAAGCTGTTTACCTGGATGGGCGTTATGAGGAATCTTCATTCAACCACCGTGATCCAGCCACTTGGTCTCCATCCATGGAACAATTGGTTGCCGCCGGTGTGAAAATTATTGCACCACCGATGTGGATGCTGCTGGAAGTAGAAAGCGGAGATATTGTTCCCTCGATTTATGCGAAGAAAGCGAAAGAAGCTGGTTTGGATATCATTACATGGTCGTTTGAGCGAGACGGTCCATTAAATAACGGCGGCGGCTGGTATTTCCAAACGCTGAATGGGCTAAATCCTAATCCGCTAAATCCTGAGAGTGTGATCGACAATGACGGCGATATGTACGATGCGTTGCATGTTTTGGCGCAAAAAGTAAGAGTCTTAGGAATCTTTTCCGATTGGCCCGCAACTGTTACATACTACGCCAACTGTATGAAGATGAAGTGATTGTATAGTTTGCAAATTATTAGGGCTGGCCAGAATATTTTTTGGCCAGTCCTTTGGGATTTTCTTTCACCTTAAATTTGCAGTGGATTAAACTGAATTAACCAGTGATAACAATCAATAAATCTATTCTTTAATAAAGAATTCAATGGTCTCGACTGGAAATACGGGTTCTACATGAGTGAGTGAAAAAGATTGCGATGTGCTGCTCTCGCCAATAGTCCGGGCTATAAATGAATTATCGAGTTTGGTAACACTTTTCAGCGTAAATGCCTGTTTTGAGGGTAAGTAATCAAGAAACAGCGTGTACGTACTTGGAAAATTAACGTTGCTCAACAAAATAGGATTGCCAGGCACGATGTCTTTATTTTGTACGATACTACCGTACGAAATGACTAAGTGATTGCCATTAAAATACGCGACTGCTTTTATCTGGGAGAGATCGGTTGAATATTCAAGATCTTTTGAAATTTTGTTTAGCATTTCCAGACAAACTTTATCCTTAAAGACCAGGTAGCCGTCCTCCAGTAGCAATTTGTAATGGCCATTACCCAAGTCTTGTTCGATTAAAAATCTGCTTTGTGCAGGAATGCTTGAAACTGCGGAATCTTCCGTGCATTCAAAACCGTCGTAGACGATCGATAAGGCATAAACGTTGCCGAGATTTAACACTAACAAGATAAAAAAATATTTCACGATTCCTCCCTGTTTGAAGACCGGTCGGTATTAAGGATTCGTTGATTATATAGTGTTATCAGTTTTCTGAATGTAAGTAGTTGCAACCTGAGCTGACAGACCCATCGTAATCGGAAGACTGTCAGGTCAGGTTGCAACTATTCAATTTATTGCTTAGAACTGCTCCCAATCATCACCGTTACTAACCGCGTTTTTACGAGGTAAGGCTAATACTTTAGAGTCTGCCGCATCCGCGTCTGCTTTCTTGGTCGCTAATCCGCGTTTCGGTAACTTTGCAACGGTTGCCGGACGTGTTTTGGCTCGAACTGATTGGGCGGATGCTTCATGGTGGTTCGATAATTTGAAACTGCTGACCGCTTTCATCAAAATGTCGGATTGCTCTTGCATTGATTCCGCCGCGGCGGCGGCTTCTTCTACCAATGCGGCATTTTGTTGCGTCACTTCGTCCATTTGCGTGACAGCCTGATTAACTTGTTCAATACCGGAACTTTGTTCTTGCGATGCCGCGGAGATTTCGCTCATGATGTCTGTTACGCGTTGAACCGCACGGACGATTTCATCCATTGTGGCGCCGGCTTCGTCGACCAATTGGGTTCCTTCATCGACTTTCGTCACTGAGTCGTTGATTAACTCTTTGATTTCTTTTGCTGCCGTAGCGGAACGCTGTGCTAAGGTGCGGACTTCTGTTGCGACTACCGCAAAACCCCGGCCTTGCTCTCCAGCGCGCGCTGCTTCGACCGCGGCGTTCAATGCCAATATGTTGGTTTGGAATGCGATGCCATCGATGACACTGATGATATCGACAATTTTATGTGCGCTTTCGTTAATCGATTTCATGGTTTCTACCACTTGACCGACTACCGTGCCGCCTTTTACCGCGACTTCCGACGCGCCTGCTGCCAATTGATTTGCTTGGCGTGCATTGTCTGCATTCTGCTTGACTGTTGATGTCAGCTCTTCCATTGATGAGGCGGTCTCTTCCAGACTGGATGCCTGTTCTTCGGTGCGCTGACTCAAGTCCGAATTACCGGATGCGATTTCACTGGATGCGGTCGTGATTTGTTCGGTTCCTGTACGGACTTTGCCGACTAAGTCAATCAGGTTGTCATTCATTTCTTTCAGCGCTTGTAATAGTCGGCCGGTCGATGATTTGGTGGAACCGACTACGATATTCGATGTTAAATCGCCAACGGCTACTTTATGAGCGATATCAATTGCTTCGTTCAGAGGGGCAACAATGGAACGCAGCAGCAAGTATCCAAAAATAGCGGACATGATGATTCCAAAGAGGATGGCAGTGGTAACAATCATAAGAATTTGATCAAAGCTGCTTTGAATGCTGCTATATTCCGATGCTGAAGCGGTTTTTTGTAAATCAAGCAATGCAAAAATGGTGTCATGCAGTGCGGTGAATTTAGGTTCAGTATCGGCCGATTCGTGCCGCGCTGCTTCTTCGTATGCGCCACTCGAGGCTAATTGAAATACTCGATTGATCGATTGCACATATTGCACATGCTGCTCGCCCTTGGTTTTACTGAGCACGGCCTCTTCGGGAATCAGTTCTGTTGCCAGATACTCCGCCCAGATACCTTCGTTCTTTTTCACTAGCCTCTGGGCTTCTTCCGCCAATTTACTAGCGGTTATGTTGTCGCGGGTATTGGTCGCGGCTACCACTTTTTGATGGATCACATACCAGGTGTCTAATATGGTTCCTAATTGTATTGCAGGGCTCAAGCGATCTTCATAAAGCGATTTAACGCCGGCATTGGATTGATTAAAACCGTATAAGCCGATAATGCCGATACTGGTCATTAAAATTGCGAGAATACTGATTACAAAATTTAAGCGGAATTTAATCGATGTATTAGTAAACATTAAAATCTCCTCAGTGACTATTTATCCAATAACTAACCGTTAATCTGATGAACAGACGAATCAATCATATTCATACCGTTGTTACTCAAGTACTTCTCGATGTCGACTAAAATCAACATCCGTGCATCCAATGAACCCATGCCCATAATATATTCCGCGTCAATGCTCGAACCCAGCTCAGGTGTGGGGCGGATTTGCTGAGCCGCTAGAGTGATGACATCGGATACGCTGTCTACCACCAAGCCGACTACTCGGTTTGTTAGATTTAGGATGATCACTACTGTGAATTGGTCATATTCCACGTTGCGTAAGTTAAATTTGATTCGCATATCGATAATCGGAACGATGATCCCGCGTAAATTCACAACCCCTTTGATAAACTCCGGCGCGTTGGCGATTTGAGTGATAGCGTCGTAGCCGCGAATCTCTTGGACTTTTAGTATTTCGATTCCATACTCTTCTTGCCCTAGTCGAAAGGTCAGGAATTCATTGTGAGTTGCTCCTGCAAAATGACCGGGCGATTCATTGGTCAGATTTTGGAGATAATCCTTTGACATGCTTTTTCTCCTTTAAAGTACAAAATAGAACTGTGGCAATTAAGCTATTCCAGCGAGTTTTCTGAAAGGAAAATACGCATTTCAGGCGACTCATTCTTCATCAAGCGAGCAGCTTGGCGAAGTGGTGCCAATATAAACTTTTAATGAGATGGGATTGTTGAAGGATTGATAATTGTTTGTAAACAATTAGACACAATGTTGCTGCAGGCTGTATTTTTTCTGGAGTGTTGAGTGATTCGATTGGAAAGTTTAAAAAACGCATGCGCAACAGCGTTAAAAAACATTGGGTTGAATTGCTCCATAGCATAATTCAAAAAAACCTTCTGAATTGAGTGCTGATGTCCGGAGCAACTCGAATATCTGCTGAGATGCGGGGATTGATTGGAAAATCAGTAGAAGAAACTGAGGTTTGTGGTTATCGCTAGAATCGCATTGTATGGAACGGCAGACTGAAACCCTTACATTTTTTGTTGGATGATGAGTTTGAGCAAGCTACATTTTTTAATGGATCTTGAGCTTCTATTGTGATGAATGCTCTTACATAGATCATAAAAGTGCAGCTTCGTCCTCAAACAGAAGTTTGATCTTTTCGTGCTTATCAATGTCGACAGTTACTTTACCGCCATTCACAAGCCGTCCAAATAGCAGCTCGTCAGCTAATGCGCTGCGAATTGTGTCTTGAATCAGCCGTTCCATTGGGCGGGCGCCCATTAACGGATCAAATCCGTGTTTTCCAAGATAGCTGCGCAATTTTTCGGTAAATGTTGCTTCTACTTTTTTCTCATGTAATTGCGATTCGAGCTGGATCAGGAATTTGTCAGTTATGCGAAGAATGATGTCTTCATTTAATGGTGCGAAAGAAATAATCGCGTCGAGTCGATTACGAAACTCGGGAGTGAATAATTTTTTAATGTCTGCGAGCTCATCTCCGGTAGATTTGGTTTTGGTAAAACCGATGGCTGATTTTGTGAGAGACTCTGCGCCGGCATTCGTCGTCATAATGATAATGACATTACGGAAATCCGCTTTTCGTCCATTATTATCGGTGAGGGTTCCATAATCCATGACCTGCAGCAGGATGTTAAAAATATCCGCGTGCGCTTTTTCAATTTCATCCAGTAACAATACTGAATAGGGGTGTTTGATCACAGTTTCCGTTAATAATCCACCTTGATCGAAACCAACATATCCTGGTGGTGCACCGATCAGACGGGAAACGGCATGCCGTTCCATATACTCAGACATGTCGAAACGATGCAAATGGATACCAAGCGCATAGGCTAATTGCTTCGCCACTTCGGTTTTTCCAACACCTGTTGGCCCCGAAAACAAAAAAGAACCAACTGGTTTTTGGGGGTTCCCAAGCCCGCTGCGCGCCATTTTTATCGCGGCTGTCAATGCGTCGATTGCACCATCTTGGCCGAAGACTATCGCTTTCATATCGCGCCCCAAATTTTTTAATCGATTACGATCATTTGTGGATATATTTTGCGGCGGAATCCGTGCGATTTTGGCAACGACGTTTTCGATTTCGTTTTTACCTATCACTTTGCGTTTTTTAGATTTAGGCAGTAGTCGTTGCGCTGCGCCAGCTTCGTCAAGCACATCAATCGCTTTGTCAGGTAAGTGCCTGTCGTTGATGAATCGAGCCGACAGTTCGGCTGCGGAGACAAGCGCGCTAGCGGTGTATTTGACTTTGTGGTGTTGCTCATACCGTGATTTTAAGCCACGCAGTATAGCAACTGTGTCATCCACGCTGGGTTCGTTTACTTCGATTTGTTGGAATCGCCGTGATAGGGCGTGGTCTTTTTCGAAAATTCCACGATATTCATTGTAGGTGGTTGCACCAATACAGCGTAATTGTCCGGAACTTAAAACAGGTTTCAGCAAATTGGATGCGTCCAGAACGCCTCCGGAAGCCGCACCGGCACCGATTAGAGTATGAATTTCATCAATAAACAAGATGGCGGAAGGATTGTCAGTGAGCTGTTTCAACAATGTCTTTAAGCGTTGTTCAAAATCACCGCGATATTTTGTACCTGCTAATAAAGCACCCATATCGAGCGCATAAATTTGATGTTTCAGTAGTAGATCAGGTACATCACCTTCGACAATACGCTTCGCCAGACCTTCTGCAATAGCGGTTTTACCAACACCGGCTTCACCGACCAGCAACGGGTTGTTCTTTCGGCGCCGGCATAAAGTTTGAATGACGCGCTCGATTTCTTTATCGCGTCCGACCAGCGGATCAATTTTGTTAAGTAAAGCTAGGTGATTAAGATTGATCGTGTAATTCTCGGGTAATCCACTGGTGCTGGATTCATTTTCATTTTCTGTTTCACTGCCTGATTTGGTATCGGATTCGTGCGAAACTTTGCGAATATTATGAGAGATGAAATTGACTACATCTAAACGTGTGACACCTCTTTGATGGAGGAAGTAAACGGCGTGAGAATCCTTTTCGCCAAAAATTGATACTAAAACATTGGCGCCCGTTACCTCTTTTTTTCCAGAAGATTGAACATGGAGAATCGCGCGCTGAATCACGCGCTGAAATCCGAGCGTTGGTTGAGTATCAACTTCGTCTGTTCCGTTAATTACGGGAGTATGCCGTGTGATATGGTCTAATAGGGCTGATCGTAAATCTTCAATATCGACCAGGCATGCATTGAGCACTTCTGCTGCGCTGGCATTATCGAGCATAGCCAGTAACAAATGCTCGACTGTAATAAATTCATACCGTTTCTGCCTTGATTCCACAAAAGCCATATGCAGACTGACTTCCAAGTCTGGAGCAATCATCTTAATTTTCCTCCATTACACACCTGAGCGGGTGCTGATTTATTCTTGCAAAATCAATAACCTGCTTTACTTTGGTGTTTGCGATATCACTTGGATAAATTCCACACACACCCACACCTTCAGTATGTACTTTCAACATTATCCGTGTGGCCTGCTCATGATTCATGGAAAAAAACTTTTTTAGCACTTCTATCACAAACTCCATAGGGGTGAAATCATCATTTAATAATAATATTTTATAAAGTGGAGGAGGTTTTTGCTTTACCTTCTCATGCACTTGGGAAATGACTTCTAAATGATTGTCAGACATTACGACTTACCAGCTTTTGAGAACCATACAACTACTGAAATTAATCTGCATTTTGACATCTTTGACGATTACGACAAATTTTTCAAGTATCTTAAGACAATTACATATTCGTTTGCCATAAAAATTTTGTAACCGCTTGACTTTAACGTTAGATTTGCGTAAAACTGCATTTGGCGTTTGATTTCGAGTTTTTTGAGATGTTTTTTTGTTTCTCAAGATACAAGAGTTCAAATAGTGTTAGGGTTTCCGGCCCAGTTTTTATATAGGAAGTAGAAATGGCAACAGGTACAGTTAAATGGTTCAACGATTCCAAAGGTTTTGGTTTTATTACTCCAGATGATGGCAGTGAAGATTTATTTGCTCACTTCTCGGCAATTAATATGTCTGGATTCAAGACTCTTAAAGAAGGTCAAAAAGTAAGTTTTGATGTCACTCAAGGACCGAAAGGAAAGCAAGCCTCTAATATCCAATCCACTTAACTACTATAAATTCTGGCAGAAGAACCCCTATTAATACTTATAGATTGATAGAGTTTAGTTAGATAGCTGGTAAGTCAATAACAATAACAATCCGCGTTTAGTATTTTCCAAATCCCCCTTTCTGAGAATTACTAGTGAGGGGTTCTATTTTTTATTCTTTTGCGCGTTGTACTGGATGAGAATTGAGATGAAATCCAAATTGCTGTGTTAAGGGAAACGCTCACATGGATACGGTCCGTTTTGCAAACATTGATGTATAGAGAACAAGGTTCGACTATACACAGAAGTGGATTCCATTTTTTGGACAGGTATCTTAGGGAAGCGCTGATCAAATAGCATCTTCCAGATTTTTTGGTACTGTCGGTGATTTTTTACCACCGATTTCTGTGGCAATTCATTTGTCAGTGACATTTTGTCACCGAATTTCCTTCGTTCTGTGTCTCGTGGTCCGCCATTTAGGTATTTTAGACGGATTTTCCCCTTAAGCAGTCATCAGTTGACTGCGTAGCAGATACAAATTAGCC
>LWDH01000040.1:12302-12824 GCA_002083395.1 Proteobacteria bacterium SG_bin4 | reverse complement strand
TCTGGCACCATTCTTACCGTGCAAAGGTCTCTTGTAGTAGGTCGCGTCGCTGATGCTGTACTTGCGACAGGTCTCATTGACTTTGGCGCCTAGTTCAACTTCCCTGAGTAAGGTAATGATTTGCTGTTCACTGTACTTCGATTTCTTCATCATAGAGCTCCTTTTGTTTTAGAAAACTCTACTTTAAATTGGATCTAATTTCCGAGGAGACTACAAATGATTGCGAAATATGAGTTATTTTTGCGTCAGGTTTGCTGAATGATCCAGATATGCGATTGGAGCCATTGATGCTTATATAGCGGTAAGTCCCAATAAACATCACTTCTGAATAGATCGAAAATTCGAGGAGATGCAGATTACCAAATCACCCCTAGCTTTGCCGGGGGTGACTTGACTGTGAGGATGCTAATTATATTAGTGAGTTACGGTAACCGCTGAACTGGAGTTAGAAAAGTTTTCAGCAGCATCGAATGCCTTTACAGTGTAGCTATAGAGTGTACCTTTAGCGCTGCCGGATATCGT
>LWDH01000040.1:0-12285 GCA_002083395.1 Proteobacteria bacterium SG_bin4 | reverse complement strand
GTAGTGCTTACCCCAATTTTTACCCCATTTCTATAAATCGCATAACCAGCAACACCGACCGCATCGGTTGAAGCTGTCCAAGATAATGCGACTGAAGCGAATGTAGAGAATTTCCGATATGTACTTTTGGGAGATGCTGGAATTGTTGGTGCAATCGTATCAAAGTTATAGCATGAAACACCGCTGCCACAGGGAAACTCATCCCATAATTCAAATCCGGTGATATGTGATTCGACGGGGCCATAGCCGCCACTGTATGCATTATGAGGTATGATTCGAGTAATAGGCAGGTTGTAATCTCCCATAGTGGATCCATGGTAATCTGCTATCGGTTGGCCATTGACTGCAGCCCAGAAACGTCCATCACTGCCGCTCGAGCGATTCCAGTAAACTTCGAATTTAAACCATTCACCAANNNGGGACCGGTACAACTCGATTGTCCTCAAGCCAATAGGTAATTCTTGGAATTGGACCATTCGCTTGGCTATCCCCTTTTGTCATCCAATAAAGCTTGCCATCCGTATGTTTATATATGTTGGTGATAATCCGATAATCGCCGCTACCGTCATTGCCATCATATCCACCTGTTTTGAATTCAAATTGAGTGCGCCAATTTCCAGATGAGACCGAAGCATCCAATTTATCTGCCAGATCTGCCGGATATTTTATCCAGTATGTCATATACAGATTCTTGACATCACCAGCCGTATAGGGTCTGACAAATAAAAATGGTGACTGAGAACCCGCTACACCGGGAGCGCCAATGATTTTTACATTTTGAAAGATTTCATTAACAGTCTTTCCTTTGGGTCCACTAACAGATCGAATTTGATTAGTAATATAATCATTAATTGTTGTAGAAGTAACGGGGTCGAGTGTAATGAGTTGCATGCCTGAGAATCTTGTACCAAGCACATTAAGTGGCCAACTATAGCCAGTTTCTTTATCTACTCCGGTGAATTGTTGCCACGCTCCTTTACCGTTAGTATAAAAAGCATAAGGTGCGCTAAGAGTCACCCCAGAGCCAAAATTCGACCTGAAAAGCATTTTGGCTGCGTGTGCCTGCGAAGAAACCATGGCGATGATGATCATCATCGCAACGAGCTTTCCTGTTCGGAACAGCCTGGAAGTGTTGTTACTCTTAACAGCAGTTGTTTCTGGTTGAAGTGTTTTGTCAACCATTAATGGCGGTTTTGTTACAGTTACTACACGATGATCGATGTTCATTTTCGATTCCTCCTTAAAATTTCAAGGACGGAACTGCAGAGATACACTTCGAATTAGATTGCTTGAATTACTACGTAACCATGGAATGGTTGCATAGACGTTTACTAAAACGAACAGCGCTATCTGTGGCAGTCCTGCCATCTTGGGGCATTTGCCCTTTAGATCAGTGACTTTGCGTCCTCTGCTTTCGCAGAGTTTGCCCTTTTCGTACTACGATATTCATTAAGCATTATTTGTGCCAACTATTCGTATCAATTTTTTATTGAGACAGTACGCAGTGAGGTGGCACTACAGGGATGAACAGCTTGTTAAGCTCTACCCAAAAAATGTGCTCACAAAAAGTGTTCTTGCATATTCGAACAGTCGAATAATTGTTAATCTATCGTAATATAGATATTTGAATTTAAAGTAAAATATAACAATTGTATGAGTGAAACGAGAAGGAGCCACGTAGAGGGATTCAGAGCCAAGATGACAATTGCTGCGATCGAAGGCAAAAGACACTGCTGAGTTAGCTGAACAATTTGATGCGTATCCGAATCAGATTTCGGGATGGAAGTGGCAGTCTGACTTGGCTATTTACAGGAATCTGCGATCGGTTTATCAATGCCACTATTGGAAGGGGCACGCTCAAAGGGCTATTTTAGGTCGGTTCCGCTATCAGCGGATGTATTCGTGCTGATGTGCGGATAGATGAATTGCATTTGAACCATCCTTTCGTTGACTCCAGGATGCTTTCAAGAATACTGAAACATGAAGGAAGTCGATTTCGGTTGGTGTCGTGTATTGTCGATGAAGTGAATGGAGATTCACGCAATCCATCGCAAGCTATCACCAGCAAATGGTGTCAGGTGCATCCAGTCAATTTGTTTCGCTTTTGGGGGCAAGGGTAGCTGTCTTGCTGTTTGTCGAACGGCTTTGAAAGAGTGACAAATACGAAGCGGTATATCTGCTCGCATACGATACAAAGTGAGGCTTAGAAAATATCTCATGTTCTACAATAGAAATAGATCTCACAGCGCGTTTGACGATAAAACACCCAATGAGGTCTAAACAATAACTTGCATGCTATGGAAATAAACAGAGTAGGCGTTAACGCAAGATTCCCACATAAGATTTGTGGAAAATTGCCCAATCGAGTGAGGTCATCATTACTCATGACAAAGAGTAATTTTTTACGTGCCGTTCAATTCGAGAGGGCGTCCATATTACTTATATCACCTAGCTTTCCTCTGGTTTACTCTTCCATTTTTACACTTTAATAAACAATTGGGATCGCTGAACTTGCAGGAGAGAAGTTTCCGGCTGCATCAAGAGCACGGACTGTATAACTATAGATCGCTCCTTTTGGGCTTCCGGAAATCGTATCAATAAAATTTGGAGTTATACTGACACCAACTCTAGTACCGTTTCTGTAGATTATATAGTTCGATACCGCCACATTATCTGTAGAAGGCAACCAAGCCAATGTGACAGATGCAAAACTTGAATATTTTGCGAGCTTTCCAGTTAACGATGCTGGTGTGGTCGGGGCGGCTTTATCGAAGTTGTAGCATGAGACGCCGTCTCCGCAAGGAAAACCATCCCATATTTCAAATCCTGTGAGACTTGATTCGACCGGTGCATATCCGCCACTGTAGGTGTTATGAGGCATTATCCGTGTGATTGGAAGGCTGTCGATTCCCATAGTGGGGCCTCGATAGTCAACAATTTCTTGACCATTGACGGCAGCCCAGAAGCGTCCGTCGCTGCCACTGGAGCGGTTCCAGTAAACTTCGAACTTGAACCATGTGCCTAAGGGGACGGGTACAACCCGGTTTTCTTCATACCAGTATGTGATTCTGGGAAGAGGGCCATTTGCTACAGTATCCCCTTTTGTTAACCAATAAAGTCCGCCATCGGTATCTTTGAATATGTTAGTGATGATTCGATAATCGCCGCTTCCGTTACTGCCGTCGTATCCACCTGTTTTAAATTCAAATTGTGTGCGCCAGTTACCAGATGAAACACTGCTATCCAACTTCGAAGCTAAATCAGTTGGATACTTAAACCAATAAGAAATATATAAATTCTTTACATCACCTACTGTCGAGGGTCTAATAATCACAAACGGCGATTGTGATCCACCTTCACCTATTTCGCCATTCATTTTAACAATTTGGTACAGTTCATTAATCGTTCCAAAAGGTCCGGCGACGGTTCTAATGGAGTTAGAAATGTAAGAACCGATGGTAGATGGCTCAATTGGATTGGCCGTGATTAGTTGCAGGCCAGAAAAATTGGCTCCCAATGCTCGAATAGGCCAGCTATAGCCAGTATCTTTATCAATGCCGGTAAATTGCTGCCATGCGCCTCTAGGATAGAAACTGTAAGGTGCGCTCAGGGTAACTCCCGAACTAAAATTAGACCGGAATATTATCTTGGCTGCTTGGGTGTGAGTAGCAGTTGTCGTAATGATGAGTAGTAATATTATTGCGAATAATTGCTTGAATCGAAGGGGACGAGCGGTTTTAATGGTTAGAGGCCGTTTTGTTTGTAACGCTGGGTTACCGAAATTCATATCGATTTCTCCTTCTAATATGAAAAGTTTTGCGTTGATACACTTATAAACAAATGGTAATTGCCTTAAGTTGCATCACGATTACGCTTAAACGTAAAGATGCGGTTATCAAGCAACCTGATTATCTTGAGTCTACTGCCCTTAAGGCGAGATCAGAACTGCGTGAAGCTTGTAATTTCTTTCATAGAGAAATTCGTCTGCTTCATATCGCATGTTGATGGTGAGGAAATGCCGCTCTGTTTAAGTTATGAAACCAAGCAACATAATTGAAATTATTAAGTTAAGTTGTCAATCTCCATGAAATTAATAAATTAGCATATGAAGTAGAACTTATCTTATGCATTAAAAATATTAATCTATAAACTTGAGGATAAAACCGGGAATAACCGCAGATTTTTGGTTTTAATCAAAAAAAGAATGACATTTTCTGTAGCATATTGGCAAGAAATGTCAAAGCGACTTTGGAAATACTGTTTATAGACGATGCGTTAAACAGGTATACGTAAATCCCGTTTCTTCAAAGAATTCTTTAAATTTATCTCATCAATGTAACAATCGAATTTAATCTGGTTATCCATAAATGAGACTTATTATTAAATATACTTCAAACTTTCCACTTAAGTAAATATTTTTTATGCGGGTGTTATTGATTTCGAACGATGTAATATTTGGAATTGAAGTATAAATGTCGGTATTTAATAGTTAATCATAGCTGATTAATTGGAATCTATAAGTTGCTAAATCGATAAGTTGCATGGTGACATTGTTGACAATAGTCTTGGAATTAATCATCACGGATGGAATGTGAAGCTGGCCGCTTGAACTTGAATACGTTGCAATATTCGCCGGTTTATTTGCAAGCGATTTGATACTTGCTGGTTCAAGTTCGAACATAAGGGGTGGACTATTGATTGACCGCAAATTGACATCTAATGCGGTACCGGTTCCAATATCAACAGCAAAACTTAAAACATCGTGACTGAATATACCGGCGACAGATGTCACAGTTACTTGATTGATTGTTACAAGATTTTCGATCGTGATCGCTGATCCGTCTGAGCCAATAATTGGCGCCGGCGAACGGCTGCTGCCAAGGTTGATGTTGGAAACCGGAAGATCTTCAATCGCGTCAATGGTATTCATCCCACCGAATATAATCCGCCCAAAGACGGTGAAGCCTCCATTCTGTGTATCTAATTGACTCGGTGGACCGGAATTGTCAGCAAGATTGATAAACCATTGGCTCGTAGCGCTGTTGGGGTTGCCGCCAATTTTAGCCATGGCAACTGTTCCTCGCGTATTTGAAATTTTAAATTCATTCGTAATTGGTGGGAATGTATTTACTGCCGAGAGAATTTTTCCACTGGCACTCTCATTGATTTTATAGCCACCGCCTTGAATCACAAAACCAGGCACGCTACGGTGAAAAATCCCGTTTGTGTAAGCGCCACTATTGACATAATTAAGAAAGTTGGCGGTTGTAATAGGTGTGTGTGTTTCAAACAGCTCCATACAAAATTCTCCAGCATTGGTATTGAAGCAGGCCACTGGATTTGCTTGGGAATAAGGAGATAGAGATAACAGGGTAAAAGCCAGTGCAAGTTTAAATTTTTGTTTACAGTTCATGATATTCAGACGAATTGAGTTTTGATCGAACATTTTACTGATGAAAATCAATGTGCAGCAATCTTTTTATGCGAATAAATCGACAGATGCTGAGTGATGGCGTTAGTGATTAGAATTCTGTTAAAATAAAAAATTAAATTCGAGAAACAAGCAAGGAAGAGTTGTCATGGCTTATGTAGTAACTGAAAATTGCATTAAGTGTAAGTACACGGATTGTGTGGATGTTTGTCCAGTGGATTGCTTTCGTGAAGGGCCAAATTTTTTGGTGATTGATCCTGATGAGTGTATCGATTGTACATTATGTGTTGCCGAATGCCCGGTGGAAGCGATTTACGCTGAGGATGATGTGCCAGATGAGCAATTGCATTTTATCGAATTGAATGCTGATTTATCTAAAAAGTGGCGGCCAATTATCGAGAAAAAAGACCCGCTGCCAGATGCTGATGAATGGGCAAGCGTTAAAGACAAACTGGATCAACTGAAACGTTAAACTCCCAAAGCGGTTAGTAGTTAACTACCCGCATGTTTGATTCTTCGCAATATCCGCAAATCTCCCTTAAAAAAGTATTTAAGCGCTTACATGCTGGCGGGACGGCTATCACGCCTAACCGAAGGCTTGCTTTAGCGCTTAAAGAAAAATTTAATCAGCACCAAATTGATCAAAAGAGGGAGGTCTGGCATTCTGCCGATATCCTGCCATTCGATGCTTTTATCGAACGCATATATTACGATGCGCTTTATTCAAGGGATTCCTTATCCTTACCTTTGCTATTGACGGGTGCACAGGAACAAGTACAGTGGGAATCGGTTATTCAACAATCCGAAGTTGGTAAAACATTACTGAGAGTTTCACAAACAGCGCAATTGGCACGCGAAGCTTGGCGGCTAGCGCATGTCTGGCGATTAATTCCGCAACTGAGCAGCTATTTACCCAATGAAGATGGAAGAGCATTCTTGGATTGGGTCGAGTCGTACCGGAGTATCACGGCAAGTCAGGGATCGACGGATCAAGCACGGATTTGTGATCTCATTACAGAATGCTATGACACGCTTGAAATAAAGCAATACGCATCACTAATTTGCTTTGGTTTTGATGTCATAACACCGCAGCAAAATAATTTCTTCGAAAAACTGCAAGTTTCAGGTTGCGAGATTACCGCGGTTGATTCTTTATCGCAGAAGCGGGTGCTGCCGGAAAATGTTCGGCGTGTGGAATACTTGAATAGCCCCGATGAGATTTATCATGCAGCGCTGTGGGCACGGTCCAAAATTGAAAAGACCGATGCTGCGGTTCGTGTCGGTATCGTGGTTCCGGCATTAGCAAGTTATCGAAATGCTTTAATCCGGACATTTAATGCGGTCCTGCAACCAGACGTCAGGTCAGCATTGCCGGGTGCTGATCATTCAATGGCGTCCTATAATATTTCGCTGGGTTTGGCGCTCGCAACCTATCCGGTCATTGAAACTGCGTTCATCACTTTAGCACTGATCGATCAAGAAGTAGAGTTCCATCAACTCAGTCATTGGTTACGTTCACCGTTTCTAAAAGGCGCTGAAACCGAGATGGGCCAACGTGCATTGCTCGATACCGCGATCCGGCGGTTTGCCGCGCCGATGATTTCATTGCCGCAACTGTTAGATCTGGTCAGGCGCGTGAATGGTCATAAAGATTGTCCTGTTTTATTTGCTTTCCTAACCGAAATCGATGCATACCGCCAGGCAAAATTGCCAAGTAACGGGAGTCACACGGATTACGTCAAGGTTGTTGCGGAAATATTGCAGCTTTGTGGATTTCCGGGTGAGCGTAGTCTGAATTCCGAAGAATTCCAGACCGTTGAGAAATGGCAAACGCTGCTTGCAGAGTTTGCCAGATTGGATCAAATCTCATCAAGAATTACCTATTACCAGGCAATCAGCCGTTTGAAATGGATGGCGAACGATACTGTGTTCCAGCCTGAATCACCGGAAGCGCCTATACAGATTTTGGGTGTGCTGGAAGCCGCAGGGATGACATTTGATTATCTGTGGGTGATGGCTCTCTCGGATGATCAATGGCCGCTACGTGCTCGCCCTAATCCTTTTTTACCGCTTGAGTTGCAACGCAAGGCCAGGTTGACGTTAGGTTCGATTCAAGAATCTTCGGCCTTTTGCCAGCGTTTGATGCAAGGATGGTTTACGCATGCTGAAGAAGTGATTGTCAGTTCACCCAAGTATCGGGACGGTGATGATCAACAAGAATTAACGCCCAGCGCGCTGATTCGATCAATACCCATTGAAGATTTTGTGATCCCCGAGTGGCTATCGCATCGTGACTTGATTATCCAGTCTTGTGAGATGTTGCGGATTGAAGATAGCCAGACATTACCGTTACCGGAAGAAATCGCACAGCAAGGCATTCAAGGCGGTACATCGGTTATCAAGGATTTTGCCGCTTGCCCGTTTCGCGCATGGGCAAAGCACCGCTTAAATATTGAAACTATCGAAGAACCGCATGCCGGTTTGGATGCCAGGGAAAGAGGATCGCTGGTTCATCAGGCATTAGCTGATGTTTGGCGAAAGCTGATTACCAAACAAGCATTGGACGAGGTTTGCGAGAATGATCTTGACCGGTTGATCACGGAAATCGTTGACAATGCGATTTCTGCATTGCGGCGAATCTGTCCTGCATTGTTACCTGATCGTTTATTGCAAGTCGAGCAGAGGCGTTTGGTTCGATTGATTCATGAATGGCTGAATCAAGAAAAAAATCGCGATTGCTTTACCGTGATCGCGATTGAGGAAAAATTCAGCGTTCAGTTGGGTGGGCTAAAATTAGGCATGCGGCTGGATCGGGTGGATGAATTGGCGGATGGGCAGCGGATTATTATCGACTACAAAACAAGCATGCAATCGGTTCAATCGATGATCGGGGAACGGCCGGATGAACCGCAATTATCGCTTTATATGACGATGCCCGATCAAAAGAGAGTAATTGCGGGAATAGCATTTGGAATTGTGAGATCAGGTGTTGTTGGATTTGTGGCATTAATGAGTAATTCCGGCTTGTTACCCGGAATAAAAGGTTATTCTCAATTAAGCGGAGGTAAGTCTTTTGAAAGCTGGCAGGACGTGATTGACGCATTCCGGCAGAATCTGACAAATCTTGCGATTGGGTTCTGCAGCGGTGAAGCCAGCGTGGATCCCAAAGAATTTCCAGCAACCTGTAAATTTTGCGATATGCATATGTTTTGCAGAATTTATGAACGAATAAGTGACGTTATTGATGAAGAGGGACAATAAAAATGCCGAGAATTCCTATTGTTCCTGATACTGATGATCGCATTCTTGCATTAAATCCTTCCCAATCATTTATTGTGCAAGCGCCGGCGGGATCGGGCAAAACCACGATTTTGATCCAGCGGTATCTTAGATTACTCGCTTGTGTTGATGCGCCCGAAGAGATTGTCGCAATCACATTTACGCGAAAAGCCGCTGCGGAAATGCGCTCGCGTGTTTTAGCGGCTTTACAGATAAATCAATTGGTGGAGGATGCTTCTCCTAATGAAAAATTAAACCGGGAATTGGCAGAAATGGTTTTGCAACGAGATCGTCAATTTGGTTGGCAGATTTCGGAAAATCCTGATCGATTAAGAATACAAACTATCGATTCTTTGTGCGCTGCCTTGACCCGGCAAATGCCCGTTTTGTCAAAATTCGGCGCGCAGCCTGAAACGATTGAAGACGCAACTCATTTTTATGTGGCGGCTGCTCGTGCGACTTTAAGACTAATTGAACAAGATACGCAGATTGCCAGCGACGTTGAGCGGTTACTTGAACATCTAGACAACGACTATGCACGAACTGAAACATTGCTTGCCGATATGCTCGCACGCCGCGATCATTGGCTGCGCCATCTGCATGCAAGAACCCGAGAGGAATTGGAATGTGCGTTGCAAAATTCCCGCTGTATTGCCCAACTGAAGGCATTTCAGCTATTGCCTGATGTTCTGCATCGTGAATTGCTGCAGTTACTGCAATATGCGGCTGTCAATCTTATCGCGGAAGGTAGCGCATCAGATATTACGCGCTGTGCCGATCTTGAAACAATATCAATGGCAACAATCGAGCAGTGGCAGGGGATTGCGGAATTACTGTTAACTAAAGATGATACCTGGCGGAGAAAAATTTCAAGAAAGGAAGGTTTTCCCATAGGGAATACCAAAATCGAAAAAGACGCAGCCAAATCCTGGAAAGATCGATTTGAATCGCTCATTGCTCAGTTGAGTCAGACAAAGGATTTTCAGTTAGCGTTGCCGATAATGCGTCAACTTCCGCCTCCTAGCTATACCGAGCAGCAATGGGAAATTCTTGGGACGATCATGCGATTGCTACCTTATGCGGTAGCGCAGCTACAGGTTATTTTTCAGGAGAACGGTTGCGTTGATTTTTCTGAAGTTGCACAACGGGCAATATTGGCGCTGGGTGATTCGCAGGCACCGACAGACTTGGCGTTGGCGCTGGATTTCCAAATCAAGCATTTATTAATCGATGAATTTCAGGATACTTCGATCAGTCAATTCGAATTGATTGAGAAACTTGTTGCCGGCTGGGAAGAAGGCGATGGTCGCAGTCTGTTTGTAGTGGGAGATCCGATGCAATCCATCTATCGTTTCCGTGAAGCGGAAGTTGGGTTATTTTTACGGGCTCGCAATATTGGAATTAATAATCGAAAGCTTTGGCCAATAACTCTGAGAGCTAATTTCCGGTCCCAGCAGGGGATTGTCGATTGGGTGAATCGGACTTTTGCACAGATCATGCCGGATCAAGAGGATAGCGTAACCGGTGCGATAACATTTTCCCCCTCAGTTGCAACGCATCCGCTGTTGGAACGAGATGCTGTGAACGTGCATCCTGCATTTGTACGAGATCCAGACGCAGAAGCCGCGAAGGTCATTGAAATTATTCAATTCACCCGGCAGCAATATCCAACGGATACGATTGCAATTTTGGTGAGGAATCGTAATCACTTGCATGAAATCGTAAAACAATTGCAAAAAAATGATGTACGTTTTCGTGCAGTCGATATTGAAACACTGGCAACTAAGCCGGTCATACAAGATTTGCTGGCGCTGACTCGTGCATTGATCAATCCGGCTGACCGGCTTGCGTGGCTTAGTTTGTTACGTGCGCCATGGTGTGGATTATCATTGCAAGATATCACTGCGTTGATGAGCATTGATCAGCAAGATAGCTCTTTTCAAGCTTCTGTCTCTAAACGGATTGTGTGGGAATTAATTTCTAACGAAACCCGGATGAAAAAAATTTCCGATGACGGAAGAGATCGGATACGTAGGTTGCGCGAAGTTCTTAAGCCCTGCATGATACATCGCCGGCGCCAATCACTACGTGTGATAGTGGAAGCTGTTTGGAACACGCTAGGTGGTCCTGGTTGCATCAATCATGGGTCTCAAGATAAGAAAGGCATCGTGAAGCATTTGGATGATGCTGCAAGATATCTGAATTATCTTGAAGAGCAAGAAGTGGCTGGCAATCTTATGGATATCGCGCGATTCCAAAGTGGTTTGAACGTGCTTTATGCTGCTCCGGATTTGTCTGCCGGTGATTCATTACAGATTATGACAATTCATAAAGCCAAAGGACTTGAGTTTGATACTGTTATCGTGCCGGGGCTTGGTAACATCCCTCGTAACAAGGAAAAGCAATTGCTGCAGTGGATTGAACAACCCCGTAATCAGTTTTATTGCGAACATGACGCTCAAACTTCGGATTTATTACTGGCGCCTGTTCGAAAAACAGGTGCTGAAATTGATCCGATCTATTCTTGGTTGGAAAAACTTGATTGGGATAAGGGGCAGCTGGAAGCGGATCGATTGTTGTATGTTGCGGCAACACGTGCTAAGAAATTTTTACATTTGCTGGGACATACAGCGTTGTCCGCCGAGAGCAATGATCGAAGTGAATTGAAAAAACCGAAACGAGGCTCGTTGCTTGAAAGACTTTGGCCTGCCGTTGAACAAGATTTCCTGAAGGTTGCAGCTGCAGATGAAGTGCTTAGGAAGAATTACGCTGTAGATGCTGATTATGCTAGCTTGGTTAGAATAAAATTCAATCAGGAGATCAATCGGCTTAATTCAGAATGGGTTTTGCCGGATGCTCCTGAATCAATCAGATTGCAAAAGACGTGTGAGAGTAATCCAGGAAACGAAGCAATTGATTTCTTCTGGGTAAGTGATATGGCGCGATATGTCGGGAGCGTTGTGCATCGATGGTTGCAACAAATTGCTGAGGATGGGCTTTCGATATGGACCGTTGAACGGATACAGGAATTGCGAGATCAATTCAAACACAATTTGTTAGTGTGCGGGATGAGTGATGGTGATCAAATGGAGGTCGCGGTTGAACGTATCATACTGAGTTTGACAAACGCCATCACGGATGATCGTGGGCGTTGGATCTTGGGATCCCATCAATACGCCCAGAATGAGTTGAAAATCACATCAATTTTAGACAGCAAACTCACTAATTGGGTAATTGATCGTACATTTTGCGACTCGGATAATATCCGGTGGATTATTGACTATAAAATCAGTAGTCATGAAGGATCCAATTTGCAAGAATTTCTTGATCGGGAGAGATTTCGCTATCAAAATCAATTGTATAATTATGCCAGGATTATGCAAAAGGTTGATTCAAAGCGAATAAAGTTAGGTATTTATTTTCCACTGGTAAGCGGTTGGTGCGAGTGGGAATTTTCTGAGTAATTTTATTCGAGAAAATGCTATCGATTTTATTTAAGCATACATAATTTTTATAATTGAAATTGTGTATGTATTAGTCTTTGTGATCAAAGGAAAAAAGGGAAAGAAGATGGA
>LWDH01000039.1 GCA_002083395.1 Proteobacteria bacterium SG_bin4 | reverse complement strand
TTGTGGGGAGACCTCAGGGTCAGACTCGATTGATTTTCGAAGAAAAGGATCAGATCCCCTTTATTATCTAGTTTTGTTCACATATTAATGTCAATTAATTGTTGATATGTTCATATTTATGTATTAATATGATTGGAAATATGGACATATAGATATGAACAAAAACCAAACATCGCTTGCTAGAAAACAATTGGAAAGACGTCTCGCACCCCTGCGTGAGGCAGGGGTTGTTGCGCCGCCACGGGGATGGATAAAGGCCATTCGTGAAGCACTTGGCATGACTGCCCGCCAGCTTGCTGCGCGTATGGATGCTTCCCCTTCACGTATTCCGGTGATTGAAAAAGCGGAAGTGACTGGCGCAACGACGATCAAGACCTTGCGTGAAGCTGCCGAGGCAATGAACTGTACCTTTGTATATGCCTTCGTACCGACAAAACCGCTTGATGATATTCTACGTGAGCGTGCTATCCAGAAAACGCGCAAAGACATTGCCCGGCTTGATCACACCATGCGACTGGAAAACCAAGCTTTGCTCAAATCCGATCTCGACGATGAACAGCGGCGCATGGTCGAATTGATCCTATCAGGCTCACTAAAAGGGTTATGGGAAGATAAGTAGCATCGTCATGCCAGATCCATTATTTGCCGATGACGATGATGCTAATACCCCACTGACAACCGAAGAACGTGAGCAACTTATTCCTGCCTATATCACGTTGCGGCACGAACTCAACGAAGCGGAGCAAATCAACATCGGCCAGGGGTTGCGCTGGGCTGCCGCACGTAAGAAGCGGGATGTGCTTGACCAAAATTTCTTGCGCCAATTGCACAAGCGCATGTTTGGGGATGTGTGGCGTTGGGCAGGGCAATATCGCACCTCAGCCCGCAACATTGGTGTCGATGCCTACCGGATCACAATGGATATGCATCAAGCCATTGGCGATGCTTGTTACTGGATCGAACATAAAACTTATCCTCCGGATGAAATTGCGGTGCGGTTTAGTCACCGCCTGGTTGCAATCCATCCGTTTCCCAACGGAAACGGACGTTTCTCGCGTCTTATCGGCGATCTTCTCGTCCAGCAGCTTGAACAGGAGCCATTCACCTGGGGGCGTGCAAATCTGGTCGATGCCGGAGAAACTCGCGCTCGCTATATTGAAGCCTTACGTGCCGCTGACAATCACGATATAAAGCCACTGCTGCTATTTGCGCGTTCTTAGCTGTTGGAATAATAAACTCATAGTAATTCAGCGATTCGTTGGTAAACCAGAACCGCATTTATTCAATGATCTAAAATGTGCGCCACAGCGTTGTGGGGCGCGTAAGCGTAGTGCTCGCTGTAGAATTTCAAGAAATAAAGCTTCACAAAGATCTGAATGCTTATATTTTTGTTAAAATACTTATTTTAGGCTTATAATAAGTGTGAATGACATTGACTGGAAACCCAAAGCGCTTAAGCAGGTTGAGAAAATCAAAGATGTCACTATGCGCAAAAGAATTTTTACTGAAGTCCAGTCGCTGGCTGATTTTCCAGATTGCCAAGGTGTCAAGAAACTTGCCAATCATGCGTATGGCTACCGGCTACGGGTTGGCGATTACCGGGTATTTTTCGAATTTGATGGCAGCGTGCATGTTATTGATATTGAAGAGGTGAAAAAACGCGATGAGCGCACTTATTAATTACCAAACCATCCTGGATAGCAACGGAAAACCGGCTTTTGTCGTCGTGCCTTATGCCGAGTTTGTCAAACTTCCGGGCATCGTGCGTCCAGGCACGATCCCCAACGAGGTTGTTGGCAAACGCATTATGGATGAAGTCAGCATGCTTGCCGCTTGGCGCGAATACCTGATGCTGACGCAAGAGGAAATGGCTAAACGCATGGGGATTACGCAAGCCGGTTACGCGCAGATCGAAGCTGCCAAACGCCCGCGTAAAGCAACTCTTGAGAAAGCCGCAGCAGCGATGGGTATTACCTTGGATCAACTCGCGTATTGAAGGGTGGGTTTGAGCTAAACAAAATCGCAAACCTGCGTTAACCAATTCCTTCAATTCATTCCATTTAATGAGGTGACTACCCATGCAAACCCGTGAAGAACGCGACACCATGGGCGTGGTCGAGGTGCCCGCCGAAGCGTTGTGGGGCGCGCAAACGCAGCGCTCGTTGCAGAATTTCAAGATTTCCGGCGAGCGCATGCCGGTGGCGCTGATTCATGCGCTGGCCCGGGTCAAGCGCGCCGCCGCCAAGGTGAATCACGATTTGGGGTTGCTCAATGCCGCCAGCGCGGCGGCGATCATCGAGGCCGCCGACGAGGTGATCGCGGGTCATTTCGACGACCAGTTTCCGCTGGTGGTGTGGCAAACCGGCTCCGGCACGCAGACCAATATGAACGTGAACGAAGTATTGGCGAATCGCGCTTCCGAGCTTCTCGGCGGCGGGCGTGGCGCGGATCGCAAGGTGCATCCGAATGACGAGGTCAACAAGGGGCAGTCGTCCAACGACGTGTTTCCGACCGCGATGCATGTCGCGGCGGTGCAGGAATTGCAGCAGCGGTTGCTGCCCGCGATCCGGTTGTTGCGCGAAACGCTGGCCGCCAAGGCGCAAGCATTCGAATCAATCGTCAAAATCGGCCGCACGCATTTGCAGGACGCGACGCCGTTGACGCTGGGGCAGGAGTTTTCCGGTTATGTGGCGCAATTGGATCACGGGCTGCGCCATGTCGAAGTGGCGCTGCCGCATGTGTGCGAATTGGCGTTGGGCGGCACCGCGGTCGGCACCGGCTTGAACGCGCACCCGGAATTCGCCGTGCGTGTGGCGGCGGAATTATCGCGCCTGACCGGATTGCCGTTTGTCACCGCGCCGAACAAATTCGAAGCATTGGCGAGTAACGACGCGTTGGTGCACGCGCACGGCGCGTTGAAAACGCTCGCCGCGTCGCTGATGAAAATCGCCAACGATATCCGCTGGCTGGCGTCCGGGCCGCGTTGCGGCATCGGCGAATTGCGCATTCCCGAGAACGAGCCGGGCAGTTCGATCATGCCGGGTAAGGTCAATCCGACGCAATCGGAAGCGATGACCATGGTGTGCTGCCAGGTCATGGGCAACGATGTCGCGGTCAACATGGGCGGCGCGCTGGGGAATTTCGAATTGAACGTGATGAAACCGCTGATCATTCACAATTTCCTGCAAAGCGTGCGCTTGTTGGCGGATGCCATGGTCAGCTTTAACGAGCATTGCGCAGTGGGCATCGAAGCCAATATCGAGCGCATCGACGCATTGATGCACAACTCGCTGATGCTGGTGACCGCGCTGAATCCGCATATCGGCTACGACAAAGCCGCCGCAATCGCCAAGAAAGCGCACCATGAAGGCACGACCTTGAAGGCCGCCGCGATCGCCACCGGCTATGTCACCGCGGAACAATTCGATGCCTGGGTGGTGCCGGAGCAGATGACCGGGCAATAGCCGCGATTGATGGCTTCTTCTTCCAATATTTCCGAACCGGCCACGCGCCGCGAGCGTTTCGCGTGGTGCATGTACGATTTCGCCAATTCCGGGTTTACCACGGTGATTCTGACCGCCATTTTCAATGCGTTTTTTGTCGGCGTGATCGCCGCCGGGCAGGGCAGCGGCGATGCTACGCTGTTGTGGACATTGGCGATGGCGGTAGCCAACGGCTTGGTGCTGCTCACCGCGCCAGTGATTGGCGCGATTGCCGATTATTCCGGCGCGAAAAAACGTTTTCTGGCGGGGACCACCATCGGTTGCGTGGTGTTTACCGCGCTGTTGTATTTCGCCGGACCCGGCGACATCGCGTTGGCGATGGGGCTGGTGATTCTGGCGACGTTCATGTTTTCCAGCGGCGAGAACCTGATCGCGGCGTTTTTGCCGGAAATCAGCACGCCGGAGACGATGGGGCGGCTGTCCGGTTACGGCTGGGCGCTCGGCTATTTTGGCGGGCTGCTGTCGCTGGTGTTGTGCCTGGCGTATGTCACCTATGCCGAAGCGCAAGACATGGAAGCCGCCGATTACGTGCCGGTGACCAATCTGATCGTGGCGGTGCTGTTCGGCCTTGCCGCGTTGCCGACGTTGCTGTGGTTGCGCGAGCGCGTTACCGTTTCCGCCACCGTCGACGGCATTTCACTGATCCGCGCCGGTTTCCAGCGGCTGGGCGCGACCTGGCGTCAGGCGCGGCAACATACCGATTTATTCCGTTTTCTGGCGTCGTTGACGATTTATTACGCCGGGATTTACATCGTCATCGTGCTGGCGGCGGTGTACGCGCAGGAAGTGATGGGGTTTCAAACCCAAGATACCATTATCCTGATCATGGTGGTCAACGTCACGGCCGCCATCGGCGCATTTTTGTTCGGCTATCTGCAAGATCGCATCGGCTCGAAACGCTGCATTGCCGTCACCTTGTTGATCTGGATCGCGGCGATTGTTTGTGCGTATCTCGCCGTCGATGAATTTTTATTCTGGGTTGCCGCCAATTTGATCGGCACCGCGCTGGGCGGCGCGCAATCGGCCGGACGCGCGCTGGTCGGGCAATTCACTCCAGAGGGTCGGCAAGGCGAGTTTTTCGGTTTGTGGGGCCTGGCGACCAAACTGTCCGCGATGATCGGGCCGCTGACGTATGGCGGCTTGGTTTATCTGCTGGCGGGCGATCACCGCGCAGCGTTGCTCAGCACCCTGGTGTTTTTTGTTCTCGGTCTTGCGATCCTTGCGGCTGTCAATGAAAAGCGCGGACGGGAAATGGCGAAGGCTGTTTATTGATAAAAACAGAGAGCCGCAAAAGCCATGCGGCTTTTACGATAGTTGGCGGGTAACAGTTGATGGGTGCAAGGAATGCACGGCAACCATTACCCGCAAAACTTAAGATTTGATCTTAAGGCGCTACATACTGCTACATTTGAGTTGCTGTGTATCTTTGGCTGGATTCAAATTGTTCAAGTCAAGCTTCAGCCTGTCTCCAAGCCATCTTGCGAACACCGTATGCGCCGCCAATTCGTCATCTTGGACAGGGTGTATCAATACCGATAGCCCTGACCGCTTTTTGTCGATGATTGCCGCAATGCGATCGATCTCTGCCGCAGGGATATGAATCTCAAACATCGGCTTAGAGTGCGGTCCGACCGGTTTTAGTATCAATTCGCCCACGTAAATTAATTGCGGAATCGCACGAATTAATTCATCCCTGACTTTTTGTGCGAGCTCGATTTCGTTTTTTGTAAAATAAATGTGCACGTGAAATTTTTCCATGATTTTATATTCTTTCCCGTCAAGCGGATTAGTTGAGGCCCTCATCTTAGAGCTGCTATTAGCACTAAGATTCATTGCAATACTACTCCGTAATGACAGCACTTGTCTCACATCTATATCTTTGAACATTATAGGAAATATCACTTTATTGATGAAAGACAATCACATTTATCCGATTGTTGATAATTAGGATGAAGTAAAAAAATGTTACGGCTTAAAGGTAAAATATATTTTGTCGGACAATTCTTTGTTATCTGAGGCGTTTAAAGCGTAACCGCGTAGGATAACGCCGGATTGCAGATGCTTTGGTGGGTGCGGATTCGTGTTTTTTATGCTGCTGGGAAAAGCAGAAATTTTAGATTAACCGGTAAGCCAGCGCGTTCTGACATCGTCGCGATTGAGTGCCAGCCACTGTAACGCGATAACCGCGGACGCATACTGCTTTCTTAGCGGTTTTGCCACGCGATGTTTCAACGTGACGCAATATTTCCGGTAGTGTATGGTTGTCTCAGGCATGGCAATCTGCGCTGGAACTCTTCCATGCCGCAAAAAGCTTGATAGTAAGGATTGCTTTCCATTGTAAAACAATCGCTTCATCGTTCAGATTCTCCCATTGCTTGAGAATTAACAGCCCGGCCATCAATCGGGTCGGTTTGCTGGGAGATCCAATTTCCTTCGTGTAATGAACCGAAAATGCGTCATCAAACTCATGCCACGGTATTTCCGCCGCAAACTGCAACAATGAATCAGTAGCATCGAGCTGCAATAGAAGGCCTGTCTCAAGCAAATTCAGTTGATGGAAAGTTTTACTTGGTGTGAGCATCTGTAATCATCATTTACGACCAGGAATTTAGTTGTAATTTTATCGTTTTCGGTCGACTCGATCAGCTCAATCGATGGTATATTTATTAACTATCAATCAGTTGTGCTGTTTTTCAAGAGCGGTTAACTAAAAACTTTGCGCTAACTCGCAGCAGACTAAAACACCATTATCTTGAGAGTAAATTCAGCACAATCAGCAAAACCGCAAAGAAAGCGGTGTAGTACGAGAATTTTTGCGCATCCTTGGCGTGGTCTTCTTTCGACGGGAATTTTATATCCGTCGTTTGCTGGCCATATTTTGTGCGGATAAACTGATAGACGCGTTCGTAGTTTGAGTGCATGTAATGATGGTAGATCATCAATGTCAGCGAAATGATCAGGCAGATCCATCCTAATAGCTCGATCATGGTGTGTCCTTTCGTTCAGGAATTAATCGTGTGTCAATCTGTAAAGGATACTTTATACAATATTTACAAGCTGTTCGAATACTGTTTTCATGAAACTTCGAGGAAGCGCGGATTGATTTGCCCGCTGGAATTCGTTGCGGGATAAGGGCGCAAGCAGTGGAAGAGGGGAGGCAGCGTGGCATCGAAAAATTATTGATGCCGGAATTAAAGCGATGAGCGATGAGTTTTTTCGGCAGCTTAGGCTTTTGTCATTGCCTAAGCTACCGTTGCATGATGTAGATTCAATTATTTTTTGCGGCGTGCGGCAAATCCCAGCAAACCGAGTCCTGCCAGTAACATCGCGTAAGTTTCAGGTTCCGGAACGGCGGATATCTGGAAGGCTAATTCCGTGCCATGAGGATTCCAGCCATTACCTTCACCCAAACGAAAAGCGCTGCTGCCGGATGTTTGCGAATTTTCCCAAAGCCAATCGTCCGCGTGGCCGCTGGTGTCATTGACCACCGACAGCCAATACGTCGTTCCCGCCGTGAGTGTGGTCGATGGTACGGAGGCTGAATAGTTGTAGATGTCGATGTTCCAGGTCGCGTCATCAATGCCGCTATCGATCCGGTTAACCGCATTGCCTACATTGAAAGAATAAATCGGATTGGTGTCTGGAATGCCTCCTAAATCGCTAAATATTCTGATTACGAAATTATCCGCGGCGGTAGGGTTATTGGATGCATAATACGAACCGCTCCAGCTAACGCCGGTGAGGGTATTGCTTCCCGCACCGAGCACAAAGTTATCGGCCATTTGCTGAAACGGTTGCAGCGCGCCGTCAAGATCGCTCCACCAACCTCTGCTGCCATCGGCGCTGCCGTTATCGTAAATCACGGTTGCGGCGGTTGCTGGCAGCATCCATCCGAAAGACGGTACCGCGACAGCCAGAACCAGCAAAGATCGCAATTGTTGACTGGCTGATTTTTCAAAGTTATGCATGACTTTCATGGTTTTACTCCTGTTGTGGAAATTGCAATCATGATTATAGTTAAGTGCGGACATTCAGCCTATCAATATTTTTTTCTTCTATAAATTAAACGTGAAATCACCATCCACAATCCGTGTGTGCCGAAGGGAAATGGTCGTCGCATTCCCACTTCGTGCCATTGATATTGATGATGAATGATTGCGTCCGAATCACTGAAGCCGCGGGTCATTGGAGTGATCCAATCCCGCGACATGCTTGAAAATTTTGCAACAAAAGCGGGTGTGGATTCAGAAATCGCTGAGAACAGCTTAAATCCGGATTTTGGAATGGTGGCCAAGGGCGGAATCGAACCACCGACACAAGGATTTTCAGTCCTCTGCTCTACCGACTGAGCTACTTGGCCATTTTTGAAACTGCTGATAAACGAACAATCCGTAAAATTCCAACAAAAAAGATTATTCGGTGAAGTGGCGCGCCCGGCAGGATTCGAACCCACGACCCCTTGGTTCGTAGCCAAGTACTCTATCCAACTGAGCTACGGGCGCAAAGTACAATCTCTTTACTAGCAGCTTGTTAAGCAACCGGGGGATTATATCAGATTGAAGCTAATGCGGGATTCGAAGTTACGCTTTTGTTACGGTATTCGATCTCTTCAAACTGTAATCGACCAAGTCGACTCGAATTGCCAACCATCACATTTATTTTGCGGGGGCGATGATGGTCGATTTAGCAGATCTTGTCAAGGCTACCGAAACACTGATTAATGGCCTGCGCAGGCAATTTGCTGCGTCCGGTGGTGCTCAAAAACTTGGCTATCATGATGATATATCTCGTTTCTTGCGTGTCATCCGCCTTACATCTCATCTTGCTTGGCGAATTAATCATCATGCCCCTAACTGCCGCCGGTTTGTTCGTTTTAGACGTCTTCTTCGGGTTCCGGGTCTTCCTTATGCGGTATCGGCGCGGTTATCCCTGAGCTGTGCGGTGCATTGATTTTTCCGGGTATTTTCGGTGTTCTGCAAATCACATCGGCATTTTGTGCGCGATGCCGCAAAGCGTGATCGATCAGTACGAGAGCCAGCATCGCTTCGACAATCGGTGTTGCGCGAATACCGACGCACGGATCATGGCGGCCATGTGTTTCGACAATGGCAGCGTTACCGTCTTTATCGATCGATCGTCTTTCCAGACGAATACTGGAGGTCGGCTTGATGGCTACATTAACGGTGATGTCCTGGCCGGTCGAGATGCCGCCCAGAATGCCGCCGGCATTGTTGCTCAAGAACCCCTCTGGTGTCATTTCATCAGAATGTTCCGTGCCGCGCTGCGATACGCTGGCGAATCCGGCGCCGATCTCAACACCTTTGACGGCGTTGATGTTCATCATGGCATAAGCGATTTCTGCGTCCAGGCGGTCATAAACCGGTTCGCCCCAACCCACCGGCACACCTTGGGCAACCGCGCTGATCCTGGCGCCGACCGAATCACCGGATTTGCGCAGTTGATCCATGAATTTTTCCAATTGCTCGACAGCGTTGTTGTCGGCGACGAAAAAAGGATTGGTATTGATGTCTTCCCAACGTTTGAATGGTACCGGGATGGGGCCGAGTTGCGCGAGGAAGCCGCGGATGACGATGCCGTATTTTTCCTGAAGCCATTTTTTGGCAATGGCGCCGGCGGCAACGCGCACTGCCGTTTCGCGCGCTGAAGCGCGTCCACCGCCCCGGTAATCGCGGATACCGTATTTTTGCCAATAAGTGTAATCGGCGTGGCCCGGACGAAAAACATCCATGATTTTGCTGTAATCCTTGCTGCGCTGATCTTCATTGCGGATTAACAGGGCAATCGGCGTGCCGGTGGTGTGTCCTTCAAATACACCGGATAGAATTTCGACGGTGTCGGATTCGCGCCGTTGTGTTACATGCCGCGATGTGCCGGGTTTGCGCCGATCCAGTTCGAGCTGAATATCTTCGGCGATGATTGCCAGCCCTGGCGGGCAGCCGTCAATAATGCAACCGATGGCGGGGCCATGCGATTCGCCAAATGAAGTGACGGTAAAAAGCGTTCCAAGTGTATTTCCAGACATACAGATGCATTTACGGATGAGTTTATGATGCAAGAGTCTATCATACGCACCCAGGTTTTCGACAGCGTGAATATTGCCTCGCCATACCGGTCAAGCGTTCAAAGATTGAGACACATCAACAATCAAATTCGGTCATCGTGTTATACCTGCGCTAAAATGCGAGGTATTGCAGATGGGTCTTGAAATTTGGGGCCTTTGTCATAAAAAAATTAATCCCAGGAGTTTGCATGAGTACACCACGAGTTAAAGAGTTTCTTTTGAACCTGCAAAATAGCATTGTTAAGGGGCTGGAGCAGGTTGATGGCAAAACCTTCAAGCGCGATCAATGGGATCGCCCGGAAGGTGGCGGCGGGATGAGCAGCGTGATTGAAGAGGGGAACGTGCTGGAACGCGGCGGTGTTAATTTTTCGCATGTATTCGGCTCCGGTCTGCCGGCGTCGGCGACCGCTGCGCGGCCTGAATTGGCCGGGCGTTCGTTTGAAGCGATGGGCGTGTCGCTGGTACTGCATCCGCGTAATCCTTACGCGCCAACCGTGCATATGAACGTACGCTACTTTGAAGCACGCAAAGAGGGTGCGGAGCCGGTATGGTGGTTCGGTGGCGGGATGGATCTGACCCCTTATTACGGTTATGCCGAAGACGCCGTGCATTTTCATCAGACTTGCAAGGATGCGCTGCAGCCTTTTGGCGATGACTGCTATCCGCGATTGAAAAAATGGTGCGATGACTACTTCTATTTGAAACATCGCAAAGAGCCGCGGGGTATTGGCGGTGTGTTTTTTGACGATTTGAATCAGCCGGATTTTGAAACTTGTTTTCAGTTGACACGTAACGTCGGTGAAAATTTTTTGAATGCCTACCGGCCGATTCTGGAGCGTCGCAAGGATGAAGCCTATGGCGAGCGCGAGCGCGATTTTCAAGCATACCGGCGCGGGCGCTACGTTGAGTTTAATTTGGTCTGGGATCGCGGCACATTGTTCGGCTTGCAAACCGGCGGGCGCACCGAATCGATACTGATGTCTTTGCCGCCCATTGTCAAATGGCGCTACGACTGGAAACCTGCAGCGGGTACTGCGGAATCGAAATTGTATACGGATTTTCTGATCGGTAAGGATTGGGTGTGACTTTCCGGTGAGCAAAGTGTCGCTCAATAACCAGATCTTGCTGGGGGTGGTATCCGGTGGAATCCTTGGTTTCTGGCTGGCAGGGCTGGAACAACAATCCGCGGTTGTGCAAAGCGGGTTATATGCAGCAAAGCTGGTCGGTTCTTTATTCACCGATCTGCTGCGGATGGTTCTGATTCCGCTGGTGTTTACATCGATCGTGGTCGGAGTGGCCAATCTGCGTTCACACCAGCAAATGAATCGTGTCTGGCAAGTGACACTGGTTTTTTTTGTATCGACGATGGCTTTTGCAGTGGTGCTGGGTTTGACGGCTGCCAATGTATTGCAACCGGGCGGTGGCTTGCAGATCGCCATGTTTCAGGATGCGATACAAGGTTTCCAAGCCACACAGATGTCACTCGCCGATTTCTTCGCGCAGTTCATGCGTTCGCTGTTTCAGAATCCGGTCGCGGCGCTGGCGCAAGGCAATGTGCTGGCAGTGGTGATTTTCGCTTTGTTGCTGGGCATCGCCTTGGTTATTGGCGGTGAACGCTACCGCAATATCCTGGTATTGATGCAGGAATTTCTGGAATTGATCCTGATGCTGGTTGGCTGGATCATGCGTTTGGCGCCGCTCGGGATTATGGCATTGGTATTGCAGTTGGTGGCTTCACAAGATGCCGGGTTGTTGTCAACGCTGATTAAATTCGTAGGGATCGTCATAGGAACCACATTGCTGCATGGGTTGTTGGTGTTGCCGCTGATTTTATTCCTGATGACCGGCATGACGCCTATCCGGTTTTGGATGGGTGCACGCGAGGCATTAATGACCGCCTTTGCAACCAGTTCGAGTGCTGCGACCTTGCCGGTGACGCTTCGTTGCGCCGAACAACACCTGCATGTCAATCGTGATGTGGCCGGTTTTGTGATTCCGGTCGGAGCGACCATGAACATGGATGGCACGGCGCTTTATGAAGCAGTGGCCGCTTTATTCATCGCTAATTTGGTGGGGGTTGAACTCAGTTTGGCGCAGCAATTGATCGTATTCATGACCGCTATGCTGGCCGCCATTGGTGCGCCAGGTATTCCCAGTGCCGGCATGGTGACGATGGTCGTGGTATTGCAGTCGGTTGGGTTGCCGGTGGAAGCCATCGCAATTTTATTGCCGGTCGACCGCCTGCTCGATACCTTTCGCACGACGGTCAATGTCGAAGGTGATCTGGTGGGAAGTTTGGTTGTGCAGCATTGGACCCGGAGTAATGGTCCGGGTGCATAGGACTTGGAAGATTCTATATTAAATCAGATCGTTATCTCGGAAGCGTTGCTGGATTTCCAATACCTTGCCGGCGTTATTGATTAAAGCTTCGACGCAATCACGGTCCAGTTTGGAATTGGACATTTGCCGGAGCAATGCAAAAGCTTGTTCATTACTCCATGCCGCTTTATACGAGCGCCGTGATGTCAGTGCGTCGAACACGTCGGCAACGGCGCTGATGCGCGCTTCAATGGGGATTTCGTCGCCTTTCAGGCCACTCGGGTAACCGCTGCCGTCAACTGCTTCATGGTGAAACTCGGCGATATTGCGCAAAATGTTGGTATGACCTAGCGCGCCCAAGCCAAAATCTTGCAATACCGAGTCAATAATTTCACGGCCTTTGACCGGATGCGTTTTCATGACATCGAATTCGGTGTCGTCGAGCTTGCTCGGTTTGCGCAGAATGTTATCCGGAATGCCGATTTTGCCGACATCGTGCATCGGCGAAAACAGGAAAATATGTTCAATCTGTTCGTCGCTGATGCCATAACTGGCCGCCAGTTCACGCGCGATTAGCCGGGCGTAGTGCGCGGTACGGTCGATATGTGATCCGGTTTCAAGGTCGCGGTAATGCGTCATGCTGCGGGCGGCTCGAACTGCCGCCAACAAGGTTCGAATCGCGGCCAATTCGTTGATGACCATCAGCGCGATCAAGTGGCCGTAGATGTCAATTTGCCGCAATGCCCTTGGGTCAAACGGATGTTCTTGCAGTGAATTAAAAAACAAAAACCCAATAAAAATACCGCTTTGATACAGTGGCATGGTATAGCTGGACTTGTAACCTTTGGCTGCGACGCGCTGGGTGTGTTCGTGAGTGCCTTTCGCAAAAATGTTGAGATTCTGCACTAATCGCGGACGACGGTGTTCGATAATGGCATGTAGCGATGGCGCTGCACTCAACGGCGCTTCGTAGGTAGTTACCGGGCTGTCGCAGCCTTCCGTGCTGTGGGTATAGGTTTTGAGCATTTGCGTTTTTTCATCGTATAGGGCGATCGCCAATCGATCGATGAAGGGAAAATCCTGGCGGATGATTTGATGCAAGAAACGCAATTTTTCCGTTAAGGGTATATTTTCATGCAAGTTAGCCAGGGTATCCTGGTGCGTAAAAAGATCTTCTTCTGATTGCATAAAATTCCTTTGGGAAAATTCCGGTGATAGCAACAAGCGGTTTCTCAACGAGCTTGACTGCGCGCCGCATTTATTTCAGACGACTGCTTAATTTTTACATTCTAAACGATTTGCCGCTGTCTCGGCATGCGGGCTTATCAATCCATTCAGGCGGCAATATCGCGATGTGACAATTTGCCGCGCGACAATTTGTCACATTCCCAAATGAAATCATTCTTCTTACAATTTTTGCAACGTGAATCAATCGAGTCAGAGCAGTCTGGGATTATCACGACAAATCCAAATGAATAGTAACGCCAACGGAGGATGATGAACGGACAATCGGGTTCGTACGCATAAAACTTATGAAGATACCAACAAGACTTGAGCCATTATTTGAAGAAGGATTGATCGACAGTGTCATATGCCAGCTCATGAGCGGTAAAGAAGCAATGGTGTATATGGTTCGCAGTGGCCAACATGCGTTATGTGCGAAGGTGTATAAAGAGAGCAATAAACGCAACTTCCACCATATTGCAAGCTATACCGAGGGACGCCGTATCAAAAACAGCCGGCGTGCCCGGGCGGTCGAGAAAGGGAGTCATTATGGCCGTATCGCGCGAGAGGAGAGTTGGCAAAATACTGAAGTTGACATGTTATGCCGGCTTGGCATGGCCGGAATCCGGGTGCCGAAATTCTATAGTTTTTTTTCCGGTGTTTTATTGATGGAGTTGATCACCGATGCCGAAGGAAATGTTGCGCCACGATTGAACGATCTACCCCTCTCACCGAAACAGGCGCGAGCTTATCACAAGACTTTGATTAACCATGTGGTGCAGATGCTGTGCATGGGGATAGTGCATGGTGATCTGTCACCTTACAACGTTCTGGTGGATGGTCAGGGGCCGGTGATTATCGATTTACCTCAAGCCGTAAATGCAGCGGGAAATCAACAAGCCCGCATGATGATCAAGCGTGACATTGATAATCTGACAAGTTTTTTTAGCCGGTTTGCTCCGGATCTTGCGCAATCCGACTATGCATCCGAAATTTGGAGCTACTACCAGCGGGGTAAATTGCCGCAAGCACATCTAACCGGGATGGTTAAATCTCACAATAAACCAGTGAATGTGGGCAGCATTTTACAAGCTATTGACAGTGCAAACCGGAAAGAGCTTGCCTGGCAGCGGCACAAACATGCAAAATTGAACGGATATTCAGCATACTACTGAAATCGGAAACACATTATCACCCCGCCCAGCAAGTTCATTGACTTGAGCATGCAGGCTTATGCTATAATCCCACTTCTGACGCGGGGTGGAGCAGTCTGGCAGCTCGTCGGGCTCATAACCCGAAGGTCGTAGGTTCAAATCCTGCCCCCGCAACCAAATAAATCAAGCACTTAGATAATAAAATATCAAGTGCTTTTTTGTTTTTTAAGTGCCATGTAAGGCTGGTGTAAGGAAATCCGGTCAATGCCGTGCACAGAAACCATCACCGGAATAAGTTGGGATCAATCACCATGAAAATTGAACTTGCCGTGAATGGTACATTGATGCGAGGTTTAGAGTTAAATCACAATCTGCTTGAATTGGGCGGCGTATTTGTGGAAGAAGCGTTAACCGCACCTTTCTATCGGCTTTGGTCTATTAACGATCAACACCCCGCAATGCAGCGTTGTTCAAGTGGTGGACAAATATCCTTGGAAATATGGCGTATAGAATCATCTAATATCGGTGAACTGTTAAGCCGTGAACCTGCTGGGCTCTCAGTTGGAAAAATTCTTTTAGCTGACAATCGGGAAGTGCTAGGCATCCTTGGAGAATCTTTTCTCTGTGAAGGGATGCAAGAAATAACACATTTCGGCGGATGGCGGGAATACAAAGCTTCGCTAGGTATCCATCAATAAAAAAGCCTAGGTGTGTTATGGCCTAGGCTGCTTGAAACAATCGCTCACAAGCGATTCTGAAGGGTTAATGTTTTGTTTCTGCGCGTGATCTGCGTGCATTATTCAAATAGCGAACATGTGCGGCTGGATCGGTCTTTAATCGATCTAAAATCAAGTGCTGATCTGTCTCATGACATCCGATGCTGGTTAACCATGCCGCGATTTCCTGCCGCTCTTTTTTAATGTTGATAACACCCATAATTTTTTACCTCTTAGAAATTGATCGAAAATGATTGTTTGGTACTGTTTATGATGTTTTGAAGGTTGCCTCCTAGAAGTATTGAATAATTGCTCAATCGTCATTCTGCTGTGCTATCTTCGCTCAATAATTGGTCTATCGAAGCAATCACTGCTTTGTGCTCTTCACAATCAAGCCGCATCTCAAAAAGTGGCGGCAACTCAAAATGGCTATTGCTTTGGAGATAACCGTAAATTATTTCCTCCATATATACCGACAATAGCGAGTCTTGAATTTCAATTACCTGCTTACCGGTAACGGGAACATTAGCTTCTTTCAAGGCGGCTGCTAACCAGTCAACCCTTCCAAAATATAAGTTAGGCAAGATTCGCGTAAGGGTTGCTTCAATGATCTTTTTCTCTGCGCTGCTGTAACCTCGATCTGCTTCAAGTGTGACCTCATTACCCTGTAACGGTAAATACTGTTTACTTTTCCCGCCGCCCGTGTTGCCGGTAATCCTGCCTTCTTTGGTCTGCCTTATATCCAAATTTTTGGCTCTCCACGCAACCGCTGTTTCAAGGCTATCGGTTGGCATACCACGCCTTACAAGCCGGTGAACAGTCTCACGCGATACACCCAAAAGTCTCGCTAATTCAGTTTTTTGCATAATTTTTTTCCTTAAATGTATGTTGTGACCTGTCAACCCTTTTTTATCGCCGTTAGCTAGAGAAAAATTGCGGGCCTAATCACCCTGGATCGGTTGCTGCCTAGAAGGACCCATTCGTTATACAAAACAATTAGTTATGTTTATATTGCCTGATACGTTCATAGATTGAAGTGATATGATCACTCGAAATTTTCTCCGCTGGCACGTTTCAAAAAATATTGCAGCGCATCGGGATCAGATCGGCATTTGTTCAACACGATGTCGTGATCTTCGACAGGTTCGTTAATGCTGAAAAGCCACGCCCGAATGGCTGCCTGTTGTTGTGCTGTTGTTGCATTGGTTTTTGGAGTTTGTTGCTTAGTCGTTGCGTAGGGTGTTGCAGCAAACCCCGCATCATTACTGGCGTTTCCGTCATTTGTTGCATGATTTGTTGCGCCTAGTGTTGCGCATTTCGGTGAATTTGTTGCGTTGTTGCATTCCCTAGGGCGTGCAACAGTGCAACACTTTTCTTCTGTGGTAACGACTGCTTGTTTTAACAGGTTTCGTAAGCTCAAAATGCCGCTCCTTTTCGATTAATCATTCCGGCCTCTTGCGCCTTGCGGTAATGACGGTTCACTGTCGAACGATTAACTTCAAGCTCGCGCGCAATTTCTGACTGATTCAATCCTTCATTAGCAAGATCGATAACGCGTTGATAAGTGCTACCTTCCAGCGTTGACCAACTCCACGAAGCGCAGCCGTCCGAATCTTCCGTTAAAATGACTTCCAGTCCTTCCGCGGCGTCTCCGTGCAAGTTCCGCGCTTTTGTGAACTCCATTTCAAATCTCGCGCCTTGCCTTGGATCGTAATCGATTGGTCGTGATAACTTGATTACACAATCAAGCAAATCTTCTTTTTTGCTTGTACCCCGCTGCTGTCCGCCCTTGGCTGCATGGTGAACAATAAGCACAGCGATTCCTTGACGGCGTAGCGATAGAATCCAGCTCGCAAGCGGTAGCCAACTTTCCGCATCATTTTCCGAACGTGAACCTCGCGCCCATGCGGAAAGGTTATCTAGTACGATAAGTGCTGTATCTGCCTCAACCATCGAGTTAATAACGGATTGCCCTTCGGCTGATGATAAATCCGGTAGCACGTCGTCCATGCTCATCAGATCGGGTGTAAACACGCGAAAATAACCGGGCTGCGGCTCTTTTTGCGGTAGATGCGTTAAAAGACGTTGCTGCATAACAGTGCCGGGAAGCTCACCGTCAAGATAAAGAACTTTGCGCGGTTGATCGGCTTCCCATGCAAGAAACTTTCCTCCCGTCGCTATTGCGTAACTGATCGCCAAAGCGAAGTGAGTTTTACCAATGCCACGCGCCGCAAACAACATACAAAGGTCTTGAGAGTTTAGCCAAGGCGAAAGTAACGGTTGTCGTGGTTTAAATTTTATGTTTGCGAGCGTGCGCAGATCAACGGCTTTTAAAGCAGATGGCTCGGGCGTCGTTTTTCTTGGATTTATTGCAGGCGCAATTGACTCTAATGCCCGTTCAGCATTTTCGCGTAAACTCATCTTATGCCCTCCAAGTATGAAAGGCCATCGTTAATGCGCGTAATTACTTCGCTGATAAATTGCCGGTCATCACTCGATAGTTCCCCAATCTTTCGTAGATCGCTTGCAATGATCGTCAAGCGGACAAGATCGGCGTGTAAGACATGAAACAGTTGCCAAGCTGAAAAACCGCTGCGCGCTTTTTTCTCGAATCGCAGATTGTCGTTAGGTGGGAACAGGCTAATCGGATCAATGCCTAAAGCGTTGCAAATATCGACGCCACCAGCTCCGCAACCAAAGCAATGCAACAAAATCATTTTGTCCGGTTTCTCAGTTATGGCTAAACTTGGGGATCGATCTGAATGAACCGGGCAGCAAGCAATAAATTTACCGTTACCGGTTTGTTTGACTTTCTGCAAACTTCTGAGTATTTCTGTTAAATTGTCGCTAACATGCAACGATTTTGTGCTAAAATTCATTTCCAAACTCCTTGTAATTAGTAGCCTGCAAAAGCGCCCGGCCTGATCACCGGGCGTTTCATTTTTAGTCTAAGTCGTTGTCTTTAATGAATTTTTCAGTCGCTGTCCGCGCTTCGGCCTCGCTAATACCGGGCAAAATTTGCGAAATGAATAGTTCAACAAAAGACTTCACATGGAAAGAATGCATTAACTGACCGTTTGAAGAATTTGCGGCCATTGCCGCTAAAAGAAGCTCTTTGAATTGCTGGTTTTGCTTGATCTTCGCAAGTTTTTCATCGCGGACTTGAAAACAAAAAGACATTCTTGCGTTACGAAAAGCTTGTGCTGCTGCGGAGATTTTCAGATCATTTTCGGAAATTGCTTCACGGATCAACTCAATGCGCCGGTCTATCGTCTCCAATTGCACAGTTAAATCCGTTACAACTTTCCGGGCTTCAAGCAATTCTGCGTCGGTAGCTTCATCCAGAATGTGCTTTTTTTCGATGGCGGCATAATTTGCGGTTTCTTGGTTTAGCCTTGCCTTCACTGCGCTTTGTTCGGTCAAGGCTACCCCTAGCTTTTGTGAAAGTGTTTTTCCAAGCTGTTCCGAGTTATCACTGGCGGTTTTTATGGCGGTCAGATTGTTCATCGTACAGCTCCTCCGTTCAGTAATTTGGCAACATCTGCAACCGGCCACAAAAGGCGATTTCCCAATTTAACCGGGCGGACACCAAAATATGAGCCGGTCATGCAATATGACTTACGCACGGTTTGCGGTCGGTGATTAGTTACGATTGCTATCTCATCCGTTAAGATGTGATCGCGGCCCTTCGATATTTCGGCCAGGTTTTGGGGGATTGATACGGTTTGCATCATCGTTTCTCCTGTTGAAGAAGTTCGCCTTGGCGGGATTGCCGTAGCGGCGAATTGATGGATGCATATTATTTTTGATCTGCTGAACTTGATAGGGACGAACTAGCTGAGGGTGGAATCAGCTAGTTGAGGGGTATTTGTAACATTTTATTTCTTATTGAGTTTTTCTATTAAGCCTTTTTTCTGCAATTGTTTTAAACGGTTTATGATGGCTTTATCATCTGATAATCCATCCTTAATTCTATTAATTCCGTTAATTCCGTAAACGTCCATCATCTCTCTGACAAATTCCGCTTTATAGCCATATATTTTAAATTTGGAGGAATTGGCTATTGCCTCGTTTTCGATTTCTTTAAGATAATATGTTCTTTTGTCGTTTTCTGCGCGTTTTTTGCCGCCTTTGTCGCGGCCTTCTGCTTTTGCGATTTTTACGACAGGCTTTATTACTGAATCAGCATCATATTTAAATGAATTGCCTGTTTCGTCCAAAAGAAGAATAAAAAAATCTGCCGTGTCCTTAACTTCTGGCGTCATGGCTGGATTATTTATTGCTGTCTGTATGGCGCCCTTTAATATGTCTCTGGCTTTTATATGATGCAAATTGTCTTCATACAATTTATCAATCTGCTTTTTAAATTTCTGACCTTCTTCAGTGCTAAGGAATTCTTCTATGGCAGAAGGGCTTTTTATTGTCTGATTTTTAGTGTCTTTTTTCATGAACGCACCCCTTCTAATGCCCTTCTCATGAAGTACCACCCCGGCGGCGAAGGTCTCCGCTTTTCGCCCCGTCGAGCTAGAGGTGGCAATGCTCTTGAATCTTGCTTTATTTTTTGGTTAGTAGTAAGTCTTGCGCTTCTTTAATCGATGCCATCGCCGCATCAAGCGTGGCTGCCAGTGATCCTTTACAAAGCGACTCTGTGGAATTGCCACAATTTTCCAAAGTAAAAAGGGTATCCAGCATGCCATGCGCGCGCGTTAGCAGAATAAACGCTTGGTCAAATGGATCTGTTTCTATTTCGGCAGTTTTTAGCTTATTAATGTTGGTAAAATTTTCGTTAACCATGATGTGACACTCCTTTAAAGTGTTGCGTTGCGGCTAGGGGTTATCAGGTGTATCAGCACCTGAGACCCCGCTTATTGCCTGAGAATCCGTCAGGCGTCGGTGTTGCTCTGTTTCACGCCAGCAATCTTTCCAGCGGTCTAATATCCGGTCTCGGTTGCTTCTTTGCCTGCCACAAATCCCATTGCGTTTGCATTCCCAGCCATATATCCGGTGTTGTGCCTAGCCATGCTGAAAGGCGTAATGCCATTGCCGCGGTAATCCCTGCTTTGCCATTCAGCACTTTGGAAAGTGTTACGCGGGAAACCTGCAATTCCTTGGCGGCTTGGGTAACAGTCATTTGTTCCGGCAACCAATCCCTTAAAACTTCGCCGGGGTGCGCCGGGTTGTGCATTCTGCTCATGTTTAAAAATCCTTAGTGGTAGTCTTGATAATCGACCAAAACAGCATCTTCACCTTGAAAGGCAAATGTCATACGCCAATTGCCGCTCACCTTAACGGAATAATGCCCGGCAAGATCGCCGGTTAAACCGTGCAGCTTCCAGTTTGGAGCATTCATATCTTCCGGCTGTTTTGCGTTATCCAATGCGGTCAATAATATGCGTAATTTTCCGGCATGGGCTGGCTGTATCCCTGCTTTCTTCCCCGTTAAAAAGAAAGTTTCGATTCCTTTATGTCGGAAGGTTTTTATCATCGGTTAGAATTGTAAATAGTTAATTAACACATATCAACATAAAGCAATAAAAATTATTGTTTAACGACCTGCAAGCCTGCTTGTGTTGGTACAAAATTAACACCAGCTTCTTGCAATATCCATGCTTCATACTTCCCATGCCATACTGCCAGCAATTCAAGGGGGCGATTAATGTAGTGGCGTTCTGCGGTTGCGCTCGGTGCGTGTCCCATGATCTGCGCCACGATTCCGCGCGGCATTTCTACCCATTCGGCAAGGCTGGCAAAAGTGCGGCGTAATCCGTGCAAGGTTACAGGTGGCAATCCGGCAATCGATAGGGCTCTATTATGCGGAATGCGCGGCTCTGCAATTCGGCCATTGGTTGCTGCTGGACTGCTGAAAACCCATTCATTGCGGCGGGGTAGGGCAGCCAGTAAGCTGGCAAGATAGGGTGTTAATGGAATCTTCCGGCCTTCTTCATGCACCTTATCTTTTACCCAAATACTGTTCCATTGAAAATCGACATCCTGCCAAGTCAGGCTTGCCATTTCCTCACGTCTTGCGCCGGTCAATAATAAGGCTTGAAGGTATGCGCTAATGACAGGGTTTAATGTTCTAACGGCTGCGAACCATGCGGACAGGTGAGAGCGTTGCAATACGTCAAATTGCTTACTTTTCCGGCTCGGTACTTCATCGCGTAAATCCTTGCCTTCTACGGCTTGCGGATCGATAACCGCGCTATATTCCGGGCGTGATACACACCATCGCCAAAATGCACGGAACATTTCAAAGCCTTGGCGGGCATTATTTGCCCTGGTTTCCGCTTCCTTCCTTTGCCATTCCTTCAATATTTTGGCGTTAATGTCGGCCATTCGCATCTGTAATAGCGGATACAGTACGCCTTGTGTTGTTAGGCCTTTGCCGCGTTTTTTAGGTTCTCCCCCGGCCTGTGAAAGGTTCTCATGATCTTTAAAATGACGTTCTCCCCAACGTTTGCCGCGTTCAATGTGGGAATATTGCATTTTGTCTTTTTGATAAGCAAGGTAAGTTTGCCAAGCATCGTTAACTAAAGCTTCTTTGCTTTTTGCTAAGGCTTGTGCGGCTTTATCTTTTGTGCGTTGTTCTGCTGCTTCTTGGCGCGGGTCTATACCCTGATCGGTCTTAACCTTGAGCCGGTTTGCTTCGGCCTGTGCCTCTGAAATACTCAAGGCTGGATAACTGCCTATAGTTATGCGGATAGTTTTACCGTGCAGCTCGGTCTGGAATATGTAAGATTTTGCGCCGCTGGCTGTGACACGCAATCCTAAGCTTGGAGTCTTACCATCCCAATAAATTGATTGTTTTGCGCCTGATTTGCATTTGAATGATGCGACTCGTTCGGAAGTGAAGTTATCCCATTTCATTATTGATTATTTCCCGTGTAAGGCTGGTGTAAGGAAATAATATCAAAATAACGGAATATTAATCAACACAAATAATAAGGTAATTTTAGTGATATTATTGTTTTTATTTGATTTTATAGTTTTATTAAATGCTAATCAACATCAATAAATACTAAAATGTTCGGGCTCATAACCCGAAGGTCGTAGGTTCAAATCCTGCCCCCGCAACCCCATCCTTGCTGAGAATCGCCGTTTCATGCGGCTTTTCAGCAGATTCAGCTTTACGGGATGAGCGTGCATTTCGGTTAACCATCTCGTTCTTATCTGACAAATCTTCTTTCGAGGAAATTTCGTCAGCATTAGAATCTTCCTGCCAACCATTTTTTTGATCACCTGATTCGGTCATCATTTTGACTTGCTGCAACAAAGGATCGTTATCGCTAATCTTTTGCTGCTTGCCTGCCGCAACTGTCAAAATTCCGGCAAGGCCGCCATGCAGGCCGATGGCGTATTCTGTTCCTGATACTTTGGGCGTCAGTACAATCATTATCAATGAGACCTCTGAGCAGATCTGTTGCTTCAGTTCTGGTTTCTTCTCTGTTGAGAGAAACTCGTAGCGTTTCCACTTTTCTGCGGCTTACTCCCTTGATCTTCGCTTTGCGCATCAATCTTCCCGCGCGTTTGTGATTAGCCAAAATTCCTAGATCGGCCAATTCGGCGGTAATGCGCGAGTGTTCGTAAGTAAAATCACTGGCACGGTGAATAGCCAGAATCTGCCCGGTCAACCGGTGATTGGTAATGGTTCACAGACTGGGCGGATGTTTAATCCAATCACAGTAGCCGCTGTGTGAAGCACCTAGCGTTCTACATAGGGCGCGAGCCGGGAATTGAGCATGGTTTTGCCTTGATTAATTGGCATATCTTCCCAATCAGTCGTTGTTGTTTGCAAATCAGGTCGTAGCCTTTGCCAATATGCCGCGCTCTATCTCCACGCGTTTTAACTTCTTGCGCAATTCCGTTAGCTTTTGTTGTTCATTAAAACTTAACGGCGTGTTATTGGATACCAAAACACCAGATGTCGACTGATTAGACCGGTATTGAACGCCCGCTGCGCGAAACCACGTTTGTATCGAAGTAACGTGACAGCCAAATTCTTTGGACAGCTGATTAGGATTCTTCCTCATCGCAACTAATTTCAACATCTGTTAGCGAAATTCCGCTGGATATGCAGGTTTGTATTTTTGAGCCATCTTCCTTCTCTTTTATACACAATTTGATGTATCCGTTAAAAGGGGACAACTTCAACTCCAAAGGAAAGCAAATTGCGCTTTCGTTACCGGGATGGATGGGAGCAAGAGATTGTTTCTGTGCCATAAGTTTGTGAGTCTTTAAAGCAATCGGAAGCAGGCCTCAAACGAGATTCTGAATCCCAGCACTTTATGTGATCGGCGGTTGAGCTTATCGATACACTGTCTTCTGAGACTGCTGATCGAATTTGGCAGCGCTACAGTTTTTCATGTCCAATTGAGACATGGCCGGATGCATGGAATAAGTCGCCGCGATTGACATCGGTGGCGTAGCGCTGCCAATCAAAACAAGGTCCCGGATCGGTTTTGCGGCCGGGGGCGATGTCGGAATGTCCGGCGATATGCTGAATCGGATACTTTTGGCATAAGCACTGGGTTAGAGCAATTAAAACTTCATATTGTGCATCGGTAAACGATGTAGTGTCGCTGCCTTCGAGTTCGATGCCGATCGAGAAATCATTGCAGCGCTCACGGCCTTGCCAGTTCGAGACACCGGCGTGCCAGGCGCGCTTGTGGCAGGGTACGAACTGAATCAAATTGCCATCGCGGCGGATGAAGAAATGTGCCGAGACTTTCAAGCCTTGCAGCGATTGGTAGTAAGGATGCGCCTGCGAGTCGATGCGGTTGGTGAACAGTTCGATCACGCCATCGCCGCCGAATTCGTCCGGCGGCAGGCTGATGTTGTGGATCACCAATAGATTGATGTCCGTGCCCGGCGGGCGTTCGTCGCAGTTCGGCGAGGCGATGAATTGAGCGGTATCGAGCAACCCGATCACGTCAAGGTGCATGTTAGAATCAGTAAAATTAAACGATCATCCATGGTAACTGACTGCGATGGCACTTGAAAACCGGGAAAACATGAAACCAGGCAAATTCATTACACTGGAAGGCATTGATGGCGCCGGAAAATCGACGCAATTGGCGTGGATCGTCGAGCTGTTGCAGCAGACTGGATTGCAGCCGGTGGTGACGCGCGAACCGGGCGGCACGCCCCTTGGCGAACGCTTGCGAGAATTGTTGCTGGACAAATCGATGGCGATGCACGCCGAGACCGAAGCGCTGTTGATGTTTGCGGCACGGCGTGAGCATCTGGACAAAGTCATTCTACCGGCGCTGGCGCAGGGGCAATGGGTGATTTCCGACCGTTTCACCGACGCCAGTTTTGCCTATCAAGGCGGCGGGCGGGGACTGGATACCGCCAAGCTGGAAATTCTGGAACACTGGGTGCAAGGCGCTTTACAACCGGATTTGACGTTGTACTTCGATGTGCCGGTGGAGATCGGGCAGCAACGCGTTAACCGCATCAAGGATGCCGATCGTTTCGAGCAGGAGCAAGCGGGATTTTTTCAGCGCGTGCGAAACGCTTACCTCGACCGTGCGCGGCAATTTCCCCAGCGTATTCAAATCATCGACAGCAGCCGTGATCTGACAGACGTGAAAACGGCGGTCGAGCAATCCATCCAACGGTTGTTGCAGCATGAATGACATTTATCCCTGGCAACAAGCAATCGGGCAGAAGTTGCTGCAAAGCCGTTCGCTTTGGGGGCATGCGGTGTTGCTCAAGGGCAAAAAAGGCACCGGCAAGTACGATTTTGCCCGCCTATTGGCTCAGTCGTTGCTGTGCACCGCACCGGCAACCAACCGGCAAGCGTGCGGCCAGTGTGTTAGCTGCGGTTGGTTCGAGCAAAACGGTCACCCGAATTTCCACGCGGTGTTGCCGGAAGCGCTGACCGTTGCTGCGGAAGGCAGTGCCGCTAAAACCGAAGGCGATGATGTATCCACCGATAAGGCGGCCAAGAAAAGCGCCAGCCAGCAAATCGGCATCGAGCAAATCCGCAAACTGAACGATTTTGTCTATCTGACCGGCCATCAAAGCGGCTATAAGATCATTTTGATCTATCCGGCGGAAGCGATGAATACCGCCGCCGCCAACGCGTTGCTGAAAAAACTCGAAGAGCCGCCGCCGGACGTGTTGTTCCTGTTGGTTACGCATCAGGCGCAGCATTTGCTGCCGACCATCCGCAGCCGGTGCCAGCAATTAACGATGCCGGCGCCGGATATAACGGCGTCGCTCACGTGGTTACGGCAGCAAGGGATTAACGATGCGGAGCAATACCTTGCCGCCGCCGGTTATTCGCCGCTGTTAGCGCTGCAGCTCGCGCAAGGCGACGATGCGCAATCGTTCGAGCAATTTATCCGCCAGGTCGCCGATCCCAAACGGCTCGATCCGCTGCTACTGGCCGAAGCGTTGCAGCAAAACAGCTTGCCGGTCGTTGTCACTTGGCTGCAGAAATGGTGTTATGACTTGGTCAGTTACCGCGCCACCGGCAAAGCCCGTTATTTTCTGAAGCAGTTGCCGGCGATCCAGGCGCTGAGCAGTCAACTCGATCCGCTCGCGTGCGGCGCATTTTTCCGGGAACTGAACCATAAACAGAAACTGGCGCATCATCCATTGAATCCGCGCCTGTTTCTGGAAGATTTGTTTATCGCTTACGCCGCGCTGGCGCAGCCGCGCTGATTACTTGCGTTCGAAGGTATCGTCTGCTTTCAAAACCTTCAGCGCCGCGCTCGCGCAAACTTCGTCAAACTCGATGCCGGGCGCGCCGCCGACGCCAATGCCGCCGACCACTTCACCGCCGATCTTGATTGGAAAACCGCCGCCCAGCAGCAAGATGTTGTCGTTCAGACGCGTCAGGCTTTGCAACTCCGGCTTTTGCGTGACCAATACCGCGTATTTATGCGTCGAATCGCGCAGGCTGTTGGCAGTGTAAGCTTTGCGGCGGCTGCTATCCAACGTGTGCGGCCCGGCGCCATCGGCTTTCAGTTGCACCTTGAGCAACCCAGCCTGATCGACGATCGCCACGCTGACTTTAAAACCGTCGTCGTGACATTTTTTGATTGCCGCCATCGCTGCCTGGGTTGATAATTCCAACGGTAACACTTTTTGCGTCGGGAAATCCTGCGCGGAAACGTGGCTGGACAATGCCCATAGCGATAGCGCCGCAATCGCGCTAGTAACTGATTTGCGTGAATGGTTCATGGGTATGACTCCTTTGGTTTCATGAAATCAAAATAATAGCTACAAAGTGAGATTATCACGGCTAACAACGAAAGGTGACAACATGATGATACAAACGATCGATTATCACGACGGCAGCACGATTCTGGAAGGTTATCTGGCGTATCACGATAGCGGCACGCCAAAGCCTGCGGTGCTGGTGTCGCACGACTGGAGCGGGCGGCGCGAACTCGCGTGCAAAGGCGCGGAACGCGTTGCGGATATGGGCTACGTCGGTTTTGCGCTGGATATGTACGGCAAGGGCATCTTCGGCGCCGATGGCGACGCGGACAGAAACGGTGCATTAATGGCGCCGTATGCACAAGACCGAGCATTATTACGGCGCAGAATCAATGCCGCGCTGCACGCCGTGCGGCAATTGCCGCAAGTCGATGCAACCCGGGTCGCAGCGATGGGTTATTGCTTCGGCGGCCTATGCGTCCTCGAATTGGCGCGCTCCGGCGCGGATGTCAAAGGCGTGGTCAGCATTCACGGTATTTTTGCGCCTGGCGACGTGCCCAATGAAGTCATCACGGCTAAGGTGTTATGCCTGCACGGCCACGACGATCCAATGGTGCCACCCGAACAAGTGCTCGCATTTGAAACCGAAATGACCCGCGCCAACGTCGACTGGCAAGTGCACGTCTACGGCGGCACCATGCACGCCTTCACCAACCCGAAAGCCAACAACCCAAGCTTCGGCACCGTCTACAAGGAAATCGCAGCAAACCGCGCGTACCGCTCGATTGAGAATTTCTTGGGGGAAGTGTTTAGCTAAATCGCAAAAAGCGGCTCATGACTGAACCGGTTCAAAGGGTTCGATCCGGTTTAGCGCGTCGCGTAAATTTTACCGCGCAATCGCCATATCGTAATCGGTTTGTAGTCCCATCCAGAACTCCGCACGGGTACCGAAAAACCGCGCTAACCGAAGTGCGGTGTCAACCGTGATCGCACGGCGCTCCCGCACGATATCGTTGATGCGCGGTGCCGGTACTTGTAAGGCCTGTGACAGTGCATGCGGCGTAAGCTTCAGCGGAATAAGAAACTCTTTGCGCAGAATTTCCCCCGGATGAATCGGCGACAATTTCTCGCCAATAGCAACATCGCTGAAATCCAGGTCGTGTATATCTTCAACTCGAATCGTCATTATCGAAAACCTCTTCAATGATAATCAACTATCTCAACATCGTAGGCATCACCAGCTTCAAAGCGATTACAGATTACAGTAAGGCTGGAAGCCTAAGTTCTAAGAGTTTCTGTTTATCAAATCCACTAGAGTAGGTCTCAAGGAGTTGAATACGAAGATTTTCAGCTCGTGCTCGAATTTGCCAATCTTTTGGTGGAATATTTTTAATTAACTCTGTAAGTATTGGTTCCAGTTCAGGTTTTTCATTTATATTGTATTCGAGAGTCGAGATAATGAGATGTAAGGCTTGCGGCTCATTATTGCCAGTAGTTACAGCGGAAACGTGATTTACCATTTGTTGTATTTCGTTCGACGAAAGGTCGTGTTGCGTCATCAGAACAAGAATCGCAGCTAGGCGAAATCTTACGTCTCTAAGTGCTTCAAGTGGTGTTAGCCGTTGAATCTTACTTTCTACTTTGTAACCAGAGGCACACCAGAAACCTAAAAGACGTAACAAACCAAGCCGCGATGTATTTGCGGAGAATTGATGCAACACAAAATTAAAAGGTAAACCGGAAAGATTCCAGAAAGACTTGGCAAGTTGTAATTGATTCAATCTGCCAAAGTGATCATAAAATGCAACCCAATCGTCTTGATTGATCATCTTTTTCTGAGCAATCATGAAAGCATGACTCCACCAGCGATCCCTATGTGGCAACAGCTCGCTTTGCAATAATAGAGGATCAAGGCAATACAGTGTTTCTTTATGCTTGACATAGTTTTCGAGTATCCATGCAAGCTTTTCCTTCAAAGCTGGCTGGTTTGACTTTATTAGGTGTTTGAATAAATCTTTTGTAACAAGAGTCGCAGCTTCTGAACCGGCTAGAGACGTAGAATATTGATTTATAGCCAAAGCTAGAGTTGGCGCACTATTTTCGCTGCATAACTCATCTAGCTCAATTCCAGATTCACGCCATTGTTTTTGTTTGGATATCCATGAATCAAAATCTCCTAATTTACCATCGCGGTATTTTGAGGCCAAGTCAAGTAGTTCGACTGCTGAAGTGGTTGAGTTAAGGCAAATACCAAGTGGCCAAGGCAGAATTCTTGCCCATGTAGCCCATGATTTGGGTTTCAGGTGATTTGCCATAAATTCAAGTACATTTGCGAGAGTTGTCGCGCAAGGCGTGGTATAGAAATCCGCAAGTGAATCGATTACTTTCCAATCAGGGTGAAGGTTCTTCTCCAGGCTGATCGTTTTGATTTGCTCTAGATTATTCGACCAATTTTTTGTGATGATAGGATTTATATATATTGTTAAATCAGAAGGTTTTTTGCCTGATAGTAAATTGATAGGGAGAGTTACTTCATTATCAATCCAATGAGATAATGATTTTAACCATGATGATTCATCATCAGTGAACATACTGTGATCAAGCGTAAGTTTGTTAAATTTTGTGATTGAGATCCGTGAAACCAGCTTTTCCATTCTTTCAGTATCAAATTGATCCAAATATTTTTGACCTTCCTCATCATGCTTTTTGGTTGATAGATAAGCCTGAAAAATAACCATTGATTTTTCTATTGAATCCGGCCATTCATGTGCAATTAATTCTTTCGCCCAAGGGATGTCTTTCTTTTCCAAGTACAGAATAAGAATCCAAGCAGAAAGTGTAAGCGATAACTCTATTTGTCTTAACCACAGCGGTAATTTTTGCTCATATTCTATTGCCAGCGACTCTTGGTAGATATTAGTAAGCCGCTCAAGAATGTCTCCGGTGCCGGGCGGATTGGCAAGCAATTCCAAGGCGCAAGTGGTGAGACTCCGCATGAACAGAGGATTGTTCCCTGTAGTTCCGCTTTCAAGAATCGCCAATGCCAAATGTGAACCCAATTTTACTGCGGAACGATTTGAATCTTTCCGATTTAAATCTTCACAAAGTAATCTGATCTTGTCACGATAATCACGCATTTGTGGTTCAACGAAGAAGCGGCCTACCGCAAAAAGCAGTGTATTTCTCCAATAGGCAGAATGCGCGATAGTTTCGAGTCGCTGTAGGGTAATTTCAGAATCAGCATTAGTAATACAGGCAGCAGCCATGTATTCCTGCAATGATCTGACATCAAAACTAAGCCTGCCGGGGGTGCGGGTGGTTAGAAAAACTAGTCGCTGATTCGCGGCACCAAGGATCATTTCCTTTTGTTTTTCTAATTCTTCTGCGAGCAGTCCATTTTCATTCAAACAGTCGCTCACCAATTGTTCAAATTCACCCAGAGACATATCTGCCTGCGTTCCACCCGAGGATTCAGCGCGGCATTGCAGAATAAATCCCACTCTATGATGAAGTGCATCGATATCCTGGCGGCGTTCATTAAGTGTTTTATCGAAAGGAGGAACGGCCTTGTGAAGCTCACGCTCGTATATGGTACGGTAATAATCGTTGAATAGTTGCCATCGGCTTTCACTAGGTTTTCCGCTGGCAGCAACCACAGTTACCATAAATGTTACTTGCAGTGGTGAGCGCATCAGTTTTGCTACCAGCGGGTTTTCAATCGCGCTTCTGAGTGAAGACATTGCTTCTTCGGTGCGTTGGTCTCCTTTGGATCCGACCTTGGCACTGACATATCGTTGGGCAAAATTGAGGGCGCGTGATTTGGATAATGGAACCAAGTAACGGTGAGCAACCTCATCTCCGTCAAATTCACCTGCATAACCATCAGGCCGGGAGCTTGCGACTATCATCAGATCTGCTTCGATGTTTCTGGATTCATTCAAGAAATCCTGGATTGCTGATATTACTTCGCGACGATTGCTGGACGAGGGGACTTCGTCCAATCCATCGAGAATAAGCAATAAGGGAATAGTGCGCAGCAATTCACGAAGATCTTCATGCGTCAATGAGGAGTCGCGACTTAATTTCTGACGCAAATACTCGGACAAAGATATGACCCGATCCATTGAGTTTGCAGCGAGCGCTTTCGCAAATGCATTCAGTTCTATCCGGAATGGATAACGTGGAGTACGAGGCCAAAAGATTTGATCTTTTTCACATCTCGACTTGATTTCTTTAATTATTTCTTTAATTTTTGATTCGAGTCGGTGCTGAGGATAACGATCCAGTAAAGCAGCACGGTGAATTTGGGAGAAAAATTGACCAATTGTTGATTTGCCGGAACCTGGTCCTCCCAGAAATAAGAGTCGACCGTACAAGCGTTCCTTTTCATTATCTTTTCTTTCGAACAGGGATAAGGGATCGAGTTTGTGAGATGATGAGCTTAGTAGTTCATGCAAAGAAACAGGAAATTGTTCATCTTGCAAATTTTCCTCAGTTAATTCTGCATGACGAGATTTTGATACAGGTAGATCCATAAAAACATTTGCCAGTTTGATTCTGTCTTCAGATCGATCACCAGCTTGGCTGAGCCGGGCATCTTCATCAGCTTGAATTTCTCTACACAAGTAAGTTGTCAGAATTGCATCAGGACTTTTTGATTTTGGAAGAGAATCCATAAATGCAGAAAGAAGATCACCCGGTGTGAGGAAATGAGTAAATCTTTTACGAATTTCCTCATACCCATCAATGTACCCTTTCAACTGATTGGCATCCCATATAGCAAATGCTTTTAATCCCAGTAGGGGTTTATGTTTTTCTAAAATTTTTTCCATTGCATCTTTTCCGCCACCTGATGTAGAGGATAAATCGACATTGGTGCAATAGATAAAGTAATCCGGTTTAGGATTACGTTTTGAGCTTTCTCCCCATTTTATTAGTTCATCGGATAGTTGTTTTTTTGCCCACCCCTGATCTTTTTGAGTACCTTCTGTTTTTTCTTTGAATTTTGCTTGAATAACTCCATATCCATTCCATACATTAGTTGGCGGATAGGGATAATTCACTTCACCCTGGAAAATTGCTTCACGACCCCCGTCAGGCCCATTACCAAAAATTGAAACACCTGGACCGATTACCTTTATAGAAAGCGCACGAATGAACTGTTCGAACGAATTCGGAGAGAAGCCGCTAAAATTGATATGGGAATCGGTATTCATTAATCTAGGTAGAAGAATATAAAAAGATCTTGGTATTTATAGCTCGAAAGAGTTTTTGCTTTGTGAAAGCGGCATTTCATTATTTCTGATCTCATTTGTAATGCGTTATCAGATTGTAATTTATTGATGATACGAAAGTAATAAGTTGTTGGAGAGTTATCGAATGTTGCTGCTGTTGCACTAAAATAGATTCAGTAATAGGCTTTCTCCCGATTTTTTCTGTGTTGTTCTGCCGTCTTAGTACTCCTAGTCCTTGCTGAACAGAAGGAAATGAGGCATGAATGAACTGGTTCAAAGTTGCTCGATCCGGTTCAGTACATCGATTGTTCCGCTTTCTCTACGGTTTATGCCACACTTAACCCTAAACTTCCGGCAGCGGTATCCTCAAGGTTTTGGCGATGCCTTCGCCATACGCCGGGTCGGCTTTCAGGCAATGCCGGATATGGCGGAGCTGAATTTCGCGCGACGCACTCTTGATCGAGTTGGCTGTGTTGGTGAACAACGATTGCTGTTGAGTGGGTGTCATCAAGCGGAACAATGCTCCGGGTTGCGAAAAATAATCGGTGTCTTCGCGGTGGTTCCAATGATCGGCAGCGCCTGCAACGGATAGCGGTGGTTCGCGGAAATCCGGCTGCTCTTGCCATTCGCCGTAGCTGTTGGGTTCGTACCCCAGCGTGCTGCCGTGATTGCCGTCGACGCGCATTTGACCGTTTCGGTGATAACTATGGAACGGGCAGCGCGGCGCATTGACCGGAATGAAGTGGTGATTGACGTCAAGCCGGTAACGCTGCGCGTCGCCGTAGGAAAACAATCGCGCTTGCAACATTTTGTCTGGTGAGAATCCGATACCCGGTACGACATTGGCGGGGTTAAACGCCGATTGTTCGACTTCGGCAAAGAAATTTTCCGGGTTGCGGTTGAGCTCCACACCGACATCGAGCAGCGGATAATCGCCGTGTGGCCAAATCTTGGTCAAGTCAAACGGATTGTAGGGCACTTTGGATGCATCGGCTTCCGGCATGATTTGAACTTTCAATGTCCATTTCGGAAAATCGCCGCGTTCGATCGCTTCGAATAAGTCACGTTGGTGGCTTTCCCGGTCCTTGCCGATGATCGCTTCCGCTTCGGCATCGGTTAGATTCTTGATGCCTTGCTGGCTCTTGAAATGAAACTTGACCCAGAAGCGTTCATTGCTCTGATTGATGAAACTGAATGTATGCGAACCAAACCCGTGCATGGTGCGATAACTTGCCGGAATGCCGCAGTCGGACATGACGATAGTGATTTGATGCAAGGCTTCCGGCAGCGACGTCCAGAAATCCCAATTGTTTTTCGCGCTGCGCATGTTGGTGCGTGGGTCGCGCTTAACAGTATGATTCAGATCCGGGAATTTGAGCGGGGCTTTTAGGAGGAACACTGACGTGTTGTTGCCGACCATGTCCCAATTGCCTTCTTCGGTATAGAACTTGACTGCAATTCCGCGTATGTCGCGTTCAGCGTCGGCAGCGCCACGTTCACCGGCAACGGTAGTGAAGCGCGCGAAGAGCTCGGTCTCTTTACCAATCTGGGAAAAGATTTTGGCGCGTGTGTATTTTGTAATGTCGTGAGCTACTGTGAAAGCGCCATAAGCGCCGGAACCCTTGGCGTGCATGCGTCGTTCAGGGATGACTTCGCGGTCAAAGTGAGCGAGTTTTTCCAGCAGCCATACATCTTGCAAAAAAACCGGCTCGCGCGGCCCCGCGGTCATGGTGTTTTGGTTATCCGGCACCGGCGCTCCGGCGGCAGTCGTCAATTTGTTATGGTCAGTCATGGCAATCTCCTGTTAATGGCAGGGAAATGCAGATTTATTCGCCGAGCAAGAAACGAGACCCATCAATCTGATAAGCGAGCTTCTGAGCGCTGTTCAACGCAGCAAGTTGCTTGCCCAGACAATTGATCAGCGATTCCCTAACGTTCTGAATAGACTTTGAGGGACGGATTGGGAAAACAATATCCGACAAGTTATTATCCGCCATTCATCCACCAAATCCAAAGAGTGATTGATTGAATGCTGGCGCAAACAAGGGGGGGCAGATCTGCTTTTGACTAGCGGGGATTGCGCCGGATCCGGATGGCTGAATTAAAACTGCCCGAGGAATCGGGCAGTTTTTGGGTTGAATTATTAGGCAGCTTGTTTTTTATTACGTGCAAAGAATCCTAACAATCCCAAACCGGCTAACAACATTGCATAAGTTTCCGGTTCGGGGATCGTACTGACGAATGTAATATCCACATTGATTCCATCCAATGAACCGAATGACTGTCCAGCGCTTTTGGTAAATGCGAATACCAGCGTATCGCCGGCGATCACGGATAAGTCATCACCGCTCAAGTGCCACGCATTCGACCTGTCGCCATAAGAAGCATTCGAAATGGTAGCCGATCCGAGGGCGGATCCATCCAAGGAAACTAAAACATCATTTGAGCGATTAACGACGGAATGTGCATACCAAATATCGCTGCTGAAATCAATGGTTCCTGCTTCCGGTGCGGTCCATACGATGAATAATGGATCGCCGGCATTAGGGCTGTGGACAATCACGTCGCCAGCCAGGAAATCCGAGTCGGTTTCTCCGGCGCTACTGCCATTAACCGCCGTTTTAATGACATCAGGCGTGTTTGTGTTTAAATCCGGGCCTGTGCTCCAATAACCGGGGAGCACCGCCGGATAAAGCGGATTACCGTTATTCAATGGAACCTGCGGTGTCAGCAAAGCGGCGCCATACAAAAACGACCATGCACCATTGGGATTATTGCTGTAACTGAAATCATTTGACAGATTGTAACTTGTAGCAGCAGATGCAAACATAGGGGCTGCAAGCAATGCGCCTGCAATATATTTATAGATTTTTTTCATTACTGCCTCCAGCTGTAAATCTAAACTTAATAGAAAATAGTAATTTGGAATGTGATTGTTCCGTTTGGGATTTTATTCGAAGTGGAATCTTATTTCTATTACTGGCCTGTCCTTATTAATTAGTACATTTGTCCTGTTTTTTGCCATTTTTGCCGATCTGAAGTTGTTTTATAGCGTTTGGTGTGAATCCTTTCAATGCTTTTCTCCTGCAGTTACGAAAAAACCGCCATTCCCGCCGTTTACCCGGCGAATGGAAACAACCAGCTCAGGTATAATGCCAAAATCTTTCTTTTGAAATTATTATCCGATCTATGACGAGAGAATCCCGCACAGCTTTATTGGAAAGTTTATTTCCCCAACGCATCCTGATTCTGGATGGTGCGATGGGTACGATGATTCAGACGTTTAAGTTAACCGAGGCGGATTTTCGCGGACAGCGTTTCGCCGATTTTCCGCACGATCTGAAAGGCAATAATGATTTGCTGACGCTGACGCAGCCGGACATTATCCGTTCGATCCATAACGGGTATCTGGAGGCGGGCGCGGATATTCTCGAAACCAATACGTTCAATTCCAATGCTGCGTCGATGGCGGATTACCACATGCAGGATCTGGTGTATGAATTGAATGCTGCTTCGGCTAGGCTGGCGCGCGAAGCGGCGCAGGCTTATGAGGCGAAAACGCCGGATAAGCCGCGCTTTGTCGCCGGCGTGATCGGCCCGACGACCAAAACCGCGTCGATTTCTCCCGATGTCAACGATCCGGGGTTTCGCAATATTACCTTCGATCAGTTGGTGGTCGACTATACCGAATCAATCCGCGGATTGGTCGATGGCGGCGTGGATATTTTGCTGGTTGAAACCATTTTCGATTCGCTGAACGCCAAAGCGGCGTTGTTTGCGATCGATCAATTTTTCGAGAATCACGGCATCCGTTTGCCGATCATGATTTCGGTGACGATTACCGACGCCTCCGGACGCACGTTGTCCGGGCAAACGCCGGAAGCGTTTTGGAATTCGATTAGCCATACCCGGCCATTGTCGGTTGGTATCAATTGCGCGTTGGGCGCTGAGTTGATGCGGCCCTATATCGAGGAGTTATCGGGTGTTGCGGATGTCTACATCAGCGTGCATCCCAACGCCGGATTGCCGAATCCGCTGTCCGAGACCGGTTACGATGAAACGCCGGAATATACCGCCAACCAGATTAAAGGGTTTGCCCAAGATGGTTTTGTCAATGTCGTCGGCGGCTGTTGCGGCACCACGCCGGCGCATATCAAAGCGATTGCTGGCGCAGTGAGCACCATTGCACCGCGTAAGATTCCCGAAATACCGAAAAAATTACGCTTGTCCGGGCTGGAGCCGCTGAATATCGGCGACGATTCGTTGTTCGTCAACGTCGGCGAACGGACGAACGTGACCGGTTCGCGCGCATTCGCCCGCTTGATTCTGAACGATAATTATGCGGAAGCGCTCAGTGTCGCGCGCAGTCAGGTGGAAAACGGTGCGCAGATTATCGACATCAACATGGACGAGGCGATGCTCGATTCGCAAAAAGCCATGGTGACTTTTCTGAATCTGATCGCTGCTGAACCGGACATCTGCCGCGTGCCGATCATGCTCGATTCGAGCAAGTGGTCGGTGATCGAAGCCGGATTGAAGTGCATTCAAGGTAAGTCGATCATCAACTCGATCAGCATGAAGGAAGGTGAAGAGGAGTTCATTCATCATGCCAAATTGGCGCGCCGCTATGGTGCGGCGGTGATCGTGATGGCGTTCGATGAGAAAGGCCAGGCCGATACCTTGCAGCGTAAGGTCGAGATTTGTACGCGCAGTTACCGGATTCTGGTCGATCAGGTTGGGTTTCCGCCGGAAGACATCATTTTTGATCCGAACATTTTCGCCATTGCCACCGGTATCGAAGAACATAATAACTATGGTGTGGATTTTATCGAAGCCACCCGCGTGATCAAGCAAACCTTGCCATACGCCAAAGTGAGCGGCGGAGTATCCAACGTGTCGTTTTCTTTCCGCGGCAACGAGCCGATTCGTGAAGCGATTCACACGGCCTTTTTGTACCATGCGATCAAGGCCGGCATGACGATGGGGATCGTGAACGCCGGGCAGTTGGGGGTGTATTCCGATATTCCGCCGGAATTGCTGGAGAAAGTCGAGGATGTGTTGTTGAATCGCCGCCCGGATGCGACCGAGCGGCTAGTCGAATTCGCCGAGCAGTTCAAGGGCCAGAAGAAAGAGCAAGTCGAGGATTTGGCATGGCGCGACGAGCCGCTGCAGCAACGGCTGACGCATGCGCTGGTGAAGGGTATTTCGACTTATATCGAAGTCGATACCGAAGAAGCGCGCGCTGAGATCGAGCGCAAAGGCGGCCGGCCGATTCAGGTTATCGAAGGTCCGCTGATGGATGGTATGAGTGTGGTGGGCGATTTGTTCGGTGCCGGAAAGATGTTCTTGCCGCAAGTGGTTAAATCCGCGCGCGTGATGAAGCAGGCAGTGGCGTATCTGCTGCCGTATATCGAAGCGGAGAAGAAATTGCTCGGCGATGATAAGCCCAAAGGCAAGATCGTCGTCGCTACCGTCAAGGGCGACGTGCACGATATCGGCAAAAACATCGTGGCGGTGGTGTTGCAATGCAATAACTACGAAGTGATCAATATGGGCGTAATGGTGCCGAGCGCGCAAATTCTGGAAACGGCGCGGCGCGAGGGTGCCGACATTATTGGCTTATCCGGGTTGATCACGCCGTCGTTGGAAGAGATGGCGCATGTCGCCAAGGAAATGCAGCGTGAGGGGTTCACCATTCCGTTGCTGATCGGTGGCGCGACGACGTCGCGGGTGCATACCGCCGTCAAAATCGCACCGCATTACGATGGTCCGACCGTATGGGTGCCGGATGCCAGCCGCGCAGTGGGCGTGTGCAGCAATTTGCTGTCGGAAGATTTGCGCGACAACTATATGCGTGAAATTAAGGAAGAATACGAGAAAGTCCGCACCCAGCATAAAAACAAGAAGGGTCCATCGAAGTTATTGACGTTGGCGGAAGCGCGCGCCAATGCGTTCAAGACCGATTGGTCGAATTACCAGCCGTATCAACCGGAGTTAACCGGGGTGCGCACGCTGAACAATTATCCGCTGGAAAAAATTGTGCCGTTCATCGATTGGACGCCGTTCTTCCAGGCGTGGGAATTGGCCGGGCGTTATCCCGATATTCTCACCGATGAAGTGGTCGGTGAAACCGCCAGCCATTTGTTCCGCGACGCCCAAACCATGCTGAAAAAGATCGTCGAGCAAAAATGGCTGAGCGCCAATGCGGTCATCGGTCTTTTCCCGGCGAATGCGATCGGTGACGACATTGAAATCTATACCGACGCTTCGCGCAGCAAAATCGCGATGGTGTATCACTGCCTGCGACAACAGGATCAGAAACCTTTCGGCAAGCCCAACCGTTGTCTGGCGGATTACATCGCGCCGAAAGAAACCGGTATTCCGGATACCATCGGTTTGTTTGCGGTCGGTGCCGGGTTCGGCATCGACGATCGTATCAAAGCGTTTGAAGCGGCAAATGACGATTACAGCGCGATTGTATTGAAAGCCCTGGCCGATCGGCTGGCGGAAGCATTTGCCGAACATATGCACATGCGTGTGCGCCGCGAGTTCTGGGGTTATGCCAAAGACGAAAAACTGAGCAACGAGCAGTTGATTAACGAAGAATACCGCGGTATCCGTCCTGCACCGGGCTATCCCGCTTGTCCCGATCACACCGAAAAAGGACCGCTGTTCGCTACGCTGAACGCCACCGGAAACACCGGCATCATCATCACCGAATCGTTCGCCATGGTGCCGACAGCGGCGGTTTCCGGCTTCTACTTCTCGCATCCGGAATCGTCCTTCTTTGCGGTCGGCAAGATCGGAAAGGATCAAGTGGAAGATTACGCCAAACGTAAAGGCTGGACTGTGGAGGAAGCGGAACGCTGGCTGGCGCCGGTGCTGGCGTATGAACGCTAGTTTCGTCGAGTCTCAAAGAACAATCCGGAAATTGCTGGCAAAGTATGCTGCTTAATGTGTAGTAACTCAGGCCCGATCTGACTGGCCTTGCTCCGGTAATACGTACATCTTAACGCGCGCATTATGCGATTTTTTCCAACTGTGCCACAAGCCAGTTTTGCTCAAACTTCATTGGGTTGATGTAATTCAATGACGAATGCAGTCTTCTGTGGTTGTAGTAGTTAAGCCAGTCAATCACTTCATCCATTGCCTGACGGCGCGTTTCAAATCGCATTCCATACAATCTTCCCACCTTCAACGATCCCCGCAAGCTTTCAATGGGAGCATTATCCCAGCAGTTACCTTTTCTGCTCATTGAGTTGTGCATGCCATATTCAACCAGTGTGTTCTGAAATACGTGACTGCAATACTGACTGCCGCGATCCGAGTGGAAAATGAGTCCCGGTTCTGGTTGTCGTCTGAACCAGGCCATCTTTAGCGCATCCGTCACCAAGCTGCTCTGCATATGGGGTTGCATGCTCCGGCTCACAATCTGACGACTGTACAGCTCAAGAACCACCGCCAGATACAATCAACCACCATCGGTTTGAATATAGGCGATGTCGCTTTGTCCATACACGATTAGGTGCGTCAGGCCGGAAGTTCCGGCTGAGTAAATTTGGCGCAATCGGCAGACTATGCGTACTGTTGGTGGTTACGATGAATTTATGTTTTCCGCGCGCCTTGATATCGTGTTCTTTCATGAGCCGCCAAACCCTTGGCCAGCCATATTCGCTTTTTGCCGCTTGCCGAACCGAGTTTTCTAATGTCTGACTAGGCATTCCCAGCACTTTGGCTATCGCCGCGCATGATTGACCACCATGAACCAATCGCACCGCTTCCAATCTGTATTCCAGTGTATATGATGCTCTCTTGACCTTTTCTGCTTTCATTTCTTCATCTCCTTGACTTTTTTATAGTGTAACCTTAGTTAAGAAGTACGTTTTTACAGGGCAAGGTCAAGCATTCCTCAATCCGTGCACCGGTGGGACATGCGTTTCGGGTGGTCAAGCGGCAGTTTGGATTCAATAGAACCCGCTACCGCGGGTTGATGAAGAATGCTGCCCGGGTGAACATGTTGATAGACCTGGCCAGCCTGTACCTGCTGCGCAGGCGATTGCTGACTACTTGAGGAGGGAATCCGCTCAAAATAACCCCGATGGCGGACGATGAAGCACAAACAGGGGAAATTCGGCAACAAAATGCCACCGAAAAATGAATTGCCGGGAATTCGTGTTCAAAAAAACGGCAGAAGCAGCAAGAAATATGAAAACTGCTAATTGTTCAATGTTTTCCCAGCTAAGCAGTTTATAAAGCTAAGTTCTTAATTATCGCGTTACCAAATGCGGAGCATGATACTTCTTTGGAGTTGGCCATCTGGCGTGCGAAGTCGTAGGTGACGATTCCTTGCTGGATTGTTGTTTCCATTCCCTTAATAATCATATCGGCGGCTTCTATCCAGCCCAAGTGACGTAGCATCATTTCAGCCGATAATATTATGGAACCTGGATTCACTTGATCTTTGCCTGCGTATTTCGGAGCAGTTCCGTGCGTTGCTTCAAAAACGGCAATGGTGTCACTCAGATTGGCACCCGGTGCAATTCCGATCCCTCCGACTTGCGCCGCAAGCGCATCGGAAATGTAATCGCCGTTCAGATTCAAAGTGGCAATTACATCGTATTCTTCCGGACGTAACAAGATTTGCTGCAAGAACGCATCCGCAATGACATCTTTAATGATAATGCTCTTTCCATTTTTCAAGATCAATTTCATCCAGGGACCGCCATCCAGTAATTCAGCGCCAAATTCCTTAGCGGCTAATGCATATCCCCATTTTTTGAATGCCCCTTCGGTAAACTTCATGATATTACCTTTATGTACTAGCGTTACCGACTTGCGATTATTGGCGATTGCATACTGAATGGCTTTGCGTACCAGACGTTCCGTGCCTTCTTTTGAAACCGGTTTAATACCGATACCGGAGGTTTGCGGGAAGCGAATGCTTGTTACTCCCATGTCATTGATCATAAAATCAATAACTTTCCTCGCACTCTCTGATTCTGCTTCCCATTCGATACCGGCATAGATATCTTCAGAGTTTTCCCGGAAAATGACCATATCCGTTTTTTCCGGGCTTTTAACCGGACTCGGCACTCCATTAAAATAACGAACAGGCCGCAAACAGATATACAAATCGAGCAGTTGGCGGAGAGCAACATTGATTGAACGGATACCGCCGCCCACCGGTGTTGTAAGAGGGCCTTTAATTGAAACTACGAACTCCTTCGCAGCTTGCAATGTTTCGTCCGGTAGCCATACGTCTTGACCATAGATTTTCGTTGATTTTTCACCTGCATAAATTTCCATCCAAGAAATTTTTCGCTGACTGCCATAAGCTTTATCAACCGCTGCATCGACAACTTTCTTCATTACCGGGGTGATATCAATGCCGATACCGTCACCTTCGATAAAAGGAATGATGGGATTATCGGGAACGGTTAATGAATTATCGTTGTTTACCTGAATTTTTTTTCCATCAGCAGGTATTTTTATATGTTGATACATGGTCTCTCCAATTGTTGGAAGCAGGTCGAAATTAATTTATTTTTCTGAAAAGAAGAATGTATTGGAAAAAGTTTTAAACAATGCATGAGAATAATTAATTTCATACATGTTTACTTATTTCTGATTATTATACGTGTAATCGCAATATCGCGTAAGATTAGAAGGGCTGCTCCGCAGCAGTTAATGATCGAAGACAAACCGGTTAATTGCCGGGATACAGTTTATTCATTGGTTGCTATTAGCAGCAATGATACGATTTCATGATAGGTGATTCTTGGAAGATTTGCCGTTACACATCTTGCTGATTGCATTGGTGTTCTTGTTGGTTTTGTCAGGTTTTTTTTCCTTATCTGAAACCAGCATGATGGCGATTAACCGCTATCGCTTGAAGCATCTCGCCAAGCAAGGCCATCGCGGTGCCCGGCTAACAATCAAACTGCTCAATAAAACGGATCGGCTATTGGGAGTCATTTTATTGGGCAACAATTTACTCAATACCGCTTCTGCAACATTGGTTGCAGTCATTGTGGCTACATTGTTCGCGCACGATGACTTTGCGTTATTCATGGGGACGATTGCAGTAACATTCGCAATCCTGGTTTTCAGCGAGATTACCCCGAAAGTGATCGCTGCCGCGTATCCGGAACGGATCGCGCTGACAGCCAGTTACATACTTACGCCGCTACTGATTATTTGTTATCCCGTGGTGTGGTTTGTCAATTTGTTTGTGAGCGGCTTGTTGCTGTTGTTCCGATTAAAGCCACAGAAAGGGGAGCTCGAACAGAAAATTAGCACCGAAGAACTTAAAACATTGGTTCTGGAAGGCGGTCATTTCATTCAACATAAACATCAAAGCATGTTGTTGAATCTGTTCGATCTTGACACCATCACTGTTGACGATGTCATCGTCCCGCGCAGCCAAATTGAAGCCATCGATCTAAACGCGGATGATGAAGTCATTCATGCACAGTTATTGACTTGTCATCATACCCGCTTACCGGTGTATCGTGATCGCATGGACAATATCGTCGGGATTGTTCATGTCCGCAAAGTATTAAATCAAATGCAAGATGGCAAGGTCACAGCAGCAGTTCTGGAAAAAGTTATGCGCAAACCTTATTTCATTCCATCAGGAACCTCTCTGTTTTCGCAGTTGCAGCTTTTTCAGGAAAACCAAAAAAGAGTCGGGCTAGTGGTCGATGAGTACGGTGAATGGATGGGGCTGGTAACGCTTGAAGACATCATCGAAGAGATTATCGGGGAATTCACCACCCATGCGCCGACTCAGGCCAACACGTTTCTAAAACAAGAAGATGGCAGCTTTATCGTGGAAGGTAGCACTTTGCTGCGAGAGCTGAATCGCAAACTCGGTTTTCAGTTTCCATTGGACGGACCAAAGACTCTCAATGGCCTCATCCTGGAGTATCTGGAAGATATTCCGGAAGCAGGGATCGGCCTGAATATTGCCGGTTATCCCTTGGAAATCATCCAAACCAAGAATCGCGTGGTAAAAACTGTTAAAATCTTCCCCGTTGCAGCCATGGTATCGGAAGCAAAAACTACTGAATAAACCGGTCGATCAATTGCGTGATGCGTCTCATATTTTTTCATAATGATCATATCCGGCAATACAAGTTGGACGGGAAAAATAAAAGCGGTTATCCTGTCGCCCGGTAAATAACAGTAACCGTCTGTTCACCAAAAGCGCCCATAGCTCAGCTGGATAGAGTACCGCCCTCCGAAGGCGGGGGTCGCACGTTCGAATCGTGTTGGGCGCGCCAATCCATCAAAAAATCCACTACTTAAAAATTAAAAGCAAATTTAATTTGATTTCTAAGACAACCGGTCGTATTATTTCCTGCATGTCAAAATTAAGTAAAAAAGAATTTAATCGAGAGAGTCTGTTGAATCAAGGTGTTGTTTCTTTTATGAATCAAGGTTATCACGGCACTGGCTTACAGGAGATTCTCGATGCGGTTAATGTTCCTAAAGGTTCTTTTTATAACTACTTCAGCAGCAAAGAAGAATTTGGCGCGGCAGTCATTCAGCATTATATCGAGCCGTTCATTTTGCGGTTATCCACGCATCTCCAGCAATCCGGTTCCGATGCGCTGGGGGCTATCCGGCGCTATTTTGCCGAGCTGATTGTGGAACTTGAAGAAAACAAATTTAAAGGGGGGTGCTTGCTGGGCAGCCTCATGGGAGAAATTGGCAGCAACAGTGACGTATGTCAGCAATCCCTGCAATCGGCAATCGCACGATATCGGGATTTATTGCAATCCGGCCTGGCCCAGGCGCAGCAACAAGGTTCTGTCAGAACGGATAAGACCCCCGAAGAAATGGCTGATTTATTGATTAATACATGGCAAGGAGCGCTACTGCGGATGCAAATAGAAAAATCGTCCGCGCCGGTCAAACAATGCTGTCATGATTTACTGGATGATTTTTTTGTACGGTAGTTATTTTTTTGATATTTAAGGATACGACCAGTCGTTTTTAATATAAATTAAGGAAACACTGATTAATTCAGCAGACGAGATGAAGCACGAGACCATGGCATGCAGCAACCGAAGCATATCAACAAGATAGGCGAGGGAGTGAATGCCGTGCAACGAAGTAATTCGCTCGTGTGGTCAATTAATCAGTAATCCCATAAAGGAGAAAGATATGCCCAAATACATGATTGAACGTGAGATTCCTGGCGCTGGTTCGTTCACGCTCCAAGACCTCCAAGCCATTTCGCAAAAGTCCTGCGCCATTCTCAGCAGCATGGGGCCAAGCATCCAATGGCTGGAAAGCTACGTGACTGATGATAAGGTATATTGCCTCTATCTTGCGCCGGACGAGGCCGCTATTCGAGCGCACGCGGAACAGGGCGGATTTCCTGTCACTCGTGTTGCGCAAGTCCGATCGGTGATTGATCCCACGACGGCTGAATAGCCTCGAGAAATTTCCTGTTGACCTGATCATTAACATTTTTAACGGAGGCAGCTATGCATTCCAGAATTATTGTTTTGCCCTTTCTGATTGCGGTTCTGGCCGTTGCAAGTCCTGTCACATCCTGGGCTACGACTGAAAAAGAAAACCGCCCATCGCACACCCCGGCGCCCGGCGCGGCGCAACAATTTGATTCAAAGCATCACCCCGCTCCCCGGTTACAGAACCTCGGCAAGCACGCATTCCCTGTCAGTACAAACAATCCATTGGCGCAGCAATACATCAATCAAGGGCTCAATCTCGCATATGGATTCAATCATGCCGAGGCGCGTCAGGCATTCCGGGAAGCGGCCCGGCTGGATCCCGGGCTTGCGATGGCGTATTGGGGACAAGCGCTGGTGCTCGGCCCGAATATTAACGCCATGATGGAGCCGAACGAAGAGCCCCGCGCGCTGGAAATCATCCAGCAAGCCAAATCCCTGATGACGCGAGCTTCCGAGAAAGAGCAAGCGCTTATCAGCGCCCTTGAAAAACGCTACTCCGGCAAAGCCGAACACAGAACCGCCAATGACCAAGCCTACGCGGCGGCAATGCGCGAAGTGCACCAGCGCTTTCCGGATGATCCGGACATTGCCATGCTGTACGTCGAATCGATGATGGATCTGCGGCCGTGGGGTTATTGGATGCTTGACGGCATCCCTTACGAAGGCACCGCCGAAATTGTCGCGCTGACAGAAGACGTGTTGCGGCGTTTCCCGGAACACCCCGGCGCCTTGCACATGCATATTCATTTAATTGAGCCGACATCGACGCCGGAGCGCGCCGAGAAATCGGCTGATACGCTGCTTAAATTAATGCCGGAAGCAGGACATATGATTCATATGGCATCGCATATTTATCAGCGCGTTGGCCGCTATGCCGATTCGATCAAAAGCAATCAAATGGCTATTGCGGCGGACGAGTCTTACATCGCGCAAGATCATGCTCACGGCATATACCCGATGGTTTACTATCCGCACAATATTCACTTTCTTTGGTTCGCGGCGACGTCGGATGGGCAAAGTAAACTTGCGCTCGAAGCGGCAAAAGAAACGGCTCGGAAAATTGATGATGACGTGCTAAAAGCCATTCCGCTGACGGCGGTTTTCCGCGTGACGCCGTATTGGGCGCTGGCGAGATTCGGGCATTGGAAGGAAATTCTAGACCTTGCTCCGCCGCCATCGATCAATGCCTTCTTAATCGGCAGCTGGCATTATGTGCGAGGTCTCGCGCTGGTGGCCACGAAACAGTTGACACAAGCTGAACAGGAACTCGCGGCGCTGCGCAAAATCATGGAAGATCCACGATTAGACCACCCTTTGTTGTCTAAAAACACCTCGAGTACAGTGCTTCGCATCGCTCCGGAGGTGCTTGCCGGCGAAATCGCTGCCGCCCGAGGGCAATTGGATCAGGCTATTGCGTATCTTGAAAAAGCGGTCCGGCTGGAAGACGCCCTGATCTATACCGAACCGGCCGAATTTCATCAACCGCCACGGCTATCGCTCGGTGCTATCTTGCTGGAATCAGGGCGGCCGGAAGAAGCAGAAACGGTTTTTTGGGAAGATCTGCGCCGCAACCGGAATAATGGCTGGGCGCTTTACGGCTTAATGCAGGCCATGCGCGCGCAAAACAAGGATGATCAAGCGGCTCTGATCGAAGCGCGTTTCAAGAAAGCCTGGGAACGCTCCGATGTGACGCTGACTGCGCCCCGTTTCGGGCGCTAGGCCAGGTAATTAGCGCCAAACTGTCATCCGGACAGATTCTTGGCATCGGGTAATGCTAAACTATGCGGTTTGCGAAACTGGAAATTGGAATTGAATTGTTTACCGGAATCATAGAAGCCACAGGTGTCATCGCCAGTATCCAGCCTTGTACCGACAAAGGTCATGGCGGTTTGTCATTGGCCATTTCCGCGCAACAGCTGGATCTGAGCGATGTCACGCCCGGCGACAGCATTGCTGTGAATGGTGTGTGTCTGACGGTAACCGCACTGACGCATGATTCGTTTGCAGTCGATGTTTCCGTGGAAACACTGAATTGCACCGTCGGACTGGATCAACCAGCAGCATGCGTCAATCTGGAAAAGGCCATGCGTTTGTCCGACCGGCTGGGCGGACATTTGGTCAGCGGGCACGTGGATGCCGTTGGCAGTGTGGTCAAATTGGCTGCTGTCGGGGAAAGTCATGAATTGATCATTCAAGTGCCGGAATCCGCCGTGCGGTTTTTAGCGCAGAAAGGCTCCATAACCGTCAATGGTGTTAGTCTGACGATCAATCGAACAGAAGGCCGCATGTTCTCAATCAATCTCATTCCACATACCCTGGCAATGACGAACTTGAAAGAACTTATCCCAGGCGCGCGGGTAAATCTGGAAACAGACATGCTGGCTCGTTATGTGGCAAGATTACTAAACGTTTAGTTTAACCGGGGTAAGAGAGCATGAATATCAGCGCTATCCAGGACATTATTGCCGATTTGAAGCGAGGTAAGATGGTCATTCTGGTCGATGAGGAAGACCGTGAGAATGAGGGGGATCTGGTGCTCGCCGCCGATTTTGTCACGCCGGAAGCGATTAATTTCATGGCGACCCATGGGCGCGGCTTGATTTGCTTAACCTTGACCGAAGAGCGATGCCAGCAATTGGACCTGCCACTCATGGTGTCGGCCAACCGGTCGCCGCTGGGTACCAATTTCACCCTTTCGATTGAAGCTGCTAGCGGCGTTACCACGGGAATTTCAGCGGCGGATCGCGCATGTACCGTTCAAGCTGCGGTCAAAGCGGATGCCAAACCGCAAGACATCGTACAACCCGGGCATATTTTTCCCTTGATGGCGCAGAAAGGCGGCGTGCTGGTGCGCGCCGGGCATACCGAAGCCGGTTGCGATCTGGCGAGGCTGGCCGGATTAACCGCGGCTTCGGTAATCTGCGAGATTCTGAAGGAAGACGGCAGCATGGCGCGGTTGCCGGACTTGATCGAGTTCGCAAAAAAACATCAGCTTAAAATCGGTGCGATTGCCGACCTGATTGAATATCGGAGTCAAACGGAAAGCCTCGTGACTCGTGTTGCGGAACGCGTGATCCAGACAATGCATGGCGAATTTGTATTGACCGCTTTTCGCGATGAAATCGCCAATACGATTCATCTGGCTTTAGTCAAAGGTGTAATAGATCCGTCCGCTGAAACCCTGGTGCGGGTGCATGAGCCTTTATCGGTCATTGATTTATTGGATGTCCATGACAATACCCATTCCTGGAGCATCCACGATGCCATGAAATTGATTGCGGAAGCAGGACACGGTGTTGTTGTGCTATTGCATCGCAAGGAAAGCGCTGCAAAACTGCTGGAGCGTATTCAGAAAAAAGAAGCGCATGACCATAGTCCGATTAAAACCGATTTGCGCGACCACGGCATAGGTGCGCAGATCCTGAAGGACTTGAATGTTGGTAAAATGCGGTTGATGGCTGCGCCGAGAAAGATGCCGAGTGTTACCGGGTTCGGCCTGGAAGTGACGAGTTATGTGAACATGGAGCAGAAGCGCTGATCCATTCGCCGAATCGGGCAATAAAGTCAGCAGTGATGAAGTGTAAAATTACAGGAGTTGAACATGGCTTATTACGACAATATCGTTGAATTTGAACCGAACCTGGACGGATCGGATATACGCGTCGGCATTGTGATGAGCCGGTTTAATATCGATATCGGCGAAGGCTTGCTCAGCGCGTGCACCGCGGAGCTGAAAAAGAATCAAGTGCAGGATTCGAATATTCTGATTGCCACTGTTCCCGGCGCGTTGGAAATCCCTTTGGCGATGAAGAGAATGGCGATGTCCGATCAATTCGATGCCTTGATCGCTTTAGGCGCTGTGGTACGCGGTGACACGTATCACTTTGAAGTGGTTGCCAATGAATCGGCGCGCGGTCTGCTGATGGTGCAGCTTGAAACCGAGATACCCATCGCTAATGGTATTTTAACTACGGATAACGAAGATCAGGCGATTGCGCGGATGAGCACTAAAGGGATGGAAGCGGCGCAGGTTGCCCTGGAAATGGCAAATTTGCATTTCAAGATAGATGAAATCGGTATATGAATGACATGTTAACTGAGACTGGCTCGGCCGCTGACAACAGAACGGAAAAATACAAAAGCCGCCGCCGGATTGCGCGCGAATTCGTGCTGCAAGGTCTCTATCAATGGCGAATCGCCGGCGGCAGCGCCAGTTTTATCGAACAGCAATTGCGCGAGTCCGAAGAATTCAAGCATGTCGATGAAAAGCATTTCACTCAGGTGTTGCACGGCGTCATAGAGCGGGCTGAAGAATTGGAGGAAGCGATAAAGCCGAGCCTGGACCGTTCCATGAAGGAACTCAGTCCGGTTGAATCCGCCATTTTGTTCCTCGGTGCTTATGAACTCATGCACTGCCCGGAAATTCCTTATCGCGCCATCATCAACGAAGCAATCGAGCTAGCCAGGACATTCGGTGGCAGCGATGGCCATAAATATGTCAACGGCGTATTGGATAAGCTGGCTGTCCGGCTCCGCGAAGTTGAAGTCCGGGAGCAAAAAACGGTGAGGAAACATCCGTAGCGGTTGCCGCATCGTGTGCTCGGAGTTCGACCTCATCCAGCGCTATTTCAAGAAACCGCGCACCGATGCAGTGCTTGGCGTCGGCGACGATGCAGCGCTCATCGCGGTGACGCCCGGTCACGAGCTGGCATTATCGACTGATACGCTGGTCAGCGGACGGCATTTTTTTGCGGACGCCGATCCCCGTCAACTGGGTCATAAATCGCTGGCGGTTAATCTGTCCGATATGGCGGCAATGGGCGCCAACCCGCGCTGGGCAATGCTATCGCTGACGTTGCCGGAAGAATTGGCGAAACATCCCAGCTGGCTGGCGCAATTCAGCGAAGGCTTCTTCGCACTGGCTGATAAGCACCGGGTGCAATTGATCGGCGGCGATACCACCGCCGGGCCATTGGCTATTTGCATACAAATCATCGGAGAAATCCCGGCAGGGCAAGCGTTGCGCCGCAGCGGCGCGAAACCGGGTGACGATATTTGGGTGTCCGGCCAGCTTGGCAGCGCTGCGCTGGCGCTCAAACATGAATTACAACAAATAACCCTCGAATCCGGCGAAGTTGCGCAGTGCCTGCCGTCCTTGCTGACGCCAATCGCCAGAGTGGAACTGGGGCTGCGCTTGATCGGCTTGGCGCATAGCGCCATCGATATTTCCGATGGTTTGCTGGCGGATTTAGGGCATATTCTTGAAAATTCCGGGCAAGCCGCTTGCATTTATCTCGACGACATTCCGTGCGATGCTGCACTGAAACAACGCTTGCCGCAACCGGTCGCGTTGCAATGTTTACTGGCTGGCGGCGACGATTATGAGTTATGCTTTACAGCACCCAAGACTCAGCATGAGCCGATTGTCCGACTTGCCGCAGCCCTGCAGTTACCGCTGACCCGCATCGGTGAAATCGTCAGAGGTACCGGTCTGATCGTCAAAGATGCGCAAGGAAACCCAATAACGATGGATATCAAAGGTTATGACCACTTTCGCGCCTGAAACCCAGTATATGGACGGAACACAACCGGCGCCATTCAAACCCGATCTGGAACTGGTCTACAGTCATCCGGCCTACATCATTGCGTTTTCCGGCGGCGTCGGCCTGGCTCCGGTAGCACCCGGCACGTTTGGCACGCTGGTTGCGTTTCCTCTATTTTGGCTGTGTAACCTTTACTTAACCCCGCTGGTTTTCCTGCTGGTGATCGATCTCATGTTCATCGTCGGCATCTGGGCCTGCGGTCTCAGCGGCAAAGCGCTGGGCGAACCTGATCATGGCGGCATGGTGTGGGATGAAACCGTCGCGTTTCTGCTGGTGCTGTTCTTCATCCCGGATGAATGGACCTGGCAATTGGCGGCATTTGTATTGTTCCGCTTCTTCGACATCGCCAAACCGCAACCGATCCGCTATTGCGACAATCGATTCAAAGGCGGATTTGGCGTAATGTTCGACGATCTGATAGCCGCTTTCTTCACGCTGCTATGCTTGGCGGGATGGAAGGCGTGGGTATTGTCCGGCGTGATTTTCTAGGAAAGCTCTGAGAAACTCCTGCGTCAGAGCTTCCTAGCTCGCATACGTTAACAGCACCGGCTAATCTTGCCGCCGTAGCGCGCTTCTTGCCGTTCACGGAAAAATTCCTCGTAGGTCATGATGGCACGGTCGGGGTGCGCGGTTTTCATGTGTTTGACATAAGCACCATAGTCGGGTACGCCGACCATTAACCGCAAGCTTTGGGTGAGATGACGAAAAGACAGTGTCAAGGCGTTGTGCATATTCAATTCTCCATTATTTGTTGTTGACGGTTGCGTAGGCGGGTAACAATTCGAACGGCGCTTCCTGCGCAGTCGGGTGTTGCGCGACTCGCGCTTGCAGCACGGTGCGGATGCCGAACAGCAACATGCTAACCAGCACAGTCATGAACAATCCTGCCAGGGTGGTATTGACGTAGTCGTTGAAAATCACTTGCTGCATTTGCTCGAGCGATTTGGCCGGTGCCAGCACGATGCCTTGCGCTACCGCGTCCTGATATTTCTCTGCATGGGCGAGAAAGCCGATGCGCGGATTATCGTGGAAAATCTTCTGCCAAGCGGCGGTCAGCGTGCAGATGCACACCCACACCAGCGGGATCGTCGTGATCCAGGCAAAGCGGTCGAGCTTCATCTTGAACAGCACGCAGGTGCACAGAACCAATGCAATACCGGCGAGCATCTGGTTGGCGATGCCGAACAACGGCCACAGCGTATTGATGCCGCCTAGCGGATCAATCACGCCTTGATACAGGAAATATCCCCAACCGGATACGCAAATGCCGGTGGCAATCAAGCTGGCAACCACCGAATCGGTGCGTTTCATCGCCGGAACGAATGAACCGAGCAAATCCTGCAGCATGAAACGCCCGGCACGGGTACCGGCGTCGACCGCGGTCAGAATGAACAAGGCTTCGAACAGAATCGCGAAGTGATACCAGAACGCCATCATCGCAGCGCCGCCGACGACTTCCGACAGGATTTGCGCCATGCCGACTGCTAATGTCGGCGCCCCGCCGGTGCGTGAGATGATGCTATGTTCGCCGACATTGCGCGCCGTTTCCGCGATCATTTCCGGAGTGATGTAAAAACCCCATTGCGAGATGGTTTGCGCTGCCGATTCCGCCGTGGTGCCGATGATCGCCGCCGGGCTGTTCATGGTGAAATAAATGCCGGGTTCCAGCGCCGCCGCTGCTACCAGCGCCATGATCGCGACAAACGATTCCATCAGCATCGCGCCGTAACCGATGAAACGCGCATCGGTTTCGTTCTGAATCATTTTCGGCGTGGTGCCGGATGCAATCAACGAATGGAAACCGGAAATCGCGCCGCATGCCACGGTGACGAACAAGAACGGGAATAAATCACCCGACCACACCGGGCCGCTGCCGTCGATAAATTGTGTCAGCGCGGGCATTTTCAGTTCCGGTGAAATGATGATCACACCGATAGCCAACCCGACGATGGTGCCGATTTTGAGGAAAGTCGATAAATAATCGCGCGGCGCGAGCAACAACCATACTGGCAACACTGAGGCGATAAAACCGTAACCGATCAATGCCCAGGTTAACTGTTCGCCGGTCAGGATAAAGATCGTCGCCCATGCCGGATCTTCCTGCAAGTATTGTCCGGCGACAATCGACAGCATCAGCAGCGTAAAGCCAATCAGCGACACTTCGGCAATCGCGCACGGACGGAAATAGCGCGAATAAATACCCATGAACATGGCAATCGGAATCGTCGCCGCGACGGTGAACGTACCCCAAGGCGACTCGGCCAATGCTTTCACCACGATCAGCGACAACACCGCCAACAAGATCAGCATAATAAAAAATGCGCCGAACAGCGCGATTATGCCGGGGATATGCCCCAGCTCCGATTTGATCAGATCGCCAAGCGAGCGTCCGTTGCGCCTTGTCGACACGAACAATACGATAAAGTCCTGCACCGCTCCGGCAAACACCACGCCGGCGAGCAACCACAGCATTCCCGGCAAATATCCCATCTGCGCCGCCAGAATCGGTCCGACCAAAGGCCCGGCCCCGGCAATCGCCGCAAAATGATGCCCGAACAATACATACTTGTTGGTTGGCACATGATCCAACCCGTCGTTGTGCTTATGCGCCGGTGTCATGCGCCTTTCGTCGAGTTTCAACACCCGGCTGGCGATAAACAGGCTGTAAAACCGGTACGCGATCAAATACACGCACACCGCCGCGATCACGATCCAGATCGCGCCGATGGATTCACCGCGATTGAGAGCGATGATGGCGAAGGCGGAGGCACCGAGCAGGGAAAACAAACCCCAAGCAAGTTTGTTAAGTAGATTATTCATATGGCTGTATTCAATAACAAAATAAGGAAATTAAACGATCAAGAAATAGCAAATCGAGGTGATTACGGCAACACCGATGAAATTGAGTGACAAACCTTCCCGCGCCATTTGCGCGATGGTGACATGACCGCTGCCAAACACGATGGCATTTGGCGCGGTGGCGACAGGGAGCATGAAAGCGCAGCTTGCGCTCATTGCGGCGGGTACCATCAATAGACTTGGATCAAGACCGGAGCCGAGTGCGGCGGAGGCGAGGATTGGCATCAGCAGGATGGTGGTGGCGGTGTTGCTGGTGGTTTCGGTCAGGAAAGTGACGATCAGCGCGATGGTGGCAATCATGACCAACGGGTGCAGGCTCGCCAGTACCGTCAGGTGACCGGCGATGGCGTTGGATAAACCGGATTCAATAAATGCTTGCGCGATGGCAATACCGGCAGCGAATAGGATCAGAATGCCCCAAGGGACGCGCTCGGCGGTTTGCCAGTCGATCAACTTGCCGCCGCGCCCGTTCGGCACCAGAAACAGAATCACCACAGCGATCAGCGCGACAATCGCATCGTTCGCGCCTTTCAGGCCGAACCAGGCGCTCCAGCCGCCGAACGGTTCCAGGCGCGTGATCCATGCCAGCGCGGTGAGACCGAACACGACCAGCACGCGGCGCTCTTCGGGACGCCATTCGCCTGCGGGCGGAATCGTTAATTCACCCCGGTAATCGAGCTTGCGCGTTAGCCATAATCCGGCAACCGGCAGGAAAAGCAGCACCACCGGCAGGCCCCAGCTCATCCATTGCGAGAAACTCACCGCGTTGCCGGTGAAACTTTCGTACTGCTGCATGAACACCAGGTTCGGCGGCGTGCCGATCGGCGTGCCGAGGCCGCCGATGCTGCTGCCGTAGGCAATCGCCAGCAATAGCGGCGGCGCCAGTTTTCGATCGGGGCTTTGCGCGATCACCGCCAGGGCAATCGGCAGCATCATCAACGCCGTCGCGGTGTTCGAAATCCACATGCTCAACGCCGCGGTCGCTGCCATAAATCCCAGCACGATGCGGCGGCTGCTATGTCCGCCAATGACGTTGACCATCCCCAGCGCAATGCGGCGGTGCGCGCCGGATCGCTCCATCGCCGCCGACAATACGAAGCCGCCGAGCATCAGCAAGATCAATTCGTTGCCGAACGAAGTGGCGATTTTGTCTTGCGGCAGTACGCCAACCAGCGGAAAAACCGCCAGCGGAATGATCGACGTCGCCGGAATCGGAATCGGCTCGAAAATCCACCACACCACGCATAAAATCGCGATTGCACCGGTCCAGCATGCCGGCGATTCCCAGCCGGATTGGCTCATCCAGAAATGCAGCGCGCTTGCCAGCAACGGTCCGGCGATCAATGCCCAGTCGCGATTAGAGGTTATGATCATCAGTTTTGTGTAAAAGAGGATGGGTAAGGGCGGTGTTATATTTCATGTTGTTACGTGCTTACTGGTCTTTTTTACAAACTCGTATTGTCGGAATTTCTGTACGCCATGACGCTTACTGCAGTTCCTTAATCAATTCAGGATGTTTGTCCAACAATTTGAATAAGTTAGTAACGGCGGCAACCGGTTTTGCTTGGCCTCGTTCATAACGGGAAAATGCATTTTTTCCACCGCCCGCTAAGCGAGCGGCTTTTACCTGCGACAATTTTAATTTCTTTCTGATACGAAACAGCTCTGCGGCTTCATCGGCATCAACTTGTCTGCGGAATGACAACCATCTTTCTTCCTCGGCAGGATCAAAATCGATCACGCCATCTCCACAGTGATCACAGAATGCTCCGCTAATCTCAGTGGTATAGCAATGCTCCCGGTAAAACTGATTCGTAGTTTTTTTGCCATCATGCAGCGTACCAAGGCCACATAAATGACAAGCTTTACCATTCCATTTACTCACCGTCTTTCTCCTTAAATGAGATCACAAAATATTCCTCATGGCGTTGGAATTTGATATAGAGATCAATTCCCTTCCAGTTACTGTGATAGACATCTTGCCAAATGCGGTTATCGCTATGTGTAGTCATGCTCTTATAAAAATTCTTCCGTGTCAGCTTTTTGATAACCGATAAAGCATCTGCTTGCGACATACCAATTGCAAGTATTCCAGCGAGCGCTGTGGCTATGAGATTCATATCCTGCTCCGTCAGCATCTAGGAATGAATTTCAGGCAATGGATAGTGTGGAATACGTTTTTCCATCCGCAAATTATGCCCCTATTAGGGGAACTGATCGCGTGTAATTTTTTGATCTGAGAAAATCTATGATTCTGAATTCCTCAATTAATCCCACAGAAACATGCAGGAAGACGGTCTTTTAACGACTTTGTTACTCAGAAACACGTAAAAAGTACCGTCAAACGCGACGGCAAGTTAACAGGCTATTAATCAGCCTCAGTCAATCCGGCCATCAAAGTTTCGGGCGCGATGTCCTGTTCGTGCGGCCATGTGACCGCGCCGAAGACGATACCGACTTGATTAAAATAATGCACATCGCGCAATTCGCGAAAAACACCGTGATCGAGATAGGGTTTCATATCGAAAACCCCCTTGCGGCCGTCCGCTACTTCCACGTAAATCCGATAATCCGGCAAGGGTTTGACTGTTTTTACATCCCAATACATAGCGTCATCGCCTCATAATGGATCGATTTTATAGGGCATTTCACCGTCACCGATACTGATGGAGGCTTCAAACTCCGCATATTTCGCATGGATATGCGGAAGATGGTGATGCGCATTATCAATCAAATACAAACGGATTATAATTCCATAAAACATTGAAATGACAGGCATAATAGAAACTCCATTGGTTTGGTTAACGCAAGAGGCAACCAAGCGTGCTTACGGGTTCGAATCATGCCGCAGCAGTGTGGGGGGCGTCAATGGATACCGGATTTATTGACAACAGCTTGATGTAACTGCAAGATGCTCAAACTTTTTTAGCCATTGCCAAGACTGATGGAACCAATAAGTGATATGGATATGCTCCCGTTAGAAAATTTGCCATTCACCGTTCGTATCGTTAACTCACCGGAGGATTTGCAAAAAGCCGCCGATTTGCGCCAGCAAGCTTACGCTAGGCATCTTCCTGAATTCGCCCAGCAATTAGCCATTCCGGAAGACGCCGATACCGGCCCGGACACCTATGTTTTGCTGGTCGAATCCAAAGACGATGCGCAAGAGGGGGGGGGCAAAAGTCTAGGGACGATGCGGATTCATGTCAACCGCCATCATCCGCTTCCACTTGAAAGCACCATCCAGCTACCGGAACCGTTTAAAAATCAGATATTGGCCGAAGCGGTGCGCTTTGCGATAACCGACGGTCCGCTCGGCCAGCAAGCGCGCAACGCGCTTTTCAAGGCATTTTATCGGATGTGCTTAACGTGCAAAGTTGACACAATGGTTGTTTGTGCGCGTTTCCCGGTTCATAAGCTTTATCTCGGTTTACTATTTGAAGATTTATTTCCAACTGGTAAGTTCACTGAAATGGCACACATTGGAAATGTTCCCCATCGAGTGCTTCAGTTACGAGTGCGCGACGCGAAGCCTCTATGGCGCAAAGCAAAGCATCCACTTTATGATTTCTTTATCAATACACATCATCCGGATATTGATTCCAGGCTTACTGGCATGGGAAGCCATGAGGGTTCGATTGACTGACTGCAATCATACCGTAGAAAATTTCCCGCGAACAAAGTAGTGTTGTACGTGCACTAGATAGAAGCTTGATCATCCGCCACTTGAGCGTTGATAGGATCAAGTGCGCTTAAAATGGTGGCAGGGATTACGATGATGTTGCAAAAGTCTTTATATTACATACTGTTAAGTGAATATGAGCGACGACGGTGATGGCCGGGGAGCTTTTGATTCGCCCGCCATGATTGGGTTTCAAGGTAACGAACGGCATGCGTAATCGCAGAAAATGCTTTGTAGATAAGGCAAAATGTGCTATTTATTAACGATTATGTAATAAAGCTTTCGTTTTAGAATGCCTGGCATGAAGGATTGATACGGACAATTTTTATGCTTGTAGCGCGTTCGATGGCATCGAACGAGAGCAGTCAATAAAAAAGTGGAAAAAATAATAAGCCCATCGTCATATCCGGAATTGCAAGCCTAGCTTGCAAAAATTGGCTCGCTGCGAGCCGCAGGGTTTCCATTTTTAGATCAATATTCAAGAGGTACTCATTCATGTTCTTTTCAAATCGCGCGATCACACAAGGACTTCTCGCCGCTGCAGTTTCATTGCTATCTTTGTTCTTGTTGAATCCGGCGCAGGCGAATCCCCGTTATTCTTCCATTGTGATCGATGCCGATAGCGGCGCCGTATTGCACCAAGACAGCGCGGACGCGATCCGTTATCCGGCTTCTCTGACCAAGATGATGACGTTGTATATGCTGTTCGAAGCGATGGAGCGGGGCAAAATGACGCTGGACACGCCGATGAAAGTATCGGCTCATGCCGCAGGTATGCCGCAGACCAATATCGGATTGCGGACCGGTGATCAAATCAAGGTGCGCGATGCCATTCCGGCTTTGATCGTTCGTTCCGCCAACGATGTGGCGGCTGTGGTCGCTGAAGCGTTGGGCGGCAGCGAAGCCAATTTCGGGCGTATGATGACCGAAAAGGCGCATCAGTTGGGCATGCGTTCATCCACCTTCCGCAACGCCTCAGGCTTGCCGAACAACGAACAAAAAACCACGGCACGGGATATGGTGACCTTGTCGACACGGTTGATGAAGGATTTTCCTAAGCACTATCATTATTTCTCGACGCAATCGTTTAGCTACAAAGGCGTGACTTATAACAGTCATAACCGCATGGTGCGGAATGTTCCTGGCGTCGATGGATTGAAAACCGGTTTTATCCGCGCTTCCGGCTTTAATGTGGCGACATCCGCGAAACGGGGTAACCGACGCGTCGTAGCGGTAGTCATGGGCGGCCATACGGCTGCGGCGCGCGATCAGCATATGGCGCAATTAATCGACCGCAGCTTGAGCTCGAACAATCGCGCAAACCCAGTGGCCAGTCAGAAAACGCTAACCCCTGTGACAACGGCGGCTGCGGCGAAAGTGAGCGCGCCAGCGCCCGTGCAAAAACCCCATCAGCAACAACCTAGTAAAACGGATGCAGTGATAGCGGCAGCGCGGCACAACCCGCCGGCCCCAAGCGCACAGACACCGCCATCACAGCCGCAATCACAAAAAGCAGAGGTGTCCGCCAAAGAAGGTTGGGCTGTGCAGATCGGTTCCTATCATGAGTCCGACCGGGCGCGCGCCAATGCGCAAGCTGCAGCTCGTCTGATCCCCGGCGAAGTGGCAGTGACTGAAGTGGAAATCAGTAACCGTAAGTTGTACCGGGCGCGATTGGTGGGATTGCAGGAGAATCAGGCGCGTAACGCCTGCCAAAGCCTAACCCGGCAAGGTTTTGGATGCTTGGTGGTACGCTCTTAGCGCTAGTAAACTAGGAAAGCGCTGATTGATGGCCTGCGCAAGCGATTTGCTGCGTTGGGTGGTGCTCAGAAACTCGCTTATCTTATTGATACATATTGTTTTCTTGTGCTTCATCCGCCTTGCATCTCATCTTGTTCGACGAATTAATCAGTGCCTCCTAGGCAAACAACCGGGGTAGAATTACTGCTGAGATCGCCAAGGTGCAATGTTCCGTTCAGTGAGTAACCGGTGTTTGCTGATGCCGGTGTCGTCAAATTCGGCTTGTTCAAGCGCATTGATCTGGAAAACATTGCCTGAAGGGGTATGAATCTTGATATGCCCATCGGCGACAGCGATATGGCCGGTGCCGTCCTTATGCAATTGAACGCTAAAGCGGGTGCCAAAGTCCTTGATGACGGTGTTACCGGCTTTTATTTCCAATTGATGAGCGGCATCCTTTTGGATATCAAAATATACATTTCCCTTGAACAATTCCACTTGCAGCGGATGGCCTTCCTTAACAGCGACGGAGCTGCGCGCATCCAAAGCCATATCAATACCGGGTGCGATTGGCGTTGCTAATAGTTCTTCCGGTTTCGTTTCATAAAACCGCACGCTATGCGGTTTACCGAAATACCATGTCATCAGTCCAAGAAGAACACAAAATCCCATAATGGCGCAATGAATCAGGAAACGCCGCCAGCTAAAAACGAATTTAAACGGTTCGATTACCGGTGGTTCGGATTTTTGCATGTTGATAAGCAAAAAAATTGAAAGCGGAAATTATATACCGATGATTGTAATTTTTTTAACCTGGAATTAGATCGATCGATTACAAAAAGCGATCATTGCTTGGATCATCAGATATGCTGCGATTGCCGGTTACATTATTTCGGCACGGGTTTCAGCGCGCGGCGCAGGCGCTCGTTGGTCGGCTTGACGCGATCAAACGCCAAGCCGCTGCTGCCTTCGCCACGTCCGGTATGTTTTTTCACACCCAGCCAGCAGAAGACCTGGCCATTGTTCCAACGTGTGCGCTGATAAGCTTGCGTGACTTGGACGCCGGCTCGCGGGACTTCCTCTTCGTGCAGAAAGTAAGCTTGCGGCGGTTGCTGGTCGAGTCCTTGCCGCAACAATACTGTGCGGGGTTTGACTTTTTCCGGCGGGTTCGGATCACCGAGGATAATTCGCGGCATCGAAGCGCGCTGTAATTGAATCTCACGATTGTTGTTATCCAAATGCACAGGAATCATTGGAATCCAATTTTCCGGCACGCCTTGCATCAATTGATAGCGGATAGCCGCGCTTGCTTCGGGGATTTCTGGCGCCACCAGACCGCCCTCGATTTCACTGTCCAGAATACTTTCCAGGCGGCTGAAAAGTTCGCGTCCGGCTTCGTTGCCCGGTTTGCTGCGGCCTGTTGCCAATGGAATTTTTTTTTCGATGCCCCACACCATATTGGCCACTTCATCACGCACGAACCACAGTTCATCCAGTGGTTTTCCTTCCTGGATCTTGGGCACAGTCGGTAACAGCAATAAAGACGTATCGGCGCGAACGTTATCGCTGCCTTTAACAGTAAGGTTATACATGGCCCAGCGTTGCCAATCCTCATCGCTGCCAGAACCCGATGCCGTGACCCAGAATCGTTCACCGAACACATTGGTGACTGCGAGACCTTGCACGTTGGCGATACTGCCGACCGGTAACTGGAAGGGTACCAAGAACCAATCGTTGGCATACACCAAACCGAATTCCATCAACAGTAGTTTGTTGATGTCGGTGGTATCGGGTTTGATATCGCCGAAATTGGTTTTACCTTCTTCAAACGTCCACCAGCGGGTATTCGGCATGCCCTCGAATTGAATCGCGGTGGGGAAGAACGACAGCGTGGATTTTGCTTCCACCGGATCGCCATTGCCGTCTCCCAAATTTTCCTGGTTCGGGTCAACGTCCAGGTTATACCAATCCAGTCGGCCTTGGTAATACTCTTCAGCGGCCATGACTTTTTCCGCGCCGGATTTAGGCGCCGATACCGCAAATTGATATTCCAGTTGTTGCGGCTGCCAAGCGTCGTTTTGATCTTGATCCGGCTGGTAGAACAGTTGCTCGTACCATTGTACGAATTTGCCAGCCAAGTCATCGATGGTTGTTTTGTCGCTGTCATTGGCCAGAGTGATGCCATCGTAGGCGTGGTGCAGATTATCGGCTTTTAAATAGAAATACAGATTGGCGCCATCCATCGCGCGCCCCGCCAATGCCGAGAAGCTTTGCCATACCGCGGGATGCGCGGTCAGAAAAGCATCGCTGCGGCTGGCGGGATCCGGTTCGACAATTCGATAAGCGGCATGTTGCAGGTATTGCGGTTTCAGCGCGGACAAGCCGGCCGACTGCAAATACTTGAGCCATTGCCGTCCCATCAGCAAGCGGATATCCAGCGAGAGAATATGCTGTTGCCCGCTGTAAGGAAACGGGCGTTGTTCGACGATCGCTTCCAGCGGTGCTGACCGGTCGAAATCCTGAACAGCGGCATCGCCGGGCTGATACTTGGTCAGCTCGGTGGTCGCCATGTGTACCTTGGCGAAAATCGGCGATCCGGCATCGTCGCCTTTGAATTCACCGGTTTGCCATTGTTTGCACAACATCCACAACGGATCGCGGACTTCGGCGCGCAACGCGCGGGTGAAGTTTTTGGTGCGGGGCCGTCCTTCCAGGCGATTCCACAGCACCACTGTGGGCAGCAACATTTTGCGATCAAGCACTTCGTGAATGTTTTCTATCGCAATAAAATCGTTCATGGTTCATTCTCTATGTTGGAGTTGAATTGCACCGCGTTATTAAAGGCAAGATCCAGCGTCATCATGATCGGGTAGCGGGTTACCGAAGAAATCACCGCGGGCAGGAAGCGGGCGTATTCGGTTTCGTTCCAATGCGCCGGTTCAACCGCGCGTTTGCGCGCCATGTCCAAGGTTTCGTGCAAGGTGTCGACCAAGTCCTGCCACTGCCAGTGACCGGTGAAGCTGGCCGGTAATGCCAGCAACAGCGATTGCGGCGCTTCGCAATTGGGCCGGTCGTAATGGAACGTCAAGCCGGTGGTTTCCTGCGTGGTGGGAATCACTTCGGTCCACTCGTCGAGCAGTAGTCCGCAGATTGGGGCGTTTTGTGCAAAAGGATCGGTATAATGCGCGGTATACAGCAATTTGTCGCTGTCGATTACAAACGGATCGGCAGTGCCAGGCTGGATATCGGGATATTGCAACGCCAGCCAATGATCGTCGGGGCGGTATGGAAACTGCAACGGCGTTAAACTCAAACTGACATTGTTCAATGCCTCGCCAAATTGCATCACATTTTCCCAACGCTGCAATTTTTCCCGTACTCTTGCAACACCATAAAGCCAATTGTCTTCAGGGAAATCCACGCTAAGATCATTTTTCTGATAACTCAGCAGTTGCGCGCGATCGTCGAAGCTTTGCTGCCATTCGCCGCCATGCGCGGCGCTCAGATTGAACTCGGGCAAGATGACGAAATCTTCATGCGTCAACTGCCGGATCGCTCGTGTTAATTCCTCAATGCGTTGCTCGGCGGAAGCCGAGGCATTACCGGTAATCAGGCCGTTTGCCGCTGCCAAACGTTTGTCAATATCCGCCGTCAAGCCGGTCACTTTGGCTTGCAAGGTTTGGGCAAAGCTGACGATGGCTTTTTTATGATCGGTCATATCCAGCGCTTGTGTATCGTGCAGTGCAATGTCGCTTTCCCTAGCGAGCAGCGACGCATAAAGTGCGCCAACCTGGCTGGCGGTTGTCAGCAGGCTTTCGAGAACCGATAAGCTGTTTTGGAAACTGGTTTTATGGGTGGTATTCAGTGTGTTCAGCAAATCGTTGGGATCGTTCGACGCCGGAATCGGAATCGATTCGGTGACGATCAATAACGCCGCTTCCATCAGGTACTGCATTTTGTCTTCAACAGGTGTGGCCGGATCCAGCGCGCCGAAACCGGTGATGCGTTGTTCAAATTCTTGCAGCGCTGCTTGCCAGCGAGTGACGATGTTTTGCACTTTTTCCAGCAATGCCAGGAATTGCGTGCGCCGCCAGTCGTAAACGAAGCCGGTTGCCGCGCCGGACAAACCGAATTGATTGATCGTGGTAGCAAGCGGCAAATAGCCATTGATCATTTCATCGAGATGATTCAATGCATTGCTTTCCGCGACGGCTGGATCGGGGTCGTTCAGCCAGGTATCGATTTGTGTTTTCAGCGCATTCAAAGCGGTTTGTTGCGGCAGCAGCAAATCACGCACCGTGGTGACTTTTTCAACACGGATGGCTGCCACGCCGTCATCTTGCTGCGATGCTTCGTTCGGCAGTTTCACATCGGTGGTTTTGAGCGGCCGCGATTGCGTGAGCAATACTTTCAGATCGTGCAGCATCGGCATCACTTCAAAGAATGAATACTTGCCCGCTTGTTTGCCGCGATATTGGATCTTGATGCCGCTGTCGACGCGCACGCCCGGAATGGCGTACACGTAGGTCAGGATGCGGTCGTCGAGCGCCGTCATTTGCTGCTGATCGGTCGATAACATGTAAACCAGGTCAATGGCCAGCAAACCCAAATCTTGCGCGCTGACGGTTTGCTGTTCTTGCTGCGTGTTGCCTTGGTTGTAATAATCGACAGTACAGAAAATGCCGCTCATAGCCGGGAGCAATTGCGTCAGCCATTGATTGACGGCGGGTTCGCCTTTGGCGCGCGGTGTACTGTTGGCAGGGTCGCCGGGGTTTAACCCGGTGCGTAAATGCAAGCCGACGCGATGCGTCAGCGTGATGCCGCTGCGTGGTGTCTGCACCACTTCCGGTATTGGCGGGAAATGTCCTTTGCTGAAGGCATCCAGTGTTCCGGCGGCGCGTTCGTAATTGCCTTGCACTACTTGGTAGACGCCTTCCGCCATTGCCAGATCGGCGACGGCATCGTTGATGTTCAGGATGCGCTGCACTTCGCGATTGATTGCATCCAATTTGTTCTGTTCGGTAATCGTAGGTAATGCCGCAATGCCAAACGGATAATTCCGGTTTGCGCCGGATTGCGCTTGCACATGCTCAATCAGCGCCAAACCGTCGACGACGTTGCGCGCTTCCACAGAACTGATCGGTTCGTTGCTAGGGGTTGCGGTGGTCGATAACCGGTCGCCTGCCAGAGGGAATTGCTTGCGCAGATCGAAAATGATGCTGTCGAGAAATAAATCGCCGGCATCGTGCAAGCCGCGCTCCAGGTAATAACCGAGCAGAGCTGCAAGGCTTTGGCCATTGCGCATGCCGTCGATGACATTCATCGCCAGCCGCACGCGCTCGGAAGTAAGATTGATCGCCAGGCTATCGGGATTGCTGGGCGTGGCGTTCGCCAGATAACCATTGCGCAGCACGGCAGCGGTGACGGCATGGTTCAAGGAGGGTGCGTGAATATAGCCGAAATTCTTGTCATCGGCGACCAATGGCGCTTGGCCGGGTTTGTTGAAGATTTTATCGAGTTCCCCGGTCAGTTCGACCGGCGTCAGGTTTTTGTTTTCCGGACGGACATCTTCCAACCAGGCGTAGGCGCCCAGATAGCAACCGTGGGATTCGTCAACATGACCATTATCCGGCGTGGTACCGGGGTGCGGTTGAGTAGGCCCGGCTATTTGCTGCATGATATCGAGTTGCACGTTCAGCAACCCGAGCCACCAAGCATCGAGGCGATAGCTGCAGCAGTCGATATGTTCGGCAAAGTTCCTTTCCAGCCGCGCCGTCGGTGTCTGCCGCAGACGCTCCAATGCGTTGATTTGCGTGTTCAGGTAGGGATTGCGTATCGTTAGTATTTGCGGAATGAAGTCGGCGATTTGCAGATTCGGTTGATGGGTGATGGCCGGTTCCGCTTTATACAGATACTGCCACGGACTGCCTTTATCTTCTTGTGCTTCCTGAATGTGCAGAAACTTCGGTTCGCGTTTCGCCACCGCGAATTGCTGCGTATTCATGACATTCGCTTCCAGATGCAAACGCAAACTGGTATCAAGGTAGGACAGATCAAGCGCGTGATGCAACATTAAATAAAGCAGTGCGGTTGGTGGCTTATCGTCGATAAAGCCTTGTTGCAAGCGCAAGGTATTGTGCGAGTCGCGCGCCGCGGCAGCCAGCCACTGAAGATAATTCGAGCCATCGGTATGATAGGGCCGGACCGGATTGAATTCCGACAGTGCTTGGTCGTCGATCAACGGACCTTTCAGCAAATTGGCCGCCAGGGTGAAAAATTTATTGAGAATGTCGGGAATTTTATTGTTTTCCTGCGCGGAATAGCCCAATTGCGCGAGCAGGTTGAGACCGCTCTGGGTGTAGATCAGCGATGCGATCGCGGCATAGATCGAACCGTTGATAAAAGAGGTTTTGTAACGGTTGTATAACTGCTCGGCGCTTTCCGCATAGCGCTGATAAAACTCGACCGATGCCGGATGCAGACCGACGATATCGAGCAAAGCTTGTTGCGGGTCGGTTTGCGGTTTGCCGACATAGGAGACTTTGGGGAGCAACGTTACCCAGCGTTCATCGGCTTTCTTAATGAGCTCGTAAAGCCGGGATAAAAACAGCGAAGAACCGGAAATTTGGGGTTCCAGCCGGTCGTTAGCGAAAATTTTGCGATTGATCCATGCCATGCGTGAGAACGGTGTCGCCGGCAGAATCCCGTAAGGTTGTTTGCCGATGCGGATGGCCGGTAGCGTGCCGCGGCCCAGTACATACCGGTTGAAGTAATTGCGCGTATGGGTGATGGTGTCATCGCCGAACACCGGTTCCATCATCTGATCCATGAAATAACCGAGTGTCGCAGGCCACAGCGCTTCGTTCATCGCCCGGGCTTCCAATTGGTCATTGGCGTAATAGTGCGGCGATAATTTCAGGATCGCCGGGGCGATACCCAGGCTTTGCGCCAGCCAGCGGCCGTCCTTACGTGTGCGCCAATCGGCGGGATCGTCATCGGCGGCATACTGGTTGAAATAATGATCGTAACTGGCGTCGGCATCGCTGAACCAGGTATAACCGCTTTCCTGATCCTCGACGTTATTGGTCGGAGCGCCTTGCGGCAGCAGGCTGAAACCCTTGCGGCTGCGTTGATGATGCTGAATCAATTGCTGCAATTGCTCGCGGCTTTTGTTGATGTCGGCACTGAGCCGGACACCGAGCACAAACAGCCGGCTGAAACCGCGTTTCGCCTGGATGTCATTCAAATTGATCTTGAACCCCATACCCTTGACAACCGCTTCTTCAAAATCGGTAATCCATTTCATTTCATCAGGCACGATCAACTCGTCATTTTCCAGCCGCAATTGCTGATCTTCCGGCGCATTGGGGTTGGGGCCGACGATCAGCTCCGAAGGTACCGGACGGCCGATATGGAATAACGTTTGTTCAGTACCGTTAAAGCCCATCACGACGAAACGCTCCGGTAACAACGCGACGCGCGCCGGATTGGACCAAGCCAGCAATTGCGTATCGACTTCGTTGACGACAGGTAACTCCAGGAACTCGACGCGCACGTTGGTGATCGTTTCAGGCTGTGCCGGTTTGACATTCAAGTTCTGCGGCTGGTATGAGCTGACGATTTCTTGCGCGCGAGGTTCGCCGAGACTGTTTTTGAGCACGGTAAACGCAGCATCCAAAGCCGTGGCATCGTTATTGGCGTTGAATACCGCTTGCCAATATTGTTGCACCACCGGTTTTTCGGCGGCGGGCAATGGCTGTTCGGACACGATCACCAAAATATATTCACCAGCGGCTTTGACCGGCTCTTCCGATAGATTCAGCGGTTTGAATAATTGACTCAGCCAGTACGCCCGGCCTGCGCCATGGCTTTTGACCAGCGATTGCCAAGCGGCGCGCTTCTCGCTATCGACTCCGCCCGCTTTCCAGATATTGGTCCAGTAAATGCGGGTGTTGCTGATTTCGATTTCGGAAGGGACTTCTTCAAAGGTATCGATGCTGATGTCATCCGGGTAAACGCGCACCCATAACTGATCGACGCCAACGCGCCCCTCGGAGCCGGTAACTTTCTTAAAACGCGTCTCGATGCGCAACGGAAACAGCAGAATCGGGTGAAGATCATTCAATTGCCCGATGTTCTTGGTCGGATCGGAAAAAACCTCGAATAATGATTCGTGATCGAGCAGAACTTGCCGGTCTTGCTGAAGTTCGGCTTGCAGTTTGTCGGCATTGGCGCGTAATGCTTCTTGCTCGCGCTGCAATGCTTGCAATTGTTCTTTTGCTGCTGCATCCGAGCGGCGGCGCAATGCTGTTAGATCACGTTCGTTCTTTTGCAGTTTTTCGTTGGTCATGAACAGATTCAGCCGGCTTTGCCGGTGCTGCCGCCGCGCCGAATCAAGCTGTTCTTGCGTATCTTTAAAATTTGTCATAAGCCGCTTCTTTCAGTTGAAGTTTTTACTTACCAGCCATGCCTAATCGCGCGGCAGCATCTCGGCAGCATGCACACCGACGAGGACCGGTGCCTGGAACAAGATATAAGCCAGCTCCGCCGAGTTGATATTGTTTGTCCAGCTCAGCAAATGATCTTCTTTCCATTGTTCCGCTTTTTCTTGCGCGGTGCCACCGGGTTCGGTATTCGGTAAGCTGCGCGTTGGCGCGCTGGCGATGTCGATAAACTCGCCATCGCTGATACCGGGCGCAACATCTGTCCACGCTAGGTCATTCCAAACCTGAATCGGGCCTTCACGGTCGATATCCAGACCGAAACGCGGTTCACCTGGCCGTTCCTTGATTACGAAGAACCAACCCGGTTCATCGTCAACTTCGGGATTGCCGCGTGCTTCTTCTTCAGTTAAATCGAAGCCGAAAAAGTAAATATCCGGTTTGACCTGGGCTTCGTACAACGGTGTTTTGATCGGTACGCTGTCGTCAAATATCCGTTCGGTTTTTTTGTTCGGCGCCGGATTGGTATCGCTGATCGGCTGCCATTTGGCTTTTTGCGCATAAATCACCGCATTCGGGTATTTCTTCAGCAATTCGCCGCGAATCACCAATACCAATTCCTCTTCGTTCTCAAGACCTTGCTCACGATGATCATGCTCGCCCAGTTTGGAGAACCGCGACCAGCGGTGAATCGGCGGGATGTCTTTCAATTCCTCGCGGCGCTGCTCGCTGTCTTCGGTGGGACTGAGGAAGCCGCTGACGTCCCAGAACTGCCGGAAATAGGAACCGCGCTGATCGGTCGGATATTCGCGCCAGAGCAATTCGCGGGCGAATTCGTGATTGAGGCCGACCATGTACGACTCGATGAACGGTTGATTAGTCTTTAGCAACGTAATGGTGTTTTGTTCGATGAAATTCAGGTTCGGCACAAACAGTTCAGTGGATTTATCGACCAGCGGTTTGTACATCGGAATATCGAATTCCGGGTAGGCCATCGCTTCGACAAATTTCTCGCCGATCAGGTTAAGGATAGGCGCCGGTAACAGGATGTTGTTCAAAGTCCATTTCGGAATTGTTACTGCCGGATTTAGTTTCACCAGCGTATCCGTCGCCAATTGAGTTACGTTGACCGGCACTGCCGCAGGAATGACACCAGCTTGCAGCCCGTTTTGCAACACCCTGTATGAATCTTTCAGCGCGGTTTTAAAGCGGCTGGATTGAACGTTATCGGCTCCACCGGCGCTGGCGGGCTGCGGCGGGTTGGCCGGATCCAATGCTAGCAGATTCAATTCCGGCGTTAATACAAAATCATTGCTCGGCGGCATGGCATCAACAGCAGCCGGTGTTTGTCCACTCTCGGAGACTGAATCGGCTTGATTGGTTTGTGCGAGCAAACGCTGTAAAGTGCGATAAGCCCACAATAATCCTGCGCCAGCCAGCGCCGCCGTAGCCCAGATGCCAGCACTGGCGCCGATGATTGCCAATACGATTACCAGCAGCAGAATCAATGCTAACAAAAGATAAGGAATGAAAGGATAGCGTTTGAGTAAGTCCAGCAGCCAGGGCGGCACGTCCTTGGGCTGCGCATCTTGCGATAGATTGTCGAGCGATGGCAGCGTAGCGGGAATCACATGTGGCGGCGCGGCGGTAACGACGCCATCGTTGACGCGAGTGATTAAGTTGTTCGGATGGCTGCGATTATCAAAGGCCGAAAGTTTTTGCAGCCGGCCGTTCGGACGTAACATGCGCCGTAACGGCGCGGAAGAAAGCGCCGGAGTAACCGGGCTTTGCTTAATTTGGTGGAAGACAGTCACGCCTTGGCTGATGACGCGTTTTTGCACCGGCGCCGTCATGAACAGAATTTTGTCGTGACTGATTTGTTGCAATGGCAGCACTTGTTTCTGATACCAACTGTTGGCGGTGATTTTGGCGAGTTGCGCCAGGCGGATCTGGCGGTTGGCCTCGAGCACTTCACCGACTTGATCCCATGCCGCATCCATGTATTCTTCCTGATTGGCGATGATGACGTCGGTGCCAAAACCGGCGGCACTGCGCCAGCGTGGATCGAGGTTTAGTTCATGCAACCAGTTGTCGTTGTTCGGTGCGTCGCTGCCGTCGGCTTCTTTCAACACGCGATTTCTCAGTGCATGCCATCGGCCATAAATCGGCGGTGTGATCAAGGGGTCGGGGTCAGCCTGAATGGCGGCGGGCAAATCGGCGTTCTGGTTGGCAGTATCGGCGGCGAGCCGGGCGTAATCATCGGCAAGGTTCAGAAACGCCGCCAATTCTTGCTGGAATACATGTGGATACGGCTGGTCCCAATTTTCCCATTTGGCGATTTCCTGCTCGGCTTCACTGCTCAACGGTGCGAGGAGCGCGCCACCCAGTTTCAGTGCGCCTTCGAGATCCGGATTCTGAATGCCGTTGATATTGGAGCCGGGGTTTTGCACGTCGATATCGCGGCGGCCAACGCGGCTATCTGCCGGTTTCGGCTCGAGCAACCGCACCAGGTATTCAAAATCGCCTTGCGAACCGGTGCGGAAGAACCAACGGTAGTAAACCGGGAATTGCGTTGGCGCCGGTCGGCCTTCGCCCCATGCCGAAAATGTCGCATGCGGCGCATCATCCGGATTCAGCCCTAAACCTGCTAACCGTCCGGTTTCAAAGGTTGGAATCAGAAATGCATGGTAGCGTTCGTTTGACGCCAATTTGCGTGGACAGACGATACGCGAATAAGCCTCGTCGGCATTTTGCGCCAGCACGCTTTGAAGCTGCGATAGCGTGTTGTTGATATCTGGCGCTTGCGGCGCATCCTGATTGCCGGCGATATTTTTGTTGACGTGCACATGCGCCCACGCCCACAGTTCTTCGGCCTTCGGAAATACCGCTTCGAACGGATTGGCCTTGATGTCGATAAAGGGCAACGGTTTGCCGGAAATATTGCCGCCTTCGGCAAATTCGGTTTCGGCAAGTACGATCAGTGTGACCCAAGGGCGCAGCCGAGATCCAGCCGGTGCTGCAGGGGTATAACGCCAGGGGAAATCTTCGTCGTAAAACTCGATATGGCAGAGATAATTGGGCTCAAAGTTGGTGATCCAGTTGAGCGGTTCGGTTTTGATGATTGCGCGCGATTCGATGCCGATGATGTCGCCAGGGCCGTACAGTGCGACATTCTTGGTGATGGCAGCCGCTACGTTGCCGCCTTCGCCGCCACTGCCTTTGATATTCAGATTGACGGCGATGCTGGCGCGGGTTTTGACTGAAGCATCGAGATCCGCCGACTGGATATTATTGGCGACGCCTTGCCGCAGCCACGGCAGAAATGTATAGGTGCCGATCGCCATTATGCCGCCTCCTTAAATGGGGTTGCTTCCGCGCTCGGAATGACGTGCAGATTGTCTTGCAGCCCGGGCGACTGGTTCACTTGCGCACGCAGGAAATCCTGTGCTTGTGCGTGTGTTGCAAAATAAGCATCCTTGCTATGAGGGCTGTTGTTCATGATCGAAGCGACCACATAACCGGCTTCCTTGACCACCACTTTCTGATCGACCGGTGCTTTTTGCATTTTGTAATTGGCTGAAAGTGTCGATTTCGAAGCGGCGTTGCGGCCAAGGAAGTGATTGAAAAATTCAACGCCAATAGCGACAAAGCGGATCAGCAACGAAATGAAATTATTATCGATGATGTTTTGCTCATAACGCACCACGCGCTTCACTGCTGCGGATGATTTCAGTTGCTGGTTGCTGACCGATAGTTCGATGCCGGCGTTTTGCTTTTCGTAAGCGGGTGCGCTCAACTTGTTAGCGTCGCTGAGGGTTTTGTATTGCGCGGTAGCGAACGATTCCTTGGTATCGGCAACCTTGGCTAAACTGGTGCTGGTCACTTCCACAGTTAAGCGTTTTGCGTCTTTTGGTTTCTGATTGCCGACTTTGTCGAGATCCAAATCCAGTGGAATGGCGCGCTGGTTCACGCGTAATACACCGACCGGGTGCAGAATCAAATCGCTGGTGCTTTCAATGGCGCGTAGCGACACCAGCAATTGATTGGAGGTAGGTAATTCGGCCGTCCAGTTATCCAGCTTCTCAAATTCCGCTGTGATCAGCGGCATGATATCGATCGTTGGCAGAGTGGTGTTTTCATCTTCACCCCAGGTATGGCTGAACGGTACGTCGATATCCCAGAACAATACCGAGATCGAACCTTCACCTTCGATATGCCACGGTGATGTGCCTTCCAGTTCGCCGCGCATATGCACGCTGAAAAAGCCGATGCCGAATACTTTAACTTCAAACGAGGCGGACACGGTGATGATGAAGTAAAACGGCGAAAACTGGAACAAAGCATCAAAACCGATATGACCGGAGATATTGAAGGCACTCAATCCGAAATAAACTTCCGCTTTGGCGCCGAACTGCACGGTATTGGAAGTGACGGCAAAATAACCCTCCACGCCAATGCGGGCAAACGAAGTATTCAGTATGTTAATCGCAATTCGATTGGGGTTAGGAAACGGCAAAGGCGGTGGTTTGAAAGAAGGATGAAAGCCGCCGACGCTGATGACAAAATTGGCATTGTCCCCCCAGGCGATCAATAGCCCCATATCGCCGTCGATGGTGAGGAAAATTACCCGCGAATCGTACAGACTGGCATAAAACCACAAACGTTGTTTGTCGACTTCCAAAGCACCGATAAAGCTGACCTGTATGATGATCAATGCAGCATCTTCGTCGGGTAATGCAACTTTAAGCACGCCAAGGATGGCGATGTTGCCCGGCGGTATTTCGATAATAATGCCCAATGACGCGCTGACCAATGTCGGCGTGCCCCAGCCGAGTTTGGCCATCGGACCGATCAAAAACACATCTTGCGCGGGCGGGAAGAATTGCCGCAAGTCGCTGATGATACGTGGCGCATTTTCGATAATGTTATCGGGAAACATAATGCTGTCGATCGAACCGGTGCGCACGCCAGCGGCAATAATTTCCAGCTCCATCGTGCGGTTTAAGCCGAGCAATCCGCCGACCGCGTTTAAGGTGAAGCCGAAACCGAGTTGCAGCGGTGTGCCGAATTCGGCGCTGAGTATGATCAGCAGTGAAAATCCATCGGAGCCATCGGGCATACGCGTGGTGATCAAACCGATGGCTTTTACCGTGACGATGCCGCTAAACATCAATTCCAACGCACCGGCGTATTCTTCCTTGTCGAAATCGAAGTAGAGATAACCGCCGCCTTTGACAATACCGACATCCAGCGACAATCCGACACCGTTCGGTGGCTTGAATCCCAGCTGGATATCGACCGGTCCGGCGTTGCCGCTGCGGTTGTCGACCAAAGCGAAATCGATGGCCAGGCCGATGTTTTCGACGACGGCAGCAAGCGGACCTAATGCGGCTTTGATATCCGAAGAGATGGCGGTGGGGAATTTGTTGTTTTCGATACCGACTGAAAAGGTTAATGCGCTGACTTCCACCGGTCCGAGATTGAGATGCAGCGGCAGTTGGATTTCCAGCGCGCTGCTGCCGACAAAAAACAGACCTTCGCTGCTGTTATAACCAAACGCCATGCCGAAATCGGAATTGAGCTGAATACCGCTCAGAATATCGGTGAGAAAACCATCGCCGTCAGCAAACGAGATCGACAGCTTGCCGGCGCCGATTTCACCGCCGACGGTAAAATCGGCGGTCGATTGCCCGCCGCTGCCTTGAATCCGTCCGCCGAAGTTGACGCCGAATTTGCCAACTTCCAGCCGGCTGCCGTCCGGGTCTCCAATCAGTAAGTACGGTGTTGCCGCTTGCGTGCGATCCGCGCTGACGCTGAGGTTCAGCGAGCCGGTAATGGTATCGGCTGCAGAGGTTTGGAAAGTAAATTTCGCGGGCGGCTGGATCACTAATTCCGCGCCGAACGGCAGCGTGGCTTGCAAATCCAGTGTGACTTTCAGATCGTCGGCGGCAAATTCGATTTTGCCGGGACTGAGATTCTGCCGGATCGATAAGCTCAAACCATTGGGATTGAGATCGGTACGCGGGCGTAATTGAAAAATAACGGCTTCGAGAATCGGCGTGGGCGATGTGTCGTCAAAAAAAGCCGGTGCTTTCAGATGGAGCAGCAAACGCTCAAGCCGTTGCAGCAGGTTTGCGGCATCCAGACTGTTGCTACCCCAGTTGTAGTGCGACTGCAAAGCCGATACCGGCGACTCCAGCCACTTACCCAATTCACTGAAATGAAAGGTGGAGATCGTGAATTCGGGATTATTCGGGTCGATGGAACCAACGTTGTTGCGTTGGCGCTCAAGGATGCCCAGCAATTCGAGAAACTCATTGACACCGTTGGCGGCATCCAGCGTGTGGACCAGCAAGAAGTTAAACAGCCGCTCGGCGAAATGACTGGATACGCTCGCCGGAATGCCGCCGATGCCTTGCACGGCGGTTTGCAGTTGATCGATTTTTTGAATGGCGGTGATGACTTGGCTAATCAGTTCCGTACTGATGGAAACGATTTGCCCGATGTTTTCGTCCTCGATCGCTTGCGCCAAGTCCCCGGCTTTTTGCAGCACGGTTTTGCTGCTGGCGACCAGTGCTTGCATCGGTGAAGCCAGCGATGAAACCTGGCCGCTATTGAGCGTAATGCCGAGTTCGGCGAATGTCTGCACCGCGCGGGTGCTATTCAGTTCGCGCTCCAATGGTTCCAGCACATTGGAGATTTGCAGCAAGACGCGCTGTAAGGTATCTACTTCATTTGACATCGACCGTCTCCTCTGCGTCTACGGGCGGGACACGTCCACTGACTCCATAGGAATCAGGTGCTTCTTCAAACTGTTTAACAAATTCGTGCAGGTTATCGAAGCTGTTGATGAATCCCATCACTTCGTCAAAATAGCGCTGGATCACTTGCTGCAGCGCAATGCTGCCATGCTGCATCAATATCTCGGCCATGCGCCGGATCATCTGATCGCGCGTGATGCCTTCCACTTCGAGGGGTACCAAATGCATCGGATCGCGCGCATTATTGACAAAGTGCGCCAAGAATGCGGGGCCTTTGCTGCGATGCCATGCCACTGTGACCGGCCGCCGGTGATTGACGAGCGCGACGACTTCCTGACGATGATCGAGAATCTGCTGGTAAATCTCAGCGCCTTTGCGCGTGTTCAAAAAGCGCTCGCGCACTTCGGTGGTGTGGTTGATGCCGGTGAAGACACCTTCGACATCATGCAAGGTTTGACCAGCAGGGCCGACCGGCGGGTTGGCGGTGGTGATGGGCGTGATGCTGAGGTATGCCATGACCGGGTGGATGTGGCAGGCAAGTGTTCGAGCCGGATTAGCGCTATCGCCTGCGTACAACAGACCAACTACCTTGTTTTGTGCATTGACGATTGCTGAGCCTGAGTCGCCTTCATCAGAGAATTTCATTTCTCCATTGCAATTGGGTTGCGTGGCTTCGATATAAAGCGCACGGCCTCCGCTAGGGTCTATCGCGGCCGTATCGATGATCTTGCCCGTTGTTTTGCTGGTTCTTCGCCCGACTTTATGAACCACATAATCGCTACCGCCCAAATCGCTCTGTGCAACGCGGGCGATATCTTCCAGTTTACTGTTGCCGCCGATATTCAATCCGCGAATTTCGTTTTTATACGATACGCCGCAGTTGGTGTTACACCAGCTGGAAATGCAGATATCCAATTTTGCGATCGCGCAATCCAGAAAATAGTCTTGCGCTGTTTCGCTAGGGTAAGCGTAAGAATAAGGCCCTTGCTGACCGATGTTATGGATTTTTCCGATCGGATTGCGCCGTTCTTGCGCGGCGTCAATATTGATAGTCCCTGCGTTATCGATAAAGCGCGGTTGATAAATCGTATCGCCATTGACTGCGCCATTACTTGCAAGGACGTGATTGTTCGACAGCAGCACGACGTTTTCCGGTCCGCTGACGCCGTTCAACGTGGCAAAACAACCCAATGTTCCAGAGCCGATTTGATTCGAAGCATTGGTCTTGAAATTGCTAATCGATATGCCACCGATCAATGGTGAATGCTGATCCAAATCTTCGCAATGTAAGGGCTTGGGTTGAATGACCAATACCACATCTGTTGGAATTCCCTTGTATTCCTTGGGGATGACATCGGCTGGATTCAGATCTTCCGGTTTGCGCTTTTCCTTGACGTAGACGCGAAAAGCAATTTGATCGGTGGTTTTGCCGCCGACTTCTTTCAAGCCGTAGCCGACTCCGACGACGCCGGGGATTTTTTTCAGCTCGGCTTCGGCTTCCGCGTGTAATGCGGCCAATTCTTTTTGATCCATCACTTTACCTCCATCCGGTGGAGCAACCGTTCGTGGATTGAATGAAATATTTTCGTTGCATGGTGTTAATCCTTCCGGGCAGATGGCGCTGCGCAAAAATCGAAACACCACGGTGTAATCTGCAGGAAACTCAGCACCGGGTGGATATGACAGGCATAAGCTATGTAAGGATCATGCATATGCTGACCCCACAATAAGCCCACGGCGCGCTGGTATTGATCGACCAGCAAGGCGCCGGAATCACCCTTGCGCGAGAACGGCTGCAATGCGCCTTTGCCGTCGGGCATGGCGCGGATTACCAATGTGTTGTGGCAGCGTTCGCCGGTCACCGTTTCCACGGTGGCTTCGCAGTCAATGACTTTTCCCCACACCGCATTCTCCCGGCCTGCTAGATGCACCTTGAGTTCCCTGCCTTCGAAGGTGTCGTGCGGATGCACCCTGGCAACTTTGGTGAAATACTGGGTTTTACTGTGAATCCGCTGTGGATTTCCAGCTTGCTTGAGTAGTAAGGCAGCGGTTGCACAGTCGATGTAATACGATTTCTCGGCTTCCCCGGGATAGGCATAGGAAAAATGTCCGCATAACCCTATATTGTCAATTCTCGCGATGGCATTTAAGTGCGGTACATCGAACACGATTTGATCGCCTTGTTGTTCGTAGTTCGGCTGGAAAATCATGTTGCCGCATTCGGCATCATGGGCAAACAAGACATGGCGGTTGGATACCAACACCAGCGATTGCCAATCCGGTGCGCCACGTTTAGCGGCTAGGAACCCGAGTGTTCCTAATCCGACTTGAGTGTGGTGTGAATGGGTCATGCTTTTTAGATTGCTGATGACTGCACCAACGCGCGGCAATGTTGCGGTAGCGGAAAGTTGGGTGATGCTGTCCGGATAACCGGATAATTTGAATGAGATGCTTGCAGCCATAGTAACCGCCTATTAATAAAAGCCAATCCGCTGGGCCGATCTGCCCAGTTGTGCTTATCTTAATGACTTTTTAATCAATTTCTGCCATCGAAGTGCCAGGAATTGATCGTAAGCAATGTTGCTTATCGTAAAAATTCATCGAGAATCCGGGAATTTTTACTAGGTATATAAAACTTGACTGAACTAACCAGCCGGCAATAATTTGCAGATTGGTTTTTATCTCGATTGAGGGTTTTTTGGTGGGTTTTGGGTGATTAATAACGGGGTAACCCTTTATTATTGTTTGGTTCTTCTATCGATGTAGAAAAAACTTAACCCTGATATGATTTGGACTATACTGAAAAGCAAAATAGCTGTCAAACAACATCACCGGTTTTTGATTTAACTTTTGCACGAATAGTTATGACGTTTAAAGCAAACAAAGCGGAGTATATATGCTGAATTCCTCAATCCTGGATATTGCCTTGGGTATGGTGTTTCTTTTCGTATTAATCAGCTTGTTGTGCTCGGCGATCAACGAGATATTGGCTCAGTTTTTGCGCATGCGTGCAAAAAATCTCGAAGCGGGACTGACGAATCTGCTGCAATCGGGGGAAGGAAATAAACTGGTCGAAGATCTTTACCAGCATCCGTTGATCAACGGCCTTTCGAAAACGGGACAGAAACCTTCCTATATCCCGCCGAAAAATTTTACCTTGGCAATCATGGATATTATGACCGGTAACACCGGCAAGCTGCCGCCCGACAATCAGTCATTAATTGAAACGATTGAGAAACAAAGCTTATTCGCGCAAACCGAAGCGGGTAAGTCGGTCATTCTATTACTGCACGAAGCTGGCAACGATGCCGAGAAGGCGCGCAAAAACCTGGAAAATTGGTACAACGATGCGATGGATCGTGTGGGGGGCTGGTACAAACAGAAAACACAGGTGATCATTTTTGCAATCGCACTCGTTGTTTGCTCCGCTTTAAATATCGATGCCATCAAAATTTCCCAAACCCTGTGGACCGATATCGCGCTGAGGCAAGCATTGGTTCAAGCGGCTTCTTCGACGGATGTGGCAAGTTTGATGCCGCAGCAGTTATCGGAATCCGTTGCAGCGGTGAGCAAAGACGAATCTTCGCTACCTGCGGGTGATGAATCAGCGGCGGATTCTGCTTTGAAAGAAACTGCGCAGTCTGCCAAGAATGCGGCGGCACTGGTAAAACAAATTAGAGAATTGCATTTGCCGATTGGCTGGAAAGAAATGAAGAATGGAACGGAAGTTTGGGTATGTAAGGAACTCGACCTAATGGGATGGATCGTCAAGATCATGGGCATCCTGATCACGACTTTTGCAGGATCGCTAGGCGCACCATTTTGGTTTCAGCTGTTGAATAAGATAGTGGATTTGCGCGCGGCGGGTAAACAACCGGGTAAACCAAATGTTGGTACATAAACCATATATTGCCATTTCTTCCAGCATTCAACTTAATGTTGAAGTCTGTAAAAAGAACCGAATGGAATATGTGCGAGTTTAGCACGCAAGAATGCGAGAGATATTTTGTGTTACTTTGTCAGGATGAAAAGGTTTGATGATATAGCCTTGGGCACCTGTGCTTGTTGCTCGGTTAAAAATGTCTCGACTGGCTAGTGCTGTAATCATTACGGTTTTTGTTAAAGGGTTTTGATTGCGTATAATTTTCATTGCTTCCAGGCCATTCATGACCGGCATTTCAAAATCCAAGCACACAATATCGGGTTTATGGGTGGAAACCAACTCAACAGCTTGCTTGCCATGATGGGCTTCGCCAACAACTTGGACGCCCATATGAGATAGGATCGCTATTAACAAACGACGCAGCGTTTGACTGTCATCGGCAACTACCGCAGTTGCATGAAAGGGCTTATCTTCAAAAGGATTGCGTTTTTTTGCGGCGATCATCAGAAGTCGTTGAGCATGCGCTACTTTGTGCAATACATCGATGATTTGCGCCTGAGAAAATGGTTTGTAGATAAACCCGGCTGTACCAGCTTCTGCAGCGGTATGTTCAAGTTCCGGATTGTTGCTGCCCGTAATCATGACTACTGCTATTTGCGGAAAATTGGCGTGAATTTGATTCAGTAACGTAAGACCATCGGTATCGGGTAGATTGTAGTCAAGACAAATGATGTGCGGTTTGAGATTGGCGATCGTGGGAATGAGTTTTGCGCCGCTCGCAAGCTCACCGACAACCTCGTATTCGTCGTTGTGAAGTAATGCCCGCAAAACGCTGCGGATGGATATAGAATCATCGACGATTAAAATACGTAATTTATTTAGAAATTGCGTCATGGCATTTTTCTTTTCAGTTTATTAATAAAGAGTTGTCTTAAGATTCATTCGAGAAACAAAAGCATTCCCTGTTGCTGTATGACTAAAAAATTAGAGATTGAGATAAAGGAAATTTTTGATTGAGTAATTAACGTCTACCATCAATCGCTCATTCTTTATTACTGCAATCTATATATTTTGAGAAGGGGATTTTCGGCAAAAATTAGAAGCTTATTTTGTAGGTGGTTGCTTTTTTCAATGAAAGAAAAATTACATCAATAATGTAGGAATCTTCTTTCTCAAATCAGCCTATAAAGTTTTTGCAATTTGTTTAGAATTTATTTCTTTAGCCAGTCTTCCCGCAGACGACGGGCGTTAGAAAAGGATTGGAGCAAACTTTCGCTATCTTGTTTTTTCAATAATTCTTTCAGATGATCCAATTCACCTTGATAAGCGTCAATTTGATTCAGTAACGCTTCACAATTCGCCAAACAAATATCGCGCCACATTTCCGGGGAACTGCTGGCGATGCGGGTGAAGTCGCGGAAGCCGCTGCCAGCGAAGCGCAGCAGGTTTTCGGGATGATCGGTGCTGTGGTTGAGGTGATTCATCAGCGTGAACGCCAGCAGGTGCGGTAAATGGCTGGTCGCGGCGAGTACGCGATCGTGTTCATCGGCAGGCATCAGCGAAACATTGGCGCCGCACGCCAGCCATAGTTGCCGTACCCGTTCGACAGCTTCCGTGCTGGTTTCGGGTAACGGGGTAAGAATCACATGCTTGTTAGCATACAAATCCGCTTGCGCCGCTTGCACCCCGCTTTGCTCGGCACCGGCAATCGGATGTCCGGGGACGAAGTGATGGCGGTTTTGCAGTGGCAGACAGTGGCGTGCGGCGGTCACGACATCTTGTTTGGTGCTGCCGGCATCGGTGATAAGGGTATTGGCGTGTAAATAGGGTGCAATATGCTCCATAATCGCAGCGGTTTGGCCGACGGGCATCGCCAGGAAAATCAGATCGGCGTTGTGCAGCGCTGCTGCAGTATCGCTGGCGATTTCGTCGATCACACCCAGTTCGACGGCGCGCTGCATATTTGCCGGGCTGCGGCCAATACCGGTGATCTGTTTGACCAAACCGGCTTTGCGCAGCGCCGCGGCGAATGACCCGCCAATCAGGCCGACACCAATGATGACCAATTTATTGAGCATTGTGGTTGTTGTCATGATAGGCATTCACGATGAGTGGAGTTAATCCAGTTCACTTAAGGCGTGATCGAGTGACTCGAGAAACCGCTGGTTTTGCGCTTCGAGCCCGATCGTGACGCGCAGGTGATGCGGCATTTCATAAATCCCCAGCGGGCGCACGATAATGCCATGACGCAACAGGCTTTGATAAACCTTTGGCGTGTTGGCGGCTTCGCCTTTGACACGGAAGCTGATGAAATTGCCGTACGACGGAATGTATTCGATGCCCATTTTACGGAAGCCGTCAGTCAATTGCAGCATGCCCGCGCGATTGAGCGCGTACGAACGTTGCACAAACTCGGCGTCGTTCAGCGCCGCCAAAGCGCCAACCAGACCGATGCTGCTGACGTTAAATGGCTGCCGTACGCGATTCATCAAATTAGCCACTTCGGGATGCGCTAAACCGAAACCGACACGAACGCCAGCCAAGCCGTACACTTTTGAAAATGTGCGCGTGATCAGCAAGTTGGGAAATTGCTGCAACCATTTGAGGCTGTCCGGTTTATTGGCGTCCGGCAAGTATTCGTAATACGCTTCATCGATCACCACCAGGACATCGCGCGACACCCGTTCCAAGAAACGCAGCAAATCTTCTTCACTCGACAAGGTACCCGTTGGATTGTTCGGACTGGCGATAAAGACGATACGGGTTTCAGGAGTGACGGCGTCGAGCATGGCAGGCAAGTCGTGACCGTAATCACGAGCGGGGACCGATATGCCGTTAGCGCCCATCATTTGTACGACCAGCGGATAGACCGCAAAAGCATGTTGTGCATAAACCGCCGCGGCTCCCGGTTTGAGGAATACGCGGGCGGCCAGATCCAGTACATCATTCGAGCCATTGCCTAAAATGATTTGTTCCGGATCGACATCGTAGCGTTTCGATAGGGCGGTTTTCAATTCGTAGCCGCTACCATCCGGATATAACGCGATATCGTGCAATGCATTGATCATCGCATCGAGTGCGAGCGGACTGGTGCCGAGCGGGTTTTCATTGGACGCCAGTTTGATGATGTAGGATTCATCCAGGCCGAATTCCCGCGCCAATTCCGAAATAGGCTTGCCAGGTTGATAAGGATGGATCGAGCGGATATATTCCGGAGCAAAATCGCAAAGATTCATAGGATTTATTTGTTATTGATTGGAAAAGATAATAAAAAACGTGTGAATTGAATCGGCTAGGCGGACGGAGTAAGCAGTGGTTATGATGCCGGGTATGAGCCGAGGATTTTTAGAAAGGCAGCTTTTTCTCGCAATTCCGCCAAGGCAGCGGCAACCGGTTGATCGTGCTGGTGGCCTTCGAGGTCTACAAAAAAGACGTATTGCCACAAACCGGTGCGCGATGGACGGGATTCCAGACGGCTCATGCTGACACCATGTTGCGCCAGCGGTTCGAGTAACCGGTAGATGGCGCCGGAACGATTGTTAGTGGACATGATCAGCGATGTTTTATCCTTCCCCGAAACACCGACTTGTTGTTTGCCGATCACCAGAAAACGCGTCGTGTTTTTCGGATCATCCTCGATATTTTCGGCGCAGATGGTCAATCCGAATAATTCCGCAGCTCTTTTACTTGCCACTGCTGCTGCTTGCTGATCGGCGGCGGCCAGCCGGGCGGCTTCGGCATTGCTGGCGGCATGAAATAGTGCCGAACTGGGCAGGTGCGGCAGATTCACTGTCAGCCAATGGTGACATTGTGCCAGCGATTGCGGGTGTGAGTATATTTTAGTGATTCGCGCGAGATTGCTTTGTTGGGCCATTAGAAACTGATGAACCGGTAACTGGATCTCGCCGCAGATGGAGAGCGGCGTTTGTAACAGCAGATCCATGGTTCTTCCGACAGCGCCTTCGGAAGAATTCTCGACCGGTACTACACCGTAATTGGCATCGTCTGATTCTACTGCGCGAAATACGTCATCGATTGAATCGCACGCGACCGCTGCGATGGCGCTACCAAAACGTTTCAATGCCGCTTCTTCCGAGAATGTGCCGTTGGGACCGAGATAAGCGATGTTCATTGGTTTTTCCAGTGCCCGGCAAAGCGACATGATTTCGATAAATAATTGCTGGATATGCTCATTGCTGATAGGTCCGGGATTGTTCTGCTGCATGCGTGCCAATATTTGCGCTTCGCGCTCGGGCCGATAGACGATGACGCCCGCTTTTGCCTCGTTGGCTTCATTCTCTTTTTTCTTGATATCCCCGATTTGTTGCGCTAATCCTGCGCGTTTGCTGACGAGTTGCAACAACTGGTCGTCAATGGCGTCAATCTGGTCCCGTAGTTGTTTGAGCTGTTCAGACATAATGGATGATGAAGGTTGTCACTCTAAGATCGTGCGCTTAAATTTATTCGGGAAAAGGCAGATAACGCGCCATCAACACCCCGGTAATGGACGAAATTTCATTTAATGCGTTCGCAGGTACCGGACTGTCGGTATCGACCAGGGTATAGGCCATTTCACCGCGGGATTTATTGATCATGTTATGAATGTTTAATCCAGCCTGTGCCATGCTGGTCGAAATCTGTCCCAGGATATTCGGCACATTGGCATTGGCAACGGCGACGCGATAGGGGACTTCGCGTTCCATTTGCGTGTCTGGAAAATTGACGGTGTTGGTGATATTGCCGTTTTGCAGATAATCGATCAACTGATCGACGACCATCACCGCGCAATTGTCTTCCGCTTCGGCGGTCGATGCGCCGAGGTGCGGCAGGGTGATCACGCCCTTCTGGTGTTGCAGTTTCTGGCTGGGAAAATCGCTGACATAGTTTTTGATTTTATTGGCGGCGATGGCTTGCAGGATCGCGTCTTCATCGACAATCGCGCCACGTGAGAAATTCAGCAAAATAGCATGATGTTTCATCAATTGTATACTTTTGTCATTGATCAGATGCCGTGTCGAATCGAGCAATGGCACGTGCACGCTGACGAATTCGCTGTGGCGTAGCAGATCTTCCATGCTGTTGGCTTTTTTGACTTCCGCAGACAGGCTCCACGCGGATTCGACGGTGATTTTCGGATCGTAACCGATCACTTTCATGCCCAGCCGGATCGCCGAGTTGGCGACCAACCGGCCGATTTCGCCCAAACCGATCACACCCAATGTACGCCCCGGCAGTTCAATACCGGAGAAGTTTTTTTTACCGTCTTCGGCCAATTTGTTAATGGTTGCATCATCGCCTTGCAGGCCGTCGGTAAATTGCAACGCAGGCACCAGATTGCGTGCGGCCAGAAACAAGCTGGCCAACACCAGTTCTTTGACGGCATTGGCGTTGGCGCCAGGGGTGTTGAAAACGGGTACGCCGCGTGTATTCATTGCCTCGACCGGGATATTGTTGGTGCCGGCACCGGCACGCCCGATCGCTTTCACACTTTGCGGGATAACGGTATTCAGCATGTTGTGCGAACGTACCAAGATGGCGTCCGGCTCCGCGATGTCATGACCGACCTGATAGCCGCCGGCGGGAAAGCGGTTGAGTCCGTGTGATGAAATTGCGTTGAGCGTCAGAATTTTAAAGGGTTGTTGTTCAAACATGTTGACTGGCAAACTCCTTCATGAAAGCGACCAGCTTCGCGACGCCTTCGATCGGCATAGCATTGTAGATCGATGCCCGCATACCGCCAACCGAACGATGGCCCTTCAATTGCAACAAACCATTTTGTTGCGCTTGTTTGAGAAATTCACCGTCCAACGCGGAGTCTTTCAATGTGAACGGCACGTTCATGCGCGAGCGGTCGGGTTTTGCGACCGGGCAATGATAGAAATCGGTACTGTCGAGATAGTTGTACAACAGATTCGCTTTCGCCATGTTGACTTTCTCCATCGCTGCCAACCCGCCTTGTTTCTTGAGCCAAGCGAACACTAAGCCGGTGATATACATCGCATAGGTCGGCGGTGTGTTGTACATCGAATCGTTTTGGGCGTGAATCTGGTAGTCGTACAAAGTTGGCGTGCCAGGCAGAGGTTTTCCCAGCAAGTCATCCCGCACAATTACCAGTGTCAACCCGGCAGGACCGAGATTTTTTTGCGCACCGGCATAAATCAGACCATAACGCGTGACATCGAGCGGTCGCGACAAAATATCGGAAGACATATCGGCAACCAATGGAATATCGACTTGCGGTACCCAGTGAAACTCGACGCCGCCGATGGTTTCATTGCTGGTGTAATGCACATACGCTGCCTGGGGGCTGAGACGCCATTCGGTTTGCGGCGGGACATAAGTAAAATTTTTATCTTCGGATGATGCGGCGACATTGACGGTACAATAGCGGCTGGCCTCCTCAATCGCTTTCCCCGACCATTGGCCGGTATTGAGATAATCCGCGGTGGTTTTACCACGCAGCAGATTGAGCGGCACCATGGCGAATTGACTGGATGCACCGCCTTGCAGAAACAGGATTTTGTAATTTTTAGGGATATTTGCCAATTCACGCAAATCCGTTTCCATTTGTGCCGCAATTGACATGAATTCCTTGCCGCGATGGCTCATTTCCATGACCGACATGCCGCTGCCATGCCAATCGAGCATTTCTTCTTGCGCCTGCTGTAATACCTCTCGCGGGAGAACGGCGGGTCCGGCGCTGAAATTATAGATCTGTTCCATTGCGTGGGTTCCAGTCAATTGCAAAAGACTAACTGTCGCTGTCGCTATCTTCGCTCTCTACGACGCGTTCCAATCCGGCCAGTTTCTCACCCGGATCGAGATTGATCAAGGTGACGCCTTGCGTGGCGCGGCTCATTTCGCGTACTTCATTGACGCGCGTGCGAATCATTACGCCACCGGAGGTGATCAACATGATTTCGTCATCCGGTTTTACCAGCTTCGCAGCAACCACTTTGCCGTTGCGCGGACTGGTGATGATCGCAATCATACCTTGTGTGCCGCGATTATGACGCGTGTATTCGCTGATCGGCGTGCGCTTGCCATAACCGTTTTCTGTGGCAGTCAGTACTGCCAGCTCCTCATTTTCAGCAACCAGCATCGAAATCACCTTCTGTCCGGTGCCGAGTTTCATGCCGCGTACGCCACGGGCGGTACGTCCCATCGGACGCACGTCATTTTCATCGAAACGCATGGCTTTACCGTTGTCGGAAAACAGCATCACATCATGTTTGCCGTCGGTTAATTCAACGCCGATTAAGTAATCGCCCTCATCCAGCCCAATGGCGATGATGCCGTTATTGCGCGGACGGGAGAACTCCGACAGCGGTGTCTTCTTGACCGTGCCAAAAGCGGTTGCCATAAAGACGAAATGGTCGTCGTCAAAGGTTTTGACCGGCAGCACGGCATTGATTTTTTCGCCTTCTTCCAGTTGCACCCAGTTGACGATCGGTTTGCCGCGCGATTGCCGTCCGCCTTGCGGCACTTCGTAAACCTTGATCCAGTACACTCGGCCCAAGCTGGAGAAACACAGGATGTAATCATGGGTGTTGGCGATGAACAGCTTGTCGATGAAGTCGTCTTCCTTGGTGCTGGTCGCCAGCTTGCCGCGTCCGCCGCGTTTTTGTGCGCGATAATCGTCGAGCAGTTGCGATTTGATATAGCCGCTGTGCGATAGTGTGACGACGACATCGGCGGGTGTGATCAAGTCTTCAATACTTAAATTTTGTGCATCGAGCACAATTTCACTGCGCCGTTTATCGCCGAATTGCTGCTTAACGGCGTCGAGTTCTTCCGTGATGATGCGGGTAATACGATCGGGATTCGCCAGAATATCAAGGTAATCGATGATCTTGTCGATCACTTCTTTATATTCATTGACAATTTTTTCCTGTTCCAGACCAGTCAAACGCTGTAGACGTAAATCCAGAATCGCTTGCGCTTGTTCGTCGGATAAAAAGTAACCTTTTGATTGTTGACCGAAAGCAACATCCAGCCCTTCGGGTCGAAGCGCATTGGCGTCTGCGATCGCGCGCTCGAGCATTTCCTTAACCAAAGCCGACTGCCAGGCTCTCGCCATCAAGGCGGTTTTGGCATCGGCAGGAGTCGGCGCAGCTTTGATCAACGCGATGATTTCATCGACGTTCGATAAGGCAACTGCCAAGCCTTCCAAAATATGGCCGCGTTCGCGCGCTTTTCTGAGTTCGAATACGGTACGGCGAGTGACGACTTCGCGGCGATGACGCAAGAAGGCATCAAGGATTTGTTTGAGATTCAGCAGCCGCGGCTGGCCATCGAGCAGAGCCACTATGTTCATGCCGAACGTGTCTTGCATCTGTGTTTCTTTGTACAAGTTGTTCAGTATAACTTCAGGCATTTCGCCGCGCTTTAACTCGATGACGACGCGCATACCGGATTTGTCGGATTCGTCGCGCAGATCAGAAATACCTTCGATTTTTTTGTCGCGCACCAATTCACCGATGCGGATCAATAAGTTGGCTTTGTTGACTTGGTAAGGCAGTTCGTCAATGATGATACTCTGACGGCTGCCTTTTTCCATATCTTCGAAATGCGTGCGCGCACGCATTATGACGCGACCTCGGCCGGTACGGTAACCATCTCTGACACCTTCGACGCCGTAGATGATGCCGGCAGTCGGAAAATCAGGCGCAGGAACATATTCGATCAGCTCATCGATGCTGATTTCAGGGTTTTTCAGCAACGCCAGGCATGCGTCAATCACTTCACTCAAATTATGCGGTGGGATATTGGTCGCCATGCCGACAGCGATTCCGGAAGAACCGTTAATCAGCAGATTCGGGATTTTAGTGGGCAGAATCAGCGGTTCTTGTTCGGAACCATCGTAGTTCGGACCAAAGTCGACGGTTTCTTTATCGAGATCGACCAATAATTCGTGTGCGATGCGCGACATGCGGATTTCGGTATACCGCATCGCCGCAGCATTATCGCCATCCACCGAACCAAAGTTGCCTTGACCGTCGATCAGCATGTAACGCAACGAGAAATCTTGCGCCATGCGGACAATGGTATCGTAGACAGCGGTGTCACCATGCGGATGATATTTACCGATGACGTCACCCACAATACGCGCCGATTTCTTATAAGGCCGATTCCAGTCATTGGAGAGTTCATGCATTGCGAACAGTACGCGCCGATGGACCGGTTTCAAGCCATCGCGGACATCGGGCAAAGCGCGCCCGACGATAACGCTCATGGCGTAATCAAGATACGAACGCCGCATCTCTTCTTCAAGACTAATGGGCAGGGTTTCCTTAGCAAACTGATTCATAACTTAGGAGTTTTGAGAGAAACAACAGGTTAAGAAGCGATGACTTGTATTTGGTTTTAACGTATTGGAACAATTTGATGCTTTTTATTCTAACATGCTGCAATCGATTCTCAGTTAACTTTGCTGTAAATAAAAGTTGCGATAATGGGAAGATCTTTAAAGAAAAAAAGCTTGAAAAAGCATTTTAAATAGGTAAACATAATCGCTTTTTCAAATTTTTCTTGTTGTTACCGGGGGCGAGCAGCGATCCGGTTATTTGTCTAAAAATATAAGTGAGTGTTGCACTGTGTCAAACTTGATGAATACTTACGCACGGTTACCTGTTACCTTTGCAAAAGGTCAAGGCGTGTGGTTGTGGGATGATAAAGGCGAAAGATATCTCGATGCATTATCCGGAGTAGCTGTATGTGGATTGGGTCATTGCCACCCGCGATTAACCAAGGCTATTTGCGAGCAAGCTGGGACTTTGATCCATACATCGAATCTCTTTCATATCCAGAAGCAAGAACAATTGGCTGACCGCTTGGTTGCGTTGTCAGGGATGGATAACGCTTTTTTTTGCAACTCAGGCGCGGAGGCCAATGAGGCGGCGATAAAACTTGCCAGGCTTCACGGGCATAATAAAGGGATATCATTGCCGACCATTATTGTCATGGAAAGGTCATTTCATGGCCGTACCATGGCGACATTGACGGCGAGTGGAAACCGCAAAGTGCAAGCCGGATTTGAACCTTTACTATCCGGATTTGTGCGTGTGCCCTATAACAATATCGAAGCGGTCAGTCAGGTTGCTGCCAATAATAAGGATGTTGTCGCAGTGCTGGTAGAACCTTTTCAAGGCGAAGGCGGCGTCAATATTCCGGAAGCGCATTATTTGCAAGAGTTGCGTAATCTTTGTAATCAGCAAGACTGGTTGCTGATGCTCGACGAAGTGCAATCTGGTATCGGACGTAGCGGGAAATGGTTTGCTTTTCAACACAGCCGGATCATGCCGGATGTTATTACACTGGCTAAGGGGTTGGGCGGCGGTGTGGCGATCGGCGCCTGCCTGGCAAAAGGAGTGGCGGCTGAAGTCTTTAAACCTGGTAATCATGCATCTACTTTTGGTGGAAATCCACTCGCTTGTGCTGCTGCGATCGAGACATTGAACGTTATCGCGGATGAAAATCTGCTGGATCATGTTACCCAGTTGGGCGATTTTATGCGTGATCGATTAAAGCGTGTGCTTGCTGATGTTGCGGGAGTGGTGCAAATTAGAGGTCAAGGACTGATTACGGGTATTGAATTGGCGGTTCCCTGCACAGAATTGGTGAAAAGGGCTTTGGAAAAGAAACTATTAATCAATGTAACTTCGGATAAAGTGATACGCTTATTGCCTGCATTAGTGATGCAACAACATGAAGCGGAACAGGTAATCGATATTACATGTTCGATAATAAAGGAGTTTTTGAATAGCTCAGCGGCACACAATTGATCGATGTAGATTGGCTGATGAGTTATTAATCTTGTTATGCAATTAAAGCACTTCTTGCAATTTAATGATTTTAGCCGAGCTGAGTATGAATATTTGTTTGAGCGCGCGCGCTGGATAAAGCAGGAGTTCAAGCAGTACCGGCAATATTGGCCGCTCACTGATCGCACATTGGCAATGATATTCGATAAGAACTCAACGCGGACGCGATTGTCATTTGAAGCGGGTATGCATCAGCTGGGTGGCACGGCAATTTATTTGTCCTCCCGGGATACCCAGCTGGGACGCGGAGAACCGGTTGAAGATGCTGCCCGTGTGATTTCTCGCATGGTGGATCTGGTTATGATCCGCACTTATAAACATGACATTATCAAGCGTTTTGCCGAATATTCACGAGTTCCTGTAATCAATGGGCTGACGGATGCCTATCATCCTTGCCAGATTATGAGTGATATTTTTACTTTTATAGAACATCGAGGCTCGATAGAAGGTAAAACCGTTGCCTGGATCGGTGATTCCAATAATATGTGCAGTACTTGGTTGCAAGCCGCCGAAGTGTTTAATTTTAGAGTGCATGTATCAACTCCGCCTGGTTATGATATTTATCCAGAGCAGATTGGCTTGAGTAGTGCTGCGCATTTTGAAAAGTTTACTGACCCGCATCAGGCAGTGATTGGAGCAGACTTGGTTACCACGGATGTATGGACCAGCATGGGTTTTGAGGCGGAAGCGGAGCAGAGGAAAAATGATTTTGCTGATTTTTGCGTTGATGCTGAGATGATGGCATTGGCAAAACCCGATGCGTTATTCATGCATTGTTTGCCAGCTCATCGTAACGAGGAGGTCAGCGCAGAGGTGCTGGATGGTCCGCAGTCTGTGGTTTGGGATGAGGCGGAAAATCGGCTACATACGCAAAAGGCATTGATGGAATATTTGTTATTGGGCAAGCTGGATGCAACAAAATAAGTTATAAGAAATCATCTTTTTAGATTGTTAATTTTAATTTTACAAAAGCATAAAAATAATGAAGAAAGTCAATAAAGTGGTTCTGGCATTTTCCGGCGGTCTCGATACATCGGTTATTTTGAAATGGTTGCAAGATACTTATCAGTGCGAAGTCGTTACGTTTACAGCGGATATCGGGCAGGGGGAAGAGGTCGAGCCTGCAAGAGCTAAAGCAAAGCAGTTAGGGGTTAAAGAAATTTTCATTGATGATTTGCGTGAAGAATTCGTGCGGGATTTCGTGTTTCCGATGTTTCGTGCCAATACTATTTACGAAGGTGAATACTTGCTGGGAACCAGCATTGCTCGTCCGCTGATCGCGAAAAGACAGATTGAAATAGCAAAGGAAACTAATGCTGATGCAGTTTCTCATGGAGCTACCGGAAAAGGGAACGATCAAGTTCGATTTGAGTTGGGTTATTATGCGCTACAGCCGGATATTCACGTTATCGCGCCGTGGCGCGAATGGGATTTAACTTCCAGGGAGAAGTTGCTTCAATATGCTGAGAAGCATGGTATTCCGGTGGAAATGAAAAAGAAAGCGGGATCGCCGTACAGTATGGATGCGAATTTATTGCATATTTCTTATGAAGGTAGAATTCTCGAAGATCCTGCGGTAGAGCCGGAAGAATCGATGTGGCGCTGGAGCGTATCGCCGGAAAAAGCGCCGGATGAACCAGAGTATTTGGATTTGGAATTTACGCGTGGGGACGTAACGGCAATCAATGGCAAGCCCATGTCGCCAGCGAGTGTTTTAGAGAAACTCAACCAATTGGGTGGAAAGCACGGCATTGGCAGGCTGGATTTGGTGGAAAATCGATATGTGGGAATGAAATCAAGGGGCTGCTATGAAACGCCCGGCGGAACAATTTTATTACGTGCGCATCGAGCCATGGAATCAATTACATTAGACCGTGAAGTGGCACATCTTAAAGATGATCTGATGCCTCGGTATGCTTCGATAATCTATAACGGATACTGGTGGAGTCCAGAACGGAAAGTACTGCAAACCATGATTGACGTTACGCAAGAGAGAGTGAATGGGTGGGTTCGATTAAAATTGTATAAGGGAAATGTCATTGTTGTCGGTAGAGATTCAGCCACCGATTCATTGTTCGATCCGACTATTGCGACTTTTGAGGATGATGCCGGGGCTTATAATCAAGGGGACGCGGCTGGATTTATAAAACTCAATGCTCTAAGAATGCGCATAGCAGCAAATGCAAAAAAGAAAAACTCCGGCTAAATATTAATTTGTTGTCCGAGTCGTAAACATCCGGAGAAACTGAATGCCTCAGATGTTATGAGAAAAAACTAATCTTGAGCAAAACTACTATGCCAACATTTGATATCGTCTCAGAAGTTGATAAGCAGGAAATCAGGAATGCTGTGGATCAAGTTAATAAAGAAGTCAGTACACGCTTCGATTTCAAGGGTTCTGATGCTAGAGTTGAGCAGGCGGATTATGAATTAACGATTTTTGCTGATGACGAGTTTAAACTAGAGCAGGTGCTGGATATATTAAGAACAAAATTAACAAAGCGCAATGTGGATGTTCGATGCTTGGATAAAGGCACGATGGAGAAGATTAGCGGTAATAAATTGAAACAAAAAGTCACTGTTAAAACCGGAGTGGAAGCGGAACTGGCAAAAAAAATAATAAAGCACCTTAAGGATAGTAAATTAAAAGTGCAAGCCAGCATACAAGGGGATGTAGTGCGTGTATCCGGCGCTAAAAAGGATGTGCTGCAAGAAGCAATCCAGTTGGTTAAAAAAACTGAAAACAGTTATCCACTGCAATTTCAGAACTTCAGGGATTGAGGAAGAGAGCACAAAATAGAATAGCTGTGCTTGGTTTTATAAGTTATGAAGTTAGCCATGAGAAGATATGGGAAGAGAATGGCTATTGAATTGCCGAATCCTTACAAGAAGATCAATAGCGTAACTGATTTTCTTGACATGCATTTATAAACCCAATAGAATCCGGTCTCTTTTTTACCACGCCTGAGAATCAGGAAATAGAAAGATCAAAGGTGATGGTTTACTAATTTCCAGTCTGCTTCATTGGAATAAATCAATAACAGTATAAAGTAGCCAGGCGACTTAAAGTCGTCGCAGTTTTTTTAGGACGTAGAAATGCCAACGATCAGTCAATTAGTTCGAAAGCCCCGTGCTGCCAAGCGTGTTAAAAGTAGCGTGCCTGCACTAGAGAATTGTCCGCAGAAACGAGGGGTTTGTACAAGAGTTTATACAACGACACCAAAGAAGCCAAATTCAGCTTTGCGTAAGGTCGCAAGGGTAAGATTGACTAACGGATTCGAGGTAACAAGTTATATAGGTGGAGAAGGACACAATCTCCAAGAGCACTCGGTTGTCTTAATTCGCGGAGGAAGGGTTAAAGATCTTCCTGGCGTGCGCTATCACACTGTGCGAGGCAGCTTGGACACAGCGGGTGTTAAAGATCGTAAACAGGGTAGGTCTAAATACGGTTCAAAAAAACCTAAAACAGCTTAAAACAATTGTAAATACTTTCAACTGGCAGTAAACGAATTAAATGGAATGAGGTTTCACAATGCCTAGACGTAGAGAAGTTCCGAAAAGGGAAATATTACCAGATCCGAAATACCACAATGTTGAACTAGCAAAGTTCATCAATGTGCTCATGACTCGCGGTAAAAAGTCGGTCGCTGAGAGGATTATTTATGGCGCACTAGAACAAATTGAGAAAAAAACTGGTAATGACCCATTGGAAGTTTTTACGCAAGCATTAACGAATGTCAGGCCGATCGTGGAAGTTAAAAGTCGTCGAGTTGGTGGAGCCAATTATCAGGTTCCCGTTGAAGTACGTTCGGTGCGCCGCAATGCGCTGGCGATGCGATGGCTAAGAGATGCTGCAAGGAAAAGAAATGAGAAATCGATGGATGCGCGACTGGCGGGTGAGCTGGCTGAGGCTGCTGAAGGGCGTGGCGGGGCAGTAAAAAAACGTGAAGAGGTGCATCGAATGGCTGAGTCGAACAAAGCATTTTCTCACTTTAGATTTTGATAAGAAACTGGTAACTATTGAACAATAAGTAAGGCTGAATTGTGGCTAGAAAAACACCCATAGAACGTTATCGAAACATAGGCATTATGGCGCACATTGATGCCGGTAAAACAACGACCACCGAACGTATACTTTTTTATACTGGAGTATCGCATAAACTAGGTGAAGTCCATGATGGCGCGGCTACTATGGACTGGATGGAGCAGGAACAAGAGCGGGGGATTACGATTACTTCTGCAGCTACTACATGCTTTTGGAAGGGAATGGCAAGTAATTATCCTGAACATCGTATTAATATCATTGATACACCAGGGCACGTGGATTTCACGATTGAAGTAGAGCGCTCATTGCGTGTTTTGGACGGCGCATGCACTGTGTTTTGTGCAGTTGGTGGGGTCCAGCCACAAACTGAAACTGTTTGGCGGCAAGCGAATAAATATCAGGTGCCACGATTGGCATTCGTTAATAAAATGGACAGATCGGGTGCAAACTTCATGCGTGTTTATGAGCAGATAAAAACACGGCTCAAAGCAACCCCGGTTCCGATCCAGTTGCCGATTGGCGCAGAGGATAAATTTGAAGGTGTGGTGGATCTCGTCAAAATGAAAGCAATTTATTGGGATGATGAGAGTCGTGGTATGAAGTTTGAGGAGCGAGATATACCAGCGAATCTTAAAGCTGATGCTGAGTCGTGGCGTGAAAAAATGTTGGAGACTGCGGCAGAAGCTAGCGAAGAATTGATGAATAAGTATCTGGAGAATGGCGATCTGGATCTTACAGATATAAAGCGAGGTTTGCGCAGCAGAACGATCAATAATGAAATTGTGCCGATGATGTGTGGTACCGCCTTTAAAAATAAAGGTGTGCAAGCGATGTTGGATGCGGTGATTGACTATATGCCTGCACCGACAGATGTTTTGGCGATTCAGGGTGAGAATGAGAATGGAGAATCAGATAAAAGATCGGCGAACGATGATGAACCATTTTCTGCGCTAGCATTTAAGATAGCGACTGATCCTTATGTGGGTCAACTAATTTTCTTTAGGGTATACTCGGGCGTCGTTACATCGGGCGATACCGTCTATAATTCTGTAAAAGGAAAGAAAGAAAGAATCGGCAGGATCTTGCAGATGCACGCAAATCAAAGAGAGGAAATTAAAGAAGTGCGTGCGGGCGATATTGCGGCGGCAGTTGGTCTGAAAGAAGTAGTGACTGGAGATACTCTTTGCGATCCTCAGAAAGTTATAACATTGGAAAGGATGGATTTTCCAGAACCAGTGATTCATGTCGCTGTTGAACCAAAAACGAAAATGGATCAAGAAAAAATGGGGATAGCTTTAAATAGGCTAGCTCAAGAAGATCCTTCATTTAGAGTTAGAACGGATGAAGAGTCGGGGCAAACGATTATTTCAGGAATGGGTGAATTACATCTAGAAATTATCGTTGACCGGATGAAACGGGAATTTGGTGTTGAAGCAAATGTTGGAGCTCCGCAAGTAGCGTATCGTGAAGCCATAAGAAAATCTGTTGAAATAGAAGGTAAATTCGTAAAACAATCAGGTGGTAGAGGACAATATGGTCACGTTTGGCTCAAAATGGAACCTAATGAAGCAGGAAAGGGATTTGAGTTTATAGACGAAATCAAAGGTGGCGCGGTTCCTCGTGAATATATTCCTGCAGTCGAGAAAGGACTCAATGAAACATTGCCAAGCGGAGTGTTGGCAGGCTATCCAGTTGTGGATGTCAAAGTGACATTGTTTGACGGTTCATATCATGATGTGGATTCGAATGAAAATGCATTCAAGATGGCTGCATCAATTGCATTCAAGGATGGAATGCGTAAAGCGAATCCCGTGTTGTTGGAGCCAATGATGTCGGTAGAAGTCGAGACACCAGAAGATTTTATGGGAAACGTAGTTGGGGATTTATCATCACGCCGCGGAATGATTCAAGGTATGGAAGATATACCCGGGCTTAAGGTGATTCGCGCGGAAGTACCATTGGCAGAAATGTTTGGGTATTCAACAGCTCTAAGATCGGCTACTCAAGGTAGAGCAACATATACCATGGAATTTAAGCATTATGCAGAAGCTCCCAAAAATGTAGCGGAAGCAATAATTAATAAAAAATAATTGATTAGTAAAGTGTGTAAAAGGATAGATCATGGCAAAGAGTAAATTTGAGCGGTCGAAGCCAC
>LWDH01000038.1 GCA_002083395.1 Proteobacteria bacterium SG_bin4 | reverse complement strand
AATCACCGTCAGGTGTTGCACTTCGAAATTGAATTTGCGAAAAAAGAGAAAGACGAATCGCTTAAGCTAAAGATACTAAATGCTATTTCAGGATAGATATCTTAACAAAGTTCAAAACTGATACTGTGCATGCACATAGCAATAGTACCAGTTATTTTGTTTCTATTGGCGTCCCCAAGGGGATTCGAACCCCTGTTACCGCCGTGAAAGGGCGATGTCCTAGGCCTCTAGACGATGGGGACAATGTGATATGTCGTTACAGCGTCGCTTAATCCACAGTAAGAAACTGGTGGAGATAAGCGGGATCGAACCGCTGACCTCTTGCATGCCATGCAAGCGCTCTCCCAGCTGAGCTATACCCCCTGATCAAAGGAACGTGGATTATACTGATGCGATGATGGCTTGTAAAGCAAAGATCACCCGGGGAAATTGCCGAGTTGATTGTTCATGCGAGCCAGTGTTTCATCGCGTCCAAGCAATGCCAGTACCGCGTCGATTGACGGCGTATGCACCTCACCGGTGACCATCACCCGCAACGGCATCGCGATTTTCGGTAATTTGACGTCGTGCGTTTTGGCGGCATTTTTTATTTCCTGATGAATGACTTCGCGCGTCCATTCGATTTGTTTGAAGGTTTCCATCAAACCGGTCACGATCGGTTTGGCGTCCGCGGTCAAATGTTGCGCTTTCAGCTCTTCGGTGGGCTCCAGCGGACGGTAAAAATACACGGCGGCATCAGCCAGTTCTTCGATGGTATTGACCCTTTCTTTAAGTAAATCGACCACTTGCGCCAGATCAGGGCCGCCATTCAGCGGGCAGTTATCCTTGGCGAGGAAAGGCGCCACCAGATCGGCCAGACGCGCATTATCGGCGGTTTTGAGATATTGCTGGTTGATCCAATGCAGTTTCTCCGGATTGAACTTGGCTGGAGAACGGCTGATCGCGGACAGGTCGAACCATTCGACCAGTTGCTCGCGGCTGAAAATCTCTTCGTCGCCGTGCGACCAGCCGAGCCGTGCCAGATAATTCAACAACGCTTCCGGTAAATAGCCATCGTCGCGATACTGCATCACCGATACCGCGCCATGCCGTTTCGATAAACGCTCGCCGTTGGCGCCGAGGATCATCGGCACGTGCGCGTATTCCGGTAAAGTAGCGCCCAAGGCTTTAAGGATATTGATCTGGCGCGGGGTATTGTTGACGTGATCGTCGCCGCGGATCACATGGGTGATGTTCATATCGAGATCGTCGATCACCACGCTGAAGTTGTAAGTCGGCACGCCGTCGCCGCGCAACAGCACCAAATCGTCGAGTTCGTTGTTGGCAACGGTGATTTTTCCTTTGATCTGATCGTTAAACGACACATAGCCGTCCAGCGGATTTTTGAAACGAATCACCGGTTTCACACCAGCGGGCGGGGTTTTCTTGCTATCGCGCCAGCGGCCGTCGTAGCGCGGCTTTAAACCCGCGGCCAACTGCTGTTCGCGCATTTGCTCCAACTCTTCTTTGCTGGCGTAGCAATAGTAAGCTTGGTTATTTTGCAATAATCGTTCGGCAACCTCATGATAGCGCGCTAACCGCTGCATTTGGTAAAACGGCCCTTCGTCGTAATCCAGCCCTAACCATTCCATGCCATCCAGAATCGCTTGGATGGATTGTTGCGTTGAGCGCTCCAGATCGGTGTCTTCAATGCGCAAGATGAAATCCCCGCCATGTTTGCGGGCGTAAGCCCAGGAAAAAAGCGCGGTGCGTGCGCCGCCGATGTGGAGATAGCCGGTGGGGCTGGGAGCAAAACGTGTGCGTACCTTCATGATTGTTGAATCGATTGTTTAATAGCGAGTAAATACAGGGGACATAGTTTACGCGATTCTATAAAACCCGTGTTCCCTTTGCCGGATCTGAACTGCTGGCGAACGATAGTCGAAGCGGATAGCTAAACATGATTATAATGCGAGCAATTTAACCCAATGTTCATTTTTGAACATCACGATGAAGCAATCGACCCATGACCGATTTAATCCATGACTTGATTTTTTCAGCCGCTGACCGGTCACCGGATGCTGCTGCATTGTCCTATCAAAATCAATGGATGCACTATCAAACCCTGGCCACGGAAGTCGCAACCAAAGCAAACGGATTTCAGGCGCTCGGCTTAGCGCGCGGCGAACGAGTTGCTGTTTATCTTGAAAAGCGTTTCGAGGCGGTGATCGCATTATTTGCGGCATCCGCTGCCGGGAGTGTTTTTGTGCCGGTCAATCCGGTATTGAAACCGGAGCAAGTCCGCTATATTTTGGCCGATTGCAATGTGCGAATATTGGTCACTTCATTGGAACGGCTTAAGCTGCTGCAGAAGGAATTAGCGTCATGCCACAACTTGCACACCATTGCAGTGATCGATAGCAAAGGCGAATCTCCGGTTATTCCAGGCATCACTGTTGTCAACTGGGATGAAGTCAATGGCGCTCGGTCCGTCTTGACAACCATCGACAGCGACATGGCCGCGATCATTTATACATCCGGCAGCACCGGCAAACCCAAAGGCGTGGTGCTATCGCATCGCAATCTCATGGCGGGCGCCAAGAGCGTCACGCAATACCTGCAAAACCGGGCGGATGATCGGATCTTAACCATACTGCCATTAAGTTTCGATTACGGACTCAGTCAATTGACAACCGCATTTTATGCCGGCGCAACCAACATTCTGATGAATTACCTGCTGCCGCGGGATATTATCCGCACCGTTGGCGAACAGCAGGTTACCGGTATTGCGGCAGTCCCGCCGCTATGGACGCAACTGGCGCAACTGGATTGGGGCGCAACACCTTCGTTGCGTTATATCACCAGCTCGGGCGGCGCCCTGCCCCGTCCGGCATTGGATCGCTTGCGCACCGCTCTGCCAAACACGAAAATCTTTTTGATGTACGGATTCACCGAAGCTTTCCGCTCCACCTACCTGGAGCCGCAAGAACTTGACCGGCGTCCTGATTCGATCGGCAAAGCGATCCCGAATGCCGAGGTATTGGTGCTACGCGAAGATGGATCTCATTGCGCACCCGGCGAACCTGGCGAACTGGTTCATCGCGGCGCGCTGGTCGCAATGGGCTACTGGAATAACGCCGAAAAAACGGCCGCCTGCTTTAAGCCGCTCAAGCCGCGGCACAGCGGTTTGACGATTCCGGAAATTGCCGCCTGGTCGGGCGATACCGTGCGCATGGATCCGGATGGGTATCTGTATTTCATCGAGCGCCGTGATGAAATGATCAAGACATCCGGTTATCGCGTCAGTCCGACGGAAATCGAAGAAGTGATTTATGCCACCGGATACGTCGTGGAAGCGATTGCCTGCGGAATACCCCACCCTACCTTGGGTCAAGCAATCGCGGTGATTGTCACCCTTAAGGAAGATATACAAATCGATGCAGATGCGCTGTTTAACGCCTGCAAGCAACACTTACCCGCTTATATGGTACCCAGTCATATTGAGATCCGCGCGCACTGCTTGCCCAAAAATCCAAACGGCAAAGTCGACCGCAAATATTTGTCGCAACAATTGCAACAGTTGTTTGACGATCTCCCATGATGAACCATCAACTTCCGCAACATGCGCCACTGACCCAATTTGCCGTGCGAGACGATTGTCTGCAAATTGGCGGCATGCCGCTGACCCATCTGGCGCAGCGTATCGGCTCCACGCCGTTTTATGCCTACGACCGCCAAGCAATCACCGAGCGAGTGGCCCTGCTGCGCCAGCATCTGCCGCCGGAGATCCTGCTGCATTACGCCGTCAAGGCAAACCCGATGCCGGCGGTTGTACAACATTTGACAGGCTTGGTCGATGGTTTGGATATCGCATCGAACGGGGAAATGAAAATTGCGCTGGATACGGGTATCGATCCCGGCAGCATCAGTTTTGCCGGACCCGGTAAAAAAGAATACGAGCTTCGGTGTGCTATCGCAGCGGGTGTTGTGATCAATGCCGAATCCCGGCAAGAATTGGAAACCATCGCACAGCAAGCGATGGCAATGGGCGTCACTCCCAGCGTTGCAATCCGGGTGAACCCGGATTTTGAGCTTAAAGCCGCAGGCATGAAAATGGGCGGCGGCCCCAAGCCTTTTGGAATCGACGCCGAGGAAGTCCCCGGCGTACTCAAGGCAATCAGTCCGCTAACCTTGGATTTCGTTGGTTTCCATATTTTTAGCGGTTCACAGAACTTAAACGCCACCGCCATTCAACAGGCACAAGAACAAGCGATTCAGCTAGCGATCGAACTGGCTCGGCATGCGCCCTCGCCTGTCCGGTTGCTGAATATCGGCGGCGGCTTCGGTGTCCCCTATTTTCCGGGAGAACAGCCGCTGGATATCGCGGCTATCGGCGAACATCTACGTATTCTGATGCAGCAAGTCCGGAGACAATTACCGGAAGCTGCGGTGACATTGGAGCTGGGGCGCTATCTGGTCGCCGAAGCCGGGATTTACGTGTGCCGCGTGCTTGAAAGAAAGCTATCGCGCGGACAAGTCTTCCTCATAACGGATGGCGGAATGCACCATCATCTGGCCGCTTCCGGCAACTTCGGCCAAGTTATCCGCAAAAATTACCCAGTATTGATCGGTAATAAAGTGTACGGCAGTGAGCGAGAAATTGTTTCGGTTACCGGTCCGCTGTGTACGCCATTGGATGTATTGGCCGAACAATTACCCATGGCGAGAGCGTCGGCGGGTGATCTGGTGGTCGTGTTGCAATCCGGCGCTTATGGATTGAGCGCCAGTCCCGCTGCTTTCCTGGGACATCCCGAACCGGTCGAAGTATTGGTTTGATCCCCCTGCGTTTTGTCAGTCACTGTGCAAATGTTGTTTATTGTGCACAAGCCTTTAAGTTTGTTGCGATTTCCTAGCTAAATTATAAAGATCAGTTGAATATTCGCTTTAAATATACTTAAATGATTGATAGATCCAGTAGATATTACTTATTGAATGAAAAAGCTTTGTTTCGCATAACCGGAAAATAGGAAATGCACCGTAGATTCTGTGCTTTTCCGCTGATGATATAACGTAGCGGCAGTTTACTATTTTTACTTTGACTTCCGATCGGCACGGATCAATTTTTTTCTTGAGTGAAATAGTATGACAGACTTATTGACTAGTTTAATTAGGTGATTCTATGAACGATTTGTATCAAAATTTTCAAAAATTCTTTGAAATCGTAATTGCAGATACAGCCGAATTACTTGAGCACGTTTACAGAATCCGCTATCAGGTATTATGCATTGAACAGCGCTTACCAGGATTTGACCCTTCGCATTGCCCGGGTGAGAAAGAAAAAGACAGTTACGATAGCCATTCCTGTCATGTGCTGTTACGTTATCGCCCTACCGGGGAATTCATCGGTACCGTGCGATTGATTCTTCCGGATAACCGGCAACCCGCAAAACTGCTGCCGGTTGAATTGTACGGACAGACAGATCCGATGCTTTGCGACATCAAAGCATTGCCTCGCCAGCAAACTGCTGAAATTTCACGTTTCCTGGTCATGAGTCAATTCGACCGCCGTAGAGACGAACGACGCCGGGGGGATCGCCGTAAAGAAACAGCCGAAACCGACAGCGAAAAAAGAACTTCGCAAGACCGACGGGCGTCGGATCGCCGTTCCGGATTAAGCATAGGATTGGTACTGATGGCCGGGGTTATGCGCATGTCGGTTAAATACAATATCCGGCATTGGTTGTCCGTTGCGGATCCTGCACTGAATAAGCTGATGGGATTTTACGGTTTGAATTTCAATCCGATCGGCCCGCCGGTCAATTATCACGGCATCCGCCGTCCTTATTACGTTCGCGTGGAAGATGCCCTCGAAAAAATGTACAACGAGCATCGCGATGCCTGGGAAGTCGTAACCGATTGTGGTGCTTATAGCTTAATGCGTGTTAACTAATTTAATGGAATAACTCTGAACCGGGAATCTGTTTCTTGAATTTATTTCATTCATCGATACAAAGGCAACTATCCAGTCATTATTGGTTAAAAGTTAAAGCAAGCTTATGCTTGGCTTTGGCTTTATCCCTTTGGTGCATGGATACTGGTGTCAGAGCGGAAAATTCATACGAAATTGTCGCCAATCCCGGCGTAAACGAAAAAATCCTCACGGTTAATTCACTGCGCTCGATTTTCAGCATGCGCTTAAAAACCTGGCCGGACGGCACCAAGATCCGGGTTTTTGTGCTATCCGACGATGACGAATTACACCAGATCTTCTCCAAGGAAAAATTAAACGTTTTTCCCTACCAATTGAGATCCACCTGGGATCGATTGGTTTTCTCAGGCACTGGCCAAGCTCCGACAAAAGTCAGCTCAAACGAGGAAATGCTCGCCAAAATTGCCAGTACCCCCGGAGCAATCGGTTATTTATGGAAAGCAAATATCAATGAAAATGTTAATGTGCTCGAAATTAAGTAACCGTTTTATCGGTTCAGGACTCCGGCTAATCATACAAGCGGTAACGCTGTCATTGTTTTTCTGTTTTCCGGTGCAAGCGCAGGACAGTGCGAATTCGAAATCACCGCCGGAAGCAAATAACCCGCCTGCCAGAAAATTCCTCGCGATGGAATTACCTGTGGTCACTCCCCAACCCGAAACAGCGGAGAAAAAACCGGGATTTATAAGGTCAACCATCGACCGTTTTCGTAACAATGATCTTCCCGGTGATTTGCAGATTCATGGCTTTGTCAGCCAAGCATATATTTCCACTTCGGATAACAATGTTTTTGGAAATAGCGATAACGGCGGCAGTTTCGGTCTTACCGAAGCGGGTTTGAATGCTTCCATCAGGCCGTTGCCGCGCTTGCAGTTATCGGCGCAAGTGCTCTCCCGGCGCGCCGGTGAAGGCAATAGCGGCATGCCGCGGCTCGATTATGCGGTATTGGATTATCGCTTATATTCCCAAGAGGCCAATCAGCTCGGCATCCGCGTTGGTCGGATTAAAAATCCATTTGGTTTTTACAACGAAACCCGGGATGTCGCATTTACACGCCCCAGTATCTTGCTGCCACAATCGATCTATTTTGACCGTACCCGCAATTTGGGACTTTCCAGCGATTCGGTACAAGTTTACAACGATCTGGCGGTATCAAACTGGGGCACGTTATCGACCCAGTTTGGCGTAACCTTACCCGTCGTTGGCGACAAAGACACTGAAAGCTCTTTACTGGGCATTGTGCGCCCGGGAGAATTAAATCGAGACGTATCCTACATCGGACGGGGAATTTTTGAAACCAATGATAAGCGGCTGCGTTTAGGTATCAGCGGCATATGGTTGAACACGAGCTACGATCCTAATAGCCAGTTACGTGATCCGCTGGGACCGGGCGCACTCCAATTCACGCCTGTCTTTTTCTCAGCTCAATACAATGCGGAACGTTGGACTTTAACTTCCGAATATGCAATCCGGCCATTCAAATATGACAACAATTTCAGGAACCCGGGGCTAAACGGCCTGGATTTCGTGGGTGAAAGCTATTATTTCCAGGGTGAGTATCGCTTTACTCCAAAAATTGAAGGAATTTTGCGGTATGATGCACTCTTTCTCGATAGATCGGATCGGAATGGCAACCAGTGGGCTGCTCAAAGCCCATTGCGGCAAGGCTTGGAACACAGTCGTTTTGCCAGAGATATAACCGTTGGCGTACGCTGGAATGTCACACCGGAATTCATGCTACGAGCTGAATTCCATCATGTGAACGGAACCGGTTGGCTGTCACGGTTGGATAATCCAGTGGCAAGAGACACGGAAGAAAACTGGAATCTGTACGCGATTCAAGCATCTTATCGATTTTAGGTAACGCTATACCACGCTTAGGGAAACGCTGATTAATTCGGCGAACGCGATGGAGCAAGAGGCGCACGGCACGCGTATAGTCAATGAATCAGCATTTCCTTAACAGGCCGTTGAAAAACGTTTTCGAGGCAGCCGATACAAGGCAAAAACAGGCGAAAAAGCGCAGTTTATGCGATATAAATGAGCATTTTGAGTTTGTTTTTAACACCGTAGCGGCAACGCAGATAGTTTTTCAACGGCCTGTTAGAGCACAATAGAAACACGGCTGGTGGCAATCAGAAAATGAGGCATAGCTTAGCATTGATCAAAGCTCCGGGCGCCTTCCAATATGACTGTTCACTGGCGAAAACGATTATTCCGAGTTTTCCGGATTGAGCAAAAGCACTGTCGTACAAAAGTTCCGGGGTTAAATTGAATAACATGCCTATTGACTCACAACCGAAGGGACGTAAATTCCGTAGCTTACGGTGGAAAATTTCGCTCGGAAGCAGCTTGATTTTACTCGCAGTTGTCTCGCTGTTTTGTTTTGTCAGCTACCTCGGTTTAATGACCAATTTTTCCAATCAGCAAGAAGTCGAGCACCGGAGATATTCGCTCGAGATCAACAGCCTGGTCACCAACACCACGCGGAACTTACATCAGCTCGCCGAAATGATTCCATTCCTGGATGGAATGAAGAAAGCTTTGTTATTGAACGATGGCGAAAGCATCAGTCAGGTTTTCGACGCGCATTGGGCATTACTGCAATTCCACAATGGCGTCGAATTCATTCACTTTTATAATTCTTCCAATCAGTTAAACGCCAGTTGGGACAGTCTTGATGTCACCATTGACGACAATCAGTTACTGTCCAAATGGGTCAGTCATGTTAATCAATCGGAGCATCCTATCAATCCGCTGCTTTGCCGCGAAAGTTGCATCCAATACCTGATTGCCCCCATTCTGGTGGAAGGCAGGAAAGTAGGTGTCGTGGCTATGGGAACTTCCTTGGTGGATGTATTTCTGGCCTTTAAACGAATTTCCGGCGCGGATATCGGATTGTTGATCTCCACCAAAAATATCCATCCGTCACATCATGACACCGAAATTTCCAGCTGGAATGTCCAAATCTCCGCGCTCACCGGCAAAGAACGCAATTACGAGATCCTGAATCAGGTCAATCAATTGTACCCGGACATGAGCAAACTCAACGACGGTATCCAGATTCGCTGGAATAACCAGTACGTGCAGATGAAATTATTTCCTTTGGATTCTTATGAACCGGGTAAAGCGCATTTAATTATCATCACGGATGTTACCGCCGCCGTAGAAAATATTCATGATTCGATCTGGAAAATCGCTGTAATCGGCTTGCTGGGGCTTATTTTCTCGGAAGTATTGTTATTTTTCATATTCACCCGATTGCTGGCAAAACTGCGAGATGTCGTGTTCGTGCTGCCGCTCCTGGCAAACGGACAGTTTGAAAAATTTCGTGCATCGCTCGCATTAACCGATCGGGCGCAACATGTCAGAGACGAAGTCGATACGCTATCGGAAGCGGCGATATCCCTCTCATTTCAGTTAGAAAAACTGGAACAAGAAGTATCGACGCGGACAAAAATGCTGATTGAACAAAAAAATGCGCTCGGTAAGGAACGGGATTTCATTCAAAACCTGCTGGATACCGCACAAGCCATTGTGCTGACGCAAAGTTCCGAAGGCCGGATTATGTCATTGAATAATTACGGTGAAATGCTGACGCATTACACCGAAGCCGAGTTAAAAGATAAATCTTTTTTGCAGACATTGATTCCTGAGTATGAATCGCAAGATTTGCTTTTCCGCTTTAAAGAAATTCACAGCGGCGAAAGAGTTCAGCTGCGTCATGAAGCCATTACCCATTGCAAGGATGGCACGACCCGCCATGTCGCCTGGCTGCATTCGCACCTGGATAAGCAATCCGAAGACGATCCGTCGATTTTGTCGGTCGGTCTCGACGTTACCGAATATAAGCGCGTCGAAGGGCATCTTGCATGGCTGGCCGATCATGATCCGCTCACCAATATGTTCAACCGGCGCCGTTTCAGCGAGGAACTGGAACAGGTGTTGAGCCGCGCGGAACGCTACCGGCATCCCGGCGCTTTGCTATTCTTCGACCTCGATCGTTTTAAATACATCAACGATACCAGCGGTCACCAAGCCGGTGATGCGTTGCTTAAAATGGTCGCCAGCATGCTGGCTCAAACCATCCGTGCCGATGATATTACCGGCCGTTTAGGCGGCGATGAATTTGCCATCATCTTGCCGGAGATCAATGCCAGCGGCGCCATCGAAGTCGCCAAGAAAGTTCTGACCCAGTTAGGCCTGGCGCAACTGACGATCAACAACCGCACTCACAAAATTTCTGCCAGTATCGGCATCGCGTTATTCCCGGAACACGGTGCCAATATTCACGATCTGCTCGCAGCCGCCGATCTCGCGATGTATCAGGCAAAAGCCAAAGGACGAAATGCCTGGTATTTGTTCTCGGATCAAGACCGCAGCCGCGAGCGGATACATACGTTGGTTTACTGGAAAGAAAAAATCGAGTATTCGCATTTGCATGACAATTTCGTGCTGTATCTGCAACCGATCATGCATGTCAAAACCAAGCAAACCTCGCATTACGAAGTTTTGCTGCGCATGAAGGATAATGATGGCTCCATGCTGTCACCCGCCGACTTCATACCGGCAGCAGAACATACCGGATTGATTCATGCCATTGATCACATGGTATTGCGCAAAGCCATCTCACAGATTGCCCAAATCTATAAAAATGGTTTTCACGCTACGTTCTCGATCAACTTATCGGCGCATGCGTTTAACGACCCTGAATTGTTGCCCATTCTCAAACAGGAATTGGTGTCGAATCAAATGAATCCAGCCAGCTTGATGTTTGAGATTACCGAAACCGCCGCTTTGGAAGATTTACCCGGCGCACGCGGCTTGATGATCGAAATCAAAGAACTCGGCTGCGGCTTTGTGCTGGATGATTTCGGCGTCGGTTTCTCGTCGTTTTATTACTTGCGCGAGCTGCCGGTCGATGTTGTCAAGATTGACGGTTCGTTCATCCGCAATCTTTCGGCGAACAGTGACGATTTGATTCTGGTCAATGCCTTATGCAGCGTTGCCAGGGGATTCGGCAAACGCACTACGGCCGAGTTCGTGGAAAATGCCGAGGTCCTGGCGCTCATTGAGAAATTGGACATTGATTACGCACAAGGCTATCACATTGGCAAACCGGCGCCAGCTACCACTTTTTTCCAGTCCCAGGAACCTACAAACTAACCGTCGACAAAAACTCCGGTATCTCGGCGTTCCACTTCAAATCCTGCGCAATGGCGGCGGCTAACGCCACCGAATTGCTATATTCGCCATGTACCACAAAAATTTTTTCCGGCTTGTTCACAAAATGGCGCAACCAGTTCAGCAAATCGGCCTGATCGGCGTGCGCCGAGAGTCCGCCAATGGTGTAAATCGCCGCCCGGACCCGGACATCCTGACCAAAGATCTTTACCTGCCTGACGCCGTCGACCAACCGCCTGCCGAGAGTCCGCTCAGCCTGAAAACCGGTAATCAAAATGCTGCATTCCGGCCGGTCGAGGTTATATTTCAGGTGATGCTTGATCCGCCCGGCATCACACATGCCGCTGGCGGAAATGATGATGATGCCGTGTTTCATGCTATTGAGCTGCATCGATTCTTCAATATCCTGCACAAAGTGTATGCGAGGTTTTTTGACATTATCGTTCATCCATTTCAGCGCGTCGGCCGATTCCTTATCGAGCAATGCGATATGCTTCAACGTGATTTCCGTAGCCGCCCGCGCCATCGGCGAATCCACGTAAATATCCATTTCCCCGAGTTTTCCCTGGCGGTACAAGTCGATCAACAAGAACAATAAATCCTGAGTCCTGCCGACGGTAAACGCGGGAATAATGACGTTACCGCCTTTCTTGATCAACGTATCATTGATGGCCAACACCAGTTCATCAAGCGTATCCGCCATGCTGCGATGCAAGCGGTTTCCATAAGTGGATTCGATCAACAATACATCCGCTTGCTGGATAATCGCCGGATCGCGCACCACCGGGTGCCCCGGTTTTCCGAGATCTCCGGAAAATACGATTTTTTTGCTGGTCGCATGCTGCTTTACCCACAGTTCGATGATCGCCGACCCCAGAATATGCCCGGCATCACGGAAGCAACAGCGTATTGCCGGATGCGGATTGACTTCAGTGTCGTAATCCACCCGCACCAATTGCTTCAACAAAGCTTCGGCCTGCGTTACAGTGTACAGCGGCGCCAGATCTTGAATGGGATGACTACGGCGGCGCGATTGGTTGCGCCATTCGGTTTCTTTTTCCTGAATATAGGCACTATCCTTCAACATCACTTGCAGCAGATCCGCTGTCGCAGCCGTGCAATACACCGGCCCGCGGAATCCCCAAGCGCTAAGACGCGGCAATAACCCGGAATGATCGATATGCGCATGCGTCAGCAGCACAAAATCAATCGCCCGCGGATCAAATTTGAATGCCGTGCGGTTTTTCCGGTCGGCTTCGCGGCCACCCTGAAACATACCGCAATCCACCAGAAACCGTACCGATCCGGTTTCGATCAAATAGCTGGAACCGGTCACTTCACCGGCAGCGCCCAGGAAAGTCAGTTGCATGACAATATGTTCCTTTCTGATAGTTACATCGAATCCAGTACACGCAATGTACCGCTGATCAAAAGATCGATCTCCGCTTCGGTGATGACATACGGCGGCATGAAATAGATTGTTTTTCCTAAAGGCCGCAAAATCAGTTGTTGCTGCAATCCGGCCTGAAAGCATTTGGCGGCAAAATCCCGATCCTCTGACTCCACTTCAAACGCCCAAATCATACCGCAGTTACGGAAATTACTGACTTTCGGGTGGGAGACAAGCGCGGCAGCGCGCGCATTAAGGTAAGCTGCTTTTTTTTGATTCGCCGCGATGACTTGATCCTGCTCAAAAATATCCAGCGTCGCCAAGGCCGCACGGCACGCCAGCGCATTGCCAGTATGCGAATGCGAGTGCAAGAACGCACGGGCCGTTGAGTTGTCATAAAACGCCTGGTAGATCGCATCGGCCGTCATCACCACCGATAATGGCAAATAACCACCGCTCAGGCCTTTGGCCAGACATAAAAAATCCGGTGCAATCTCGGCCTGATTGCACGCAAATAAGGTACCGGTGCGGCCAAAGCCGACGGCAATTTCATCGGCAATCAAATGCACCTGATAGCGGTCGCAGATTTCGCGGGCGCGTTGCAGATACACCGGATGATACATCCCCATGCCGGTGGCGCCCTGCACCAGCGGTTCCAGAATCAAGGCCGCAGTCTCTTCGTGATGTTTCGCCAGATGATTTTCCAGCGCAATGGCGGCACGCTTTGCATAGTCGTGCGCTGATTCACCAGATTCGGCGTAGCGCCAGTCCGGTGTCGGCACATGCGTGCACGGCCGCAACAACGGCGCGTAGGTTTCCTTGAAAATCGCCACGTCGGTCACCGACAAGGCGCCCAATGTTTCACCATGGTAGTCGTTCTGCAAGCTGACAAACCGGTTTTTTCGAGGTTTACCGCACAACAGCCAATAATGAAAACTCATTTTTAACGCGATCTCGGTTGCCGATGCACCGTCACTGGCGTAAAAACAATGTCCGAGCGAACCGGGCGCAATTCTTTTGAGCCGCTCCGATAGCGCAACCACCGGCTCGTGGGTAAAACCCGCCAGCATCACATGCTCGATTTTTTCCAGTTGATCTCGGATGGCGGCATTAATCACCGGATTGGCATGTCCGAATAAATTGACCCACCAGGAACTGATCGCGTCTAAATAGCGCTTCCCATCGGCATCGTAAAGCCATAACCCTTGCCCGCGCACCACCGGCACCAACGGATAGGTTTCGTGCTGCTTCATTTGTGTGCAAGGGTGCCATACCGCTTGCAGGCTTCGCTGCCGCAAGTGTTCTAAAGTGGTGTTGACGTTTGAATCGCTACCTGACATAAAATCCTTGCATGAAATTGATATTTGAATTTTTCAACGAATAGACCCGAGTTGCAAGCCGCTGAACAAGCGCTGCTTAACACCGCTGCGGCCAATTACCCGGCACTAAACCGGCTGCTTGCGCTGCGCATGAAAAACAGCGCACCGCTGTCGGTCGAAACCGGCCGCGAACTTACGCCTGCCGGAGCCAGCTGCCAATCGCCGGAACGCAGCAGGGTATCGCCGAAAAACGCGTCGCCTTCAAGTAATAAACACTCTTCTTCCTGCGCCAGCATCGGCACAGGCGGCTTCCATAACGAATCGGGAGCAATGCGCACCATCGACGAATAGCTTTTGCCATCATCATACAGCGGCTTGCTCGCTACGCCTGGCGCCAGATCGGTCCACTCGCCTTCGTGCGCGTGGATTGTAATCAGCTCACTGCCATCGCCGGGTAAAAAAGCTGTCAATAGATCGCGGGCAACTTCTGCGGTATGACCGACCGGAATTCCTCTCAAATAGAGCAAAGCACCGGTTTCGGAATAGATCCGGCCATGACGGCTGCTGGAACGCGCCATATGGTAATCACCGGCATTGACTTTGAATTCTCCCAGACTAGCCGATCCCCGCAGCACGACGCATTCTTCGTCTTCGTGATGGCGATGCATCGGCAAACTGGCGCCGGGCTCGAGATCCAGTAAGAATGCGCGAATATCCGGATCCAGCGTTTTGGCGCGCACACCCGGGCGAATTTGCCGCCAATTGCCTTGATCGCTGCGGATCGTGATACGGGATGATTCAGCGGTTACGCTGGCTTGCACTCGCTGCAACAGCCGCTGACGAATATTGACACGCTGTTCCTTGCCGGGATGCAATGGCTCCAGTCCGTTCAACAAGGCCGTTTCGACGTTCTCGGCGCGTTGCGGATCATCCGGATCCAAGGAGTAGCGTTTCTTCATCATTCAAAGCCTTTCAGTAAATCGTCTTCAAGCACTTCTTGCAACTGCTTGAGCGCCCGGCGGATATGCGATTTTACCGTGCCCAGCGCCATACCCGTACAGGACGTAATCTCATCGTGCGTCAAACCGCGAAAAAAAGCCAATGCGACTAACTGCCGTTGCACCGGTTCTAATTGCTCTAATGCTTGATTCAACAGGCGGTTATGCTGCGTCGCGATCAGCAAATCTTGCGGATCGCTATCCCGCGCTGGCTCATCACTTAATAGAAGCTCCGGTTCTTCGCAAAGTTCAACGTCGTCTTGTTTCCGCAAATAGTCCAACGCCCGGCTGCGTGCCATCATCAACAACCAAGCGATGACATTGCCGCGTTGCGCATCGAAGCGCGGCGCTTCGCGCCATACCTGCCAATATACATCCTCGCTGACTTCTTCAGCCGCTTGCGGGTTGCGCGTAATCCGCAACGCCACGCCATACACCCGTGTCAGTGTCGCTTCGTACAAATTTTCCAGCGCCTGCTCATCGTGCATTGCGATCGCCGCAACCCAGGTCTGCATCTGTGCAGCTTCAGCACTGCAGCCGCTGCTATTGCTGTCACTTGTCGTCACTACCGGTCATATCCTAGCCATATTGAACCACTGTACCTATTCCATGCACTGAAATATATCACCAGATACGCCGCCAAAGTATATTTCCCGAATTACATCAGAAATTGTTCATAATAAGGCGTCGTGAAACGTTCGCGCGCGAGCTTCCGCGGAATACAAATATCGCCTGGCTGCAGCCATTGGGTCTGGATGGGCGAGGGATTCCCCCTCAATTGATCGATCGCGACACGGTTGTATTCTTTTGCAAACCGTTGCCACAAGGGATCGTTAGGGTTACTGTAAAGCGGATCGAACGAACACGAAATACCGCTGCCACCGGAATAAATGCCAAAAGGCTTCCGTTCTTTTTCCGGACGATGCACAAAATAGGTAGCCCAACCCGTAGGCACAAATCCGGTGTCGTGCTCAAACGATTTGGTGAAGCGATAGGATTCACTGATTACACGCTCCAGCATTCCGATATCGTGCTCATAGTATTGAAAATCCAGGCGATTCTCTGTCTCAACAGGACGCCAGTATTCATTGACAAAATCGCTTCGCGAAAAAACAATCCCCTGTGGCCGAGGCAAATCACCACCGTCAAAGCCATGTTGTATCGCCAAGCGTTTAGCAAGGCGATATTGCTCGCAATGCGGCTGCGAACTATCCGGTGTCATGTTACCCGCGCCCGCTTGGTACCGTTGTTCTGCGAAACAAAAGAGTTGATGCAATATCACCACTGCCAGCAACGCATCGCACTGCTCGCGCAATTGCAATATTCCTTCAGCCAATGCCTGAGGGCTTTGATAAGCGTATAAGGCTACATTCGCCCGGCATAGACTGGCTGGACGAACTTCTATCAAACATTCCACAACGATTCCGCTCAATCCGAAACTGCATTTAAATTCATAAAAAGCCGCGCCATCCTGCTGATCCGAGAGTATGCGCAAGTTGCCATATTCATTTATATAAAGGACAGCGACAACATGGCTGGAAAAATATCCCGGCCCGTCGAGTGATGACTCTTTGGTATCCCCTACTGTGACCGAACCCACTGTCGCTTCGCCGATTTCTGCCTGAAAAGGGATTTCCCATCCTTGCTGTTGTAACCAAACATTCAATTTTTTCAATCGGCATCCGGCCTGAACTCGAACGACCTGCCGGCCGCAGCCGTCGACTTCCAAGCCAAGAATGGCGTCCAGTTTGCGCGTACATAACAGAGTACCGCCATCATTGCTGACTGTTTCAGTAACCGACAGCATGGAACCGATTGGGCGCACCGGCGTGGGAAACTGCGCAGTATTACGAACTATCGCTTGCACGTCGGCGTAACTGATCGGTTCAACATACACGGCCGGATGAGTGGAACGGCTGAGCCCCCAATTCGAGAATTCCCGTCCGTCGTTAATGCAAAGGCCATGCACAAATTGTGTCATGATTTCGAGTTCTTCCGAGTTAATATTCATTTTTCTCTCCATGTGGCAGGCGGATTCACTATGTGCACTCAGCAAGACAGATATATTTTTGGATATTCGGCGCCTTAGCCAAGAACGGTATCGCTTGATTCAACGCTTCTTGAATGTACGGTGTATTAAAATGAGCTTCGATAGATTGTTCGTCCGTCCATTCTTCAATAAACAAAAATTCTGCTCCATGATTGTTATTTCGAAACAGTTGATAACTCAAACAACCGTTTTCCTGGCGTGTCGGCACGATAATTTTTTTTAGAATCGTTTCCACCTCAGTGACTTTATCCGCACGCGCTGTTATCTCAGCGATTACTCGAACAGTTCCCATCGTTTTCTCCTCTTTTCGTCATTAAAATGCGCTCGTTGCAACTGGGTTTCTTGATAAACCCTTTACAAAGCACGAGCTCCTATTAACTGATACGAAAAAAAGCCGCATCCGGATGCAAGTAAAACCGCTTTTTTAGTCCGAATAACAGAATCTGAGGAAAGAAATAAGCAAGGAAGCCGGTTTCAGGATAACCATGAACACAACAAGTGGGGTCAGGCGGGGATTAGTTTTCTATAAAGCAATGCTGCGCCCGCCATCCACGGCAATAACCTGTCCGGTAATATAAGGTGCATCCGCGATTAGAAATTGCACGGTTTTTGCGATGTCATCCGGTTCTCCGCAACGTTGGAGCAAGGTGCTGGCAATAATCTGCTGACGCGCCGTATCATCGGACCACTCCCCGGCTTCCGGCCATAGAATCGGACCCGGCGACACGCCATTCACGCGCACTTCCGGCGCCATTTCAACAGCCAGGGATTTAGTCAATGCCAGCAACCCGCCTTTGGCAGCATTGTAGATCACATAATTTTTCAAAGGCCGCTCGGTATGAATATCAATAATATTAACCACGCACCCATGCCTTTCCTTAAGATAGGATGCAGCCGCTTTTGTTAAAAACAAAGGCGCCTGCAGATTGCTGCCGACAAGATCTCTCCAATCTTCTAACGTACTTTGCTGCAGCAGTGTCGGGAAAAAACTGGAGGCGTTATTGATGAGCACATCCAGATGCCCGAAACGTTTAATGGCCTTTTCAACCAGACTCGGCAGTAAATCGGTATCTAACAGATCGGCTTGCGCCAACGCCACCGATTCCGGCCGTTGCCGGTTTAGCTCGTCGGATAGCGCTTTGGCTTCTTCGAGCGACGACCGGTAATGTACAATCAAATAAGCGCCTTGCGCATGCAGCCGCCTGCAGATCGCCGCTCCAACCCGCTTTGCCCCACCGGTAACCAGTATTACTTTCCCTTGCACAGACGCCTCCATCAAAGAACTGCTACACTATGGCCCAACCGAAGTAAAAACCTTACAATCTACTTTAAGAATATCCGTCACACCATTGATTATAAAAATGCTACCTCCAAGTGAAATAGCTCTGGCACATAGCCAATTGGTACAAACCATGATTCGAGAAAAGATTGTCGCGGCAAACCAATGGATTTCCTTCGAACAGTATATGAATCTCGCATTGTACGCACCTGGACTGGGTTATTACAGCAGCGGTGCAACCAAATTGGGCAGCGCAGGGGATTTTGTCACGGCCCCGGAGGTTTCCCCGTTATTCGGGCGCACATTGGCGCAACAGTTAAAACACATCTTGCCATCTCTGGCACAACCAATCATTCTTGAAATTGGCGCGGGAACGGGAAAACTGGCGCGCGATATCTTGCTGGAGTTGGAACAATCCAATGCGCTGCCGGATAAATATTTGATTTTGGAAGTAAGCGCCGAACTGCGTCAGCGTCAACAAATGCTGATCTCTCATGAAACGCCGCACTTGGCGCAAATAGTTGAATGGATCGACCAATTACCCGACCAATTGACCGGCATCGTCATCGCCAATGAAGTAATGGATGCGATGCCGGTGCATATCATTAAATGGCAAGAAAACATGGCACTGGAGCGAGGGGTTTCTCTGGAAGAAAATCAGTTTACCTGGCAAGAACGTCCGATCAGTAATCCGCAGTTACATGCCATTGCTAAAGAATTATTACCCGAGATCAACCCACACAGACTCCCCGGTTTTGAGTACCTCAGCGAAGTTAATCTTGCTGCCTCCGGCTTCATAAGCACTCTTGCGGAACGGCTCCGGCAAGGCGTTATCCTGTTGATAGACTATGGCTTTGGCCGGCATGAATATTATCACCCGCAACGAAATCAAGGCACGCTGATGTGTCATTATCGCCATCACGCTCATGGCGATCCTTTTTATCTGCCTGGTTTACAAGATATTACCAGTCATGTCGATTTCAGCGCGATCGCAAATGCCGCAATGAATACCGGACTACAGTTTATGGGTTATACAACGCAAGCACATTTCCTCATTAATTGCGGTATCACGAATATTCTGGCCCAAACTTCCGCTGAGGATACGATTCATTACTTACCACAATCCAAGCAACTGCAAAAATTAGTCAGCCCTGCTGAAATGGGCGAGTTATTCAAAGTCATTGCTTTTGGAAAAAATTTTAACGACCCGCTCATCGGTTTTTGTTCCGGCGACATGAGCCGTCTCTTATGAAAACTATAAAGAAAGAAAAATGTGTGTCGTAAACTTACGGGGGAATTCTAATCTGAATCTATGATTATGTTTCATAACAATTATTTTAAAATAGTACCGATGTCTCCCAGCATTACTATGGACTTAGAGGGAACACTGATTAATTTGGCGGACGAGATGAAGCGCGAGGCGCACGGAACGCAGCAACCGAGACATATCAACAAGATAGGCGAGGGGGGCGAGTACCGCGCAACGAAGTGATTCGCTCGGATAGCCAATTAATCAGCGTTTCCTTAGCATCCGCCCCTATATCAACACATTGAGACGGAGTTCATGTTGTTTCTTAATAAATTGGAATTTAGCCAGAACTTCCGCAGTATCCTGCAACAAGCCGGACAGATACCACCGCTTCCGGATACAGCACGTTCCCTGCTTAGGCTTCGCAACAATCCTGACGCCAATCTTGATCAGCTTGCAGGATTAATCGAACAAGACCCGGGCTTGTCCGTTTTCATCATGCGATACGCGCGCATGTCCGTTTTCGGTTACGGCAACAAGATTCACTCGGTATATCACGCTATCTCCCTGGTCATAGGCTTTAATACCGCACTTAATTTATCGATGAGCATCGTCTCTTCCGGCTGCTTAAAAATGCCGAATCAGGGCGCGCTAGGCCGTAATCTCATCTGGAATCAAACCCTGAAATGCGCCATCCTCTGCCGCGAACTTTGCAATATCATCCCAAATAATCAAATTATTGATCGCGATTTAATGTATTTAAGCGGGTTATTCCATAATTTCGGCTATTTTTTATTTGCGCATCTGTATCCCAGAGAATTTGCCTATCTGAATGATTTAATTTCACGCTATCCGAAACAAGACATCCGTTCCATTCAGATGCAGGTTTTTGGTATTACACATGATACGATCGGCATGTACCTGATTAAAGCCTGGAATTTACCGGAAGAAGTTGCCATTACGGTTGCTGAGCAGCACTTTCCTGATTATTCAGGAAAACATGCTTCGTATGTAAAACTGATTGCCATTGCTAACCGGCTACTCCACGATCACACAACCGTTGATGGATGTCCTTACATAGAAACTTCTGTATTAATGGAGTCTCTGGGAATCAATGAAACCGAAGCGGTTGCAACCAGCGAAAAAGTGCAAAGCTGCCGAAATGAGATTACCCTGCTAGCTGATGAACTGGCAGCTTAAAATTTTATCTACCTGCACCGTTTAAAGCCCAATCAAGATCCTCAGCAACAAATTAAACGGCAAATACACTATTGAGTTAAAATACGCAGCTATGCCAAGCACTGCACACCCAGAACTAATTTTTCGGCCTGAAATTCTTGCGCTTTCCGCCTATCATGTACCGCCAGCAACCGGCATGATCAAGCTGGATGCGATGGAGAACCCTTATCCGTTACCTCTTGCACTGCGCGAAGAAATTGCCAGTCTGATGGAACAAGCGCCTATCAACCGCTATCCGGATGCCAGTGCTGCCTCACTTAAATCATCATTACGCCGGGCTCTTGCCATTCCAGATGACATGAGCATTTTGCTTGGCAATGGATCCGATGAGATCATACAGATTATCGCCATGGCAGCGGCTAAGCCCAGTGCCGTGCTGATGAGTGTCGAACCGGCTTTTGTGATGTTCCGGATGATCGCCACGTTTACCAATATCCGGTACGTAGGAGTTCCTTTAAAGCAAGATTTTTCGCTGGATTTGGATTTGATGCTCAGTGCCATAGCGAAACACAAACCGGCAGTAATTTTCCTGGCTTATCCTAATAACCCAACCGGCAATCTATTCGATCCCGAAGCTATAAAACAAGTAATCGCAGCAACTCCCGGTATCGTGGTTGTTGACGAAGCTTATCAAGCATTTGCGGATAACAGTTTTATCGATGAATTGTCTGAATACCCCAATCTGTTATTGATGCGTACACTTTCTAAGTCAGGCTTAGCTGGCTTGCGATTGGGGTTACTAATTGGAAGACCAGAGTGGCTGGAACAACTTGAAAAATTGCGTTTACCGTATAATATTGGCATTATGACGCAATTAATCGCAGAAAAAGTATTACAACATACCGCAATATTATCTGAACAAGCCGAAGCTATTAAATCAGAACGTGCAAAAATGAACGCTTTTTTTGCTACCATGAAAAATGTTGAAGCATATCCTTCTAAAGCCAATTTTATATTGTTTCGTGCAAATAAAGCCGGTCAAATCTTTCAGGCGCTTAAGCAGCGAAAAATATTAATCAAAAACCTCGACGGCACGCATCCGCTATTAGAAAATTGTTTACGTGTCACGATCGGTACGCCTGAAGAAAATTCGCAGTTTTGCATGGCATTGCAATCCCTATTGAGTGAAACCGCTTAAAACCAGCTAAACCCTGTTCAATCCATCCAAGCTTTTCTATGCGTCGAGCACAAATCATTCGAAACACATTGGAAACCCAAATCAGTATCCATCTCAATCTGGATGGGACGGGTAAGTCAGTTTTGGAAACTGGTGTCCCTTTTTTGGATCACATGCTCGATCAAATTTCGCGGCATGGCATGATTGATCTTGAAGTAGCCGCAAAAGGTGATCTCCATATCGATGCGCATCACACGGTCGAGGACATTGGTATTACTTTGGGCCAGGCGCTGATTCAAGCAGCAGGGGACAAAAAAGGCCTGCGCCGCTATGGACATGCCTATGTCCCTCTGGATGAAGCATTATCGCGTGTTGTCATAGACCTATCCGGACGTCCGGGATTGGTCTTTAATGTCGAATTTACCAGAGCGCGGATCGGTGAATTTGACGTGGATCTCATTCATGAATTCTTCCAAGGACTTACCAATCACGCGCTAATAACTTTACATATCGATAATTTATCTGGAAAAAATGCCCATCATCAGGCAGAAACTATATTTAAAGCATTTGGACGCGCGCTGCGCATGGCAATAGAACATGATCCGGCGGCTGCCGGCATTATTCCATCTACTAAAGGCTCGTTATAAGCATCCGAGTTCCACCACACCACATTGTATGATTGATATTGCAATTGTTGATTACGGCATGGGAAATTTGCGTTCCGTGCAAAAAGCGTTTGAACATGTTGCGCCGTCCGCGTCGATTACAGTCACCAGCGATCCGCATGAGGTCTCTAAAGCTGATCGGATCGTCGTTCCGGGCCAAGGGTCGATGCGCAACTGTATCCATGAACTGGAGACGCGGGGATTGCGAGAAGCCGTCATTGAAGCTGCGACTCACAAACCTTATCTTGGCATTTGCCTGGGCTTACAAATGCTGTTTGAAGAAAGCGAAGAAGGAAACGTCAAAGGTTTAAATATTTTGCCGGGAAAAGTTGTGCATTTTCCTGTATCCAAAATGAAAAATGCCGATGGTCAGAAACTTAAGGTCCCTCATATGGGTTGGAATCAAGTTCATCAAACACATAAACATCCGCTTTGGCAGGGCATTGGCGAAGATTCACGTTTTTATTTTGTACATAGCTATTACGTTGAAACTACCGACCCAACATCGATTGCAGCACAGAGCCAGTATCCTTTTCCATTTACTTGCGCCATTGCAAAAGATAATATTTTCGCGGTACAGTTTCATCCAGAAAAAAGCCAAATAGCAGGATTAACTTTATTGAGTAATTTTACAAAATGGATACCGCACGGCTAAAAGAAAACAACATACTGTTTTTTTATCACTTAACTTTCATCAATTATTATTCATGATTAAGCTATGCTGATTATTCCTGCAATAGATCTTAAAGATGGGCATTGTGTTCGTCTCAAACAGGGTGTCATGGAGGATGCCACGGTATTTTCTGAAAAACCTGGAGAAATGGCGGCCCATTGGCTCAGTCAAGGCGCACGTAGACTTCATCTGGTTGATTTAAATGGCGCATTCGCTGGAAAACCGAGAAACGAAGCGGCCATTCTTGAAATTGTGGAAGCCTTGGGAGGTCAAATTCCAATTCAATTGGGCGGAGGGATCCGCGATCTCGATACCATTGAACGTTACCTGGATGACGGTATTTCCTACATCATCATCGGTACAGCCGCCATTAAAATCCCTGGTTTCCTGCAAGACGCCTGCAATGCCTTCCCGGGCCAAATCATTGTCGGATTAGATGCAAAAGAAGGAAAAGTCGCTGTTGATGGTTGGTCCAAAGTGACCGGGCATGACGTCATTGACCTGGCCAAGAAATTTGAGGGCTACGGAGTGGAGGCTATCGTCTATACGGATATCGGCAGAGATGGCATGCTTAGCGGCGTCAACATCGAAGCAACGGTTGAATTGGCCAGGGAACTCACCATACCTGTCATCGCCAGCGGCGGCATTACCAACATTCAAGATGTGCATAAATTATGTGAGGTTGAGTATGAAGGTATTATGGGTGCAATCACCGGACGTGCAATTTATGAAGGTTCACTGAACTTTAAAGAAGCCCAGATATTGGCCGACAAGCTCAGCAGCGAACATAATATCCCTTAATCAAAAATCCAGTTTCCAGTCTTACTCATCTCATCCCTTCTTTTTTCAATTCCGGCTTTAAATAATCAAATGAGCCTCGCTAAACGTATTATTCCTTGTCTGGATGTGACTAATGGGCGTGTCGTCAAAGGCATTAATTTTGTAGAGTTGCGCGATGCGGGCGATCCAGTGGAAATTTCCCGCCGCTATGACGAACAAGGTGCGGATGAATTGACTTTTCTTGACATCACTGCCAGCTCCGACAATCGCGACCTGATTCTTCACATAATTGAAGAGGTTGCAGCACAGGTTTTTATCCCGCTAACGGTTGGCGGTGGCGTACGTCAAGTCGATGATGTCCGGCGCCTGCTTAATGCTGGCGCGGACAAAGTAAGCATTAACACATCGGCGGTACTGAATCCGCAATTGGTGGCGGATGCATCCGATCATTATGGTTCGCAATGTATTGTAGTAGCGATTGACGCCAAACAAGTCAATTCGCCGAATGACTCACCGCGTTGGGAAGTCTTCACGCATGGGGGACGCAAGGCAACCGGTATTGACGCTATCGAATGGGCTCAGAAAATGCAATCTCTGGGTGCTGGCGAAATATTGCTTACCAGCATGGATAGAGACGGCACGCGCAATGGCTTTGATATCGCCTTGACACGTACAATCGCTGACGCTATTGACATCCCGGTTATCGCCAGCGGCGGAGTCGGCAATCTGGATCATCTCGTTGATGGCATTTTGCAAGGTCATGCCGATGCTGTGTTAGCAGCCAGCATCTTCCACTACGGAGAATTTACCATCCAGCAGGCCAAGCAGCATATGGCACAACACGGTATTGAAGTGCGTTTATAATGCTAGAATTATTGGAAATTCATGTTTCTCAACACCCGACACGGTCTATAAAATGCAATCTGACACCTGGCTCAACAAAATTAACTGGTCGGAAGATGGGCTAATACCCGTTATCACGCAAGAAATCGGTAGCGGTAAAATTCTAATGTTCGCCTGGATGAACCGCGACGCGCTTAAAATGACCGTTGAAAAAGGCGAAGCGGTGTATTGGTCGCGTTCTCGTAAAAAACTTTGGCATAAAGGGGAAGAATCCGGGCACACTCAAAAAGTCAAAGAGATTTATTTGGATTGTGACGAAGATGTTTTACTCCTGATGGTTGACCAAATCGGCGGCATTGCCTGCCACACCGGCCGGCATAACTGTTTCTTTCAGAAACTCGAAGGCACCGAGTGGGTGATCACAGCACCTGTCATCAAAGATCCGGAAAAAATTTATTCGAAATGACCAATACCACCATTCTTCATCGCCTGGCAGAGACGATCGAGTCACGCAAATCCGCAGATGCCGATAGCTCCTATGTCGCCAAGCTTCTTCACGGCGGACACGACAAAATCCTTAAGAAAATTGCAGAAGAATCCGCCGAGACTTTGATGGCGTCGAAGGATGGTAATCTGGAGCAAATCATCTATGAAACCGCCGATCTCTGGTTTCATTGCTTGGTTCTGCTCGCCCATCACGGACTCACTCCGGATGATGTGTTAAAAGAACTTGAAAGACGGGAAGGTGTCTCCGGAATTACAGAGAAAGCATCACGCAAAAAGGAGTAATGCATGGACAATTGTATTTTCTGCAAAATCGCAAGAAGAGAAATCCCTTCACACAGAATTTACGAAGATGAAGATATTCTTGCATTCAATGACATTCATCCGGTTGCTCCCGTTCATTTCCTGTTGATTCCCAAACTGCATATCGAATCTCTTGCTGACGTGCAAGAGTGTCATCAAGCGTTAATTGGAAAAATGCTACTATTGGCACCTAAACTTGCTAAAGAGCAAGGGTGCGATGATGGTTTCCGTACCATTATCAATACCGGCCGGATCGGCGGGCAAGAAGTGTTTCATTTACATTTTCATATCATCGGCGGACGTGAACGATTACCTGGTATGATTCACCACGGTTGATCCATCAAACCCATGAGTAATAGGAGAAAATAATGGGTACATTCAGTATTTGGCATTGGATTATTGTACTAATCATTGTTGCTCTGGTATTCGGTACCAAAAAATTGCGTAATCTTGGCAGCGATCTCGGAAGTGCCATCAGAGGATTCAAAGACGGCATGAAAGAGTCAGAAACCGAAAAATCTTCTCAGCCGGAACAAGCAGTCATTGAAGTCTCAGCCATGAAGGATGCTACTTTCCACACGCCTAAAGAAAATAATACCGGCACAGTATCCGGAAAAAATGCATCGCAACAGACTCCTGGCACAGTAACTGACACCGATATCAGAAACACAACCAATTCCAAAACCTAGTGGCTGATCGGAATTGAGGTCATATTTCGCATGCCCGCCCCGACTTCTTTAATCGTCATAATCCTGTTTAAGAAAAAGCATGTTTGACATCAGTTTCATGGAATTACTGGTTATCTCGATGGTAGCGTTGATTGTGATCGGACCGGAACGGTTACCAGCCGTTGCGCGCACCATCGGTCACTTATATGGCCGCTGCCGCAGCTTTGTTTATAGCATCAGAACAGATATCCATAACGAAATGCGCATGGAAGAATTGAAAAAAATGCATCATTCCATGCAGGAAACGGTTCATTCCATCGAAGATTCCGTACAGCAACATGCCGATCACTTAAAAACGGCCATTGATGATGGCGCAAACGAACCGAAATCAGCCGCTGATCAAACCATCATACAAGATGCGGCGATCGAATCTTCCCGATCACAACCCGATCACGCTTCTCCCTCTTCAATTAACTCGGTCGATAATAGCAAAAACAATTGATCTCTTCCCATTGCAATCGCCATGCTTGAAGGCTCATTCTTATCACACTTAGTCGAATTACGTGCCAGAATAATACGTATCCTGGGTGTGTTGCTGATCGGATTTTTGCCGTGCGCTTTTTTTGCACGCGAACTTTATACCCTGTTGGCGCAACCGTTACTCGAAAAACTGCCGCAAGGCGGTCAAATGATCGCTACCGATGTCGCAACGCCTTTCTTTGTACCGATGCAAGTTGCGATGATGCTGGCATTCGTAATCACGCTACCGCATACCCTATTCCAAATCTGGGCTTTCGTTGCACCCGGGCTTTATACGCATGAAAAACGCTTGGCGCTGCCGATTGTGATTGGCAGCAGCTTATTATTTTTTCTAGGAATGGCGTTTGCTTACTTTGCCGCACTACCGGTGGTCTTTGAATTCATAACTTATTTTGCACCGGACGGCGTTGCTGTAATGACCGATATCAGTAAATATCTCAGCTTCGTACTATCGATGTTTATGGCATTCGGCGTCACATTTGAAGTTCCGATCTTTGTTATCGTGCTTGTCCGGACGGGTGTTATCACAGTTGAAAAACTGAAGGAAATACGGCCTTATGTCATCGTCGGCGCGTTTGTTATTGCTGCAATTTTCACGCCGCCGGATGTTATTTCACAATTCATGCTGGCCGTGCCTTTATGTCTTCTCTATGAACTGGGCATCATGATCGCCATTATGATGGCTCAACAACAATCTCAAAAGCTACCCGCGGAACCGGTACCGCATCCGGAAAAGAATCCACTCGACAACGAAGACACATCCCAGAAAAAAGATTGAAACTTAACCCTATCAAGTCAACCACCCGCAACCGGTAGACGCCGTTATATTGAAACCATTGGTGCGCTAGCGTATCCAATGGGATGTCCAAGCTGCCACAAAAGGGGATTAATAATGCCGATTATCATTAATGCAACGGTTGTCACCAAAAAAACGGTAGTAACGTTGATTTTCATGATCGCGGCTACTGCCATTGCGGTAGCGCAACAACCGGCTAGTGAATCAAACCATCAATCAATCACACAGCCGCAAAACCCGATGCAGCACCCGGCAACACCACCCGGTGTGGACAAACCGCCTAGAACGATTCATCGCATCGGAACAGCCATTGGTGCGCCACGTAACAGCATCAGCATTAAAAGCACCGATGCTGGCAGCAGCCATCGGCAAGCACCGCAAGCCGGGTGCAGCAACTGCGGCATCGTCAATTTCGTGAATAAACTCGGGCAAGGGCCGGGGCTCAATGCCATCGCCAGCGGAGTCGTGGCCGGTACCATTGCGCGTGAAGTGCTGCAACAATCGCATCCCCATCCAGTGATCAATCACCCGGAAATCAGGGACTCTTATCAGCATAGTCACGGTGGAAATATCGTTCACCCCGGTAGCCTGTATCAAATCGGAATCACCATGAATGACGGTAGGCAAGCGATTATCAATCTGCCGGATGCGGCCAATTTTCATCAAGGTGACCGGGTGAGATGGGTTGATGGCGGCTTGGTCCTTGACCGCTGATCAAGCTTTTCTTATTCAGGGTTTAATTTTTGGAGAATCTGTGAACTCACCGGCTCTTAAGCGCATTGAACTACCTATCGAGGGCATGACATGTGCTGCTTGTGCTTCGCGCATCGAAAAGAATTTAAACAAACTTTCAAGTGTTCATGCAGTTGTGAATTTCGCCAATGAGAAAGCGCTAGTCAATTATGATGAGAATCAGGTCAATGCTGGGAAACTGATTCAGGCGATCGAAAAAGCCGGATTTCATGTCACACCACGTTCAGTTCAACTGCAAATCCATCACATGACATGCGCTGCTTGCGCCGATCATATTGAAAAAGCGCTTAATACACTGCCAGGCGTTACCGCCACGGTCAACGTGGCCACAGAAATCGCCCGGGTTAATTTCATGCCAGGTGTCGTGACGATACAGCAATTAATCGATGCGATCGTAACAGCAGGTTATGACGCCAACGAAATCAGTGAAAATACTCACGCAGAGCAGAAAGCCAAGCGCGCGGCTGCTTATCAAGCAGAGTTGCGTTTATTCAAGATCTCGGCAATCCTCACATTGCCGCTGGTGTTGCAAATGGGAGCAATGTTTACTGGGCACGAAATGGATTTATTGCCGCAATGGCTGCAGTGGTTACTGGCCACCCCAGTGCAATTCTGGATCGGACGCCGGTTTTATATCGGCGGCTGGCATTCTCTGCGAAGCGGTAGCGCCAATATGGATGTACTGATCGCATTGGGTACCAGCATGGCTTATTTTTTCAGTGCCGCAGTCACAGCGTTCGGATTGAATCAGCATGTTTATTTCGAAGCTAGCGCAGCTATCATCACTCTGGTTTTGCTGGGAAAATTGATGGAAGCCCGCGCCAAAGGCAAAACTTCTGAAGCCATCGAGGCATTGATCAGGCTGCAACCCAAAACTGCTCGTGTCGAACGCCATGGGGAAATCATCGAGGTACCGGCCAGCAGTTTACAAGTCGATGATATTTTCCTGGTACGTGCGGGAGAAAATTTTCCAGTCGATGGGGTCGTCATTGAAGGATCATCCAATGTCAATGAATCGATGCTCACGGGTGAAAGCTTACCCGTCAGTAAAGAAATCGGCGCTAAGGTTTTCGCTGCCACGCAAAATCAACAGGGATTTCTCAAGTGCCGCGCCACCAGTGTCGGCATGCAAACGCAATTGGCAGCCATTATTCATTTAGTCGAAGAAGCGCAAGGCTCGAAAGCACCGATTCAACGCATGGCGGATACCATCTCGGGAATATTTGTGCCGATTGTCGTAATCGTCAGTTTCTTGACTTTTGCAATCACTGGTTGGCTCACCGGCGATTTTGTAACCGCACTCATTAATGCAGTTTCAGTGCTTGTGATCGCTTGCCCTTGCGCACTGGGACTCGCTACACCCACCGCCATCATGGTAGGTACCGGCCGTGGCGCACAAATCGGTGTACTGGTTAAGAATGCCGCAGCATTGGAGCATGCCGAAAAAATTCAAACCGTCATCGTTGATAAAACCGGTACATTGACCGAAGGCAAACCGGAAGTTACAGATATTATCCCCTCAGATTCTTACAATTCATTGGACTTGTTGCGCATTGCGGCTTCCCTTGAACAAGGATCGGAACACCCTTTGGCTCGTGCAATCCTCGAACATGCCAAGCAAATGCAGCTCACGTTGCAATCGATTCAAGATTTCACAGCAATTACAGGCGGCGGTATTACTGCGCAGATCGACGGCACCCGCTATTGGGTCGGTTCACCCAAATTACTTAAGCAGCAGGGAATCCATTTGGATGAGCGGCAAATCAATCGCTTACAATCGGAAGGAAAAACTGTAATCGGTATCGCCGAAATTTCCAATAACACTGGCAAAATTCTCGGCTATCTCGCGATAGCTGATCGCATGCGTGCTACTTCCCGCCATGCCGTGGAGCGATTGCAATCATTAGGAATCGAGGTCATCATGTTAACCGGCGATAACGCCGTGACTGCTGCTGCGATTGCTCAGCAAGCCGGTATTACGCATTTCCAGGCTGAAGTATTGCCAGCCGACAAAGCCGCAGCCGTAAAAAAAATAAAAGCTACCAACCGGTTCACAGCCATGGTAGGCGACGGCATTAACGACGCACCCGCGCTGGCTGCTGCAGACGTCGGCTTTGCCATCGGCGCCGGCTCAGATGTCGCAATTGAAGCCGCTGATATCACGCTGGTGCGCAATGACCTGATGAGCGTGGCTGATGCCATTTCCCTGTCGCGTGCTACGTTAAAAAAAATCCGCCAAAATCTTTTCTTCGCATTTGTATACAATACGCTGGGAATTCCGTTAGCGGCTATCGGTATGCTCAACCCCGTTATCGCGGGTGCCGCCATGGCCATGAGTTCGGTATCAGTCATCAGCAATTCATTACTACTGAAACGTTGGCAAATGCAACGTTAGAGTTAGAAATTCTAGGGAAATTATAACCATGGAAATAGCCACCATCAAAATCAAAGGCATGACCTGCATGGGTTGCGTCAACAGTATAAGAAACATCCTTTTGAACATTCCAGGCGTTGGTCAGATTGAAGTAACGCTCGAGCCTCCTCAAGCGACAATTCATTTCAATTCAGCGGTAACAAAACTCGATGAACTTAAAGAAGCAATTATTGATGCCGGATTCGAAGTTGTTGATTGACAGCCATGAATCTGCCTGACCATTCTTAAGCTCTATCTAAACCCTGAGCCGACCATTATTGATCCAAATTAGTTAAAAATAAATAGATCAAAACTTTGGAAAGATTAATCAAGTCAGAAAAAGCCGTTTGGCTTTTTTAGGAGCAAACTTCACCAGAATAAGCTGGTATAGAAGATTAGCCGTTTAATCGAATTGAGGGTAACGTCGGTTGAAAAATGAAATGCCCAATTATCAGAAAATAAATTTACTGATAATTGGGCATTTTAATTATTATTTTTAAAAACATTTGACTGATTCAGCCCTGTTTTTTTCATTTATATCAGGTAGCAACCGTTTTAGCTGCGTGACACAACTTGAAACTTAACCACCTAAGGGCGCTGAAAAGTATTTCAGTCTATAAAACAAAGTAAACTACGGCACCAATAGCGATAAAAGCTGCGGTAGAAATGAAGAACAATCTCAGAAGTTGTGCATCTGTTTCTCTTCTATTTACTTCGGCCATTCTAATCTCCTTATTTACGATTCCATTAACAAAACTAATGCCGATGAATTCATCAGCTCCCTTCTTGCACGATCATAAAATTATGATTGTGAATCCAATCTCTGTCCCCCAGATTTACTATTAAAGCAAATTCTGTAACTAGAACCGAGTAATTTATCCGCAATCATCCAGTATTCCAGATCACTGCGTCCGTCGATTCTAACTCACATTTAACAACAATGAAAGTGTTGAAATTGTGGATATCCCGAAAATTCGCAAAAAACTAATGTCATTCTATTTTCTTTCATCTGAAATGCTCTTGTTATACTTCCTATTTCCCAACACCAAAGATGTGCAAGAGGTCTTACAGTGATAAGGCTTTCGCATAGCCGGTCAGTTCCAAATAACCGCGCCCTACCGGCTGCTCGTCTTTGAATAAAGTTACTGCTCCTTCCCAATAGACTGTCGCGGTTGATTGACGAGAATCCAATTCCTGATCGTCGATCAGCGGCTTCAAATGCCATTCGACGTCGCCGGTACGAACACGCATCTCAACCGGATACACCCCTTCGGTATGTGCCGATTGCCAGGTGCGTACCGGCATGAAATCGACTTGTTCCGGGTCAAATAGCTTCATATGACCGGTTGCATCGCGCAAAGCTGCATACGCCCAGACTTTGCCGCCTTGCTTGGCGCGGATTTGAAACGCCATCAACGCCGAACCGTCATCGAGATTGGCACCGACCCAATCCCAGCCGTCGGCATCCGGATCGAGATACGCGGTTGACCATTCGTGATCCAGCCAGGCGCGGCCTTTAACTGTAGCCGGTTTACCATCGCGAAGCACCGTTCCGCTTACGCTCAAATGCGGTTCGCTGTAGTAATAACTGGCTTGCTCGGGTTTCGGTCCTTTGCGCGAAAAACCATTCTGATCTTGCAGCATCGGGCTTTGTGTCGGTGTCAGCGACAACCGTAAACCGAATCCCTCATCCTGCATATCGACGACATACTGGCCATTGGCTTGGCGCACCAGCGTCCAGTCGTCGAGTTTGACATCGGTATCGCCCGGTTTGCTGTAAGCAAATCCAAAACCTTCACGCACCGTCCGTTCGCGATGCATCAGCTTGCCAACCGCTGGATCGGACAACGCCAAATGCGCGATAATCAGATACTTGGCGGCAAAGCGGCTAGGGTTGTCATGATTCACATCCGTCGCGTAGCGGAAGAAAGTCACTTGAAACCCAAGCGGCTTGCGGTCTTCCGTCTCCAGCCAACCGGTGATATACCACCATTCGATACGAAAATCTTCATGCGCACCTAAATCGTGCGGAAACGTAAGCTGATAATCGGGTGTAACCGGCTTCAACCGGCTCGAATGAGCAAGCGCATCCAGACCGATCACATTAAGAACAAGCAGCAACAACGCAATCCATGGACTGATCGTTTTTTTGCGAATCATCACCAATCCTCCCGTACCGCACGAATCACTTGCGCCGAAACCGCCCGCCGCCCGGACACTACCGCTGTCAAAGCTGCGGAAGCCAGTAAAATCACGGCAACCGAAACCAGCCACGGCCACGGCATATGAATCGGCATGGTCCAATGAAAGGATTGCGGATTAACAATAAACACCAAAATCAAACTAATCGCCCAGCCCAGTAAAAAACCCAGCACGATACCGAGTGACGACAACAAGCCGCCTTCCACAGCCAGCAACATTAAAACCTGCTGCCGCAGCACGCCGATATGCCGCAACATGCCAAATTCCTTGATACGCGCCAGGATTTGCGCGGAAAAACTCGCAGCGACGCCGAGCAAGCCGATTACCACTGCGATCATTTCCAGCAAATAGGTCACCGCGAAACTGCGGTCAAAAATCTCCAGGCTCAATGCACGCATGTCACTCGAACTCGAAATTTCCAAAGCAGAGCCGAACGGCAGTTGGCGCAACGCCGCAATGACTTGATCAGCGGTAATGCCAGGCTGTAACCAGGCTGCCACGGTATTGACGCTTACATCACCGGTCAGCGCCTGATAATCGGTCAACAGCATTTGCACCGCACCGAATTGGCGGCCATAGTCCCGCCAAATCCCAGCCACCAGAAACTCGTTGAGCGATTCGCCCACCGGTAACCGGATACGATCACCGGTTTTATAGCCATACAAATCCACCATCGCTTCCGAAACCCAAACCGGCATGACGTCATCCGGAATCGTTCCCGGTGTCAGCATATCGTCGGTCATCGGTAGCGTATTGCGCGGATCAACGCGATCCACCGGACGGGCAAACAAGGTAATATCCGGCCGGTTTGGATCCAGTGTCAAATGCCGGGTGCGAAACAAATCGACACGCTGAAAACCAGGCATTGCTTGAATCTGCTGTTGCACATCGGTCGGGAATCCGCCCTGATCACCGCTCACCGCGGTACGCACGTACAAATCCGCCGGCAGCACTTGTTCCAGCCAATGGTCGATTGAAGTGCGGAAGCTCGCGACCATAATCGCCATAGCCACCATCAAGCTAAAGCTTGCCAGAATGCCGCCGAGCGCAACAGCCGCTTGATTGGGCGCATTGGCAAGCCGTGCAATCGCCAACATACCGACCACCCCCGGTTTATCCGGTTGATACCGCAGCAAGCGCAAAAATACTTGACCGGTCAAGTAGGGCATCAGTGCAATGCCACCAATCAGCAGCAGCGAAATAGCCAGATAACCGAAAACCGGCAATTCAAAGACAGGCGGCAATTGCGTGAACAGTAATGCAACTGCCAAGCAAGCCAGCGCATACCACGGTACCGACAATCCCGCCATTGCCGTATCCTCACTGCCGGAACGCAGCGCCAATGCCGGTTTGGCGCGCGATGCTTCCAATGCCGGCAAGATATTGCCCAGCAATGTCACAGTCACGCCGACACCGAAAAACAACAATGCCAGCAGCGGATCCAAATATATGCTCGGTTTTACACCGGGGAAAAAGTTGGTGCCCAAGTCACCACCGAGCAATTGAATCGCCGATACCGCCACGCCATAGCCCAGCATCAGACCTAACCCTGAGCCAATTACCCCAAGCACCAGCCCTTCGGTAATTACCTGCCGCAACAGCTGCCGGCGGGTCAACCCCAGCACCCGCAACAATGCAAATTGCTGGCGCCGCCGCACCACCGACAGCGCTTGTGTAGAAAATACCAGGAATGTACCGGTAAACAGCGCCACCAATGCCAGCATGTTCAAATTAACGCGATAAGCGCGCGACATATTGGCAATGCGTTTTTCCTGATCGGTTTGTTCGGTAACGACGAACGCTTCACCCAGCTCATCGGCCAACCCCGCCTTAAATGCTGCATGATTGACGCCATTTTCCAGCTTCAATTCGATGCGCGACAATACACCCAGTTGCTGAAAACGCCACTGCATCGCACCGATATCCATCACTGCGAGACGCTGCCCGGCCCGCGCTCGCACCAAACCACCGGCCACGCGCAGCGTAATCGTTTCCAGCCCGGCATGCAGCTCTAGGTGTTCATGTTGTTTTACTTGCAACCACTCCATCGCTGCCGGTGACAGAAAAATGGTATCGCTGGCCACCCGGTCCAACGACTTACCCTCTTCCGGTAATCCGATTAAATCCGGCGCAATCGCCATCGCCCGCAGCATATCGATACCGATGATTTTCAAACGGTGATCGTTGCGGCTCTGCTGCTTGCCGGGCACCGTCACATCCAGCTCCAGGACCGGATTGGCCAACTGCACCCCGGGATAACCGGCAAGCCGCGGATACAGCATTTCGTCGAAAAAACCGCTGCGGCTTTGCACTTGCAAATCCGATTGCCCGGATAAGCTTTTGCTGGCGGCGGAAAATTCGTTGAACGCGGCGGTATTGATCAAATGAATCGAAAAGGCCATCGCCACGCCGATACCGATCGCAATCAGCGCCACCAGGAACTGCAACCAGTGCGAGCGCCACTCGCCCCACAGCAACCAGCGCGATAACGTTGCCACGCTCATGCCTCGTTCCCTGATCCAGCCGGTTGCAAACCCGCTTTAGTCAATTGCAGCACCCGATCCGCCGTCGCCGCAGCTGCATGCGAATGCGTTACCAGTATGCCCATCGCACCATTGGCTTTGATCTCGTTGCGGATCAATTGCAAAATTTCATGCGCGGTATCGGGATCAAGATTGCCGGTCGGCTCGTCCGCCAGCACCAGCTTGGGCCGGTGTATCAACGCCCGCGCAATCGCCACGCGTTGCAGTTCACCACCCGACAACTGCCGCGGAAAATCGCCACCGCGGCCTTGCAAACCGACCTGCTCCAGCATCGGTTCAACACGCTCCGTGGTATCGCCGTTCAACAGCAGCGGCAACGCGATATTCTGCGCCAGCGTCAAATGCGGCAGCACATGAAACGCCTGAAAAATGAAACCGAACTGCTCACGGCGCAATCGCGTCGATGCATCGTCATCGAGCCACGAAATCGCCGCGCCATTGATCACAATCTCACCCGAATCCGGCGTGTCCAGACCGGCGATCAGATTCAACAACGTCGACTTGCCCACCCCCGACTCGCCCATGACGGCGACATACTCGCCCGCGTTCAGCGTGTAACTCAAATCGGCCAACACCTTCCGGCCTTGGGCATAACCTTTGGTAATATTGCGTAATTCCAGCATGTTTTATTCACTGCGGTAGTTTTTATAGATCAGAACGGTTAGAGGTCTTGCAAAGCAAGACAGTGCAGTGCAATCCCAAACCACGGTACTCTTAACTGTACCATGTAATCGCCATGATTATGGAAGTCAAATCCGGGTAATAAAACCACGATGCGGATGAACACTCGTTATCTGTCAGCCACAACGCATAAATACGCCTGTAATTTAGACACAGTTTGGGTTTGGTGATTATTCCAACTTGCCTGCAATATCGCGAAAGCTATTCAATGCGGCTTCCAGGTTTTCAATGATATCGCCGACCAATTCATCCGGCTCCGGCAGGTTGTCGAGATCGGACAAGCTTTTATCCTTGATCCAGAAAATATCCAGACTGGTTTTGTCGCGCGCCATGATTTGCTCGAAGCTGTATTTGCGCCAGCGGCCTTCGGGGTTTTGTTCGCCCCAGGTTTCCTTCCGCTGGTGGCGGTTTTGCGGGTGATAACAAGCGATAAAATCCTGTAAATCCTCAAAGCGCAGCGGTTTCTTTTTCAGCGTATGGTGGATATTGGTGCGGTAATCGTAATACCAGACCTCCTTGGTCCACGGCTCTTTACTGGCTTCGCGGTTATCGAAAAACAGCACGTTCGCCTTCACGCCGTTGGCGTAGAAAATACCGGTGGGTAGCCGCAAAATGGTATGCAAATCGGTGGTCTCGAGCAATTTCCGCCGCACCGTTTCGCCCGCGCCGCCTTCGAACAGCACATTATCCGGCACTACCACGGCGGCTTTGCCGGTGGTTCTCAACATGGTGCGGATATGCTGCACGAAATTGAGCTGCTTGTTCGACGTGGTGGCCCAGAAATCCTGCCGGTTGTAGGTCAGATCGTCTTTTTCCTGCTCGCCTTCCTCGTTGGTGAAACTCATCGCGCTTTTCTTACCGAACGGCGGGTTCGCCAGCACATAATCGAAGCGTTTTCCGGAGTCCGCCACTAGCGCATCATTCGGGGAAATCATGCTGTCGCCGTCGATCTCGCCGATATTGTGCAAAAACATATTCATCAACGCGAGACGCCGCGTATTGGCGACAATCTCATTGCCGTAAAACGTCTCGTGCTTCAGAAACGCTTTCTGTGTTTTATCCAGCGTATGTTCGGCCACCAGAAAATCGTACGCCGCCAAAAAGAACCCGCCCGTGCCACACGCCGGATCGGCAATGGTCTTGCCCGGCTCCGGCCGCATACACGCGACCATGGCTTTAATCAATGCGCGTGGCGTAAAGTATTGCCCCGCGCCGGATTTGGTATCTTCCGCGTTGCGCTCCAGCAAGCCCTCGTAGATATCGCCCTTCACATCCGCGCCCATCGTCACCCACTGGGTCTCGTTCACCATATCGATCAGACGGTACAACTTGGCCGGATCCTGGATCTTGTTCTGCGCCTTGGTGAAAATCTGCCCCAGCATCCCCGGCAGCTTGCCCAGTTCCATCAGCAGCGCCACGTAATGCACCTCCAGCTCCGCACCGCGCTTCATTTTCAAACTTTGCCAGTTGTACTCAGCGGGAATACCGACTTGGCGGTTATACGGCGGCTGACTGTACTCATCCGCCATTTTCAGGAAAATCAAATAGGTGAGCTGCTCCAGATAATCGCCATACCCTACGCCGTCGTCACGCAACGTAGTACAGAAACTCCAAACTTTGGAAACGATCGATGCGGTTGCGTTCATGAATTCTGTTCCGTTGGTTGATTGACAGCCATATAAGCCTGCCTCGGATCGCTTGTAGAAGTAAAAGCGGGAACCAGCACCTTGGCTGCCACCATCGGAGTCAATGTCCGTTTGAGTAAATCATCCGCATTGCGTTTAAGTACATAAGCCAACACTCGCCTGCCAAGATAGCGCTCCTCGCACAAAGCCAGAATAGTCTTTTGCAATGCCGCTGGGGAAGTGCGGCGCTTCGTACGGACAGGCAAAGCCAATTCGAGCAGCTTTGATTGAAGCTCAGACGGCAATTCATTCCAGTCAAGATATTGCGGCGGCAGCTCTGGAGGTATTGCGCCGAGCTGTGGAGGTATAGCGTTTAGCTCTGGAGGTATTGAACTAAGCTGTGGAGGTATGGCATCGCTCTTTCCTGAACAGACCATTCCCACTCTAAGATCAAAAAGAGCATCCTCTAGTTGTTTTTTCCACGGTAAAAAGTACACCATTCCCCTGCCAGCACCATCGGAAGTCAAAAAACCATCCCTCACCAAGTGAGCCAGCATCTTCGAAATATCTGCCGAATGTTCGGCGCATATCTCCCGTAACCGGGCATGATTCACTACACCTTCCGAGCTGGCTGTAATCAATGCAAGCCGCTCCGTATCCGAGAGAATATGGAATCTCTCTCCCAAATGAGCTTCCAATTCGGCAATGGCTTCTTCTGG
>LWDH01000037.1 GCA_002083395.1 Proteobacteria bacterium SG_bin4 | reverse complement strand
TCATTCAGAGGATCCACGATCGATTTTAAGAGCAGCATGCCGAATACGAATGCCATCGAAACGCCCAAAACTATGATAATCATTGAAGTCATGAAAATAGTTTCAAAACTTTTCTGGGATTCTGCATATTCTTGTGCAGCAACATTATCTTGCAATTCAAGGATGGCAAATACACTATCACGTAATGCATTAAATTTTGGTTCAGCATCAGTCGAAACGTTAGTTGCCGCAGAATCAAAATCGCCAGCTATCGCAAACTTAAACGTATTATTCATTGCTTGCACATATTGGGCGTGCATCTCGTTTTTGTTCTTGGCAAGGGCCGCTTCTTCAGGAGTTAGCTTGGTTGCCATATATTGGGCCCAAATACCCTCCGCTTCTTTAATCAATTTATGAGCATCATCGACTCGTGTTTTGGCAATGTCGGCATTTTTAGAAAGCACTGCTTCTAAGGCATTTCTCCGCACTTGATACCAGATATCAAGGATTTTCCCCATTTGAACAGCAGGCACAGTACGATCTTCATAGACTGTCTTCAATCCGTCATTGGAGTGGTTGAATCCATATAAACCCATGGCACCGATACCTATCATGAGCATTGATAGGATACTCAATACAAAAACCAATCTGAATTTAATAGTTGTATCTGTAAACATTTGAATCTCCCTATAATTTACTCTTCAAAAAAATTGAATCACCAGCATTCACTAATTACAATTCGGATCGATCACGCCATTTTTTACTTATCTTTTTGAATAAATTACATAATCGGATGTGTTGACTATCGTAATCGCAAAATGAATATGGATTTTCTGCACTCTCAATCTCTCGATTTATTTGCTTTATTTCTTACAGAAATATCCAGGCATTCATCAAGAAGCATTTCATCAAATTCTGAATTTCATGACTCAGTGATTAATAAAGAAATCTCTATTAACAGAAAATGCATTTCTTTTTTCAATTTCGATCGAAAATCACAAGTAAGAATGTGGGTCTTTATTACGGGATATTTATAGATATATTATGTAGGTATGCTCCTTTTATTGATTAGGAATACATTTCTTTTATTAGTAAGTTTTTTCCTACATTAAGAGGTTTAATGTGATATTACGTCAATTTTAAAAAATTCAACGTTGGATTTATTCGCCATTAAATATTATTGAGGAGCTAAGCTAATAAGCTTGATTGAATTAAATTTGAAATCTTGCACAGCACTTTTCTTCACATTACAACAGATTGCTGTTCTTCAAGGCCGCGCTACCACCATAGTCAGAGGCTTTTAAAAATTACTCAATATTCTGCACTTGTTCGCGCATTTGCTCGACAAGCACCTTTAATTCCATGGAAATCCGGGAAATCTCCAGATCAACCGACTTTGAGCCAATTGTGTTGGCTTCACGATGCAATTCTTGCATCATAAAATCCAATCTTTTACCCACCACACCGCCTTGGTTCAGAATCCGTTCCACTTCGTCGAGATGCGCCTGTAAGCGCGACAACTCTTCATCGACATCAATTTTACTGGCAAATAACGTGATTTCCTGGTGAATCCGGTCATCTTCGTTATTGCCGAGAATTTCTTCCAAGCGGGCGCGTAGTTTTTCTTCGAAAGAAGCAATCAATGCCGGGATGCGTGGAGATGCAACTTGCAGCAATTGGCGCATTTGCAAAATGCGATCCAGCAAAATGGCTTTCAGCTTATCTCCTTCGCGCATTCTTGCAGCTTTTAAATCCTTGAGTGCGGTTTGCAACAGCGTCATGCCAACTGCATCCCATTCCTCGCTAGGTGCTGCATTACTCTCGAGCATACCAGGCCACTTTAAAATCTCTGCGATGGTTAAAGACGCCGCGGACGGGTAGCGTGTTCGGATGGTCTGCTCTAATTGCATCAATCGTTCCAATAAACCGTGATCAAGTTGCTGATCGATTTCTACCGTATGAACCGGTGAAAACAATAACCGGCATTCGATTTTGCCGCGGCTGAGTTGTGTGGTCAGCAATTCCCGCATCGCAGCTTCCAACCGGCGAAAATCATCCGGCAAGCGAAGCTGGATATCAAGAAAACGGTTATTGACGGAGCGAATCTCGAGATTAAACGATCCATGAGGTGTTTGCTGGCTCGCGGTCGCAAAGCCGGTCATGCTGAATATCATAATTTAAGTTTTCCGAGAACGTTTAAAAAACGCCATCATCACAAACGGCTGGAGCGTTTTTGGGGTCGAGTAAGCCGGTTACGCTAAATGGCCTGTCTTTATTGTCAGGATCAAATACGATTTGACTGGCGTCGATATATTTGTAGTCACCAGGCGCATTAAGCCGCCACAAATTTGGAATCACCGCATACGGCTGATGCAAGCAATAGGCTGGCGTATCACCATGAACGACCAAAACCGGTTTCATGAATTGCGCCGCGTAATGTTTGATCTCATCGCGTAACATGCGATAACCATCGCACTCTGTGCGATTATCCGGTGTACATAATGGCCTGTCGTGATCGAAGTCAAAAATATCCGCCTGAAAAGCTATCACCACAGCTTGTGCAAATTGTGCTTCTGCAAATAGTAAACTTAACCACTGCTTATTCGACTGATCTCGGAAATCCGCCTCATTTAACGCTTCTTCCAGATTACTCCGCAAAATTTCCTTGCGGCCGTTGTTCGTCCCCGGAATATGCAGCGTTGCAAACATAACCGGGCCGATACGCCAACGGGCATTCTCAACAAATCCGTTTTGGCGCACCAAACCCGGAATATGTTTGGTTAATTGCCATTGATCTCGATGAAAGAAAAGCTGGCGAAGAAACCCCAACCGCTCCAGCTCATCATAACGTGTCGATAAGGTAAAACGGTCACAGTCAGTCCAGTCGTTATCGCCGGGTGTGTAGACTGTCTTATGGGGATTTAAGAACGCAATCTGCCGATAGTGATCTTGCAACAACTCGTCACTGCAACTCAACCGCCCCCTTTTGAAATCGCCTAAATGGATTAGAACCGGAGGATCTACAGATCTAATTGCTTTGGCGAGCGCGCCGTCGGGTTGTTCCAGCAATGCGTACTCCGCATCGGTATAGGGCATATCACCGATCACGACAAACCGGATTGTTTTCTCGCTGCTGGATAATAATGCGTCGCTCGCATGCAATGGCAAAGCCAAAAACATGCAGACTAGCAACAACCACTGCCAAACCGCCATGGTTCGCGTTATCCGTTCAAGTGATTTTGAAAAACCAGGCCAGCATGTTCACGCAGCTTATGAAAGCGGATCGCTGGCCAATTTTCCTGCGCCACGCTCAATTCTGCGCCAAAGGATGCCAGAAAAGTCGGTGCATCAACCGCATCGTACGCGATCCGATGCGCATTGGCTTCGATGAATCGTTGCAATTCCCGCGGATCGTCGCAGGTAATCCAGCGCGCCAACTGGTATTTGGCGGACGCAATACGAGCTGCGACGCCGTACTCGTGCTGCAAGCGGTGCGCCACCACTTCAAACTGCAGCGTACCGACTGCTCCGAGCAACAGCATATTACCAAGATACGGACGGAAAACCTGGATTGCCCCTTCCTCGCCAAGCTGCGCCAATCCCAGTTTTAGCTGTTTGCTGCGCAACGGGTCGGCAATTTCAACCGTACGGAAAATCTCGGGGGCAAAGAAAGGCAAACCGGTAAATTGCAAAATTTCGCCCTCGGTCAACGTATCGCCCAATTGCAGCGTGCCATGATTCGGTATACCGATGATATCTCCTGGATAGGCCTCTTCCAGAATATCGCGGCGTTGCGACAAAAACGATACCACCGTGCTGGTGCGGATATCCTTGCCGTTCCGCGCCACTTTCAGATTCATACCGCGCTTGAAATGACCGGAGCAAACACGCACAAACGCAATCCGGTCGCGATGCGCGAGATTCATATTGGCTTGAATTTTGAACACCATACCGGAGAATTTTTTCTCGTCCGGTTGCACTTCACGCTGAATCGCATTACGCGATTCCGGTGGCGGCGCCAGATCCACCAGAGCGTCGAGAATCTCCCGCACACCAAAGTTATTGATCGCCGAACCGAAGAACGCCGGTGTTTGCTCACCGGCAAGAAAAGCCGCGTGATCGAAAACCGGCGACGCGCCTTTGATTAAATCGATTTCCTGCAACGCAGTATCCAAATCCATGCCGAAGCGCTGCCGGATTTGCGGATCGTCGAATTGCGCAATCACTTCATTATCAGCGTCAATGCGATCGGATCCCGGTTGAAAAAGACGCATGCAATTATTCTTCAAATCGCACACCCCGTGAAAATTCTTCCCCATCCCGACTGGCCAGGTAAACGGAATCGTCGACATGCCGAGCGTACGCTCGATTTCATCGATCAAATCCAGCGGTTCACGTACTTCGCGATCCATTTTATTAACAAATGTCACGATCGGGGTATTCCGGGCACGGCAAACCTCCAGCAACCGCAAGGTTTGCGCTTCAACACCGTTAGCGGCATCGATGACCATCAGCGCGGCGTCAACCGCTGTCAACACGCGGTAAGTATCTTCCGAGAAATCCTGGTGGCCAGGGGTATCCAGCAAATTGATGATGCAATCGCGATATTCCATCTGCATGACCGAGCTAGCCACCGAAATCCCGCGCTGCTTCTCGATTTCCATCCAATCGGACGTGGCATGTCGGCTGGCCTTGCGCGCCTTCACGCTACCCGCAATATGAATCGCTCCTGCATACATCAGCAGTTTCTCTGTCAACGTGGTTTTTCCGGCATCCGGGTGAGAAATAATAGCGAATGTGCGGCGGCGCGCCACTTCGTGTTGAATACTCATAATTTCAAGAAATCTGTTCGAGTGAATAAAGAAAACAGTGCGTTGAATGCGTTGCGCTGAATAAACTGGCCGACGGATAGCGTTCCCGGCAAACCGGCATCGCTTTCGGACAACGTGGATGAAAATGACAACCGGCCGGAGGCTTAGCCGGTGACGGCAAGTCGCCTTTTAGCGGAATGAATTTCCGATCCGCATCAGCAGCAATCCGCGGCACCGACGATAACAATGCTTGGGTGTAGGGATGTTTCGGGTTGCCCATTACTTCATCGATAAGCCCGCGTTCAACGATCCTTCCAAGATACATGACTGCAACCTCATCAGCTAAATATTCCACAACTGCGATATTGTGGGTGATAAACAAAAAAGCAAGTCCTAAGTTATTTTGCAGGGTTTTCAACAAATTCAGGATTTGCGCTTGCACCGAAACATCCAAAGCGCTGGTCGGTTCATCGCAAATCAATAATTCCGGATTCACTGCCAAAGCACGCGCGATGGCAATGCGCTGACGCTGCCCGCCCGAAAATTCGTGTGGATAGCGCCATTTTACCTCAGCCGGCAATCCGACTCGCTGCAATAACAAATCGATTTCCTGGTCGCTTGGGCTGGCTTGCATATTATCGGCTTTTGATGATGCGCTGGCTGCACCGATCTTTAACGCATTCATCCCTTCTTGCAAGATTTCCTTGATACGCATGCGCGGATTTAATGATGAATAGGGGTCCTGAAAAATAATTTGGAAGTGCGAACGAATTGGTTTTAATTGGCCCCGTTTCAAGCCTACCAGCTCCTGCCCTTTAAACTGCACACTGCCGGTAGTGGGTTGAATTAACTGCAAAATACTTTTTCCTATCGTTGTTTTCCCGCAACCGGATTCACCGACCAATGCCAATGTTTTTCCGGAAGCAATCTGCAACGATACGCCGTCAACCGCTTTTACATACCCGACCACGCGTTTGAACAGGCCTTGGCGAATTGGAAAATATACTTTGAGGTCGGCCACTTTCAATAATATTTGTTCCGTTCGCTGTGCTTCGGAATACAGCGGAATCCTTTGTGCCGGTGCGCCGGTTGCCACCTGTGTATGACTCACGCCGGATTGATACAAATGACAACGCACCTGGTGCGCATCATCGAGCCGATGCCATTGTGGAACCGCATCACGGCACATTGCCATCACTTGATTGCAGCGATCCGCAAAACGGCAGCCGCTGAATTGCTGTGATAGCGATGGCACATTGCCATTCATCACCGTCAACGCTTGATCGCGCTTATTTTTGCCGGGCAGCGAAGCAAATAACTGTTTCGAATAAGGGTGTGCCGGTTGCTGGAAAAAAACTGCGCGAGGCGCCACTTCCACGATTTCCCCGGCATACATCACCGCCACGCGTTGCGCCATTTCCGCCACCACCCCTAAATCATGGGTAATCAATAATATTGCCATGCGCGTGCGTTGCTGAATGTGCCGCATCAAATCGAGTACTTGCGCTTGGATCGTGACATCCAGGGCAGTCGTTGGCTCATCGGCGATCAATAGCTCCGGCTCACCAGCCAACGCCATTGCGATCATAGCACGCTGTTTCATACCCCCGGAAAACTGAAATGGATATTCATGCATACGCCGTTGCGCATCCGGGATGCCGACTTGTTCGAGCAATTCCTGAATCCGTGCTTGTTTCATCGCAGGCGTCAGATCGAGATGCTGGTGTAACACTTCTCCAATTTGCTCAGCAATCGTCAATACCGGATTCAGGCTTAACATGGGTTCTTGGAAAATCATGCTGATCTGTTTACCGCGAACTTTGCGCATCGCCGCCTCAGGCAATTGCAAAAGATCCATCCCATGAATTTTGATTTCCCCGGCGACAATTTCACCCACATCCGGAAGCAATCGCATAATCGACAGAGCCGTCATTGACTTGCCGCAACCGGATTCGCCCAGCAGCGCAAATGTCTCTCCCTGCAGAATATTCAGCGATAGGCCATCAACAGCCCTGACAGGTATATCGCCGGTATGCAGCAACGTCGCTAGATTGTCTATTTCCAGCACGGTTTTCATTTCGAACGGGAAGAACCTGCCGGAGTCATGGCGCCGGCAGGTTTGTTTGAAGAAATCTCATCTTTTCCATACCGTTGAAAAAAACGGCTGCTCAATTTCAGTGTCCGCATACGCGGATCCAACGCGTTCTGCACCGCATCGGCAAACAGATTAGCGCTCAAAACTAGCGTAAACATAAAACTGAAAGCTGCCAGTAAAGCCCACCACACCATCGGTTCCCGAGCCATTTCCAGACGTGCGGCATTAATCATGGTGCCAAAACTGATCATTGAAGGATCGACACCGACACCGACATATGACAACACTGCCTCAGCCAGCACCAATCCGCTGAAATCCATCACTGTCGCAATTAACACGATGTGCATCACATTCGGCAGAATATGACGGCTGATGATGCGCCAATGTGACACTCCGAAAGCATGTGCCGCCTGAATATATTCCAATTCGCGTAATTTCAACGCTTCCCCGCGCAGCAACCGGCACAGACTCGTCCAACTGGTGACACCGAGAATCATACACAAAAACAATAATCGCAAATCGGCGCGTGATGCAACGGTTTCGAACAATTCCGCATGCGTTTCGATATATACCTGCATCATCAACACTGCCGCCGCAATTAACAGCACACTGGGAATCGAATTTAACGTGGTATAGATGTACTGAATCACATCGTCAACCCAACCCCGGAAATACCCGGCCATAATCCCAAGCAGCAGCGCGAATGGCAGCATGATCAGCGTGGTCAACGTTCCAATCACCAATGCAACTCGGATACTTTTAAGTGATTGATACAGAATATCCTGGCCTACTTTGTCAGTACCCAATACATGATAGTGCGTTGCCAGCATCGCGCTGCAACCGATCAGCAATAGCAAAATTAATAAAGTAATCAAGATCGCGTACCACGGCACTTCGCTGGCACGCCGCCAAATGACGGACAAGCTTTGAACGAAATCTTGTTGATGGCGGCGAGACAGAAAGGCTATTAAGCACAGGGCTATTCCAAGCCAAACCAAGAAACCATACGCCAGACCTTTAAAGATTCGCTCCAGAATGTCTGGAAGATGTTCTTCTTCAGGATCTTGCAAATGCGATCCACCGAATTCCAAACGGGCGAAAGCCCGCACCTGCCCGCCATCCGGCGACTCGATTGTTTCCTTTGCATAGAGGTGCGTTGCCAACGGTGCGGAATAGGTTTTCTCAACGTTGGTTCGGAGCGGCGTTAAAACTATATCCAGCAAACTTAACACTTCTACGCTGTAAATCGTCTCGCCGCTTTGATTCTTATGGTCGAGCGCTGGCCGGAAATGAACGGTGTCGAGCAGCCCGACCAATAGAAAAAAAATTAACACCGTCAATGCCGACATGCCGCTGGCACTATGCCCGACCCGCTTCCAAGGCATTAACAAGTGCTCATTCCGGCGCACATACCAAACCCAAAAAAATATCGACAACACAAACAAATAGACGAGTGCATCCGTCCACAAAACAATTGGGCTAAAAGGCATGGTCTGATGGATTATTGAAAGCGCACTGACATCATATAGAAATACAAGGAACAGTTCCTATCATAAATGAATGCCACGGCTTTTTGAAAAAAACATGACTGCCGATTCAAGAAAAAACAGCCAAGAAACTCGGTTCATACTCGATGACCCTGCATTTCCAGTCTGTTTTCTCCGCATCAGCAGTAACGCAGAAAGTCTCTAGCTGCCTGCGCGTAATCTAAGCTAACGAGACCTTTACACGATGTCATGAGCGGTACGAGAATAAGGCAAAAATTTGCGAAAAAGCGGAGTTTACACCGGGTAAATGAGCATTTTTCGCGAATTTTTAACGCAATTATCGTGCCGCGTAGTAACCGTGCAAAGGTCTCTTAACTTATTAATTCCCCGAAATTAATAGTTCTCATACTGCAGTCGTTCCTCACGGCGGATCAATTCATCAATCGTCAAGCCAATAACTGGCACGCCATTGAAAACTGTCCCCGCTCTTTTTTTATTGAAATGCCCAAGCATGGTTGTGTAGGCTCGCGGCGGCAATGGAAAAAAATGGGTTTCCTTTACCAACAGCAACGCATTTTTCAAATAAAACTCGACAAATTCCTTCACTTCCGGCTTCTCGGCTGCCTTGAGGCTGACATAAATAAACATAGGCCGCGATAATGGCTGATAGCTGCCGTCTTCGACTGTCTCGACCGAGGGTAGAACCGCTCCTTGACCATTGCCGTTATCAATCGCTACTGCGGTAACTTTATCTTGATTTTCGATGTAATACGCAAATCCCAGAAAACCCAAGCCGTTTTTATCACCCGCCACAGCCCGCACCAAACCGGTGTCATCTTCGGATCTGGTAAAATCCGCGCGGCTTGACTTCGTTTTTCCAATGACCGCCTCGGTAAAATAATCGTAGGTGCCAGAATCTCTTGCAGGCCCAAACAACTTGATAGCTTCTGCCGGCCATGCTGAATCAATCTGATTCCAATGGGTAATTTTACCTTCGGCCGCCGGTTCCCAGATTCTTTTCAACTGCGCGACCGTCATGGCCCTGCTCCAGGTATTGCCGGGATGAATCGCTACGGTAAGCGCATCAAATGCTACCGGTATTTCGACGTACTGCACCCCGGTGTTTTTGCATTCTTTCATCTCGTTTTTTAAGATTGGACGAGAGGCATTGACAATATCAATCTCACCCCGGCAAAACTTCCTGAAACCACCGCCGCTGCCTGAAACAGCAACCGTCACTTGCACCGTTCCCTTCTTAACTTCTTGGAATTGGTCGGCAATCGCCTGGGTAATCGGATAAACAGTGCTGGAGCCGTCGATTTTGACCATTGACTGTGCATGCGCCATCCCGGCAGTACTGATCCAGAAACCCGAGAAAAATAAAATTATCACCTTAAAATTGTATGACTTTGGCATTTTGTTCTCCTGTTTGTAAGGATTGCTATTCGTACCAAAAATAATTTCGACTAAAAATCGATAGTCCATTGCGTCAGGAAAGCGCTCAAGTCGCCATTGTTCCAGCCATTGGTGCGAGCGCCGGCGCCACCGGAATAACCATCGGTGTTGGTAATCGGTGTCCTCGCAGTATTGATATCGAGTACATGGATCACGTTTGCCTGAAATTTGACGTTCGAATGCGGATACCAATTCAAACCGAATCGAACCATATCCGCTTTACCACCTGCGATGACACCCGAATTCATATCGATGTAATCGTAACCGGCTGCAATTTCCCAAGCCCCCCAGCCCGATCCGTTGAACTGGAATGGACGATTCGGTTTAATCCGGTTCGCTGCGCCGTTTCTGACATGATACGCTTTAGATTCGCCTGTCAGGAAGTAACTTGCAAAACCGTAATATCCCGTCAGATGCTCGTTATCATAGTTAAATCCATTGATATTGGTCCGCAAATATTCCCCTTGCGCCGAAAATGGACCGTACACAAACCAGGATTCCGCACCGAAACGATCGTAGCTGGTGACTTCTCGGCGATTCGGATTGCTTAAAGCGCCGGTGCTTAAGTTACCGGTGTTCAAAATATTGGTCCGGTCGACGTTGGTTCCCGGAAACGCAAAGAACGACATGCCACCGCCGCCGCCAATCTGTCCTTCACCAACCATCGTGCCATCTGCGCGATACTGTGTATTAACATGCGTATGTCCAGCCGAAACACCGATATGCAGGAATTTCGTATCATCTTCCATCCATGGCCTGCCGCTGATACGGCCGATGCCTTGCCAGCCGGAATCCCCGGAACCATTGTTGCGGTTCTGATTACCATTGGCATTGACCGATGTTGAGGCGGAGGACCAGGAGCCGATCGGCTCTGTTTGAAAAGCAATCCCGGTTTGCCATCTTTTAACCGCGTAATTGGCGCCAATACCCGTTTTATAGGTGTTCGGGTTATCAACGAAGGAGTTGACCGACATATGCCGTTCGATAAAAGTCAGATAACGGTTACTCGCCGCTTCTTCCAAGCTGAATGGCTCTTTGAATGAACCCAGTTTATAGGATAGTGCATCAGTATGGTTTAAGCGTACAAAAGCATCGGTAATTCCTGATCCGACGGAACCGTTACCGCGACTAAAATCGTACTCAAATTTATAATCCCAGTGCTTAAAGAAAGTACCTTCAACCCCTAAACGAGCCCGGCGGATGTTCATGCCGCTGTTCAATTCGTTTGCGGTGTTGGCACCAAATGCCGGATCAGGATCATTGACAAAATTATATTGCGAGGCTGGTTGTATCCGCCCGTTAAGCGACATAGAAAAATTGCCATCTTTGGTAGCCCAATGCAAACCGCGATCATCAAAAGTGCCATGAATTTTCTCCACCTCTTTCATGCGCTCTTCAAGCACCGATACTTGATTGACAAACCGGGCCTTTTCCGCCTTCTCCGAAATTCTGGCAAGACGCTCCGCAGATCTCCTTTTTTTCATTTCTTCGGATTGATCTTCAGCCAATTGTGCCGAATCCGCTGGGGTTTTTACTGGCGCTTCCACAACTTTGTGTGGTTCGGTCTTAGCAGGCGCGTTATCGGCTTTCACAAAAGTCCCCATATGCACGCGACCGGGACCCGGCTCCGCATAAATCTGCTTGGTTGTCGTATCAACATATAAATCCAAAGCATGTACAGTGGTTGCCATACCTAGATTGGCTACAACGATCGCTATCAAGAAAAGTCTGTATAGTTTCATCATCAGTCTCTGATCCGTAGTTAATAATTCAATCGATAAAGATGACGAACGTTATAAGGCAGCAATGTTACAGATTTATGACAGTTACATTTTTCTTACAGAAATGTGACAAAACCCTATCGCTATCGAGTCAGAAATAACAGTTAACCACTTGAAGTAATGTCAATTAATTTCTAAAATATATTTGTGCTGAGTGTAATAACTACAATCAACTGCTCATTGCACAATTGTTTCGATGAAATGACGGGAACTTTCATTAATTAAAAGCCTGTCTAAAACCTTATGTTGAACAGGGAATAATCTTTTTCTCTGCAAGACATCTATTTCTACTAACCATTTTTAATAGGAGGCACATAAAATGGCAACAACGTATGGCACAACGAGTAG
>LWDH01000036.1:15245-116550 GCA_002083395.1 Proteobacteria bacterium SG_bin4 | reverse complement strand
TATCAAGGTTTCCGTTCTCAGTCGGGGAAGGAAGGCCAACACCTAAGATAGTGATCATTGGACCGATTTTGTTAGTGGTTGTCGGTGCCGCTGCTTTCTTCATGATGCGCAAACGTAAATCCGATGGCGCTAATCCTGCGTAAATTAATTAGAAGTTAACAAAACAGGAACACAGTGTTCAGAGCATTGCTCGAATACTGTGCTTCTGATATTCCTTATCAATTATTATTGCGTCGTTGATAAAACCAGTAAATCGTAATGCCAATTCCACAGCTCAGGACAAGCGCAATAATGATGTCTCTTAAATATTCCTTGATCAGCATTTCATTCTCACCGATGAAATAACCTAATAGGGAAAGAATAGTCACCCAAATACCGGCTCCCAGGCTGGTATAAAAACAGAAAACCGACAGATTCATTCTAGCCAATCCGGCCGGTATTGAAATGTATTGACGAATCATTGGGATTAAGCGGCCTGTAAACGTCGATATATGCCCATGCCGTGCAAAAAAACTTTCCATTTGCAGCAAATGGTGCTCCTTAAACATCACATATTTTCCGTACTGCAGGAGCAGAGGCCGCCCTAATCGGATTGCTAAATAATAATTAATGAGAGCACCAAACAAACTACCCAAAATTCCGCACCCAATGACAACCAGCATGTTCATTTCACCTTTGGATGCTAAGTAGCCCGCCGGTATCATGATTACTTCACTGGGAAATGGGATAAAACTGGACTCAATCAGCATCAGGATAAAAATTCCTAGATATCCTAAGCTGCTGACTGTACTGACAATCCATGCGATGATATCGGTAATCAAACCTATCTAATCTCCATGCTCAATTGCTGGTTAATTTGAATTGATAGCAAAATGATTGTTCATGGTGTATAGAGAGAATCAGACAAAATAAGCTAAACGACTGCGCCATCGTTTTCGAGTGGTTTCTTTTCCAGTTTCACCAAGTCTTCACGTTTTACACCGAGCAGCATCAGTATAGAACTGCCAACCATTATTGAAGAATAAATGCCAAACAGAATACCGATGGTGAGAGCGAGTGCGAAATAATACAAAACTTCGCCTCCGAATAATAACATAGCAATGACAACCATTTGAGTACTGCCATGCGTAATAATTGTGCGGGACATTGTCAATGTAATTGCATTATCAATGACCTGTGATAATGATGCTCTACGCTGTTTTCTAAAATTCTCCCGGATCCGGTCAAAAATAACCACCGATTCGTTAACGGAATAACCTAGGATTGCCAGAACTGCCGCTAACACAGTTAACGAGAATTCCCACTGAAAAAATGCAAAAAAACCAACGATAATCACAACATCATGTAAGTTGGCGATGATGCCCGCAACGCCGAATTTCCACTCGAATCGCATCGCGAGATAAGCAACGATACCCAATGACACAAACAATAGTGCAAGTGCGCCATTCTCGAGTAATTCTTGCCCAACTTGCGGACCCACAAATTCAACACGGCGCATTTCAACGGTACTATCGGCTTGTTTAAGCGCGGCCAAAACTGTCTCAGACAACTGCGCGCTGGAAATTTCAGATCGAAGCGGTAGACGTATCATGACGTCACGTGAGGTACCAAAGTTTTGCACACTGGCATCCGGCATTTGAAGATCAGATAAAACGCTTCTGATTTTTTGAAGGTCAGCGGTTTGGGTATAACCGACTTCAAGAACCGTGCCACCGGTAAAATCGACACCGAGATTCAATCCCTTCGTGGCAATAAAGAAAACAGAAAGAACAAATGTTGTGATTGAAATAACGGCCCCTGTTTTCCTCCAGCTCATGAAGGGGATGTCACGATTAAACCTGAATAATTCCATTGTAACTTCCTTAAATTCCGATTAATTACGACTTGGATTGCTTGCTTTCCGCAGATTTACGTTTGCCTTTTGTTTTAGCTGAGGGTTTTTCCTCGGATTGAAACAAAGCGCTATCGGTTTGACTGGGCTCATTTAAAGTCTTAGCTAGTTGTTCGGCATCAGATTTTTCTAATGCGCCGGATGTTTCTGAAACTTTAAGCTTTTTATCATCTTTTTCTTCAGAAGAAATCGTTTTAAGACTTGTTTGATTCTCAGGTATCCAGATTTTCCCGATTGGCACATAGTCCAATTTGCGTCTGCTGCCGTATATCAGATTAACCATGCCGCGAGAGACGAAAATTGCTGTAAATACAGAAGTCAGAATGCCCAAACAAAGTACCACCGCAAATCCTTTGACAGGGCCGGAGCCGAAAGCAAATAAAGCGATACCAGCGATCAGCGTGGTAATGTTGGAGTCCAAAATCGTTCCGAAAGCACGCTCATAGCCGGCATGAATGGCAAGTTGCGGGGATAATCCACTGCGTAATTCGTCGCGGATTCTTTCATTGATCAACACATTCGCATCAATCGCCATCCCCACCGTCAAGGCAAGCGCAGCCATGCCGGGGAGTGTTAATGTAGCCTGCATAATGGATAGTAAACCGACTAGCAACAGTAAATTCAAACCCAGAGCAAGTACCGAAATTACACCAAAAGCCGTGTAGTAAACGGCTATGAAAATCGCAACAGCCAGGAAACCGTAGAGGGTTGAATTAAAACCACGGGCAATATTATCTGCGCCAAGGCTCGGCCCAACCGTACGTTCCTCGATGATATCCATCGGTGCGGCAAGCGCTCCGGCACGTAGCAGCAATGCGACGTCGCGAGCTTCCATACTGGTCATGCGGCCACTGATTTGTACACGTCCGCCACCGATTTCTTCGCGGATGACCGGCGCCGTAACTACTTCGGTATGATTTTTTTCGATCAGAAGTATCGCCATTCTTCTGCCGACGTTTTCGCGTGTCAATTGCTTGAAAATGCGCGAACCATTGTTGTCCAGGTTGATATGTACGGCTGGCTGGTTATCTTTATCAAAGCCGGGCTGTGCATCTGTGATGCGCTCGCCGGTCAGCAACACCTGTTTTTTAACAAGTATCGGGATACCGCCGCGTTCTTCGTAAAGCTCGGTGCCAAATGGAACTTTTCCGCGGATTGCCGCATCCAGGTCGTGCTCATCATCAACCATGCGGACTTCCAGTGTGGCTGTCCGTCCGAGAATCTCTTTGGCTTTGGCGGTATCTTGCACCCCCGGTAATTGAACAATGACCCTGTCCGCACCGGCTTTCTGAATAATGGGTTCGGCAACACCCAGTTCGTTTACCCGGTTACGCAACGTAGTAATATTTTGTATCACGGTTGCATCTTGCATGCGAAGCTGCGCGTCCGGTTTGATCGCTGCCACTAAATGATAGCGGTTACCGGCATCTTCATAACTGAACCCGAGATCGGTGAAATTGTTTTTGAGTTCCGCCTCAGCTTGGCTGCGCGTTTCAGCATCGCGAAACTTGATGGTCAGCTTTTTCTCATGTTTTTCCAATCCAGCGTAGGAAATTTTCTTCTCGCGCAGCGTGCCGCGTATGTCTGCACTGTATCGATCGAGTGACTTGTCCAGCGCACCGTCCATATCCACTGCCAGCATGAAATGGACACCGCCACGGAGATCAAGCCCCAAGTACATGGGGAGCGCTCCCAAACTTGTCAGCCATTGCGGAGAATTCGGCAGCAGATTCAATGCAATAATGTAGTCATTGCCAAGCGTCGACTCCAAAAGATCTTTCGCTTTGATTTGCGTATCGGTATCGGCGAATCGTACTTTGATGCTACCTTCCTCAAGATAAATTCCAGTCGTTTCGTGATTGGCTTGTTTGAGAGCGTCTTCTACACGTTGCATCAAAGCCGTATCGGTATTAACGCTGACCCGTAACGGTGAAATCTGAACAGCTGGCGATTCGCCATAAAAATTTGGCAGCGTATAAAGCAAGCCTAGTAGGAGTGAAACCGCAATAATCAGATATTGCCAAAGTGCGTAGCGGTTCATGGATATCAGTCGAAAATTAGAAAATTAAAATAGTTATTAAGATAAAAGCTTGGCAATTATGAAATAGTTGCCAGAGTCCTTTATTGTTTTTCAGCATCGGGATTTTTATTTTCCTGTGCTTCTGCAACGGGTTCGATTTTATTATTGTCTGTTTTGGGTGCTTTGGTTTTTGAGGATTTGCCTTTAGGTTCAATACTTCTCAGTGTGCCTTTGGGTAATAGGGTTTGTACCGAAGATTTCAAAACGGTAATTTCAATGGTTGGTGCAATCTCGATAATCACGTAGGATTCACTAACATTGAGAATTTGTCCTAGGATGCCGCCGTTGGTGATGACTTCATCGCCTTTTTGCAGCGCTTCCACCATTTGTTTATGTTCTTTCGCGCGTTTCGCTTGCGGACGGATTAACAAAAAGTAAAACAGAACCAGTATACCGACCATCGGTAATAATGCCACCCAACCGGCTTCGTTCTGTGTTGTCGAAGCGGCCTGAGCAAATGCGTCACTAATCAGCATCATAATCTCCTTATACCAAAAGCGCACATATTAGCATGATGACCGCTTATGCCAGAAATTCTTGTGCATATTCTTCAAATTGTTTGTTCTCGATCGCCGTTCGTATATCCGCCATTAACTGCTGATAATAGAATAAATTGTGAATGGTATTTAAATGAGCGCCCAGCATTTCGTTGATGCGTTGCAAGTGATGCAAATAAGCCCGGCTGAAATGCCGGCAGGTATAGCAACCGCATTGTTCATCGGGCGGTGAGGTATCCAACCGGTATTTGCTATTGCGCAACTTGAGCACGCCTTCGCGCGTGTATAACCAGCCATTGCGTGCATTGCGCGTCGGTAATACGCAGTCAAACATATCAATGCCTTGCGCTACGGCATGCACGATATCTTGCGGTGTGCCGACACCCATTAAATACCGTGGTTTATCGACAGGCAGCAGCGGTGTAGTATGGTTTAAGATGCGCCGCATATCAGTTTTAGGTTCGCCGACCGAGAGTCCGCCGATGGCGTAGCCGTCAAAGCCGATGTTAACCAGCCCAGCCAACGAGCGGTCGCGAAGCTGTTCATACATGCCGCCTTGCACAATACCGAAGAGCGCATTGGGATTATTACTGTGCGCCTGCTTGGAGCGCTCCGCCCAGCGCAGACTGAGCTCCATCGATAACCTCGCGGCCGTTTCGTCCGCCGGGTAAGGTGTGCATTCATCGAAGATCATCACGATGTCGGAATTGAGCACGCGTTGAATCCGCATCGATTCTTCCGGCGATAAGAAACAACGATCGCCATTCACCGGCGATTGAAAATGTACGCCTTGTTCGGTGATTTTGCGCAGATCACCCAAGCTGAACACTTGAAAACCGCCGGAGTCGGTCAGAATTGGTCCTTGCCATCCCATGAAGCCATGCAATCCCTGGTGCGCTTCGATAACTTCAAGACCTGGACGCAGCCATAAATGAAACGTGTTGCCCAAAATAATTTGAGCATGGATGGCTTGCAGCGCATCGGGTGACATACCTTTAACCGCGCCATAGGTTCCTACCGGCATGAAAACCGGCGTTTCGATAGTGCCGTGAGCCAATGTCAGGGTACCGCGGCGGGCGCCATGATCGGTAGCATGTAATTGAAAAATCATTGTTCTCTCTCGATCAGCATGGCGTCTCCATAACTGAAAAAACGGTATCGTTGATTAATAGCGTGTTGATAGGCTTGCCGGATATTATCCATGCCGGCAAACGCGGAAACCAGCATGAGCAATGTTGAACGCGGCAAGTGGAAATTGGTGAGCAATCGTTCAACCACTTGAAAACGATAGCCCGGCGTAATAAAAATCCGTGTTTCACCATAACCGGCGGCCAGTTGTCCTTGATGCGCCGATGCGCAAGCTTCCAAAGCACGCAATGACGTAGTGCCGACTGCCAGAACCCGGCCGCCTGCTAACCGGGTGTTTTGAATCGCATCCACTGTGGTTTGCGGAATATGATAGCTTTCGCTGTGCATGGAGTGTTCGGCGATATTATCAACGCGCACTGGTTGGAACGTGCCCGCACCGACATGCAATGTGACATAGGCAATTGCAACGCCGAGCGATTGCAAATGATCCAGCATGTGCTGATCAAAGTGTAAGCCGGCGGTTGGCGCCGCGACTGCTCCGGCATTCCGGGCGTAAACGGTTTGGTAGCGTGCCTCATCGGAATCGGTTGCAGACCGGTTGATATATGGTGGTAGCGGTAATTGACCGTAGCGTTGCAGTAATTCTGTCACTGATTGCACATGCTCAAAACGCAGCGTGTAAAATTCCTGCGCACGCTCGATCACGGTGACCGGTATCGCATCCGCCAGCCACAACCGGGAATCCGGCTTGGGAGCATGACTGGCGCGAATCGCCGCCAGCACGTGACGATCGTCCAAAATCCGCTCCACCAGTACTTCCACTTTGCCGCCACTGTCTTTTTTGCCAAACAAGCGAGCTTTGATCACCTGAGTATCGTTGAACACCATTACGTCTCCAGGGCGCAGAAACTCCGGCAAGCTGGAAAAAAACGTATCCTGCCATCGTTGGGCGGTACTATCCAAATAAAGCAAACGGCTGCTGGTGCGTTGCTCGGCGGGGAATTGTGCGATCAGCTCGGTAGGTAGGTAAAAATCGAAATCCTGAGTTTTCATGTTGCTTATTATACCGGCTGCGCCGGGTTTTCCACCGGTGCAGCTTGCTGTAGTTCGGGATTTCAGTGATAATTGCGCCTTCTGTTGATTCAATCAGACAGTTCAACCGTAGGCCGAGATGGCGGAATTGGTAGACGCACGGGACTCAAAATCCCGCGATGGTGACATCATGGGGGTTCGATTCCCCCTCTCGGCACCAATAGCAGTTTTCAGGAACACCCACATCGTTTGTATCGTTCAAGTAACTAATCTAGCAGCAAGATAGGAAAAAGGCTGCGCTTAATTGGTGCTGCTAGGATTTGGGGAAAACCGATTGCGCGCTTTTAATCGCTTCATTCACGGGTGTTTGCGGCATTTTTCCGAAATCAACCTTTTCCGGCGAAAAGATATTGGAAAACATTTCGATCGAGCCTGGCAAATCGGTATTTTTTAGCGCGTCTGTTTGTGTCAATATTTCCAGTGCATCGGCTCTGGCATGGTAAAAATTCGAAATCTTCGTCAAATAGCGGTAGATTGAAATGAACACTTGGGCCAGAAATAGTGTGACGATCATGATGCCAAGGCGGGCAATGTTCGTGGAAACATAGAAAGCCACTTTGCTATCCGCCATGACTGGCTCGGTGCCACTCCGAAGGGACACGGTAAATTCCTTTTCCGCTTCCAGATTGGCTTTCTCGGCGCGGAGTTTATTGACCAATTCTTGTTGTTTCTGCAATTTTTCCTGGTACAAATCCCGATTGCTGATTACTTTAATTTTAAATGCTTCAATTTGCTCAATAACTTCTTTGTTAGTTTGCAGCATCATTTTTATTTGTTCTTCGGCTTCTCTCGGAAATTGATTGGTAGACATTTTTTCGTCGAAGTCTTTGATCGTTTTTTCCAGATCCTGGATTGCTTGTAGGCTGTATGCGATCAATCTTTTCAGCTCAGCTGGAGTTGGGATGGTTTCTCCAATTTGCCTAATCCTACTCCGGGTGAGAACGAGATCTGCTTTAAGCTTATTTGTTCCATGCACAAGTTCTTCAAGACGCTTTTTGTTGGAATTTTGCGTGGTTTGCAAATCTGTCAGGAATTTATCGATGGCGTTTTCACTTTCAAGATAGCTGTTGGCCCTTCTAATATCATTCAAGAGAGAATCTATTTCATTTAAATTCTTTTTACCGAGTGAATAAAAATTGTGTTGGTAGACATCCTGCGATACAGGATTGCCTGATTTTGCCAGATCAAAATAGAGAGTGCTTTTAATATCATCTAAACCAGAATTTCCGTCATAGCGCAAAACTATCTGGGTATTAATTAGTTCATTCTCAGCATTGCTCAATTGCTCGGCATTGTTAAAAATGCTCATACTCAAACTGGCTAACCGGGAAATGACATCTTGCGAAGAAATGAGTTTTCTTTGTTGTTCAATATCCTGTGCGGCGATTTTTGGAGATTCATGGATAAAATAATCGGTGCCGATCCAGACAATAACCACCGCACCGGCGAGTGCGAGAAATGCAAGGTATTTCTGGATTGCAGCTCGACGTCTGAGTTTCTGTATGAATGCTTCCATAGTTATTTGCTGCCGGAAAGATGGTTGGAAGTATACAACTACATGAAAAAGACTGAGTAAAAGAGTTTTGGAAATTGGTGTCAAGTCATATGTTATATGAATTGAATTAATGGTTTATCACAAATAAGCTTTTGATTTATTTTTCCGGAGAAATCAATTAGGGAAGCACTGATTAATTGCCTGCGCAAGCGATTTGCTGCGTTGGGCGGGGTGCTCAGAAACTCGCCTATCCGATTGATATATCTCGTTTCTTGCGCGCCATCCGCATTGCATCTCATCTTGCTCGGCGAATTAATCAGTGCTTCCTTAGAAACAATTAAACGCTAATAATTAATTGGTTGGCAGATTTGGGCGTGGTAAATAAAAGCTGCTTAAGGATCGGAAAGATTAGCACCGAATGGTTTAAAGTTTCAGTGATTGACTCTTAGTTAACCATAAAAATTGTTATCACATTATTTCACATGGGATTTTTTTCATTATCCACAAATTCTGTGGATAACTTTGTGAATAATTCCTTTTTTTGATTGATAACCTCCCTAAGCTGTAAGGGTTTTTCCTAGATTGATTAAATATTTAACATATAAATTATGTGTTATCTATCAGATATTTATTGATTTTATTTCAAACTGGTTATATGTTTCTAAAAGGATATTTATCATTTTTCTGAATTGTGGATGATTCAGAAAGTCAAGGAAAAATTGAAACAATCAATGGACAAAAAAGTGAAGAAATAGAAACAGGCAAAAACCCGCACCAAGGTGGGTTTTTCAGAATTGAGATTCAAATCAGGTTGCGTTTCTTGCGTTGCTGAGCCATAAAACCCAGCAAACCTAAACCGGCCAGCAGCGTGGCGTAGGTTTGAGGTTCTGGAACGCCTGAAGCATACCATGCAAAATCCGGCGAGTAATTGGTACCTTGAACATGAAGTACAAATGATGGACGATAAAAACCGTCATAAATCGGATATGTAAGTCCATACACATTCCATGAGATTTCTTCACCATTTACCAGCTTATCGCTTCCACTACCAAACGTATAACTGTAGTCAAAATAATCGAATGGGCCTTTATCTGGACTTTTACCCACTTCGTTGACTCCGCCTCCAGGAACCACAGCTACTGAGTCTGGTTTGGGGCCAGCAACTGCCATCGAACTAATAAATGCTTCAGAACCGAAAGCACTTAAGTTAATGTCATACAGTCTGAATAACCATTTACCACCGCCCAAATCGTCAACATCCAATAGAGCGAGAAATCGAATATTTACAGGCCCAGTACCATCATATAATTGGGAAAATCCATAATTCGCCCATCGTGCTTGAGCACCGCTACTGAGTATTAAGAAAACTGCGGCTAGCAGTGATATTGATAAATTCTTTGGTTTCATGGTTTGTTATAACTCCCTGTTAGTAATTGCCAAAATATTATAAAAATTAAATGCAATGGCACGCGATGTCTAATTTAACGAACATTTCTCAAAACTTGCAGAGCTTTGTTTTTTCTTCATGATTTTTCTCATTTTTGAAAATTTGTGCTTCTAAGCCAAATGCACCCGGGGTCTTCTGCGCATTAACCCCACTAATCCAAGACCGGCCAGCAGCATGGCGTAGGTTTGAGGTTCTGGGACAGGCGGTTGTGGTATTGGTATATCTGGCAATTCAGGTCTAAATATGGGATTGGGGTTAAAAACAGTATCCGGTGTGAAAGATAGAAGAAATGAATGAAGATGGCTTGGATCATCACTCAACTTTCCAAATCCTACAATCTGCCCATTGTTATTGATCCCCGTGGCAATTAAATCTATCCATCCGGCAGATACCACGACATCGAGAACGCTAAGGTCAACCATTCCATCATCAATGAATAAAAACGAATGTTGTACTCCGCTTTCCAACGTGCTGACTCCTACTATCTGTCCGGCATCGTTTATGTCGGTTGGAAATGCATATTTTCCACCTAACGTTCCCAGCGTTGTCATACCTATTCCATTAGGCCCAGTCACGAAAGCCTGTCTGTAATCACCTTCTGGTGTTGGCAATAATAAATCTCCGATGACATTTCCAGAGGCATTTAATCCTCTTCCTAGGGAACCCCAAAAACCTGGCAATATTCCTATGTCGGTCATGCCCACGCCATCCGGGCCGGTGATGAAGGCATGATAAAATCCGTGGATATTAATGGCGGATGTGCCAACCACTTGTCCCAGATTATTGATGTCAGCAGCATCGCTAGTATATCCGCCTTCGAGTGTTCCAAGATCAATCATGCCTTCGCCGTTCGGGCCGGTAATAAATGCATGGGGATAACCGTCTGCTGTGTATGAATTTCCTACGACTCTGCCAAAGTCATTAATCCCGGTAGCCCATGCTTCAAGCCCGCCCAGTGTTCCCAGATCTCTCATCCCTACACCGTTTGGCCCGGTGATCATAGGATGAACAAAACCGTTTGGAGTAGTAAAACCACCAGTTACTTGGCCATAAGCATTAATATCTGCCCCGACCGAATTACCTGAGCCTAATGATCCAAGATCAAACGTATTGACTCCATTAGGGCCAGTAATAAAGGCATGCATAATGTTTCCGGGAAGGTCTGCCGATCCCGTTACCTGTCCGAGATCATTGATTGAGCGTGCGAAGCTACTTCCTCCACCCAAGCCATCCAGTGTTTTAATTGACCATTCAGCATAGCTAGTCGTTGAGACAGACAAAGCAACAAAGGCAGAAAGCATTACAATTATTTGCTTTTTGTTCATGATTCTTTCTCGCTTTTAAAAATTTGAGTTTCTAAGTCAAATGCGCCCGGGATCTTCTGCGCATTAACCCCAATAATCCAAGTCCAGCCAGCAGCATGGCGTAGGTTTGAGGTTCTGGAACGGGAAATGGTGACAACAAGAAAGCTCGACTACTACCGCCATCTAAATTCCCCGATCCTACGATTTGGCCGTGATCATTAATAGCCGTTACATGTATCATGCCAATGAATCCTGCATTAATGAATGCCGGAAGCAGCGATAAATCAATCATTTCTCCATCGCTGTATAAAAAGGCGTGATAGCTGCCATCGGCTATTTGGGAACCTCCAATAATTTGGCCGGATTCATTAATATCTAAAGCGTAAGAAGTATTTCCACCAAGGGTTCCAAGATCTGTAATGCCTACCCCATTGGGGCCAGTAACAAAGGCATGAGTTTCTGCATGCCCGGGTGTGTAAGAGCTGCCCACTACCTGACCTGAATTGTTGATGCCATTTGCCCAACTACTCGTTCCGCCAAGGCCTTCGATGATGGTTAATCCAGCCCCATCGGGGCCGGTGATGAAGGCACGACTTCCTAACCAACCGGATAGGGTGGTACTACCCACTATCTGTCCAGAATCATTAATTGCGAAAGCTTCGCCAACATTCAATCCTGTCATTCCAACTCCATTGGCTCCTGTCATGAAAGCTTGATGGCTTACTGGGATACTTCCTAGGTAACCTCCATCATATCCAACCACTTGCCCTGATTCATTTATGTCTTCGGCATAATTCATTTCCAGATATTCGCCTGTGTCCTCATGAAAATAGCCCCTTAAAGCGCCGATATCAGTCATTCCAACACCATTGGGGCCTGTGATGAATGAATGTGTCAGGTTATCGCTAAGGCTTGAAGAACCCGTGACCTGTCCCGAATCATTTATGCCGGTGGCAAACGTATGACCTCCACCGAGCGTTCCAAGCGCAGTCATTCCAAACCCATTGGGGCCAGTAATGAAGGCGCGACTTCCCGGAATGCCGGATGTGGAATAATTGCCTGCCACTTGCCCGGAATTATTAATATCTGAAGCGAATGAGTCTGTTCCTCCTAAAGTGCCTAGTAAAGACAATGACCATCCAGCACTGGCATTTGCTGATATCAAGATTGATGTTAATACAGTAAAACAAGCGATGCGATGCTTAAATTTCGAAAAATTCGGATTCATTGTTTTCTCCTATGATAAGAACGCAGTTTGCGCGACTCCTTCGATTTGTTTAAGGAATTATTAAACTGATTTGTCTTGTAGCTGCTATAGATTAGTAGGAAACATACTAAATATATGTAAAATAAATTGCTGTCTGTAAGAATCTTCCTGTTTTGCAGTTGTGTTCTTCTTATATTTTCTGAATTTTCCATCAATAAAATCCTGTAACATATGGATTTTTATTGGATTTCAATCTGAAAAACATTGATTGAAGATAAGGCACCTTTAATGCGGTGGTGTTTGGATACAGTGAGAAAGTTAGGCCTTGTAAATAGCAGGTACTTTCTTAAAATTTTTTGCATGGGGTTCATTCAAATCCCATCAAAATTCTAGTGAACCGAAAAATAAAATCGGTTAACTTATTTCATTGCATAAATTAGCCCGACAGAAAAAGTGTTAATTAAATAGTTAACAGATTGGTTACATAGTTACTTGCCGGGCCTTGTCTCAAATCTTTACAACCTTAGAAACAAAGTGCCGACACATGTTTAATTTATGGATTTGCAAATAAAAATTGTGATTTTAGTGAGCGGTAGCGGTATCAAATGTCGGAATAACCTGATTGGATAGGGTGGCGTGAATAATTACATTCATATCGTTACTTTTATGCAGGCCTTCTATCTCTAATTAATTGAAGTGAAAATTGAGTAAATATTTTGGCTAGTAAAATAAATTGACGGTATTTATGACGGTATCTATCTGTTTCAGAAAATCATGAACATTTTGGATAATGGCTATAGCCATGATATGCGGTTCCCCCTCTCGCCGAAAGCGTGACTGGTTGTTCCTTTAAATTCCTTGCCGTTATCGGAATCTGATAAGGACACTGGGCGATGACGGTTTCCATGAGGAAATGTGCGGCGCTGTATTGGGTTTTATCAGAAAAGATTCCGGCATGCAGCTCCCTGGAGAGACCATCGATGGCTACAAGCAAGTATTTGCCAGGTTCATGAGCAAACTGCCCTTTCAACAAAGGGAGCCGCTTGGTATCGAAGTGCGCCAGTTCGCCAGGATAAGTTTTGTTGTAGCGTTTTGCTTCACGCTTGAGACGATCTTGGATCGCCTGCTCAACTTTGGCCAAGCGCTTAAGGCCGTACTGCAACATCTTGAATCGCTAGTTGGTACTGTTATGTGGCGTAAGTTCCTGAAGTCTGGCTCGTTTGAGTACGTCGTAGATCGTTGGACGGCTGACGTGGAAACGTTCCGCCAGCTGCGCTATCTTTCAGATTCGGGTTTGATAAAGACGCCAGATCTCCTGGCGATTTAATAAAGTTAAGCGAGTACGTTTATGTATTTTCATTTACAGTATTTTTTTGAATACTGTAAGCAACGCTAGAAATTCTTACAGATCTTGGGATTTTGCGCGTTCAATCCAAAACTGGTACATTGCAATCCCATTACGCAGGGCAGCGCTCAGTCCTTGCCGCTCAATGATTGAACAAAATGATGCAATCGAACGGAGCAACAGAGCGAAATTTATACCGCTATGACGGGCGACCCGGAAAATAATCAAGAGCACCAATGAAACTTGAACGGCTGATCACCATTATTACCAACCTTGCCGTGGTGGCGGGTATGGTGCTGGTGGTATTTGAACTGCAACAAAACCGTGAGGCGATTCAGATCGCGCATCAGCTATCCCTCGCGGGATTAGTGAGCCAAGCGCATCTGGCCGTTGCATCGGATCAAGCGCTTGCAGACCTGGTAGCTCGGGCCAAGCGTAACGATACGCAGGATTTCAGTCCCGCGGATATTGAACGCGTCAATCAGTGGGCGCTGGCATTCCTGGAACCGCGCATCAGCTCGTACCATCTCAGGAGCAACGAGTTCGTTGTGCTAGAAGATTGGTGCGATCTCATGCGTGACTTTACCGATCTCTACCGGCATCCCTACTTTGGCACCATCGTGAAATCGGATCTCAGTTACGCCGATGCCGTCGCGGCGGATATCGAAAACCGCTGTACTATGAGTCCATGAAGCGGAAACCGGCTAGGGCGTTCCGCTGTTTGTGACTCCATTCCGACGAGTTACTCGTTCCTGGCGGAATGTTCTGCTTGGTTTCCAAGTTACAGAGTGTGGCTGATACAAGTGCTGGATTGGATTCTTTATGTGATTTCCAAATGCGCGATGCCCGAATTGAGATCCTGCGATTTGGCTTCGTTGCTTTCCAGTTTGATTTTCAGACGCAATTCGTTTACCGAGTCGGCGTTGCGCAGCGCGTCTTCGTAGCTGATTTTACCAGCTTCGTACAGTTCAAATAATGCCATGTCGAAGGTTTGCATGCCCAGTTCCTTGGATTTGCGCATGATGTCCTTGATTTCGTGCACGTGGCCTTTGAAGATCAAATCGGCGATCAGCGGCGAGTTGAGCATAACCTCAATGGCGGCGGCGCGTCCTTTGGCGTCTTTCAGTGGAATTAAACGTTGCGCTACGATGGAGCGTAAATTCAGTGACAAATCCATCAGCAATTGCGGGCGGCGTTCTTCCGGGAAGAAGTTGATGATCCGGTCGAGCGCTTGATTGGCGCTGTTGGCGTGCAATGTGCCCATGCACAAGTGACCGGTTTCGGCAAAGGCAATCGCATGTTCCATGGTTTCGCGGTCGCGGATCTCGCCGATCAGGATGACGTCCGGCGCTTGCCGCAGGGTATTTTTTAGCGCTGCTTCCCATGATTCGGTATCGACGCCGACTTCACGCTGGGTGATGACGCAGTTGATATGTTCATGCACATATTCCACCGGGTCTTCGATGGTGATGATATGGCCGTAGCTGTTTTTATTGCGATGTCCGATCAATGCCGCCATCGAGGTCGATTTTCCCGAACCGGTGCCGCCGACGAAAATCACCAGGCCGCGTTTGCTCATGACCACTTCTTTCAGCACTTGCGGCAAGCCCAGATCGTCGAAATCGGGGATTTTGGTAGTGATGGTCCGCAATACCATGCCGACGCGCTGTTGCTGCACGAATGCATTCACCCGGAAGCGTCCGATGCCGGTTGGATTAATCGCAAAGTTGCATTCTTTGGTGGCGTCGAACTCTGCCGCTTGTTTGTCGTTCATGATCGATTTGGCGAGCATTTCGGTATGCTGCAACGATAGCGATTGTTGCGAAACCGGCGTCATTTTTCCGTCGATTTTCATCGCCGGTGGAAAACCGGTGGTGATAAACAGATCCGAGGCTTTTTTACTGAGCATTAAGCGCAGTAAATCCGACATGAATTTGGCGGCTTGTTCTTTATCCATTGCGTGTTCCTTGATTTCGGGTTGGGCGGAAAGGATGGCTAGATTCTGAAATTATCTTTATTGACCGCTTGCGCTCTGGCATCGGCGACGGAAATGAGATTGCGTTTAACCAGATCGTTCAGATTCTGGTCCAGCGTTTGCATCCCGGCATTCTGTCCGGTCTGAATCGCGGAATACATTTGCGCGACTTTGCCTTCGCGGATTAAGTTGCGGATTGCCGGGGTGCCGATCATGATTTCATGTGCCGCAACCCGGCCTTTGCCATCTTTGGTTTTGAGCAGAGCCTGCGAAATAACCGCGCGTAGCGATTCCGACAGCATCGCCCGGATCATTTCTTTTTCTTCCGCTGGGAATACGTCGATGACACGATCAATCGTTTTAGCGGCCGAGCTGGTATGCAGCGTGCCGAAAACCAAGTGACCGGTTTCAGCCGCCGTCATCGCCAAACGGATGGTTTCCAGATCGCGCATCTCACCGACCAGAATGATGTCCGGATCTTCCCGCAGCGCGGAGCGCAGAGCATTGGAGAAACTGTGCGTATCCCGGCCGACTTCGCGCTGGTTGATCAGGCATTTTTTACTTTCGTGCACGAATTCGATCGGATCTTCCAGCGTCAGGATATGGCCGTATTCATTTTCGTTGATGTCGTTGATCATCGCCGCCAAGGTGGTCGACTTACCGGAACCGGTCGGGCCGGTGACCAAGACTACGCCGCGCGGTTGTTTGGCGATTTCGGCGAATATTTTCGGCGCTCTTAAATCTTCCAGACTTAGAACTTTCGAAGGAATGGTCCGCATGACGGCTGCGGCGCCGCGCTGGGTATTGAAAGCATTAACCCGGAAACGCGCCAGATTGGGGATGGCGAAGGAAAAATCACATTCCAGATTTTCTTCGTAAAATTTGCGCTGGCTGTCATTCATGATGTCGTAGACCATCGCATGAACTTCCTTGTGATCCATTTCCGGTAAATTGATGCGGCGGATATCGCCATGCACCCGGATCATCGGCGGCATGCCGGCGGATAGGTGAAGATCCGAAGCGCTGTTTTTAACTACAAATGCGAGCAACTCAACTATATTCATCGCGATACCTCTTATGGCTGGTCATTACTAGACATGTTTGGAAAGCTGCGGGTCCTGAATAAACGATTGGAACTGAATGATTCAGCCGTCAACGGAACGAAATGCTAAAAATTAAGCGAAGCGGATCAACGAAGATTATGTTTTGGACGTTTGATTTAAAGTGTCACTGATTCGATTCGCCCAAGCGGTGGCTTCCAGTTCCATTGCGGTGAAATCGTTCAGACTGAGAAAACCGAAGTCAGCCAACATGGCGGTGACAATTTCGATTTCGCCTTTTTCGTAGGCTTCTATCAGTGCCAGTTGCCGTCCCAAGTATCCGCGCCGGGAAACCAGCGCTTCGCTCATGTCCTTCTGGATGCTGAGTGTTCCCACCAGTTCGGACATTTCCATGCCGAGCAAGGTATCGAGTAGCGACAGAATGCCGACCATGAAGGCTCGGTCCTGGTGATTTTTGTCGTGCGGACGATCGGCTTTGGCGATCGACTCGAGCAATTTACCGCGAACCGTTGCAACCTGCATGAGCGCATCCGAGGTGCTGCCATCCCGTTGTTTGGCGGCGTAGAGCAATATTTGCACCCAGCGCTGCAATTGCTTGCGGCCGATGATCATGATTGCCCGCTTAATCGAATTGATGGTGCTGGGGAGGCCGCTTGCGGCGGAATTGACCATGCGCAGCAAGTTATAGCTTAAACCGGGTTGATACTTCAGTTCATTTTCGATGTCGCCGACTTCGCTATCGCGCACCACCAGCAACAATAGTTTTAACAGCGATAATTTGGATGGATCGATGCGTTTGCCGGAAATGATTTCCGGTTGCGCAAAATAAAATCCTTGCAGCATTTGAAAATCTAACGCGATGCATTGCTTGGCAATCTCCTGGCTTTCCACCTTTTCGGCTAATAAAAGCACAGGCCAGCGTCGCAATGTTCTTATCAGACCGGTCAGCTTTTCATGGCTCAGCGCAGCGACATTTATCTTGACCACATTAATCAGCGGCATGAGCCGATCCAGCCGGCTGTCGATGTCGATCACATTTGAAAGCGCTAGTTGGTATCCTTTATGTTTCAGAAAGATGCAGCGCTCGATCAGCTCGTCGGTCATTTCGATGTTTCTTAAGATTTCGAAGACGACATGTTTTTTCGGAAGCATGCAAATGGCATCATGCATGAGCATCTCGGTATCGACCTTGATGAAGCCGCGCCGTTTACCAATGACGTTTTCGATCCCTAATTGACCGTAGGTATCGATGATGACATTGGCGGAAGCAGCGGAATTGTCTGAAACAGAGACGGCGTTATCATGATTGGCGCGGAACAAGAGTTCATATGCGACCAGTTTCTGCTTGCAATCAAGGATTGGTAGCCTGCCGAGATAAACTTCCTTCATAAATTCTCCAGTGTTACCTGTCTGCGCTGTTTTTCATTCCTATCGTATGACGTTCATAATTTCGGTTACTTGCAATTTGGCAACGGTCATGAGCGATTCAACAATTTCGGCTGTCAGTCCCATATCACTCCATAGTGCGAAGGCTCGATCGGATACCGCTTTATCCAGAGTAACTTGTTGATTGGTGCAAGGGCTGATCGACATGGCAATATAGATCGCGGCGCACAATGTTTTGGCATCGTATTCAAATTCTTTGTCTTTCGGGGAATTACATTGGCATTCGACCAACTTCCAGATATTGGGCGGCAACTTCCACTGTCTCAAAAGCTCGGCACCCAGTTGCGCTTGAGTAAAACCGAAAATCTTGCGTTCCGCTGCTGCAACCGCCTCTTCTCCCTTATGCATATAACTCAGCACCTCAACGGATTCTTTCGGATACTGATTAAAAAGGACCAATCGTCCAACGGCATGCAACAAACCGGCAATAAAGAATCGTTCCCTGCCAGCCACACTGGACGACAGTAACCGGGCTGTTACGCCGCAAGTAATGCTATGATTCCAGAAGGTATCCATGTCGACCAGTTCGGTGGAAATACCTTTGAAGGCGGAAGTCACGGAGGTGGCGATGACGATGTTGCGCAATTCCTTGTGGCCAATGATGGAGATGGCTTTTGATATGTTCTCCACTTTACCGGAAAAGCCGAAATACGAGCTATTGGCAAATTTCAGTAATTTTGCGGTCAATGCAGGGTCGCTGGAAATTACGCGCTCCAATTCGGAGTTGGTTGCTTCGCCTGAGTCGATTAGCTCGTTGACGCGTATGACTACGTCAGGTAATGAAAAGATTGAGCGAACGTTTGCAACTATCGTCTGTGGATCCATTTGAATTAAGCAAAGGTTATTTTAATCAATGGCTTCTTGAATTCCATAGAAAGGCTGCCCAGGTATTGCAGAGCAATCAAATCTGGCTCGATCTAATGAAAAGTTCAAGGGAGTAATTAACCTGTGAAGCAGGATTATTTTCCTGCGTAAGATTAATTCAACTGACCCGGGATGCAGTCAAAGATTAAGCGGTGAAAATGACCGGATTTCAAAAAGAGTGACGAAGAAAAGCGCTAATTAGCTTTATTCTCTGTGGATTTGGTGGAGATCAGCCCAAGGTATTTTGCGTGGAGTTGTTCCTTGCTTTCTACTTTATTGGGATTGGTTGTGATGCAATCGACCGGGCATACTTCCACGCATTGCGGCACGTCGTAGTGCCCGACGCATTCAGTGCATAAATTCGGATTGATTTGGTAAATTTCTTCACCTTGCGAGATGGCGCCGTTCGGGCACTCAGGTTCGCAGACATCACAGTTGATACATTCGTCAGTAATGATTAATGCCATGGTTACACTTGAAAAGATTGGGTTATCTTGTCACGCAGCTTTTGCGCGACCAGCGGATGAACAAACGCATCCGCATTACCGCCTAACGATGCGATCTCCCGGACGATCGTTGCGGAAATAAACATATATTGCTCGGATGGCGTCATGAATAACGTTTCAACATCTGGATACATGCTGCGGTTCATGCCCGCCATTTGAAATTCATATTCAAAATCCGAAGCGGCGCGCAAGCCGCGCAGAATAATCCGTGCATCCTGTTGCTGCAGAAAATTCATCAACAAACCGGAGAAAGCCAGGATTTTAACATTGCCGCAATCGGATAGCACTTGCTGGGCCATTGCCACTCGTTCTTCCAACGTAAAGAAAGGTTTCTTGCTGCTGCTAACCGCCACCGCTACCACGACCTGGTCAAACAATCGCGATGCTCGCCGGACAAGATCTTCGTGACCTCGTGTGATCGGATCAAAAGTCCCGGGATAAATGGCTTTATCCATGATTAACATACTCCATCAGTTTGTAATGAACCGTTCCTGCTTTGGCACTCCGGAAAGCGCGCCATTGCTGATCCATAACCCAGTCGCGATTGGCTTCGGCATAAACGAGTCCGTTCTGCTTGAGATGCGGTGGCAGTAAAGGCATGATTGGATCAGTTAATTCAGCGCGGTAAGGCGGGTCAAGAAAAATCACATCAAATGTACGGGTATCGGAATTTAGAAACTTGAGTGCGTCCATCATTACCAGTTCCACCTGACCGGCTTGCAATTTTTCCTTGTTTTCGCGCAATGCTTGAATATTTTTGGCATCCTTATCCACCATGACGACCAATGCAGCGCCCCGGGATGCGGCTTCAAAACCCAATGCACCGCTGCCGGCAAATAGATCCAGGCAAGCCAGGTCACTTAAATCCTGCCCAAGCCAATTAAATACCGTTTCACGAATCCGATTGGCAGTGGGTCTCAGATCCGGGTGCTCAGGAAAAGTTAACAGCCGGCTGCGCCACTGGCCGCCGATAATGCGGATTTTCCCCCGGGCTGCCATCACATTATGAATTATTCAACCGCGCCAACGATGACGGCGACCATGCCATCCGGTTGAATCCTGCGTTGAAAGGCCTGCCGGATTTGTTCGACAGTCACCGCTTCAACAGCTACCAGATAATCCGTTAGAAACGTCAGCGGTAATTGATAGAAGCCGATGACCGACAAGAATCCTAATATTTTGTTGTTACTGTCGATCCGCAGTGGAAAGCCCCCGATAATGTTTTGCTTTGCAGCCACCAATTCCGCTTCGGTTGGACCGTTCTCGACAAAATTTTTCAATACTTGCTGCACCAGTGCGAACGCATCTTCGGATTGTTCTTTTTTAGTCTGCAGGCCCACTAAAAAAGGCCCTTGTTCTTGATAGGGGGAAAAGAAACTGTAGACGCTATAAGCCAAGCCGCGTTGCTGCCGAACTTCCTCCATCAGACGGGAAACAAATCCTCCGCCACCCAAAATATGATTTCCAACTAACAGCGGGAAATAGTCGGGATCATTCCGGCGCAATCCTGGGTAAGCCAATTGAATATGGCTTTGGGCTGCCGGATGCGATATCCGCTTGATGCCTGCCTGAGGGATGGACACTGCGGGAATCATCGTTTCAGCTTCTTTAGCAGGCAGTTTTTCGGTTAACCGTTCCGCTATAGCAGCCGCTTCTTGCCGGGTTACATCACCGATCATCGCGATGATCGCGTTCTTTGCAACATAATGAGTGCGGTAAAAGGCGATCAGATCTTCCCGCTGCAAGCGGTTCAGCGTTTCGATTTCGCCCGTTTCAGTAAGTCCGTAGGGGTGTTGCCCGTACAACATTTTCATCAGTTCGCGATCGCCGATATAGTCCGGCTTGGTGCTTGATTCTTTGATGCTGGCAATGATTCGTGTTTTTTCACGTGTTACGACGTTTTTGGGAAACTCAGGTCGCTGAATGATGCGTGCAAATATGTCCAGTGCTTGTGTCCGCTCTTTTTCGCTACTGAGTGTGCGCAGTGAAACGCCGGCGCGGTCCCGGTCAAATTGATTCTTTAGCTGCGCACCGACATCTGCGAGTGCAGTGGCGACCTGGTCTTCCGATAATCCGCCGGCTCCCAGACTCAGCAAATGTTGCACGAGACCGGCGCGTCCTGATTTATCGGGGGAGTCCATGCTACTGCCCGCAGCGAACTCGACACTGACATCCAAAATCGGCAGATCATGGTTCTCCACGAAGTATACCCGTGCGCCGCTGGATGTTTCCCAGTATTGAATTGATAATGAAGCTGAAAGCCAAGGTGAAAATAAACCAATCAAAACGGCTAAAAAAAATTGCTTGATTTGCACTAAAATCTCCTAAAGTGCGCTCAGTCAGCGCAAATAATTTTGAAACCTCGATTGCACTTAACCACTATTGCGAAGCCCGGCTGTGACGCCGTTGATCGTAAGGTGGATGGAGCGCTTGACATCCTCGCTGTCTTCTCCGGAACGGTAGCGGCGCAATAATTCGACCTGCAAATGATTCAGCGGATCGATATAAGGCGTCCTGTTGCGGATGCTTCGAGCCAGGGCCGGATTATCTTGCAGTAATTCTGTTCGACCGGTTATCGCAAACAGCCATTTCTGGCTTCTGTCACGTTCTTCCTGAATTCGTTTAAAAATCTGTTGGCGCAATGCCACATCTCCGACCAATTCCGCATAGCGGGAAGCAATACCCATGTCAGTCTTGGCCAGAACCATATCCATATTCGATAATAGCGTTTGCATAAACGGCCATTTCTGGTGCATTTCCTGCAACAGTACAAGCCCGTCATGACCGGATTGCGATACAAACGCTTCTACCGCATGGCCAAAACCATACCAACCCGGCAACATCATGCGGCTAAGGCTCCAGCTGAATACCCAGGGGATTGCCCGTAGATCCTCGATGGTATCGGAGTTTTTCCGGGACGGAGGGCGGCTGCCGATATGCAGACCCGCCATTTCCCGTATCGGTGTCGATTCCAGAAAGAATTGCTTGAATCCAGGTGTTTCATAGACAAGATTCCGATAAGCCGTGAATGATGCGGATGCCAGTTTCTCCATAACAGGATAAAAGCGATCCGAATTCGCGCCAAGTGAATCGTGACTGAGCAGCGTCGCCTCCATCGTCGCCGCCACCAGGGTTTCCAAATTGCGCCGCCCAATTTCGGGTTCGGCATATTTGCTGCTGATGACTTCGCCTTGTTCAGTTAACCGTATTTGACCGTTGACGCTACCAGGCGGTTGCGCCAAAATACTTTGGTAACTCGGTCCGCCGCCTCGTCCCACGGTGCCGCCACGGCCGTGAAACAACCGCAATTCAATCTGGTGCTTGGCAAAAATTCTTGTAAGCTCGATTTCCGCTTTATAAATTTCCCAATTCGAAGTGATAAAGCCGCCGTCTTTGTTGCTATCCGAGTAACCGAGCATCACTTCTTGTACATTGCCTCGCGAAATCAGAAGTTTGCGGTAATATGGCAATGAAAATAACTGATCGATGATTTTGTTGCAGTTTCGCAAATCCGAGATCGTTTCGAACAATGGAATGATGTTAAGGTGTAATTGCGGAGTTTCGCCGCTTTGTAATAGACCGACTTGTTGCAGCAAATAAGCGACTTCCAGGACATTGATGATACTGGTTGTCATGGAAATAATGTAATTCGGCAGGGCGGCACGGCCGAATCGCCGGTGAATGTCGGCTGCACAGTGCAAAATGGATAATTCCGATTGCGCCAGTTCGGAAAAGCCGTCATATGACGATAGTATCGGCCGGGATTGGCTGATTTCCTGCAACAGCCACTCGGTGCGCTGGGTTTCGTCAAGCTGCGCATAACCGTTTTTACCGCTGTGATGTTCATATAATTCGCTGACTACTTGCTCGTGGATTTTGCTGTGCTGCCGCATATCCAGCGGGGTCAAATGAAATCCAAATACATCCGCTGCACGCCGCAAATTGCGTAGCGCTCCTCGGGCGATCCAAGCGGATTTGTGCTGTTTTAGCGATGCAATGATGATGTCAAGATCTTGCAGAAATTCTGCGCAATCGGAATACGGTTCTCTCTTTTCCGCCGTACTCAGTTGCAAAACTTGGTGTCCGAATTGTTGCGCGGTTGCCACCAAACGTGCAGCGATACTGAGAAAGATCCGGCGATAGGGCTCATCGGATCGGTTGGGGATATCGGGTGCGCTGGCCACTAATCGCTTGACGTCATCGCTGACGTTAACCAATTGTTCGGTTAGACTCATCGAACGGCCGATTTTTTGTGCTGTCTCGATGTAATAAGTTAGCGCAACTGATGATTGCCGCTCAACCGCGCGCAACATCACATCATGCGTGACAAATGGATTGCCATCGCGATCGCCGCCAATCCAGCTGCCAATTCGTAAGAAAGAGGTAACCGCAGGAATATCGTGCTTATTCAGGCGATGTTCGAGAAAATCTTCGATTTTTGCATAAATATGGGGAATTTCGGACAAGAATGTATAACTGTAAAAAGCCAGGCCGTTTTCGATTTCATCGTTAACCGATAACCGGCTAGGCCGTAGCATACGTGTTTGCCACAGAATTTCGATGGTTGCACGTAGATTTTCTTCGTTATGACGTAATTCGTTGGGTGTCAGCTCGGTTCGCGCCCGTTCTCTTAACAATCGCTCAATAGTCAACTGGCAATCCAATATACTCCGGCGCTGCACTTCTGTCGGATGCGCTGTTAAAACAGGCGAAACAACTGCTTTCTTAAAAAAATCGAATAGAATAGCGGGTGCATTGCTGCTGCTGGATAACACGCGTTCAAGCGCCAGAGTCAAACTACCATCCTGAAGCGGTGAACCAGCACGCAGGTGCGCGCGGCGGCGGCGGTTATGATGAACATCCTCAGCGATATTGGAAAGCAGTGAAAAATAACTGAATGCGCGCACAACCGGCAATGAGTCATCATCGCTCAAACGTTTCAGCAGCGTATCCAACTCTTGGCGAGCAATCGGGTCCTGGTCCCGGTGAAAACGAATCGCGGTTTGACGGATATTCTCGACGAGTTCAAACGCGTCATCCCCTTCTTGTTCGCGCAAGGTATCGCCCAGCATACGCCCAAGAAAACGGATGTCTTCGCGCAGGGGTAAATCTTTGTCGTCTAATATGTTATCACTCACGCTATATTTTCCTGAATCGGCAGCTTCCATTTCATGACACTTCCATGGTTAAAAATGAACCCGGCGTGTACTTCCGGCAAGCCAAGTGAGCACCAGCCATGCTAAAATTACTTACTTTAGGAATTTCTTGATTTTTTTTCATCTTATATCGTAATGCCCAATTCACTATTAATACCCCGGAAAATCGTCATTGCTTCCCGGGAAAGTTTGCTTGCAATGTGGCAAGCCAAATACATCCAGAAACGTTTACGCGAATTATACCCGCAAACTGAAATCAGCATACTTGGTATGACAACCCGCGGAGATCAAATTCTCGATCAGTCGCTATCAAAAATTGGCGGGAAAGGCTTATTTATTAAAGAGCTTGAGCAAGCTTTGGAAGACGGTCGCGCCGATATTGCGGTGCACTCCATGAAAGACATGCCGATGAATGTGCCGGAAGGGTTTCAGTTGGCCGCTATTACAGAGCGGGAAGATCCGCGCGATGCGTTTGTTTCAAATCGCTACGCTTCATTAGATGCATTGCCGCATGGGAGCGTGGTGGGAACTTCGAGTTTACGGCGTGAGAGTCAATTGCGCGCAAAGTTTCCACAGCTTCAGGTGCAACCGTTACGCGGCAACGTGCAGACCAGGTTACGCAAGCTCGATGAAGAGCAATACGCAGCGATTATATTGGCAGCGGCGGGTTTGAAACGCCTTGAGCTTTCCGACCGCATTACTGCATTGCTGGATCCTGAACAAAGTTTACCGGCGGTTGGGCAAGGCGCGCTTGGGATCGAATGCCGGGCGGATCGCGCCGATTTGGTGGAGTTACTGCAACCGCTTCATCATCAGGAAACAGCATACTGTGTCGAAGCCGAACGTTCCATGAGCCGCGTGCTAGGGGGTAGCTGTCAGGTGCCATTGGGTGCTTTTGCTGAAATTATCGGGGGTTCCCTTCAGTTGCGCGGTTTCGTTGCGCAGCCGGACGGGCAGCGCATCGTCACCGGCGCTTTGGCTGGAAAACCGGAAACCGGCATTGCGATGGGGCAGCAGCTGGCTCAAAAATTGATTGCGGACGGCGCTGACGAGATTTTAGCGGCGCTAGTGCCAGCAGACGGATGGTAATGACATCCTCAGACAATAAACAACTCGCCGGGCTGAATATACTGGTAACCCGTCCCATTCATCAGGCGACCGCTCTCGCCGCAAGTATCCGTTCTTTAGGCGGCAATCCGATAGTCCTTCCAACATTGGAAATAGCGGATATCGATGATTTTTCTTCGCTATGGGAAATAATTGACCGGCTGAACAAATTTGACTGGGCTCTGTTCGTTAGTCCCAATGCGGTAAACAAAGCAATGCCGTTAATAACTTCCCGGCGCGCCTTGCCGTCTCATCTGAAAATAGCCGCAGTCGGCAAAGGCACCGCAGACACCTTGCTGCAATATGGTATCAGAGACATTTTGATCCCCAAAGATAAGTTTGACAGTGAAGCATTGCTTGAGTGTAAAGAGTTTGCGGAGATGTCGGGCAAGCGTGTCGTTATTTTCAGGGGGTTTGGCGGCCGCCAATTGCTGGGAAATACACTCACACAACGCGGCGCAGTTGTTGAGTATGCCGAATGTTATATCCGCAAAAAACCCGAGATTGATACCACTCTGTTGCTATCCGATTGGTCGCAAGGTCAGCTTCATGCAGTGATTGTGACCAGCAGCGAAGGGCTTCATAATTTATTTGACATAATAGGCGGGCTTGGCCAACAATTACTCAAAGTAACACCAGTAATTACAACACATGAACGTATTGCGCAAGCGGCAAAAAAATTGGGATTGGAAAAAGTTGTTATAGCGCCGTCGCCAGGCGATGCCGACGTGTTGGAAAGTATCTGTACATATTTTCAATCGACTGAGAATAGCTCTGCATAATATGACATGAAATAAGCATTCACATTAATAAGAATGCGCAATCATAATATTGAATTAGTCGTTTGCACTTGTTTTTTGGTATTAAAGTGGTTTGCAACTTGTAGTTCAACATAAACAAAGATCGACTCTACTGCAATGAGGGGAATATATGAAACTAATACTTTGGCTATTGGCGCTTTTTGCCGCCGCTGTAGCTGTCACTCTAGCTGCTAAAGACCTGACTGGGCGAGCTTTGCTCGAAATGCCGCCCTATCAAATCGAATTGTCGCTTGATCACTTTATTATTGGCGCTATCGTAGCCTTTTTTGTATTTTACATTCTTGTCCGGTTAATTCTCGGGATATTTCAGTTCAACGAACGGCATCGGCATAAAAAAACTGATGAAATGTTACTTTCAGGAATGAAAGCCTTTTTTGACGGAGATTTCACTAAAGCGCAAAAAAATGCTGCAATTGCATCAAAGTTGGCGGATTCATCGATTGCCAAGGCACTCGGTGCTGTCATTGCTGCTCGGTCAGCACAGGTACTCGGGGCAACCGCAGATCGTGATCAATATCTTAGATCGGCACTTGCACAAGCTCCAGATGAGAAATCGCTGTGTCTTGCAGCAAAAACGGAGTTTCTGCTGGATGAGGGGCGCTATCAAGATGCTTTAAATACTTTGCATGCTTTGTATTCTGAAGGTGGGTTGCAGTCAACCGCTGTATTGCAACTGGAGCTGGAAGCGCAGAAACAGGCGGGTAATTGGGATGCGGTGATTGAATTAGCTGAAATTCTAGCAAAACGCGCCTCGACTAATAAAGTGTGGGTAAAAAAAATTAAGCATGAGGCGCAAATAGAGAATATCCGCAGCAAAGCGACTGATTTACAGTCATTAAACCAGTATTGGCAAAGTATTTCCCCGATTGAGAAAATGGATAGCAAAATATCCGTCGCGGCGGTTCGTGCTTATGTTGCGCTAGGAAACTGTACCATGGCTCATCAGATTATTGAGCAGAACGTTCCCATGACTTGGGACAACGAGCTGATAGCACTTTATTCGGAATGTTTGGACTATCATGTCCACCGACAAATTGAATGTGCCGAGGTATGGTTACGATCCCAACCCAACAATGCACAATTATTATTGACGTTGGGTAAATTATGTACGCATTGCGAGCTTTGGGGTAAGGCGCAGAATTATTTAGAAGCCAGTTTATCAGTTGAGTCCGGACATGAAGCGCATTTTGCGTTGGCTCAGCTGAATGAGAAGTTAGGTAAGCATGAGTTGGCAATGAGTCATTATAATAAAGGACTTGAATTGACTCTGAAGCATCTGAGTTAGGTTATTTTGGGGTCGTTCTGCGTAGCGGAAGAAGGGTTGCTGGTTGAAGGTGTAAATACATCGGAGAAGAAAGCATCTTTTGGTAAATTACGATGGCTGGTAAAATCTTGATAAGCAGCTTTAACCATCGCAGGGGCGCCGCAAGCGTACACTTGATGGTTTGCTAAAGTTTCGAAGTCTTGCATAACCGCTTCGTGCACTAAACCGGTTCTTCCCTTCCACTCATCGGTAGCTAATGGCTCCGATAATACCGGAACGAAAGAGAAGTTTTCGTGTTGTTGCCAGCTAGCCGCTAAATCGGCTAAATATAAATCGGCTTTGGTACGCGCACCCCAATAAAGGATCATTTTGCGTTTGTGGTTTCGTTTGTTTTCTTGATAAAAAACATGCTCGAGAATGCTTTTAATAGGTGCGAAGCCTGTACCACTTGCCAAGAAGATGATCGAAGTAGCTTTCTCATCAACTGCCTCGCGCAGAAAGAATGATCCAAGTGGTCCGGTAAATCGAAGGATATCCTTTACTTTCATGTGATTGAAAACAAATTCGGTAAACGCGCCTCCGGGGTAGTTACGTGCATGTAATTGCAATAACTCATCGTCATGGGGTGGATTGGCTAAAGAGAAGCTTCGACGTTTACCATCTTTGAGAAGGATGTCGATGTATTGGCCCGCTAAAAATTGCAATCGTTGGTTCGCAGGAAGTTTGAGAGAAATAACCATGACATCGGGAGCGACAAGCTCAAGTTTTTGCACGCGGCACGGTAGCGTCTTGATTTGTATTCCTTTTGTGGCATCGATTTCATCGCATTCTATGATCAAATCGGATAATGGAATGGCGCAACAAAATAAAGCGCTGCCTGATTTTTTCTCATCCGCTGTTAAAGCTTCATCGCTATGATCCCCGTAATCAACTTTTCCTTGGATGATTTTTCCCTTACAAACCCCGCAAGATCCATTCCGGCAACCGTAAGGCAGTGTAAAGCCTTCACGCAGAGCAGCTTCAAGAATGGTTTCACCGGGTTCTGCAGATAACACATGTCCGCTTGGTTGAATGATGATTTGATGCGCCATTGAGCACTGACTAAGTATTGATATAGAAGAAAAATTATTTAAATGAAAAAAACACTATTAATGGTTGGTTGCGGTGATATTGCTCTAAGAACAGCACCATTATTGCAAGGTAAATACCGGGTGCTTGGTTTGTATCGTAATTTGAAAAGCATTGACCGTTTGCGATCACATGGCATTATTCCAATCTACGGTGATCTCGATTTCCCGAAGACTCTAAAAAAACTTGCAGGAATAGTGCAAATTGTTTTGCATTTGGCCCCGCCGCCCGGTTACGGATTGCACGATCTCAGAACGGCACATTTGCTGTCCGCCCTTAGCAGGCCAACCAAAACCCATAAACGGATTCTACCACAACAGCTTATCTATATCAGTACCAGCGGGGTGTATGGTGACTGCCATGGGGCCTTAATCGATGAAACATATCCTGTTCGTCCTGTAAATGAACGTGCGATTCGTAGAGTTGATGCCGAGAAACAAGTACGCCGTTGGGGAGAGCGGGAGCATGTCCATGTGGCAATTTTACGCGTACCGGGTATCTATGCGGAGAACAGATTGCCCCTGAATCGTTTGCGAGAAAACCACCCAGCACTTATCGATGTCGAGGATAGCTTTACAAATCATATTCATGCGGATGATCTTGCTCGTATCATTTGTGCTGCTATCAATTATGCGAAACCCCATCGGATCTATCATGCGAGTGATAATTCACAGCTTAAAATGGGGCAGTATTTTGATCTGGTTGCCGATCATTTCGGCTTGCCACGGCCTCCCCGTATTTCGCGCGATCAAGCACAGCAACAAATTTCTCCAGCAATGTTGTCTTTCATGAATGAATCCAGACTTCTCAATAATCTTCGGATAAAAAAAGAATTGCGCGTCAAATTTATGTATCCGACCGTGAGTGATGGCATAAATGTTGTAGAACCAGAGATTTAGCAAAGATAAATTGAATTAAGATCCAGCATTTTCTTTTCAAATATTTTTTCTCAGTAAGACTTTAAACTGTGCCGTTAACCCGGGACAAGATTGAATAACCATCCGCGATTATCGAGCAGGAGTGAAGCTTGATTTTACTTGTTTGGTTATTTCGTTCTGTTGATTTCATAGATTCCGGAGTTTTAAGGAGTTAAATTATGGCGACCCTCATAGCACAATCAGAAAAGAAATTAAAAGAAATTAATTATTCATGGGAAGGTAAAGACAAAACTGGGAAGCAATTAAAAGGTGAAATGCGCGCTGCAGGAACTGTTGTTGTAACTGCGACATTACGTCGGCAAGGTATAAAAGTAACAAAAATTAAGAAAACGCAGTCTGGCGGTAAAATTACCGATAAAGACATCACGCTATTTACACGTCAGTTAGCAACCATGATGAAGTCTGGTGTGCCGTTGTTACAAGCTTTTGATATCGTTGCCAGAGGACATACCAATCGTGCTGTAAGTAAGTTGCTAATTGATATTAAAACAGATGTGGAGACGGGTAGTAACTTAACGGATGCATTTCGAAAATATCCGCTTTACTTTGATGCACTCTATTGTAACCTGGTCGGTGCAGGTGAAGCTGCGGGGATACTCGATAGCATTTTAGATCGTTTGGCGACCTATAAAGAAAAAATTCAAGCGATCAAAGGAAAAATCAAATCCGCACTTTTTTATCCGATCTCCATCATCGTGGTAGCTTTTATCATTACTGCCGTGATAATGATTTTTGTGATTCCGGCGTTTAAAGATTTGTTTGAAGGCTTTGGTGCTGACTTGCCAGCTCCAACTCTCCTGGTTATGACAATTTCCGATTTTTTTGTGGATTATTGGTGGGCTATTTTTGGCATTGTTGGTGGCGGTGTTTATGGATTCATGTACGCATGGAAGAGATCGATTCCGATGCAACGCATTATGGACCGTTTCATGTTAAAACTGCCGATTTTTGGGGAAGTTATCCGTAAAGCGACTATTGCACGTTGGTCACGCACGCTTTCCACAATGTTTGCAGCCGGGGTTCCACTAGTTGATTCATTGGATTCGGTTGCTGGAGCAGCTGGAAATTATATTTATTATGAAGCAACAAAAAATATTCAGCTTGAAGTCAGTACTGGCAATAGTCTGATGGCCTCAATGGCTGGCACCAATGTATTTCCAAGCATGGTTATCCAAATGGTCGCTATCGGTGAAGAAGCTGGGTCACTGGATTCGATGCTGGGTAAAATTGCCGATTTCTACGAAGCGGAAGTTGATGATGCGGTTGCCGCGCTTTCAAGTTTGATGGAGCCAATGATTATGGTTGTACTGGGAACATTAATTGGTGGCATGGTAGTCGCCATGTACTTGCCAATTTTCAAAATGGGATCAGTCGTCAGTTAAATCAAATGGTTGATAATCCGATTGAGTTCATTCGCATATGACTACGACTTATCTTACTATGTTGCAAGAGGAGCCTGGAGTATTCATCACGACGGTTTCTATCTTTGGGCTAATGGTTGGGAGTTTTTTGAATGTTGTCATATATCGTTTGCCGGAAATGATGCGAAGAAATTGGTCAGAGCAATGTGCGGAATTGCGAGGTGAGGTAGTCGAGAGACAACCAGCGTTTAACCTTATTTCCCCAAGATCCACTTGCCCCAAATGCGGACATAAGATATCTGCATGGGAAAATATACCGATTTTCAGTTACCTAGCGTTGCGAGGGCGTTGTTCGCAATGCCATGAACGGATTCCTTTGCGTTATCCACTTGTTGAAGCGGTTACAGCTTTACTAAGTGGAGTCGTTGCCTGGCATTTTGGTTTCGGCGTTATGACTGCAGCAGTTTTAATTTTTGTGTGGGCGCTCATGGCTCTGGCAGTTATTGATTTAAACACACAATTGCTACCGGATGATATAACGTTACCGTTGCTTTGGTTAGGGTTGCTGATCAATTTGAACGATGTTTTTACGGATTCTCAATCATCAATTATTGGTGCCGCAGCCGGTTACTTATCATTGTGGTCAATTTATTGGAGTTTTAAGCTTTTGACAGGCAAAGAAGGAATGGGGTATGGCGATTTTAAATTGCTGTCAGCCATTGGGGCATGGTTAGGTTGGAGTATGCTCCCAGTGGTGATCGTTTTTTCTTCCTTTGTGGGGGCTGTTGTAGGTGTTGGATTGATTGTTGCAGCTAAACTGCATAAAAATATCCCGATACCCTTTGGTCCTTATCTGGTTGGTGGCGCTCTAATCGCTTTATTTTGGGGTGAGAAGCTAAACCAGAGTTACCTTGGTTTGCTTTAATTTATGACTTTTGTCGTTGGTTTAACCGGGGGAATCGGGTGTGGAAAATCAAGCGCGAGCGAATTTTTCTCTGAATTCGGTATTGTGGTTATTGATACGGATGTCATTTCCAGGCAATTAACTCAACCCAGCGGACCAGCTATCGATCAAATCAGAAAAACATTCGGAGATACTTTTCTTGCTAGCGATGGATCGCTGGACAGAGGAAAAATGCGAAGCTTGGTTTTTTCGGATCTTGAATCGAAGATAAAGCTTGAAAAGATTCTTCATCCACTCATCCTCGGTGAAGTTGTTCGGCTTGTAAAACAGGCCCAGTCGCCATATATCGTCGTCGTAATTCCGTTATTATTAGAAACAAACGATTACGACAAACTGATTGATCGTGTTCTTGTTATTGATTGTGAAGAGCAGCAGCAGATTTCCCGCACCATGGCGAGAAATCAGCTTTCTGAACAATTCGTCAGAGCGATTATAGCGAGCCAAGTTACCAGAAAGGATCGATTGCGCGAGGCCGATGATGTCATTTTCAACGGACAGGATATTGAGTTTTTAAAAATTCAGGTTGCCCAGATTCATAGTAAATATATGATTATGAGTGGGAATTAATGGATTTTTCAAGTTGTTCGCTGAGAAATTGTTTGGGAAAATTATTTTTATTTATGAAATAATCCCATTAAAAATCAATTTGGGGAATTGCGGATTAATTCGCCGAGCACGTTGAAATGCAAGGTGGGGAAAACGCAAGAAACGGGACTTATCATAAACGATAAGTGAGTTTTTGGGGTGCCACTCAACGCAGCAAATCCCTTATGTGAACATTTAATCAGTGTTTCCTTAAATTTTGGCTTTTAAATTCCTTTACTCTTCTTTGGATGCATTAATATTGTGATTTGTTACGAACACCCGCTTAATGAGCGTATCCGTACACTTCTCAGGCTTGAGGATTTATTTAATAAAATAGATTTTTTTTCTAGCAAGGATACCGCTACAGAGCATCATGCTTCGTTGGTCGCACTGTTTGAAGTGCTTGAGATTACAAGCCGAGCCGATATTAAATCGGATCTTTTGCAAGAGTTGGAACGGCAAAAGCAGATCCTGGAGATGCTGAGAAAAAACCCCGAAGTTTCGGAAGCGGCGTTGGATAGTGTGCTTACCGATATTAAGACTACTTTCCGGGAGATGCTGGTTTTCCCGGGTAAGGTTGGTGAGCATTTACGCGAGAACGAGTGGTTAATGGCGATAAAACAGCGCATGGGAATACCTGGCGGTTGCTGTGTTTTTGATTTACCGTCGTATCATTATTGGCTTAATTTGGATCCTGTTCTGCGGCATCAAGACTTTAGTGAGTGGTTGACGCCATTCAAACCTATACGGAATGCTTTTGGCATTGTGCTGCACCTCTTAAGGAAAAGCGGTAAAACACTTCAAGTCATAGCAAACCAAGGGGTTTTTCAGCAAGCTGGATCAGAGTACTCCGCACATTTACTGAGGATCAACTTGAGTGACCAGTTGGCATGCGTGCCAGAAATCAGTGCTAATAAATATGCCCTGAATATTCGTTTTATCCCAACTCAGACTGGGCAAAAAAGCAAAGTTTATGAAGGTGATGTTAATTTCGAACTGACCTTCTGTAATCTTTGACATTACCTACTTACTCAATATTGAGTTACTTTTTTACTATCAACTGTCAGTTTGTTTACCATCGATAGGAAAAAGTGTTGCGAATTTACCCCACTTGAACAGCCTGCAAGTATAAAGAGAATCCCATATTGTTCCGTAAAACAGATTCATAATTACGAGCGAAGAGTCTTAGTTGCGGTGGGAGCTTAACGCAGGATCCTGATAGTGATTTAGTTGTGTCTGATGCGATTTAGGACCCTAATTAAGGTAAGATGCTTTGCCAATATTTTATTTGGATAATGCTTTTCGAAGAATGATGAGTTTAATTGTCGGATATTCAATTAGCTTGTGTTGCTGATTGAAAATCCCATCAGCTGAATGTATGGTTTCTATGAGAGTGGTATGAATCAAAACATGAATGCAAATCCCTCTGTTATTGCACGCGAAACGCTGAAGCAGCTTGCGATACTTAAAATTCCCCCCACGCCAGACAGTTATCACAAGTTATATGAACAAATTGCCGGAAATCCTGGTCATCAAATTTCAGTTTCGACAGCAAAAATGCTTGCGGAGCTTGCGAAAGAGTTTCCACGTCATACAACACCATTGCTTAATTGTGCAAATAATCTGGAACAAGCGGTTACTGAGAAAAGCTGGCTGAAATTTAAATCTGCTTTACTAAAATTTCTGACTGCGGAAAATTTGGATACGGATGGTGCAACACTTCCGGGTACAACAAAAAATAAGGCATCTGCTAGTTGGGCTGAAATTATCAGACAGTTAGTTAATGAAACCAGTAATTCAACAAATAGTGCCATTACGGCGAAGAAAAAAGAATCGATAGAAAAATTACTCAACGAGTTTTCAGATAACTCTGAGTTGCTTCATGCCAATTTCGTTGCGCTCATTCATTCATGGAAGACTTCTACCGGAAACAAGCAGCAATCCGGAATAATCGAGGGAAATTCAGCGCACACTGAGTCTGCTGATCCTCAATTACAAGGAACGAGCGAAAAAGAAGATGTTCTGGCAAAAGAATATGATATTGGCGGGTATGTCGGTCAATTGCTTGAATTGATGGCTCAGGTGCTTGAGCGCATTATCGCGGGCCAAATTCAGGATGAAGTTCTGGCAGATGAAGCAAAACGATTGGCCCGCCAAGTAACTGGCATACAAAATAAGCTTGGCATGGAACGCTTTATTGTCGCTTTTCAAGAATTTTGCAGTAAATGCGAATCGAGTGAAAATAGCAATAGCGAAGTGCAACAGGGCTTGCTTAAATTATTAAATCTGCTGATGGACAGCACGGGAGAATTACTTTCGGAAGATCGTTGGATTAAATCTCAACTGACGAAGTTAAGAAAAGCGATGTCCGGTTCGCTGGATATGAAGGTGATCACTCAAGCAGAAAATTTACTGGAAAAAATAGTTCAAAGACAAATTCATATCAAGCAAAATCTGGGTGAGACAAAGGAGACCATGCGGAAAATGGTCACTTCACTGATTGCGAATCTTGAAGAATTATCGGATGCGACAGGCGGCTATCAGGATCAGCTAGGGTATTATTCGGAGAAGATTAAGCAAACTAAAGATATTAAGGGTCTTAATCAGTTACTTGCCGAATTAGTGCAAGAAACTCAGAAAGTACAAAAGAGCGTGCTGAATCATCGCAACGATTTATTAGCTGCACAAAACGAGATGAATGCTGCGCAGAATCAGATTAATCTGCTTGAGGCGCAGTTGCAGGAAATGAATGAGCAGGTACAGGAAGACCACCTGACTGGTGCATTAAACCGGCGTGGTTTTGATAACGCATTTCGACGTGAAGTGAACTACCTGAGCCATACTCAAGGACTTCTTTGTTTTGCACTGCTGGATATTGATAATTTCAAGCAATTAAACGATACCCACGGCCATCAGGTTGGAGATGACGCATTGATATATCTAGTAGAAGCAGTTAAGGAAACATTGCGTCGGGAAGATGTGATATCACGTTATGGTGGAGAAGAATTTGCAATTTTGCTTCCAAATTCCTCGCTTAAAGAGGCGATATCTACGATTGCAAGAATAAAGCGTTATTTGACCAAGAAATTTTTCTTGCACGGAAACAATCGCTTGTTGATAACGTTTAGTGCCGGTGTGGCTCAATATCAACCTGGCGAGTCTCAGGACAGTGTGTTTAAACGAGCTGATGAAGCTTTATATCGAGCCAAGAGTAATGGCAAAAACCAAATCGTCGCAGCTGAATAATTGTAACCCTATTATCGGTATTACACTTTTGTTAGCTGGAATTCAGTCAACAATTGTTACTACGGTTCAATCGGGAAGCCTGGACAGGAAAACCACCGTACAATCGGAATAATTAATTCTGGGTTCAAACAAACCACATTTTTTCCAGGGTTTTTTCCAAATCATCCAGAGCTGACCCCATAACCAACCCGGCGCAACTATGATATACCCATAACTCGCATGCAATCGGCTGGTGCAAGTTCTCTCTTCCACGAATCTTAAATTTGCGCCAGGCCATCACCGGTTGATCTTCCGCAGTGCTATCAACACATAACCACTCGGTCTTATCCAATATGATTTCCAAACCGCGATGCTGTAGCAAGGGGACACGCAGCGGACAACCTAATCGCAGCAACGCAAGGCGTCCCCGGTTATAGCAGAAAGCATCAATTTGCTTGGGATAAATGCGCAATGGGTGAGATAACGTATCGTCCAATTGAGTCGATTCCCTTATGTGTTGCTACGTGTTGTATCAGTATCTTTCTTTCCTTCAACAAAAACCCGGCTGGCCCGGATGTCTTCAGCCTCGATTGTCATTAAGTCAATACTGGTCAGCGATTTCTTCCTTCCCGTAAATAGCCGATTGGCTTGCCGCAGACGGGCTCGATCCAGAGCATTCCTGACCGAGCGAGCATTTGCAAAATATTCCTGAGTCATTCGCAACTGGATATATTCGACGAATGCTTTCTCGCCATCAGAGCTGAATCGGTAATTTTGTGCCGCCAGCATTAGCTTAGCTATTGCAACCAATTCATCGGCGCCGTAATCAGGAAAATCAACGTGATGGGCGATGCGCGAACGCATGCCCGGATTGCTTTGAAAGAATTTATCCATCCGGTCCTTGTATCCAGCCAAAATAACCACCAGATCATCGCGATTGTTTTCCATCGTTTGCAGCAGGATTTCGATCGACTCGGCACCATAGTCGCGCTCATTTTCCGGCTTGTAAAGGTAGTAGGCTTCATCGATAAATAGCACGCCGCCCATGGCGCGTTTGATCACTTCTTTGGTTTTCGGGGCTGTGTGACCGATGTATTGGCCCACCAAATCATCCCGCGTGACCGAAACCAGATGGCCTTCCCGGACATAACCCAGGCGGTGTAAAATTTCCGACATGCGCGATGCGACCGTCGTTTTGCCGGTACCCGGATTGCCCGTGAAGCACATGTGCAAGCTCGGAGCGCCTGCTGACAATCCCAATTGGTTGCGGACTCGATCCACGAGCAATAAAGCGGCTATTTCATGAATGCGGGTTTTCACCGGTTTTAGCCCGATCAGTTCACGATCCAGTTTATCCAATACTTCGTGGATGTTGGATTGCCGAAATTCCGCATCCAGATCGACCGGTTTTTCGAGTGTTTGCACTTTTAGATTTTCAGATTGCTTAACCATGATAGATCCTTTGAGCCGGGTGATTAGATTCTGAGTATTTTTTTAAGTAACCAAAATAAACTCAACTTGAAACTGTCAATCGATCGATGGAATTCAGCTTTCAAGTCAACTGAGAGATTGCCAGCCTTGTCGAATTTATTTAATTTGCGATACATCTTTGTGACCCTCTTGCAAGAAAAATGATCGGTTTTGCGATCGACCGGTAAGTTGCTAGCAGTTTTTATACCCTTCTCTCAACAAGCCTGAGAAACGATCGCGTTGGGCGCGATGCTCATTTATCGGGCGTAAGCTCTGTTCTTTCGCCCGTTTTTCATACATCGGCTGTCAAAGAGAAGGGTATTTATTTCAGTAGCGCTCTCCTTCCGGTTTGTCCGTTGCATAAGAATGAATGGAATATTGAACATGCCTGCCTGCCGTTTCCTGGCGAACCAAACCGAAACCGGGCTCTTTATCCGGCCGGTTAACGATGTATGACATCGTCGGGCTTTCAACGCCGCGGGTCGAATTGAAAGCCGTTACGCGGATATAATGATTAGGAAACGTTTTGCGGCAATTGTTAATTTCGAGCAGAATTCCCGCGGGATCCTTCAGGTCGAACATGGGATTGCCATACATTTCCCAGAAGGTATTGCGCGGATGCGGATCATCGGTATATTCGATGCCGATCGCCCAACCGTTGTTTAACGCATATTTGATTTGCGCGGATATTTGCTTATCCGTGAGCGGCGGTAGAAACGAGAATTGGCCTTGCGTAAGGCAATTTCCGGTATTTGTCATCATGATATTGTCTCCTTGAGCAGATTACACATTGGCGGTCGCGGATGGCACAAAGTCTGCAGTATCCGTGGATTCGTAATTGAAGGTAATATCCTTCCAGGTATCTAGCGCCAGTTTCAGCGGTGTGCACCATTTGGCGGCGTCGGCGAGAATCTTCGGCCCCTCTTTGACGTAGTCGCGGCCTTCATTGCGGGCCAGGATCATCGCTTCGAGCGCGACGCGGTTTGCCGTTGCGCCAGCCTGAATACCTTGCGGATGGCCGATGGTGCCGCCGCCGAATTGCAGTACTACATCCTCACCCAGATAGTCGAGTAACTGGTGCATTTGGCCGGCATGAATACCACCGGATGCGACAGGCATCACTTTTCTCAGCGAGGCCCATTCCTGATCAAAGAACAAGCCGTGTTCGAGACTCGTTTGAGTGTTGCTTTCACGCAAGGTATCGTAGAAGCCTTTGATCATTAACGGATCGCCTTCCAGTTTTCCGACCACTGTACCGGCATGGATGTGATCAACCCCGGCCATGCGCATCCATTTACAGATTACCCGGAAGTTCATGCCGTGGTTCTTCTGCCGCGAATAGGTCGAATTTCCGGCGCGGTGCAAGTGCAGGATCATGTCGTTCTTACGCGCCCACTTCGCCATGGACTGAATGGCGGTGTAGCCGACCACCAGGTCGATCATGATAATGACCGAACCGAGCGATTTGGCGAATTCGGCGCGTTCGTACATGTCTTCCATAGTCGCCGCAGTAACATTCAAATAATGCCCTTTGACCTCCCCGGTAGCAGCCGAAGCCTTATTAACCGCTTCCATGCAGAATAAGAAACGGTCGCGCCAATGCATGAAAGGCTGGGAATTGATGTTTTCATCGTCTTTCATGAAATCGAGGCCGCCTTTCAAGCCTTCGTAGACTACCCGGCCATAGTTACGTCCCGATAATCCCAACTTAGGCTTGGTGGTGGCGCCGAGCAGTGGCCGGCCAAATTTATCCAGACGCTCGCGTTCGACCACAATACCGGTAGCCGGTCCCTGAAAGGTTTTGAGGTAAGCGACCGGAATGCGCATGTCCTCCAAGCGCAACGCTTTAACCGCTTTAAAACCGAATACATTACCGATGATCGAGGCGGTTAAGTTGGCGATCGATCCCTCTTCAAACAAATCCAGATCGTAGGCGATATAGGCGAAATACTGCTGATCGGTTTTGGTGCCCGGGCCGGTATTGGGTACCGGATCAACCCGGTAGGCTTTGGCGCGATACAGTTCGCATGCAGTCAGGCGATCGGTCCAGACGACCGTCCAGGTCGCGGTGGAAGATTCACCGGCGACAGCGGCTGCCGCTTCTTCCGGCTCAACGCCAGCTTGAGGCGTAATCCGGAACAATGCGATGACATCGGTATCTTTGGGGATATAATCCGGCTCCCAGTAACCCATCTTTTTATAAGGGATGACGCCGGATTTGTAACGTTCTTTACCTTCTTTGATCGTTTCTGAAGCCATAATGATCTCCATGTAGTTGTGAAATGAACCCGCACGGTAGATGGTTTGAGTCAGGAGGTTTTTACCAGCGGGTTAAAAATAGTGTAGAATTTTTGAACCATAAACAAAAATAAATTGTTTCAATGATATTGATAGATTAAAACCTATTGTATCGAAATGAGGAGGCTGCTATGCGTCACAGTACAATCCGGCAACTGGAGGTTTTTGAAGCGATTGCGCGCTTAAAAAGCTTTACTCGCGCGGCGGAAGAATTGTTTCTGACGCAACCGACGGTGTCGATGCAAATCAAGAAACTGACCGATGATATTGGTTTGCCGCTGTTTGAACAGGTCGGCAAGAAAATTTATCTGACGGAGGCTGGTAAAGAGTTATATCAAACTTGCCTTGGAATTTTTGAACACTTTTCCCGCTTCGAGATGACTGTTTCGAACATGAAAGGCTTGAAATCGGGGAAATTGCGTCTGGCGGTGGTAACGACTGCAAAATACTTCACGCCGCGGCTATTGGGCACATTTTGTCAACAGTATCCTGGCATTGATGTTTCCTTAAAAGTCACCAATCAAGAGCGAGTTTTGGAGCGTTTGACCGGAAACCAGGATGATTTGTGTATTCTAGGGCAGGTTCCGGAATCGATTGATGCGGTTGCCGAAGTTTTTCTGGATAACCCACTGGTCATGCTGGCGACAGCAGATCATCCACTGGCCAATCAAAAGAACATTAGCATCGATCGGATTTGCGAAGAATTTTTTATCATGCGTGAACCGGGTTCCGGAACGCGCATGGCAACCGAGCGGTTTTTCAACGACCATAACAAGAAACTGAAAGTCAGGATGGAATTAGGCAGCAACGAAGCGATCAAGCAAGCGATCGTCGGACGATTGGGCATAGCGGTGTTGTCTCGTCATACGTTGGCGCTGGATGCGCCGATGGGGCAACTGGCGGAATTAGACGTTGAAGGTTTTCCGATCCAACGGCACTGGTATTTCGCGTATCCGGCGGGTAAGCAACTATCGGTTGTGGCGCAGGCATTCCTGGAATATCTAAGGCATGCCGATGATTTTCTCGAGGATTTATCGTGCCGCCATGCCATTTCCGGGCATTGTCCGCTGCTTAAGAATAGTTAAACGATTAAATCCAATGACTTACTGAATTTCTTGAATAATCACTTTAACTTGTTGAAATAGGGAGGGTGCGATGACTCAGTATATCGCTTGGTTTGATCAGTTGAACATGCGCGATGTCGCTTCGGTCGGCGGCAAAAATGCTTCGCTGGGGGAAATGATCAGCCGTTTGTCGCAAGCCGGTGTCAACGTGCCGAATGGTTTTGCTACGACAACGTTAGCGTACCGGGAATTTTTGCACGCTAATGGATTGGTCGGGCGCATCAATAGCTTGCTGGCCGGGTTGGATGTCGATGACATCAACGCACTTACGGCCGCCGGTAAAACGATTCGTGGCTGGGTACTCGACGCTGTAATACCGGACGCTATTCAGACAGCAATTACGCAGGCGTATGAGAAACTCGCCACCAGCAGCGGCGAAGATATTTCATTTGCGGTGCGCTCCTCTGCAACGGCCGAGGATTTGGCCGATGCGTCGTTTGCCGGGCAGCAGGAGACGTTGCTGAACGTGCAGGGCTTACCGCATATTCTGGCGGCGGTCAAAACGGTGTTCGCATCGTTGTATAACGATCGCGCTATAGCCTACCGGGTGCATCAAAATTTCCCGCATGAAAAAGTGTATTTGTCTGCCGGTATCCAAAAAATGGTACGCAGCGATCTCGGCGCCAGCGGGGTGATGTTCACGCTCGATACCGAATCCGGTTTCCGCGATGCGATTTTTATCACGTCGGCGTATGGGTTGGGTGAAACCATCGTGCAGGGTACAGTCAATCCCGATGAATTTTATGTGTATAAACGAGGCCTTGCAGACGGAAAGCCTGCGATCCTGTCACGGCGGCTAGGCAGCAAAGCGATTGAAATGGTATATGCCGACAAAAACAATGGCAGCGATGCTTTTACGTTGACGCGCGAAGTCGAGTCCGCCCGGCGCAATCGCTTCTCGCTCACAGATGCGCAAGTTGAAGCGCTGGCGCGTCAGGCGGTGATCATTGAGCAGCACTATGGCCGTCCGATGGATATCGAATGGGCGCTGGATGGCCGGGACGGGCAGCTGTATATCGTGCAAGCGCGCCCTGAAACAGTCGAGAGCCGTGCTGCGCCGGCGCTTGAGCGATTCAAACTGAGCGGCAGCGGGACCATTTTGGCGGAAGGCCGCGCCATCGGCAGCAAAATCGGCCAAGGAACAGCCCGCTTGATCGCTGGAGCCGATCAAATGCACTTGGTAAAACCGGGTGATGTGTTGGTGACCGATATGACCGATCCGGACTGGGAGCCGATTATGAAGCGTGCATCCGCAATCGTCACCAATCGTGGCGGGCGGACCTGCCATGCGGCGATCATCGCGCGTGAAATGGGCATTCCGGCGGTGGTCGGCTGCGGTAATGCCACGGCGTCGATTAAAGATGGAGCGCCAATAACGGTTTCTTGCGCGGATGGCGATACCGGACTGGTTTATGAGGGTCTGCTGCCGTTCGAGCATAGCGTGGCGGATTCCGGTGAGTTACCGGATTTACCGCTAAAAATCATGATGAACGTCGGCAATCCGTCGCACGCTTTCTCTTTTGCGCGTATGCCGAATCAAGGCGTGGGGCTGGCGCGGCTGGAATTCATTATCAACAACATGATCGGTATGCATCCCAAGGCATTGCTGGAATTCGAACGCTTGCCGGACGACTTGAAACAAACAATCGGCGGGCGCATTGCTGGTTACGCAAACCCCATCGATTTTTACGTCGAGAAATTGACCGAAGGCATCGCCACGCTGGCGGCGGCGTTTTATCCGCACCCGGTGATTGTGCGCACTTCCGATTTTAAATCGAACGAATACGCGAATCTGCTGGCGGGGAACCGTTACGAGCCGCATGAAGAAAATCCGATGATCGGTTTCCGCGGCGCTTCACGGTATGTATCGTCCGATTTCCGCGACTGTTTTGAACTCGAATGCCGGGCGTTGCGCAAGGTGCGCGATGCAATGGGTTTGACTAACGTCGAGATCATGATTCCGTTTTGCCGGACGCTGGAAGAAGCCGCGCAAGTAACCGAGTTGCTGGCGTCGCAGGGACTGAAACGCGGCAGCAACGGCTTGCGGCTGATCATGATGTGCGAAATTCCGTCGAATGCCGTGCTGGCGGAGGAATTCTTGCAGTACTTTGACGGCTTCTCGATTGGTTCGAACGATATGACGCAACTGACGCTCGGTGTCGACCGCGATTCCGCGCTGGTGTCGCAGGTGTTCGATGAGCGCAATCCGGCAGTGAAGAAATTGCTGAAAATGGCGATCGATGCGTGCCGCAAGCAAGGCAAATATATCGGTATTTGTGGGCAAGGGCCCTCCGATTACCCGGATTTTGCCGCATGGTTGTATGAGCAAGGCATTAGCAGCCTGTCGCTGAATCCTGATACGGTGGTGCAAACCTGGTTGGATATTGGCCGCTTGAGCAAGCACTGATGACGCAGAAAAGGACGGTTTTTTATTTATCCGACCGCACCGGCATTACTGCGGAAACGCTGGGCCACAGCTTGCTGACGCAGTTTGACGGCATCGCCTGGAATGCCGTGAACGTGCCGTTTCTGGACGATCTTGCTAAAGCCAGGACAGTATTGTTGCAGATCAATCAAACCGCGGAATCTGACGGGTTCCGCCCGCTGGTGTTCAGCACGTTGCAGCGACCGGAAATACTCGATGTGATTAAACAAGGCAATTGCCGTGTTTACGATTTTTTCGAAGCGTTTACCCATCCGGTCGAAGAGGAATTGCGTCAGCCATCCGCGCGCAAAGCCGGACGTTCGCACGGTTTGCAGGATGACTTGACGTACTTCAAGCGGATCGACGCGATTAATTATGTGCTGGCGCATGACGACGGCATCAATCCCAAGCATTTCGCGCAAGCCGACATCATCCTGATCGGCGTATCGCGTTCCGGCAAAACGCCGACTTGCCTGTATCTGGGCTTGCAATACGGCATCGCTGCCGCCAATTATCCGCTGACGCCGGACGATATGACCGTGCAGCAATTGCCCAAAGCAGTCGATGCGGTCAAACACAAACTATTCGGCTTAACGCTCACTCCGGCGCAATTGCATTTCATCCGCCAACAGCGCCGTCCGGATAGTGAGTATGCCTCGCTGCAGCAATGTCAACGGGAACTCCAATGGCAGGAAGCCCTGTTTAACCGCTTCAATATCCCGTACCTGGATACCACGCGCATCTCCATCGAGGAAATCAGCGCAATTATTCTGAACCGCTGCGGGTTGAAACGGCAGTTGTATGGGTGAGGCAACGTGGCATACTAACTCAGGAGTCCGAACCAGTACAAGTCGTAGATATTTACTTTTCTTCAATCACCACATTCTTCTTAACAATCGCTTGCGCCCGATCGATTTTTACCGTGTCTTTTTTGATTTGCTCGACGGTTTTGCCGTCATCCGCTTGCGTGGTGTATTTGATGCTGATGCTATGTTCGCCGGCTGGAACGTTGCTGAGCATGAAAAAGCCTTGATTGTCGGTTATCGTATGAATTTGCGGCGATTCGGATAAGAAAACTTCGGTTCTAAGCGGAGTAAAGTTCTTGAAGGTAACCACACCGGCAATTGCACCATATTGCGGCCCCTCGGCGCTTGCGGGAGAAATTTTATTGGCGACCGAGCGTACCATCAGCAGGATGGTTTCCGAGGCGAATCCGGCGACGAATGCCAGCGCGACCGAGTTGGTCAGATTGCTGGGTTCGATCAGGTAATAAGCCAGTATCGCGAGGAAAGGCGCGGAGATGAATTGCACGATCTGGAAAATCAAATGTTCGCGGAATTCGTATTGCGTCAGACGCGGTTGGTGTTGGGTAGCGATATGCTCATCGCTTACCTGTTTTTGCAGTTCCGGCAGGCGGCGGGTCAAGCTGATGCTGCCACCCATTAACGCCAGGATGATGAAATAAAGCGGGATCATCAAGCCATCGCTGACTGCGCAAGCCGTCGCTTTACTGACTTCTTTTCCAGCTTTATTGATTTCAATTTTTTCTTTGCATAGATTGATGTAGCCGCCGATATTGATAACCCAGGTTCCGGCGATCTTTTCAGGTGTTATGGGTGTATCTCTTTCGGTGTCGGGTTTTCCCTTGAAGCAACTCAAGTACTTCGCTTGGCTGTCGAGAGAGCAACCGATAAATACCGCGATCGGCTGATCGCGCAGTGTTTCTATAGGTTTGTTTTTAAATTCATTGATAAAAGGATAGAAAGTCAGCAGCAGCGACAGCAGCATGAAGCTGTACGCAAAGATCATCCACTTGTAGCGTTGATGCGAGCGTTGCTTTTCCAGTAATTCTTTTTCTTCCGGTGTAATTCCTTCAACCGGAATATAGGCGATGGGGTCGGCAAAGATCTGCACGAAAATGATGCAGGTGAAAATGACGCCCGGCAGGATAGGGATCGTGAATGACTCAGACTCACTATTGGTGCTTACCAGCGCATAGATGAAGTATCCCAGATTAAGGCTATAAGCCAGAATCCAGAACCAATGCCTGCGGATCGTTAGAGGCAATGACTCGATCATGGAGTCGAGCAGGTCCCGGTTACCGGTTTGATCGGGTTGTTTGGTTCCGGCTTGCGCGGTGTCGGGTGTTTTATTGTCTTTCATCGTTTTGATCCTTTCTCGTTGTCTACGCTAAACCGAGCAGTCTGGTGGAATGATTAGCCAGTCAATTTCTACTGATTTGTCGAAGTTTTTATCGTATCTTCACAGAATTGGCAATATGCAGTTGATATTTTTTGTAAAATCTCTTTGATCCTTTGCCGGGAATTTTCTGGAACCGCTCATTTTAGGAACTATTCATGATGAACTTTACCTTCATTCCGATCGCTGTCGGGATCAGTCTGTTTCTCGGCATGTTGCTGTTTTATGCGATGGGCAGGCGTCTTGGATTCAAGCATTTGAACAACGATGCGGAAACAGACGGTAAATTGGGTGGCGGCACGATCGAAGCCGCTATTTTCGCGCTGTTCGGATTGTTAATCGCGTTTACATTCTCCGGTGCCGCGTCAAGGTTTGACGACCGCCGTCATCTGATCGCCGAGGAGACCAACGCCATCGGTACCGCGTACTTGCGGCTGGATATCGTCGAAGCGGATGCACGCACCGAGTTACGGGCATTGTTCCGCCGTTACACCGACTCCCGTTTGGAATACTATAAAAGGCTTCCAAATGTTGAGGCGGCCCAGCAGGAGTGGAATAGCAGCATGGCGTTGCAGAATACGATTTGGACACAAGCAGTAGCAGCTTGCCGTATGCAAAGTACGCCATCTGCTTGCGTGGTGCTGCTTCCGGCGCTGAACGCGATGATCGACATTACCACGACGCGTAAGATGGCGATGATGATGCATCCGCCCAAGATCATTTTTGTGCTGCTGTTTGTGTTTGCCTACGGCTGTTCGTTTATCGCCGGTTACGGCGCGGCCAAAAATCGCCCGCATCGCTGGGTTCATCCGGTGGTGTTTGCGACAATGACGGCGATTGCGGTGTATGTCATTGTCGACATCGAGTATCCGCGGTTTGGCGTGATCCGCGTCGATGCGGCGGATCAGATTCTGATCGAATTGCGTGAGAGCATGAACCGGAAAGCCGATTGATTCCGGGTAAGCCGGAATTTCATCAGCGAAACGGGTTATTTCCCGCGCATAAACAATTTATTCAGCTCCGCCAGATTGGTTTCAAACCAGGTTGGACGGCCGTGATTGCATTGATCGGCGCGTTCGGTTTGTTCCATATCGCGCAGCAGCGCATTCATTTCTTCAAGTGTTAATTTGCGGTTGGCGCGTACGGCACCGTGGCACGCCATGGTGGCAAGAATTTCATTGCGCTTGGCAGTGAGAATCTGGCTGGCGCCGTATTCACGGATTTCTTGCAATAGATCGCGGGCGATCTGAACGGCATCGGCTTCTTTCAAAGCAGCCGGTACGGCGCGTACGGTCAGGGTAGTGGGTGACAGGACGGCGATATCGAATCCCAACTGTGCCAGCGTCTCATGATTTTCTTCCACCGCGGCGACTTCCAAACTACTGGCATGAAACACCGCTGGGATCAACAACGGCTGCATCGCGATCTCATGCCGGTCGAGTGCTTGTTTCAGTTGTTCGTATAGAATGCGTTCGTGTGCGGCGTGCATATCGACGACGACCAGTCCACGTGTATTTTGTGCCAGGATATAAATGTTGTGCAATTGCCCCAGGGCGAAACCGAGCGGGTAGTCGTCTTTTTCATCGTCGGTTGTGGCAGGCCTCGGAGATACCGCGGTGGCGGCTGCAAATGAAGGATTTCTCGGTGTTGTTGGCGTGTGCGATTCGGTACCGAATAACGTACCGTAAAAACCGGCCGGTTGCGATACCCTGGCAGGCTGTACGGAATCGGCTCTCGGGTATGCCGCAAACGGCCGGGCTCCAGGCGCAGGTTCGCTGGTGTGCGTTTTTTGTTCTCTTTGCGGAGATGCCAATACCTTGTTGATCGCATGAAAAATGAACTGATGCAATGCGCGCGCTTCGCGGAAACGGACTTCGGTTTTACTCGGGTGTACATTGACATCAACGCTTTCAGGATCGATTTCAAGAAACAATACAAACGCCGGATGCCGTTCCAGATGCAGCACATCGCGATAGGCTTCGCGCAATGCATGCGAAATCAGCTTATCGCTGACGAAACGGCTGTTGACAAAAAAATACTGCATATCGCGCGATGATCTGGCGAAAGCGGGCAATGCGACCATGCCGGTCAGACGCATACCGGCGGATTCCTCATCCACCAACGCGGCTGCTTGCTTGAACTCATCGCCAAGAAGCGCAGCGATCCGTTGTGGCATGTTGGCGGCGCGCAGATGGCGGCGCACTTTGCCGTTGTGCTGCAAAACGAACTCAATATTGGCTTGCGAGAGCGCTATGCGTTTGAAGGTTTCGTCGCAGTGCGCGAATTCGGTGGCTTCAGACTTCAGGAATTTGCGCCGGGCCGGAATATTGAAGTACAAATCGTTGACATCCACAATGGTGCCTTGCGTCAACGCCGCCGGTGCCGGCTGGGAAGCCACAGGGCCTTCAGCGCTGATTTCCCAGGCATGCGCTTGACCTTGCTGCTGGCTGGTAAGTGTCAACCTGGCAACGGCGGCGATACTCGCTAATGCTTCGCCGCGGAAGCCCAGACTGGTAATTTTGTGCAAATCTTCCAGCGTGCTGATTTTGCTGGTGCTGTGTCGTGTCAACGCCAGTATTAATTCGTCTTTGGCGATACCTGCGCCGTCATCCGCGACACGGATTTGTTTGACACCACCTTGTTGCAGTTGCACGGTGATTTTTCCCGCACCGGCGTCGATGCTGTTTTCCAGGATTTCCTTGAGCGCCGACGCCGGACGCTCCACTACTTCGCCGGCGGCGATTTGGTTGATCAATAATTCGGGCAGCGGTTTGATTGCAGGCATAACAAGTTGTGACTGTAAATTTGTGATTATAATGCGGAAGGACAACGCATTCATTGTACGTTGACCAATCGTTTAACTGTCAACAATCTGGGAGGGTGAAAATGTTATCCGTAGACAAGCTGAAACCGCATGTTCCCGATGCCGTACTGGTTCAAATTCCCGATTGCGCCGCCAAATTCGCTATCGATTCACCCCTGCGCCTGGCGCATTTTCTCGCGCAGTGCGCGCACGAAAGCGCGGAATTCAAGGCCCTGGAAGAAAATCTGAATTATTCCGCGGATGGATTGAAAAAGGTATTTCCCAAATATTTTCCCGATGATCTGGCGAATGGATACGCCCGTCAACCGGAAAAAATCGCCTCGCGAGTGTATGCCAATCGCATGGGTAACGGCGACGAAGCCAGCAAGAAAGGCTATAAATACCGTGGCCGGGGTTATATCCAACTCACCGGTAAAGACAATTACAGCGCGTTTGCCAAAGCGATTGGCGATGATGTAATAGCCAATCCGGATTGGGTCAAAACCAAATACCCATTGTTGTCTGCTGCATGGTTCTGGAGCACCAAAGCACTCAACGAATTGGCCGATCAAGGCGCGAGCGACGATGTCGTGACAAAAATTACCAAGAAAGTGAATGGCGGGACGCTGGGATTGGATGACCGGATCAGTCATTTCAAAAAATATTATGCAGTGTTGACGTGAGAGCGATCACGTATCTCGGCGGTTTGATCGGTTTGATCGTTACACCCTTTGGCGCGGCGGAGACACTCTGCAAGCAACAGGAACAAGTCATTTTTTCTTGTTCGCTGGGTAAGAAAACGGTTTCGGTCTGCGCGTCGAACGATTTATCCGCAAACAGCGGCTATCTGCAATATCGATTCGGACAATCAGGCAGAATTGAGTTAACCCTGCCAACAGTGCCGCAATCAACACCCAATGCTCAATTCGTGCAAGCCCGGACCTTGATGTTTTCCGGCGGTGGTGGCGGCTATCTGAGATTTATCAGCGAACCATATCACTACATTGTCTATACTGCGATTGGGAAGGGCTGGGGACCGAAAGACGGGGTTGCGGTGGAAAAGAACGGACGATTGATTGCAGATCACGAATGCCGGGATATTCCGGTGTCAAAATTCAGTGAAACGTTTTTTTCTGAGGCTGGCTTGTTGATCGATCAACGTGAATTTAACATTCCGGGAATCGATTGATAACCGTTTGCGGATTCGGGCGCTACCGGTTGAAGAAATTCGAAGGATTGCTGGCTGACGGTTTTGATGAAATCCGTGAGCGGCATCGGCTTGCCAATCAAATATCCTTGGATCACATCGCAACCAAGCACCGCCAACCGCCTGAAGGTATCGAGATCTTCCACACCTTCCGCAACGACGGTTAAATTCAATTGATGCGCAAGGTTAATGATGGAGTCGACAATTCTCTCGTGTTTCGGGTGCTTTGTCATTTCTCTCACGAAAATCATATCGATTTTGACTTCGTCCAACGGCAGCTCCAGCATGCGCGACATCGACGAATAACCGGTACCGAAATCATCCATGGAGAGTTTCAATCCCATGTCTTTCAGATGGTTGAGTGTGTCAAGAATATTCCGGTTGGTTTCCATCACAGCGGTTTCGGTTACTTCAACGGTAATACGGCCGGGAGGAACATTCCAGATATCCAGTGCTTGCGCAGTCAAATCGATGATGTCCGGTTCGCGCAAATCGTCAGCGGAGAAATTGATGGATACTCCCGCATCAATCCCTGCTGTGCGGAACGCAGAACACTCGCGTAATGCGGTATGTAAAACCCATTGCGTTAGTTTGGGCATCAGTATCGTGCCTTCCGCGACCTGAATCAACTTATCGGTTCTAATCGGTCCATGCTGTGGATGTGTCCAGCGCAGCAGTGCTTCCGTCGATTCAATTTTGCCGCTGACAGTGTTGAACTGCGGTTGGAATTGTAAATGCAGGGCATTTGTTTCTATTGCTTCGTTCAAGTCAGACCAAAGGTGGAGCTGGGTTAGATAGGTATCTTCCGGATTTTCCACAAAAAGCTTAATCTGTTCTTTTTCTTGCAGCGCTTGTTGTATGGCAAGGCTTGCGTTGCGCATCATCAGATCGATCGTGCTTTTTTTCTCGCGACCATACGCAACCCCGATGCAGGGATTCAACAGTATATTGTGTGCGCCAAGGGTAAACGGCACGGTCAGAATTCTTAAAATTTTATGAGCTGCTAATAGGGCATGGGCATTCGCGAGTAAATTAACCAAAAGGCAACTGACTTGATGCCGTCCGGTAATACCGATTAAATCCCCAGGATTAAGCGCGTCTGCCAATTGCTTGGAAATAGTCTGTATTATTTGATCGACTGCGGCATAACCCAGTATGCCGTCGAGTTCTGCAAGCCGCCCTAGATTTACTGTCAAAACAGCATGATTTCCGCAGGCATTGCGGTTATCCGATAACTTGCGTTCTGCGGCTTGGAAAAAATTTGAGTAACTTAAAACCGGCATGATGGAAGATGCTACAGATAGAATCTCTTCGGATCGATTCCGTAAGCGCCCTGGGGTAAGTCATTGGTGATTTTATAGGGAACTCCGGCCGGACTGAGGTCGAATTTTTTTAGATCGATAGTGATGGGATTATCGTAAGGTTTTTTCTTTGCATCGCAAATGATCATAATGCGCGGCAAGAACCGTTGAGTCCGATTCTGCGAGAGTACAATCGCAACTTCTCCGGTGTTGAGCTCGACCAAGCAGCCAACCGGGAAGATACTGATGCAATGGGCGAATTGTTCCACCAACGCAAAATTGAGGCCATTCTGAGCATTTCCTTTTAATTCCTTGATCGCCTCGAATGGCCGCAAACCGGGCATTCCAGGTTGGCCCCAGATCAATTCTTCATAGCTATCAACAACTGCAGCCATACGGCCGTAGGGATGGATTTGATTGGCATATAAACTAAGCGGATAGCCATTGCCATTTTCGCGTTCATGATGCTGGGTAACGATCTTGATGACGTCATCGGTGACATTGCATAATCGCGTGACGATTTCTTGACTGTAGGCAATATGCTGTTTCATCAATTTTCGTTCCGCAGGTTTCAGATACATGCTCCTTTTCGCCTGTATTTCTTTAGGCAGGCGTTGCTTGCCAATATCCATCAGCAACCCGCCTAATCCAAGCACCGATAATTCCCGGCGCGGAAGGCCCAAGTGCCTGCCGAATGCGAGCATGTGCACCGAAGTTTTGACTGCGCTGTCGTATAATTCCTTTCCGGTTGATTTCAGCTGAGCCAGCAGCAGCGCTGCGTCCGGGTTGCGGATAACACTTTCGCATAAGGTATCCACGACTTCATGTGCAGCGTGTATATCAAATTTAATGTCGCGTTCGATATTGTTTGTAATATCGTCTAACAAGGCGAGTGTGAAATTGTATGCTTTCGTGGCAGCAGGTATTTCCTGTTCGGCAGTACGGAAATCCTCGTATGTTTTTACGCGTTGCAGAATTGGGTCGAGTTGAAACTGCTTCTGGCTATTATCCGGATGTGAGGGATTCCGATTTGCTGCTGATGCTGCTGCGATGTTAGAAACGGCGAAAGGTAAATGTTTCTGCACCACGAAAGGTTCGCTGCGTTCAACGTCGACAAAGACAAACTGGCAAATATTTTTTAATGCTTGAATATCTTTTTCTGTCCGCATCAGCACCCCCTGCAGTGGAAATGGTGTGTCTAGCCATGGACGATCCAGTTTGCTGACATACATGCCCACTTTTAAATCCAGAATGGGGATTTCTATACTTGAGTTGCTGATCATTACCGGCAATTGAAAAAGTTAGAGCGATTAAATTTCAAAAAAAACAGTTGTTTCTCAGATGAATCCAACGAACTGTAAAAGCGAAGAGTTCTATTAAATACGACGCGCTGAGAGGAACCTTAAAGTATTTTTATCGAACCGGGTTTACAAAGAACTCGCGCATCAAAAAATCTTCCAGCGCCGCAGTATCTTTTTCTCGCGCCGATAGCACAACTACGCGATGCAAACGGTGCGATTCCCAGTTGAAATCTTCCTTGTAATATTCCCGGATCAATTGGATCATGCGGCGGATGATGGCGCGCTCGATATCGCCTTCCGGACCCGCAGTGACTTGGATCATTTGCAAGCGCGGATTACTTTGTCCTGTTGTCCAGGCGCGGAACGAGAATTCCGCAGTGCGCGGGCCGATGCGCATAATTTGGAAAATTCCGCTGGTGCCAGGGTTTTGCAGATTACGCCGGATATTGGCCATACGGATTTCGTCAGCGGATAGCTGTTTTGCGGCGCTGCTACTAGGAGCGGCTGTTTCCGGATTGTCGATCCCTGCTGCTTGGCGGCGGGCTTTAATATATTCGGATAAGTCGGTTGGCGCATCGGCGGGCGGTTGCGCTGAAGGTGCAGGTTTAGCAACTTCTTTTGCCGGTACGGGTGTCTTGAGTTTAGGTTGCTCGGCAGCTTTGGGTTTGGTCTGCGGTCGCGATGACGGCGCTGGCGCCGGCCGGGGTAACGTTTTGGGGGTTGGTTTAGGCTCCTCTACGGCTTTCGGTTTTTCCGGTTGCACCGGAGCCGGGCTGGGTGCAGTGGCAGGCATGGAGCTGTTAGCGTTTTCATCTTCGTGTAGGTCGATGAAACTCGCCGCGATAGGTGGCGGCGTTTCAATTTCAACTTCCGGCATTGATAAAAAAAATCCCAAAGCCCAGACGATCAGCAGCCAAATGAGCGCAGCTAGCGGCAATGGCCACCACAGGCGAACTTCTCTCGATCGTGAACTTGCCATGTATCTGCGCTATTTGTGTCTTACCGCAATCAAGAAATGCTGTGCGCCGGCAGTACGGGCACGCAGCATGGCTTGTACCACGATTCCTTGTGGAGCCTCAGTATCTGCGGATACGATCAGTTTTTGCTTGGAGTCTGCAAGCAGTGGTTTTAGCGTCCCGGCCAGCGTATCGAGCGTGACGGCCGTTTGATTAATATAAATTTTGCTGTCTTTGGTTAATGTCAGCGTGACCGGTTTTTCCGCGCTCAGCTTTTCCGCTTGTCCTTCGGGCAGATCGACTTGTAACGAGTCCAAGTTTTGCATCGATAACGAAGCCAGCATGAAGGTTGCCAGCAAGAAAAACATCACATCGATCATCGGGATGATCTCGATTTTGCCTTTCTGGATTGATCGGGATTTACGCAGTTTCATCGAGATTGTCCTGTTGATCCAGACGGATGTTATCAATCAACCGAGTACCTAAGCGCTCCATTTCATCCATGGTTAGCGACTGCAAACGGGAGAAATAATTGAAACCAAATAGTGCAACCAGCGCAATCGCTAGTCCAACGACGGTAGCAATCAAAGCTTCTGCAACACCGCCCGTGACTGCGGTTGGATTCACTAAGCCTTCACTGCCGATGACCTGGAATGCGCGCATCATGCCGATCACGGTTCCGACCAGACCCAGTAACGGTGCAGCAGTGACTATGGTTTCCAAGGCCCAGAGCCGTCGTGCCAGTGCTTCTTCAATGATTTGAGCTTCATCGGCGGCGCGCGATTCCGTCCACCAGGCGGGTTGATGACGATTGGAAATGACAACTTCAAAAAAACGTTTGTAATAGTGACGGCTGTCCAGCCCGGAAAGAATTTTTTCCAGATCGTTCCATTTGAAGCCATAGGTTTCCACCAGATTAAGCAAATCGCTAGAAAGCCGCGCATACCGCCAATAGATAAATGCCTTTTCAAGCATAATCGCGACTGCGATTACACCCAATAAAACCAGCGGGATGATGATGATCCCGCCAAGTTTCAACATTATCCAGGCCTGATTTAATTCTTCCATCATATTCAACTCCAGATTAAGACTATCCATGATTTTTATAGTTACCAGTACCTTTGAGAATTCATAAGAAGAGCACCGCAAACCAGATGCAATGCAGTATTTTTCATAAAAATTGTCGTGTCAGAAATTTTCAAATTCATAACAGATCTATGACCGTGATAATTCGAGAGAATTTTGCGAATTAAGTGATCGGTTTGACCTGCCTGATTGGATGATAAGAATAGTGGAAAAACGCCTGCAGTTAAAACTATTTAATGGCAAAATGGTTCACTATTATTGCATTGTTGCAGAAAGGCACGAAGCGTGCATGAATGACTTCGTACTTGGGAGTACAAACGGATGAAGAAGCTAAAAAAACCGGATTTTAGTCGTAAAAATATGAGAAATTGCTTATCCATGTTGCTGCTGTTGATCGCCAACCCTGTGTATGCGAAATGGATCAAATTGGATATTCCAGCAGAAAACAACCAGTCGCATTTTTTTGATCCGGACTCGATTCATAAGAATGGAGTAATGCGCAAAATATGGGTGTTATCCAGTTACGAAGAAATACAAAAGGGCGGTTTCCGTGCGGTTAAAACGCAGTATGAGTTTGATTGTGAACATCACCAAGCCCGTTCGATCACGCTGTTGCTTTATCCCGATCGGGACGCCACAGGTGATGTGATCGGTGCGCATCGCACCGAGTCCTCTAAGTGGTTTGGCTTTTCTGCCAACTCGATGTTCCGGCAAATCGAGGAGACAATTTGTATTGATTGATTAGGTGCGCTACTCGAACAGTAATCGACTATTAATAAGGTGTTATGGAATTGGCCAGTTATTGGTGAATTCGTCAATCAGGGCCTGTATACGCGAGTGGTGGCTGCCTTGCCAGTATATCTGCCCGCAATTTGGGCAAGTTAAAAAGTTGCTGTAGTATTTTTTTGTGAGTGGCTGCAAGCGGTGTTCTATTTGTTCTTTGTGGATTTTCGCTAATTTGCCATTGCAACGCGTGCAGCGTGTGAGGGGTTTGATCGTAGAGTACAAATCAAATTTTTTTAAAACTTCGTGAATCTGTATTTTGGGGTTATCCGCTCTTACAAAATAACCAAAGGTAATAATTCTGCGTTGCAAAAGAGATCGATCCCGGGTTAGCAGCATCCGTTCCTGGTCATGCGAAATTTCAGCGATGCTTTTGTCGTCATAATCGTTCCGATAGAGACAGTCAAAACCAAGCAACCGTAAATAACGCGCCAGTTTGCCGAGATTGGTGTCGGCCACAAATGTCAGCGGCTGCGGTATCTCCGGGCGAAGGCGCAACCGTGCTGATGGCGGGCAGTTTTCGAACGTTGGATAAACTTCGATTTGGTCGCTATCTTGCACCAGATAGTCAAAATTAACTGCATGACCATTGACCAGAATCAGTGCAACTTCGGTATGCGGCACGTTAAACGATTCAATCATATCCTTTACCGATGCTCTGCGAAAAAAACAGTGATTGATTTCTTGGTCACGGAGTGCTGGTGCGATGAAATCATTGAGCGTTTGATAAAAATGTATTCCGATCTGAGCCATCGAATACGAAGTCTATGAAAAAGCGTAATCAAAGATGGAGTATTTAAATCCGAGATTGCGTTAATTTGATTCAGATCAAAGTTTCAACCTGTCTTACCCGGTACTCTTCCCACTGTCGTAACAAAAAATTGAATTATTAACATACAGACAGAAGGTTTCTAAATGAAAATTACACATTTATTGGCAATTTCAGCAGTTTTGGTTTTAGTTGCGTGTGGTGGCAAACCAACAGCGCCCGAATCTCCGGATCCTGATGCCTATGGCAAAACCATCCAGCCTTTCCACCAAATTCCGGCGGGTGATCAGGAAGGTGGCGGAAAAGCTCGCTCAACTGAAGAAAAATCCAACTATTAAACGTTGGGGGGAAAGCAATCAGTGTTCTCTGGATTAAATTGCAAGCAATTTTTCCAGGGAACACTGTTTTTTTATTGTTATCAGCAGTTTAATATCTGCTCGAAAAATCGTGCTTCAACACGTGCGTATTTTCAATCCTGCTGACTGAGAAACATTATTGTGTAGTCCAGGACAACTGATACGCTTCCGGAAACGGGCCGGCCTTATAATCAATATTTCCTTTCGCTTCGATATTCTTCTGTAACAGTACTTGGCGAACCATTTCGGGAATCATCACCATGCCGACATAACGTCCCAGGCATTCGTGGTTTCCGAATCCAAAATGGAAATAGTTGTACCAGTTACGCTGCGGGATGAATTCATCTGGAGACTCGAACGCACGCTCGTCGAACATTGCCGATAATGTCACCGGTAATACATAAGTTCCGGTACGCAGCACCGTTTCATAATTTGTTCCTTTCGCCGCAGTATAGTCGCTTGCGGTTGTGCGGAATAAATAGGCGGTAATCGGAGAAAATCGCAAAGCTTCCCAAACGATACCATCGAATTCCGCGGTGTCTTCTTTTTGCGCAGCTACTTTTGCGGTTTCGAGCCATTGCGGGTGTTGGAACAGATACTGCAATACCTGCGCAACAGCTTGCGAAGTGGTTTCAATTGCGCCGATCAGCAAGCCGCCAGCATTCACGCCTAAACGCTTGATGTCAAAATCCAGTTCCTTGGCAAAGCTGGTTCGTAACATTCTGGTCACGATATCATCCCGCAATCGGATGATGGTCGAAAAAGTAAGTTTTTCTGCTTTGACTGCGAGAAAACGTTTTGCAATCAGCATAGTGATGTACTCGCCCAGCTTCTTGGAAGTTTCGTTATGGCGATCGATGATACGCTTTGACAATTCCGGAGGCACCAAGTCAAACGGGTGATTGTGAAAGGTATCGTATTGATTCCAGTAGGACCATTCGATCAGGTCTTCCCGGTTAGCGCCGGTCAATCCGAAGTAGTCTTGCACAAGTGTGGCTGGAACCATGCGGCAGAAGCTGTTCACGATCTCGATCTGGCCGTTGGCTTTGGTAAGAATGCCGCGAGCGATATCCGCAACCATGTTGCGCACTTTCGGTAAGTCATCGCGATTGAGCATAAATTGCATGAGTGACTTTTCCCGTGTATGCAGTGCATCGTCATCATGCGCCATTAAATAATTATCCATTTTTGGAACATAAGGTTTGACGGTAAAAACCTTATACATTTTCAGGATCTCCCTGACATCGTCAAACCGGGTGACCAGCGTGCAATCCGGTGTTACCAAAATGGGGCGTTTTTCACGCAACTCTTTGAAGAAAGGCAACGGTTCGGTATCTATCCATCGGCGCACCAACGGAAATTTCTCTGTATCGGGGGTTGCGTCATACTGTTCAAGGTAACTGGTACTCATTTTATTCCTCCCTGTGCTTTAATAATTCATCACTCATCATTGCAATTACAGAGTCTTCAGATATTCCAGCAAATCCAACCGCTCTTCCTTAGTGAGCGGTTTCAAGATCTTCCCGTTGAGTTGCGCCGTTTTGCCGGTGGTATATTCGTGACCCGCATTACTATTGCCTTTTAAACTGGTGTCGAAAGTAGAACCTTCGTATCCGCTGCTTTTAAAGCCTACTTTACCGGGATCGAATTCTCTCGAACCTACTTCAAACCGATCCGGGCGATATTCTCCATCTTCCGGATCGCCATCACTTTTTTTCGGTAACAGCAGATCGTACAAGGTAGGCACGGAACCGTTGTGTAGATAAGGCGCCGTTGCCCAGATGCCATTGAGCGATCGTGCCTTATAGGCATTTAAAGACGCCAGTGGTTTTGCAGTGGTGTCCGGATCGTAATTGCCATGCTTGATCGATGGTTTGATTTCATTGTGAAAAAATGCCTTGGCGATATCGGTGATCCAATCCCCCCAACGCTGGAAGAACAATTTATCGGGATCCGGTGTGGCGACCACATTCAACGTTGCTTTGGTCAGTAAAGCAGCAACCGGTGCTTTTTGATCCAATAGAATACTGCCTACACCCACATCGACATATTGATTACGCAATATGCCCGAGTATCCGGTTCGGTTGAAACTGTTCTCAGCCATTACCGGATCGGTACCGACATCACTAACTCTCGACATGCTGGCAATTACCCGGCGATCCGAATCATCGCGTACGATATTGGCGTGGCAGCTCGCGCAGTATTCGTTGAACAACGATTGGCCGCGCGACGCGCGTTGATGATCAATCGGACCGAGAATATCTTCCGGCCATTTTGGGGATTGCAGTTTCTGCAAGTGCGATTCTATCTTACGCAGATTATGGACGTTTACAGAAGAGTCGAAGCTGATCTTGGTGCTGGTATTTTGTCCGCCGATCAAGGTGGAAATCGTCATTCCTTTTTCTTCATTCCAGTCCAATGTGCCGAACACACCAATTACCTCACCGGTATTCCGTCCTACCGGACCAAGTCCGGCATTCGCTGCCAGGCCGTTCCATTGTACGTAATCGTGTTGTGGAATATCCCATAAGAACGGATAGCTGACGGGCGCGTCGGCCGGGTTATAGATTGCTTTCCGTAATCTTCCCAACTGCCATTTTGTAAGATTCTGGGTCAAGCGTTCCACCATCCGGTCGCGTTGATCACCGGTAGGAATCTTATCCAGATCGGCCATGATTTGATCAAGCTCTTCGTCGCTCATGCCTTTGTCGCGCATAATTTTGCGGTCGCGTAATAAATCCCTGAGTTCTCTCTCATTGATGAGATGCTCAAGAACCCGGTTGTAAATGCGTCCAAATGCATCCAACCGGGCATAGCCATAAGGGGTTGGGCTGCGGTTGATGATGGTGTAGTTGGTGAGACGCTGTTCGTATTTCGCCAGATCACCGAGCACTTCGGTCTCGGACTTGTAATTGCCGCGCGCCAGCACATTTTTGACAAACCGGGCTTTTGCTTCTTCATTCTCTCGTACGTATTTCAGTGCTCTTGAGAGACCGATCATGATTTCTTCCATATCGGCGCTGGCCGGGCCGCCATCTATCCGGATGCCGACACCATTGTAGTTTACCTGGCCGGTATGGCAAGCTGCGCAGGTAAGACCAATATACTGCTGACCTTTATAGTCGTCTTTGACCCAGCCGACCGGCAATGCATCCGGATTGTAGGAAGTGGCTTTTTGCGGCAAGTAGCGATAGGCATTCATGTTTTCGTTGGAGCGGAACAACTCGGATTCCCCTGGTTTTTCCAATACCATGAAAAAATCATAAGGCATCAGGTTGGAACCTTGCGTTGTGGTATAAAACCATAAGCTATCCGTGATATCCCAGCCTTGATCCAGATATTTGACAGTTGTATAACTGTCGCCGAACGGATCTTGTTGAACCGTGGTCGCGCCACGATCAGGATCGGTTTCAGGAATAAGTGTGCAGGAGGATATTCCGAATAATAGAAACAAAACTGAAATAAAAGATAGAAACCGCTGATATAACGACACAATTGATTGTTCCACGTTGATTCCCCTTTTAACTAGAATTTGTTGAACTGGTATGGCAGGAACCTGAAATAGAGGCATGACAGTGAAGAAGTTTTGTCTGAGACTATTTTCCAGTTCCAATCATTACCTGATTCCGGATTATCTATCCACGAGCCCCGCCTGTTGCTTCTAACCTTGATGAAATGTATTAAACCTTATAAGCAGCTTCAGCCTTGGATTATATTCAGAAATTGCTGCGGATGACAGTAAAACTCGCATGTGCTGTGAAATAGATCAATCACCGTTCAAAAAATGACAGTTCGAATAGGATTGCTGGCATAAAATTTAGAATGGTTGAATAATAGCAGCGAGCCTTATTTAACACTTGATATTCAAATAGAAACCATTTATTACCATGAGAAAAATTATTCCCGCGATAGTGTCTGGCATGCTGGCTGTCATGTTGATAGCCTGTGCGACTACATCACCGGTATCTAACGATGATGACAGAATTCATGTCACGATTCTGCATTTTAATGATATCTACGAAATTACACCGATCAGCGGTGGCAAGGAAGGCGGTATTGCCCGGGTTGCAACATTACGCAAGCAATTACAAGCGCGTAATCCCAATACGATTACAACACTGGGAGGCGATCTGTTTAGTCCATCGGCGATTGGCACAGCACAGTATGATGGCGACCAGTTGGCTGGGCGCCAGATGGTTGATGTATTGAATCACTTTGCGCTCGACTACGCCACCTTCGGCAATCATGAATTCGATCTCAAGGAACAGCAATTCAATCAGCGCTTGCAAGAAACCAAATTTACCTGGATTTCAAGCAATGTGCTTGCTGTCGATGGCAGACCATTTGCAGGCGCGAAACAACACCTGGTGATTCCAGTCGTGGATAAGAAAAGTGGAAAAACCTTCAGGATTGGTATGTTCGGTCTGACACTGTCAGCCAATCAGCCGGGTTACGTCCGTTATTCCGATCCGCTGGCAGCGGCAAGAGAACAGATTGAGCAACTGAGCGGCCAAGTGGATTTTATTATTGCTCTGACGCACCAGGCCATCGATGACGATATCGAATTACTGGAGAAATATCCACAAATCGGATTACTGCTCGGCGGACATGAGCACGTCAATTACCAGAACTGGCGCGGTAATTTCACACCGTTGCTGAAGGGGGATGCCAACGTCCGTTCCGTTTATGTCGTTGATCTTTACTTTGATCCACAAACCGGTAAAACCGAAGTCAAACCCATGTTCGCTCCGATCAACGGCAGCTTGAAGGAAGATGTTGCTGTCAAGGCGGTGGTCGATAAATGGATGGCTATCGCTTTTGATGCATTCCGGAAACAAGGATTTGAACCCGAAGCGGTGATCACAACTACCACGGAAGCATTGGACGGACTGGAATCCAACGTACGCACGCGTAAAACCAACTTGACCGAATTGATCGCAAAAAGCCTGCTGCGAGCGTATCCGGAAGCTGAACTTTCACTTTATAACAGTGGTTCGATCCGTATCGATGATGTGCTGCCCCCTGGGCAGATCACTGTGTACGATATCATTCGCGTGCTGCCGTTCGGCGGTAAGGTCCAATTGGCCGCGATAAAAGGCGAATTATTGCTAAAAGTTTTGAATCAAGGCATCACCAATACCGGATCCGGCGGTTTTTTGCAGTCCGCCAATACCCGGCAAGTGAACGGCGTCTGGCAAATTGACGGTACTGCAATCAATCCGAAGAAAACTTACCAACTAGCGATTAACGATTTTCTCGCTTCCGGGAGAGAACGTGGCTTGGATTACCTGAAACCAGGAAAACCCGATTTTGTAATTGTGAATGCCGGGGACAACACTGACATCCGCGAGCAGGTGATTGAACAACTTAAAAATAGATAGGACTTTTTTCTGAAATTCTTTTATTCAACTGTCACCGCTTTGGCCAAATTTCTGGGCTTATCGACATCCGTGCCTTTTACGAGGGCGACATGATAAGCCAGTAATTGCAACGGGATGGTATGCAGAATTGGACTCAACAACCCGGCGTATTCGGTCAAGCGGATCACATGGAGATGATCGCTGGGTGTAATTTGTGAATCCGCATCTGCGAACACGTAAAGCTCGCCGCCTCGAGCTTGTACTTCTTGCAAGTTCGACTTGAGCTTACCTAGTAGTTGATCATTAGGGGCAATGGCGACAACCGGCATTTCATTGTCGACCAATGCGAGCGGTCCGTGTTTGAGTTCGCCCGCAGCGTAAGCTTCTGCATGAATATAAGAGATTTCCTTAAGTTTGAGCGCGCCTTCCATTGCAATCGGATAGTGCACGCCGCGACCCAGAAAAAGTGCATGACGTTTCTGCGCAAAGCTTTGCGCCCAAAGCTTGACTTCCGGCTCCACTTTCAGCGCTTGTTGCAGTGCTTTGGGTAAATGGCGCATGGTCATTATCAATTGGTTTTCTTCGGCAGCCGATAGTTTATGCCGCATTTTGGCTAAGGTAACGGTAAGCAACAAGAGGGAAGCAAGTTGGGTTGTGAATGCTTTGGTTGAAGCTACGCCAATTTCCGGACCCGCACGGGTTAGGAAACGTAAATCGGCCTGGCGGATCAATGCGCTTTCCGGGACATTGCATATTGCCAGGCTGTAAGTGTGACCGAGCTTTTTCGAATAATCGAGCGCCGCCAGCGTATCGGCGGTTTCGCCGGATTGCGAGATGGCGACAACCAGCGTTGATGGATCCGCAACGGGACTGCGGTAGCGGTACTCGCTGGCGATTTCAACGGTGCAAGGAATGCCGGCGACTGTTTCCAACCAGTATCGAGCGACTAATCCGGCGTGGTAGCTGGTGCCGCATGCCAGAATCAGAATCTGCTTGGTGTTGGTAAATACGGCTTCTGCCTCGCTTCCGAATAAATTGGGGGTGATCGACTGAGTATTCGATAGCATTTCCAAGGTATTGGCGACCGCAGCGGGTTGCTCGAAGATTTCCTTCTGCATATAGTGCGCGTACGAACCCAAATCGATTTCATCGTTGGATAAATGTGATTCGTGTACCGCTCGATTCACTGGTTCACCCAATTGATTTTTCAAGCAATTAACGATATGAAAGCTGTGATTGTTAATTTCCGCAATATCGCCTTCTTCAAGATAGATTACATCGCGCGTTACTTGCAGTAGTGCCGAGACATCCGACGCCACGTAGTTGCCATCTTTGCCTATTCCTAATATCAGCGGTGCGCCATGACGCGCGACGACAATTCGCTCCGGGTGCGCTTCTTCCATGACTGCAATGGCGAAAGCACCTTGTAGTTCAGCGACTGCTAAACAAACTGCTCTGAATAGATCGGGCGATTCCTTGAGTTTCAAGGCGATTAAGTGAGCAATCACTTCGGTATCGGTTTCCGATAAAAAACGGTAACCATGATTCTTAAGACTGGATCGGATAGCTTCGTGGTTTTCGATGATGCCGTTGTGAACCACAGCAATTCGTGATTCTTCCCCGGAGAAGTGCGGGTGTGCGTTGCGTTCGGAAGGCTCGCCATGAGTTGCCCAGCGGGTATGCGCAATACCTGCAAATCCATGAGCTTTTTGTTGCTCTACTAATTTGCCGAGTTCATTGACGCGTCCCGCCGTGCGTAATCGTTTTAGGCCGTAATCGGTAAAAACTAGTCCGGCGGAATCGTAGCCTCGATATTCAAGCCTTTGCAATCCTTCCAGTAGAACAGGGACAACATTTGCTTTTGCGATTGCACCAATAATTCCACACATATACGAATTTTCTCCTTTGTTCGATCAAGAATTATAATAATTATATTTCAATATGTTGTTTAATCCTCCGATCTGAGCGGTGCGTGTCATTCGGAATCACTGAAAGAATAGAGGAAATTTAATAAATTGAAAGAAATCTCACACACGTTTTGAGTAGTAAGGAAGTAAATTTGGAAATGCGCAGAAACTCTATCATTTACTCCCGGTTTTTAAAACAATTAGTACGCGTATCAATACTCCGTTATTTTAAATTATAAATTTTGGCGAATTAGGTGAACTGCGAGCAGAAGTGAAGCAATTCATTGAAAATATTAAATTCGATTTACTAAATTGGCATTGGAATGCCATGAATCAAGATTCATGGCTGGAGCAAAGCTATTTCGAATGATTTGAACGATTCAGCAGTTTTTTGGTATTAAATACTGTACTAGATGAATATTGATAAAAAATTGCAGATAGCAGGATTGCTAAATGTATGCTAAACCCTATTTTATCAAATCAACATCGGTATTTTATTCAGTATTTGTTCAGAGTTTTTTTCTTAACATGTTTAGCAAGAACACAGTAGTTTTCATTGATAGCCATGTGGATAGCAAAAAAATTAATCAATGAAAACTTAAATGATTGAAAGGTGCAATTTTTATGCAGAGGTTGACATGAAAAAGTTCAAGTTAACATGTTTAGCTGTCGTGCTTTGCGGATTGTTTCTAACGAACCATTCAGTTGCGGATGGTGACGGCGGTGGAGGCGACGGTGGGGGTTTTGATGGCGGCGGGTTCGATGGCGGAGACTTCGGGGGTGATTATGGCGGCTATGAATCCGACTTCAATGGCGATTATGGTGATAATTACGACGCTGGAGGATATTCTGACTATCCTGATCAAGGCGGCTACGATCAAGGTGATGCTTTTTACCAGGAAAATGATTTTAGTCAGCCGGATGACTTCGGAATAGCCGATGATCCAAGTCAATTTGATGATCAACAACAGGCTGACACAATCAATCAAACGAACGATCTTTCTTCGGAAAGTAATTCAGCTCAAGGAGATGGTTCGCTGTCGGATAGCATGGAATCTCCACAGGAACCACTCGGAAAAGAATTGGCGGATCCAGCTACAGATCCTGCGGTAGCAAAGGAATCGGTTGAGACTAATGAGGCAGCTCCTACTTCAGAAGCCACCGGGACAGGCGATGTTGTATCGCCTACCGGACAATCTGCTCAAGATGGAAGTACCGGTCAGACTCAAACTTCTGACGGAACTGTGATTAACAATAATGTAAACGTTGATCAGAATACCGGGCATCATGATCATGATGGACATGGTCATCACCATCACCATCATGATGGGTTTGGACTGGGATTCGGCCTGGGACTAGGATTGGGTTTGGGGTTTGGGCCTTTTGGTTACTATAGCCCATTTGCGCCATTTGGTTATTATGGGTTTGGCATGCCCTTTCCTGGATTTGGTTTTTATGGTGGCTGGCGCGGAGTTGGGGTATATAGCAACTATGTAGGTTTTGGTCCGAGTCGATATTTCGAACCCTACTATCCTTTAGGGGGCTACCCTGCATTGCTTGCCGCGTCCCCAGTAATTTCAGGGCCGTTAGTTACAGCACCGGTGAGGGCGCCTACTTTCGTACAGCGCAACGATAATTCAGGGCCTGCAGCAGCCCCGGTTCAGAAACAGGCCTATTGGTATTATTGCCGGAATCCAGAGGGATATTACCCGTATGTGAAACAATGCTCGGGAGAATGGATAAAAGTACCGCCTCGACCTTCCTGATATTATGAATGTTTGTAACTTTATACGATGATTTGCAGTCATAAAAAACGGGTAGGATTATAAATCGTTTTGTAAGGGGGCAATCATGAGAACCAAACGACTGTTAATTGCAAGTATTTTTGTTGTAGTAGTTCCCCTGTTATCGGGGTGTTGGACGATTGCGGCAGCAGGAGCAGGCGCCTACGGTGGTTATAAAATGAAAGAAGAAGGCTATACTTTGCAGAACCCTGTTACTAAGGAGAAGGAAAAGAAATCAACCAAGTAAGAGTGAGCGCCTCGCGGGTCAAGTATCAACTTGATGGAAATCCGCTCGGTGCGGAACCTGGCGAGAGATAGTTTTACAGTGAACCAGGAAGTTGCCACTGAAATTACGAGACCGATCAGAGCTTGGAGTAACAGTTCCATGTTACGTTTCAGCTATTATTGTAAGACAGCGCGCGGATTCAATTTCGAAGTGCAACACCTGACGGTGATTGGGTATAGCGCACCGCTTTTCCGAAGAATATCTCAAACGGGGTTCTGAATCCAAGCACCTTGCGCAGCCGATGATTGAGTCTATTCACTGCCCACTGAACTTGTTCCGGGGTAACTTCAATCAACTCCATTCCCTTGGAGCCGGGCGTTCGTGAATGCCGATCCGGTTCCTGATCATGCCCCGGCGCTTGTCTTCATAAATGTAGACGTAGACCGTCTCGTGGCTGATTCTCAACCCGCATTCCAGCGCAAGCCGGCAAGATGCGTGTTCTGGACTCATGATCCAACCGGATCAACCGTTTAATTTCCGCCCATTCCGGCAATGAGAAACGCTGGGCATTGACACATTTCTTCCGGCGTTCATCCCGTAATTCCTGTGCCTGCTTGGGATGCCAGCCGCGACGGCCGTTGTTTCGTCCAGATTCCCGGGATACCGTCGGCTTGTCTACGCCCACTTCATCCGCAATTTGCGTTTGGTTCAAGCCCGCTTTCTTCAAACCGGAAATCTGCTATCGTTACTCTCGGGTGAGCTGCTTGTAGTGCTTCATTTGCGCTCCTTTTACTTGGCCGTTTAAGCAGCTTCGGGACTACCGCAGCTTGCCTATATGCTTCCTCACAAAAGTTGCGCTTCAATGTTGAATCCGCCACTTTCCGATCTTCAAACTTCGGTAATCACTCCCTGCAGCTCCTGAAACAATAACCGGAAACTCTTCGGCGGCTTTTCCGCCGCTTTTTCTTTTTGCGCATTGCGGATCAGCAAGCGCAAACGCTGCAAGTCGGCCTGCGGGTATTGTTTGGCAAATTCGGTGAGTGCGTGTTCATCGCTTAACAAGCGTTCGCGCCAGCGTTCGAGCAGATGCAGCCGTGTGGTTTGGTGCTTGGAAGTTTGTTGCCAGGAGTCGAGTTTTTGCTGGATCGGCGATGCATCGACTTCGCGCATCAAGCGCCCGATGTATTGCAGTTGCCGGCGGCGCGCGCCATGCTTGTTCATGGAGCGCGCCAGCAGAATTGCGTCGACCAGAATTTCCGGCAAATCAAACTCGGTCAATTTTTTCGGATCCAATTCCACCAATTGCTCGCCAATTGCCTGCAAGGCATGCATGTCTTTTTTGCGCTGTGTCTTACTTGGTTCGATTGCTTCGTTGTCGTCGTATTCCGGTTCTTTTTGCACGGTAACCTGTGTAATGCGGGGTCAAGAAGCTGTTATCATAGCGCTTTCTTAAGGGCATCTCTAAAAATTCATATTTTGTTACAATACTTCGTTGATCGAAAAAAATATTTCCTTACATATCAATTATATGCTGCAAAAATATTTTTCCTCTCGCCCCGTCTTGTTTAAAACTCTGATTTTTTAGAAACGCCCTTACTTTTGAAAATCGCTTAATTTTTGCCCCGTTAGCATCTCATGAATAACTTACCCGATTCCGATCTCCGTTTTTCCTATCCGATTAGCACGTTACAGCAAATCGCCGGTGATATCCTGAAACATGCCGAAAAAGGCGGCGCCACATCGTGTGAAACCAATGTTTCCGATGGTTTTGGCCAAACTGTCACGGTGCGGCAGAATGAAGTGGAAACGATTGAATACAACCGTGACAAAGGTTTGTCGGTTACCGTCTACATCGGGCAAAAACGCGGCCATGCCAGCACTTCCGATTTCTCGGCGCAAGCAATCAGCGACACCGTCGCTGCAGCGTTGTCGATCGCCCGCTATACCGCAGATGATGATTGCGCCGGATTGGCGGATGCCGAATTGCTGGCGAAAGACTACCCCAATCTCGATCTGTATTTTCCGTGGCAAATCAGTGTCGAGGAAGCCATCGAACTCGCCAAGCGATGCGAGCAATCGGGATTTTCCGCCGATAAGCTTGTCACCAATTCGGAAGGCGCCACCGTTTCCGTCAGCGAATCGCAATTTGTATATGCCAATAGCCTGGGCTTTATGGGCGGTTATCCGCTATCGCGCCACAGCATCAGTTGTGCGATGATCGCCGAGCAAGGCGAGAGCAAACAACGCGATTACTGGTACAGCGTGGTTCGCGATGCGGCGGATCTGGAGACGGTTGAAAGCATCGGGCAGAAAGCGGGTAAGCGCAGCGCGGCACGTTTAGGCGCGAGAAAAATCGGCACGTGCGAAGTGCCGGTTCTGTTTGAAGCACCCATCGCATCGGGTTTGATCGGACATTTCGCTTCCGCAATATCCGGTAACAACTTGTACCGGAAATCTTCTTTCCTGATCGACAGTATCGGTCAGCAAGTTTTTGCGCCGGACATTCAAATTGTGGAGTTGCCGCATGTGCACAAAGGACTGGCGAGCGGTCCGTTTGACGATGATGGCGTCGTCACCCTCGACCGTCACGTCGTAGAGAATGGCATCGTGCAAGGTTATTTCCTCGGCAGTTACTCCGCGCGTAAACTCGGGATGCGCACCACCGGCAACGCCGGCGGTACGCACAACTTGATCATGAAAAATGGCATGCCTTTATCTTTCCAGGATCTTTTGAAAGAAATGGGCACTGGATTGCTTGTCACAGAGCTACTGGGACATGGCATTAATCCGGTTACCGGCGATTATTCGCGAGGCGCCTCCGGATTCTGGGTTGAACGCGGCGTTATCAGTCATCCGGTGGAGGAAATCACCATCGCCGGTAATCTCAAGGAGATGTTCCGCGGGATCATCGCAGTCGGCACTGATGTTATCGTGCGCGGTTCGAAGCAATGCGGTTCGGTATTAATCGACCGCATGACGGTTGCAGGCGGCTGACGGCGCTAAAAAGCTGTTACATCAGAGGGTCGGTAACGCCTAATGCGCTTATCGCAATCATTGCGATTGCCCCGACTGCTATCAAATAATACAGTGTCGGGATAATGGTCATGCGGATGGTTTCCCCTTCGCGGCCGAGCAAACCGACTGTCGCGGAAGCGGCTACCACATTATGAATCGCGATCATATTACCGGCGGCTGCACCGGCTGCCTGCACCGCCACCAACAGTGCGCTGGACACTCCGATCAATTGCGCGGTATCGAATTGAAACTGCGCTAGCATCAGGTTCGACACGGTGTTGGACCCGGCAATGAAAGCACCCAACGCTCCCACTGCCGGCGCAAAGAACGGATAGATTGCGCCGACGCTGTCCGCGACAAATTGCGCCATCGCCTGCGGCATCGCTGGCAAGCCTGCCAGGTTTTCGCCGGAATTGATCAGGATACGCACCATCGGTACCGTGAAAATTAATACAAAACTGGCGCCAAGCAGCGTTTGGGCCGATTCTTTAACCGCCATTTTGAGTTCAGTGAGTTGCATGCGGTGCAGGAAAAAGGTTATCAGCACCACCAGAATCATCAATCCGCCGGGCTGATACAAGAGCGCAATACTCCCGGAGATGCCGGTTTCGCCGAGGATATCGTCCCAGATCAACACGCCATGCTGATTCAGAAACGCTTTGATCCCGTCATTCACCCGCGACAACACCAATAACAACGCCAGCAAGAAATACGGACACCACGCCAAAACGATCGGCATCGGAGTTTTTGCAGCTAAATTCTCCAGTCTAAAATCAATACTGCCGAGCCATACCGGGGGCCAATCGGCAGGCAGCGGAAAATCCCAAGATTGTTTGGGAGTCAGAAAACCGGCACGCGCCGCTGGAACCACGATCGCCAATCCAATCATAGCGCCTATCAACGAAGGGAATTCCGGTCCTAGAAAAACACCCGCCAGTGCATACGGCACCACAAACGCCAATCCGGTGAAAATCGCAAACGGCGCGACTGCCAGCCCTTCCCGCCAGGAACGATGCTTGCCGAAAAAACGTGTCAACATCATGCACATCAGCAACGGCATCAAAACGCCCGTAGCAGCATGAATTAGAGCAACTTCCGACGTGATCAGCCGGTACAACGCATCCCAGCTTGAGCTTTGTGCAGCGAGCCGCTCGCTGATAGTCATCTGATCCAGCCCGCCGGTAACACCGACCACGATCGGCGTGCCGACGGCGCCGAACGACACCGGTGTCGACTGCACCATCATCCCGGCCATTACCGCCGCCAGCGCCGGAAAACCCAGCGCCACCAGCAGCGGCGCAACCACTGCCGCCGGTGTGCCGAATCCCGATGCGCCTTCGATAAAACATCCCAGCAACCACGCCACAATCACCACTTGCACGCGCCGGTCCGGGCTGATGCCTGAGAATCCGAAACGGATTGCGGTAATCGCACCGGAGTGCTTCAACGTATTGAGCAGCAGAATCGCGCCGAAAATGATCCACAAAATCGCTCCGGTCAAAATCAATCCCTGTAAAGCGGATGCGATCACCCGATTGACAGTCATGTCCCACACTGTCAGCGAAATGATGACAGCAACGGCAAACACCAGTGGCATCGCCCGCCGCGCGGGCCAATTGAATCCCACCAGCAATACCGCAGCCAAAAGCAGCGGCAAAAACGCCAGCATTGAAAATATCGACGGTGGCATGATTGAGTCCGGCTAACGTTTTTTCAATACAAAAACGAATTCATCCGCATCTTGCGACAGGGATACTAGTTTATGACCGGTTTGTTCGGCGAATACCTGAAAATCAATGACCGAACCTTTATCGGTGGCGGTAATCCTTAATAGCTGCCCACTCGACATCGTGGCAAGCGACTGCTTGGTACGTAAAATCGGCAGTGGACATAGCAATCCGCGCGCGTCCAATTCCTTATCGATAGCTTGCATTTTTTAACTTATTTGTTGGGTTCGAAAATTCAAGAATAACCGCTATTAGCAGGCAGACAACCAATTTAACATGCCGTGTGATTTTTATCACAGACTGAGGCATTGGTTCTTTTTATACTGGTAAAAACTACTAAAAGCTGTCCCACCTTTGTTTCACGCTTCTCTTAAGCAGGAGGCTATATGTCATTCTTCCACCGCTTTCTAAAATCAACAGACAGTAAATTCAATCGAATCTTCCTGCTGGCATTGCTTTCAATCAGTCCGGCACACGCAGCGTCGCTCTTATTGGATAGTTTCGATGCACCGGCACCAAGAGAATTCACCGTGATTACCACAGCCGGGGATTTCGATACACCGGGCGCAACCGGTGAAATTCAAACCGCAACGCCATTCGTGCCCGGAGGTATTCGTGAAACCTTTTTGCACGTCTACAACAATCCGCCCCATAGCGTATCCGTGCTGCAAGTTGGCGAAGGTAATCTCAGTGTCGCGCAAGAAACGGGTGCTATGGCTGAAACGCTGATTAATTACGGCGCTTTCACCCGGCCAACGGGCGATCCGTCGGTCGGCGGACCGCTATTCAGATCCCGTAGCTCCCAACATTTACTCGCCGGATCCTCGATCAAACGCTGATCACCTCCTGGCTGGGCATTGAAGAACCTATCGCAATCTGTCGTCGCAACGATCACAAGCAGGATAACACCACGACAATCCGGTAGTTGCTATTCGATGTCCAGCCAATCTTTTTCTGTCCTATTCTTCGCTGAAAAGCGTAACTACGAGATTTGCCAAGCCCGACGGTATAAAGGGCTTATACAAAATACCCCAATTGCCATCCGTTTCGATCTCTTTTAAGTATCCGGAATCCGTTTGATTGGCTATCAGCAGGATTTTGAGGCTGCAAGATTCCGTAAGCATTTCTTTTATCGTATTGAACGCTTGCTGACTCTCGGTGTCGGCGATGTGCAAGTTAAACAGCAACAAATCGTACCTCGTCAAACCTTCGCCAGGCAATTGCTCAACTGCCTGTCCGATACTTTCCGCAGCAGTCGCCTGCCAGCCGCACGATCGCACTATCTCGGCCAGCACTTCCCGCGTCACCGCTCGATCATCAACAACGATCGCATTTAATCCGCGCAACTTGTCCGGGATCGCAAACCAAGACTGAACACCGGTTTCCGGCAATTGCAATTTGACAGAACAACGAAAGCAACTGCCTTTGCCATATTCGCTTTCCACCGAAATATCGCCCCCCATTTGCCGCGCCAATCTGCGCGATATGGCAAGCCCCAGACCGGTTCCGCCAAATCGGCGGGTAATGGAAGAATCCGCTTGTGAAAAGGCTTCAAAAAGATAATCCATTTGCTCCGGCTTGATCCCGATACCGCTGTCGCTCACGCTGAAAACCAATCGCATGGCACCTGGGTCATCCGTATCTTCGATGGTAATGCGGATAATTACTTCACCCCGGTCGGTAAACTTGATCGCATTATTGATCAGATTCACCAATATTTGGCTCAACCGCAGCGGGTCTCCGGAAAAACATCGGGGTACAGCAGTCGCGACATAAAATATGACATCGATAGCTTTATCCTTTATCGCCGTTGCACCAATCGCGGCTAAATTCTCCAAAATTTTCTCCAAATCAATCGGTATGTGATCCAATTCAATTTTATTGGCTTCGATCTTAGAATAATCCAGTATATCGCTGATAACGCCCAGCAATATTTTGGAGGACCCTTCGATATTCCGGAGGAACATGCTTTGTTGAGCGTCTAGCGCGGTTTTTCCCAATAAATAGGCCATGCCGATAACAGCATTCATCGGGGTGCGAATTTCGTGTGACATCATCGCTAGAAAACGGGTTTTCGCAATGCTGGCAGCTTCCGCTTGGTGACGCGCTTCTATGAGCATTGCTTCACGCTCTTTTTGTTCTGTAATATCCTGGTGCGTGCCAAACATCATGAGTGGCTCACCATCGCTTGTCCAGCTCGTGACCTTGCCACGGTCTAACACCCATACCCAATGCCCCGCCTTATGGCGCATGCGGGCTTCACATTCATAAAATGGAATTTCTCCAGCGAAATGCGCTTTAAGCAATGCTTCGGATTGCGTCAAATCCTCCGGATGCGCGTAATCAAGCCAAGTTCCGATCGACGTTGGAGCCAATTCTTCTAGTGTGTAACCGATAATTTCAGCCCAGCGTTGGTTGAAAATGACTTCTCCGGTTTGCACATTCCATTCCCAGGTGCCGACATTCGTACCTTCGATGATGTTGGATAGCCGCAGGCTTTGATACTGCATCTCCTTTTCACGCAATTTCCGTCCGGTGATCTCCCTTGAGGAAGCATATATCAATTGTTTTCCTGAGATTTCGATTCGTTGCGCATTGATCTCAACGTCGATAATGGTGCCATCCTTGCGGCGATGCAGTGTCTCGAAAACCCGGGGTGTTTTCGAGACCTCGCGCACGGCATCGATCAGTTTGTCTTTCGGGATCATGGCATCCCAATCCATTACATTGAGCCGGGCGGTTTCTTCGTTGGAATACCCGAGCATCTTCGCAAAAGAGTGGCTGAATTCCACAATATTGCCGTCTTCATCCAGAATATGCACGCCATCACTGGCATGTTCCAGCAAAGCGGAAAATTTTAGCGAGATATTTTTCAGCTCGGTAATATCCGTCGCATAACCGTTCCAGATAATACTGCCATCCGCTTGCATTTCCGGTTTTGAATGCGCATGTATCCAGCGAAATTCTTGATGAGCTGTAACAATGCGAAAAACAGCCTGCCAATCGTCTAAAGTATTGGCGGATTCCTGGATCGACCGGTTGATCGAATCGGAATCCTGCGGATGAATAATCGTAAATATCGCTGAGGCATCAGCCACCACGCTCTCAGGCGTCAAACCGAAAATTCCGGTGATGCCTTTACTGGCATACGGCATACACATGCTCCCATCCGGGAAACGCTGAAACTGGTAAATGAAACCGGGGATATTATTGGATAAATCCTGCAGAAACTTATGATTACGGATCAACTGCAATTCCAAATTTTTCCGTTCCGTCATATCCACAAAGGTAATCAGTAGATTACCGGCTTGTTCGGCGGATTCAAAAACCGAAACAGTACTTAATATATTGAGACGGGATCCACCTTTAGGCTGGATTTGCACCTCCAGTGGCTCGACATTTCTTTTCTCCAATAACGCTTTTTCCAAATTTCTCGAACAAGCGGCTTTAACCCATTCGCGGTAATCATGATCTGGATAAGCTTGCTGCGCCCAATCATCCAAGGTTGGGATTTCTTCAAGGGTATAACCGAAAACCCGAACAAATGATTTATTCACAAAAATAATCTGTTCCTGTTCGTTACATACAACTTTGGGAATAGGAGATGAATCAATAATTCTGTAAAGGTTAGCCTCGCTCTTACGCAAATCGCTTTCAACCCGGTTACGTTCGGTAAATATCACGCTGACAAATTGTGCTGTCAGCGAAATGGCCAGGATAAACACATTCATGTCGAGAATATGCAGGTTTTGTCCGGCGACAAAAGGGCCGTATCCGCGCGTTGTCTCAAACAATGCAAGGATAGTGATCACGCAACAGATCAGCGATACCACGGCCAAATCGCTTTTGATCGCAATCCACAGTAGCAGCGGCACATAGATAATCAGCGCCAGCGCGATGCCGTTGAAAACGGTATCGCCAAAAATCAGCCAAGTCGCCGGCAACATCAGCATCAGTGGCAAAGCCGCGCCGGCGATGGATTGAAGGAATTTCTTCAGACGGCCGGTGGATGAAAACAATATCAACAAGGCTGGCGCAACCAGAAATTGACCGAGGCAATTCCCAAACCACCAGTTGATCCAGACCAGGAATAAACTTTGCGAGGGTTGAATAGCATCAAAATAATACAGTGCCGTTGTACCGAAGGTGGCGCTGAAAGGTTGCAGAATAAAAAAAATCATTGCAACAAAACGCCCAAAGTGCTGCATGCTGTTCAACCCCGGCTCTATATTCCAGCGTTTGAACAAGGCCGCTCCCAGAATCGCCTCGATGCTATTGATCAGCGCAATAATCAGCGATGGCAGCACGCCCAGTCCGGTACTGACCGCGAGCGCCAGTTGTCCAATGAAAATACCCGGCCAAACACGCCGCCCGAGTAAAATAATCATCGACAGCGCAATGCCTTCGGAAATAAAAAAAACCGGTGTGACAATATAGTGTGATACGGCGATAAAAAAACTGAGATGACCGAATACAAAATATAAACAAGCAAGCCCGCAAAGCGGAAAAAAATAACTTCGAGTGAAAAAATGATCGTTACTTGCCATTCAAGCCATTCAATAAATCAGTTGTAACATCGCGGTGACAGTTTTTTTGAATATGAAAAATCTTTGGTAGATTACCACGAGTACCGGTATTGACAGCAATGGGCATTGATGTGATTGTTCGGTCAACCGACAAAATCAACTGCAAGATCACAAAAAGCGCCTTTTGCCTTCTCTGATTTCGCAATCAAGAAAAAATTTTTTTGATAAGCTTGTAAGTAATGGTCTTGAGGTTCGAGGTTGCAGATCCCGATCAATCGCAGTCAATAGAGGATGGAACCATTCGTTGATGTCCCTATCACAGCGTTATGCTTTATTTGATACTTATTGTCATTATCATCGCCGTCATTGTCGGACCTTCTTACTGGGTTAAACATACGCTTATGAAATACAGCACTCCGGAAGACCGCTATCCCGGAACCGGTGCGGAATTGGCGCGTATCCTGCTGGATTGGGCAAAATTGCAGACTGTGAAGGTAGAACTAACGGATCAAGGCGATCATTACGATCCAATCGCAAAAACCGTGCGATTGACGGCGGATAATTTTAACGGCAAATCGTTGACTGCGATCACCGTCGCCGCTCATGAAGTCGGTCATGCAATTCAGGATCGCGATGGCTATGCGCCTTTGAGGTTACGTACACGCTTGGTAGAAATCGCTGCACCGGCGGAGAAACTGGGAGCAGCGATTTTAATGATCGCTCCGGTCATTGCCGTTGCCACCAAAGCTCCGGTCGCAGGCGCGCTATTTTTAGCAGGCGGTCTGTTAACATTAGGGTTTGCCACCATTATTCATTTCATTACCTTGCCGATGGAATTGCATGCCAGCTTCGCTCGCGCATTGCCGATGCTGGTGCAAGGCGGATATCTGATCGAAGGCGATGAACCGCATGCCCGGAAAATATTGCGTGCAGCCGCCTGGACTTACGTTTCGGCATCCCTGATGACACTGCTCAATATCGCCCGGTGGTGGGCAATTCTCCGGCGATAGTTGCAGGCAGCCAACAAAATCCATTGCCTTGTGGCATGCCTTCTTGACCCTGTCATATAAGCAACTTACCATGTGAAAGTTAACACTATAAATCTTACTAGTTAAAGGAAAAATATGATGTATTGGGTTAGGCATCAAAAAACAAATAATATGCGCGGTTTTACGCTGCTTGAGTTGCTTGTAGTCATGGTTATTATTGGTTTACTCGCTGCCTATGTCGGACCAAAATACTTTTCTCAGGTCGGCAAGTCCGAAATCAAAATGGCGCAAGCGCAAATCGATGCACTCGAGAAAGCTTTGCATCAATACCGCTTGGACGTCGGCAGCTACCCAGCCACCGAGCAAGGTTTGGCGGCGTTGGTGACACGCCCCAGCAACGAAGCAAGATGGCAAGGCCCTTATTTATCCAAACTGCCTCCAGCCGATCCGTGGGGACGCCCCTATGTTTATAAATATCCGGGCGATCGCGCCGAATTTGATTTGCTTTCCTACGGCAAGGATGGGCAGCCCGGCGGCGAAGGTGAAGCGGCCGATATCACGAACTGGTAGAGATATCCAATGCGGTTTGAAATAAAAGCAGTCATCTCCGGGCAAGGAACCGTGCATCTGGAACTGGAAGCGAACAGCGAGGAAGAAGCGCGCCGCCAGATCATCGAGCAAGGCGGGATGGTATTAAGCATCCGCCGCAGCTTCTCCGGTTTCTCGCTGAAATCGAAAACACGCTTTCCGTTGGTTCACTTCAGCCAGGAATTACTGTCACTGCAAACCGCAGGATTAAGTTTGGTCGAAAGTATCGAAACGCTGTTGGAAAAAGAGCAGGACGCCAGCAATCGCAAAATCATTCAAAGCATCCTCGCGCGGCTGTACGAAGGAGTCACTTTTTCGCAGACGCTGGAAGAATATCCGCAGGCATTTCCGCCGTTATATATCGCCACCGTTCGCGCCAGCGAACGCACCGGCGATCTGGCGGAAGCGTTGACGCGATTTATCACTTACCAGACGCAGATGGATTTTGTCCGGAAAAAACTGATCGGCGCTTCGATCTACCCGGTATTGCTATTGGCGGTCGGTTTTCTGGTGTCGGTGTTTCTGATGGTTTTCGTTGTACCCAAATTCAGCGCCATTTATGACGACATGGGCAGCGACTTGCCTTGGCTCTCACTATTGCTGATCAAATGGGGGCAATTCGTGCATGATCGCGGCTGGGAATTGGCTATAACATCGTTCACGATACTGGGTCTGTTAATTTATACCGTCAGCCGCCCAGCATTCCGCGCTAAAGTCATGCAATTGCTATGGCGCATCCCCGCCATTGGCGAACATATGCGGGTTTATCAACTGGCCCGGTTCTACAAGACTCTGGGAATGTTATTACGCGGCGGCATCCCGATCACGCAAGCGCTGGAAATGGTCGGCGGTTTGCTGCAATCGCATCTACGGCCCAAAGTCGCGGCCGCTGCCAAACACATCCGCGAAGGTAGAACCATCTCCAGCGCCATGGAAATGGAAGGTTTGACGACTGCGGTCGGTAATCGCATGCTCCGTGTCGGCGAACGCACCGGCTTAATGGGCGACATGATGGAACGCATCGGCAACTTTCATGACGAAGAAATCGCCCGTTGGGTCGAATGGACAACCAAACTGATTGAACCGCTGCTGATGGCGTTCATCGGCATCGTAATCGGCGGTATCATTATATTGATGTATATGCCCATTTTTGAATTGGCAGGAAGCATTAATTGATGGAAACCTCTCTGCAAACAACCAACAATCCGATCCTTGACCTCAACCAGCTGGCCGGGATCCGGCGCAAGGCCGCTGCGCAAGGCGTTTCGGTGATCCAGATACTGGAAGAAGAAGGTTACTCCCCCGATACGCTGATGCAGCAACTCGGCCGATTGATGCACATGCCCGTCCTCGAGATGAAAGCTATTCATACATTGCAACCGGCCTTCGATATCCTGCCGTTTGCGGAGGCGCTGGCGCATGAATGCGTACTTTTTCATCGCGACCGGCAGTTGGTATTCGCGATCAGCAATCCTTTCTCCGGAAAGCTGCGCTCCTGGGCCGAAGAACGATTCGACCGCGCGGTGGAGTGGCACTTGGTTCATCCGGCGGACCTGAGCGCTTTCTTCACCCAGCAGGAAAAAACCATGCGCGCGATGGATCAAGTTCTGCCATCTGCTGAGCTGGGCAATATACAAAGCGGCGTGGAAGACTTATCGCTGAAAAGTATCAATGAAGGCACCAGCCAGGTCGTCCGTCTGGTGCATTCAACACTCTACGACGCGCATAAATCACAGGCTAGCGATATACACCTGGAAATGACCATCGGTGCATTGTCGATCAAATACCGGATCGATGGGGTGTTGACGCATATCGGCGTCATCCAGGGGGGCGATTTGGCCGAGCAAGTAATCTCCCGAATCAAAGTGATGTCTGAATTGGATATCGCAGAACGCCGGGTGCCGCAGGACGGGCGGTTCAAAATCTCAATTCAGGGGCGGGAAATCGATTTCCGCGTTTCCATCATGCCGAGCATTTTCGGTGAAGATGCGGTATTACGGATACTCGACCGCCAAGCGTTGTCGGATCAACTGGAAGGCTTAACGCTGAATCAATTGGGATTCAGCCAGTCAGCCATCGCCAGTATTCGCCGTTTAAGTTCGGAACCCTATGGCATGCTGCTGGTTACCGGCCCGACCGGCAGCGGCAAAACCACTTCGCTATACGCCGCCATATCGGAAGTCAACAAAGGCAACGACAAGATTATCACCATCGAGGATCCGATCGAATACCAGCTCCCCGGTGTTTTACAAATACCGGTCAATGAGAAAAAAGGGCTGACGTTTGCCCGTGGCTTGCGCTCCATTCTGCGGCACGATCCGGATAAGATCATGGTCGGTGAAATCCGCGATGCGGAAACCGCGCAAATTGCAATCCAGGCGGCCCTCACCGGTCACTTGGTATTTACCACCGTGCATGCCAATAACGTTTTTGACGTGATCGGCCGGTTCTCCCACATGGGTGTGGATCCCTACAGTTTCGTATCGGCTTTGAACGGCATTGTAGCGCAACGTTTGGTGCGGCTGCTTTGTTCGCACTGCGCCGTCGACGAACGGCCCGATGACGGTTTGATTGAAGAATCGGGGATTCCATTGGATCAAGCGCATCTCTACCATTTCCGCAGCGGCAAGGGATGCGGGCAATGCCGCGGCAGCGGATATCGCGGCAGAAATGCGATCGCCGAGATACTGTTATTGAACGATGCAATCCGCGAACTGATCGTGGCGCAAGAACCGATCCGGCGCATTAAAGAAGCGGCTCGCGATAATGGCACCCGCTTCTTGCGCGAAGCCGCATTGGATATGGTCAAACAAGGGTTAACCAGTCTGGAGGAAGCCAATCGTGTTACCATTGTGGCGTGATCGGATTCAAGTGTTTCTGGCACCCTCAAGACTGGATTGGGTGCGCTTGAAACGTGGCTTTAAGCCGGTCCAGCTCGACAAAGCAACGCTATTTTTTGAACCGGATGGGAACGCCCCGGATTGGGATGCAGCGTTACGGCAACTAGACCAGATGCTGTCCGGAGGATCCGGGACCCAGATAGCCATCGTGCTATCCAATCATTTTGTGCGTTACGCTGCGCTTCCGCCGCAAAGTGAAATCAACACACCGGAAGAAGTAAAATCCTATGCGCAATTCCGTATGCAGGAAATCTATGGTGAGCGAGCGGAATCCTGGGTACTCAGCGTCAGTAACTGGAACCCGGTGGATGGCGCGGTTTGCGCTGCGATTCCACGGGATTTGCTGACGCGGCTGGAACAGCTGATGGTTACTCATGGATGCAAGCTGCAACACATCGAACCGTATTTGGCATCGGTCTACGATCATTGGTGCGCGCATTTGCAAAATGAAAAAGTTTATTTGGCAGTGATAGAAACCGGCCGCATTTGTATCGCCATATCCTATAATGGCAAATGGCAAAGCATCCGGAATCAACGAATTTTGCATAACGCCGCCGATGATTTACTCGCTGCTTTGGATCAAGAGGTGATTTGGTCCGGCACCAAAGAAGCACTGGAATTCGTGTATTTATTCGCCCCCGAATACCCGGGTCTGACATTGCCATCGCAGAGCGGCTGGCAGGTTGTTACCTTGCCGCAGAAAAATCTGCCGGTGCCGGCTTATTACCCCACAGCTACTGTTCATCAATCCGACCAAAATCAATGTCCCGCTTAAGATTAAGATTTCCTTATCGCGAACAAGCCGCACCGCAGCTTGATTTGCTGCTGTTAGTACTGGGTTTGGTAACCGTCGCGGGCGTATTTCTGCAATTCCGCCATCAAGCTGAAGAAATCAATTTCTGGAGCAACCGGGTCGAGCGGATGGAGAAGCAGCAACAGCAAAAAGCCGCGCCGCGCGCGCGCGCGACTTCACGCATCCGCGAATTCAGCCAGGAAATCGGCAAGGAAGTTGCGCAGGCCAATACTGTGATCGATCAGCTTAACTTGCCTTGGGAAGAATTGTTCGACTCAATCGAACATGCGGCAACCGAAGATATCGCATTATTATCGTTACAACCCAATTTTGCCAACCGGACATTGCGGTTGAATGGCGAGGCCAAAAGCATGGCGGAATTATTGGATTTTGTCGAAGCGTTGGAACGTGAGCCGGTATTTGAGAATGTGCACCTGTTGAATTACAAAATCAAACAGGATAATCCGCAACGTCCGATTATATTTCTGTTACACGCCGCATGGATACAAGCTTCCTGAAAAAAGAACTGCCGTCTATTCCGTGGAATCGGATCCTGTTGCTGCTACGATGGCATACGGGACGTTTGGGCAATGCCGGCAAGATCGGCTTTGGCTTGATCGTCGCAGCCGGTATTTATTTTGTTCTCGCGGTACTACCGCAAGAAACGGAACTGCAAAAACTCAAAGACCGTGCGATTACCTTGCAAGCGCAAGCCATCGCGAAAAAAACCACCACCGACGCTACCGATCTTGAAGCGGGAAAGAAAATGAGCAGCGATCAGGCATTACAAGTGTTTTATGATTTCTTTCCGCGCATTGATTCGTCACCTTTCTGGATCCGCGAGTTAACCGGATTAGCCCAGAAACAAGGTGTCGAACTGGCAAGCAGCGAATACCGCTTAATCAATGAAAGTGACGCCCGCTTAGCACGCTACGAAATGATTCTGCCGGTCAAAGGCAGTTATCCGCAAATCCGCGCTTTTATCGCAGAGGCCTTGGAAACCGTTCCGGCAATGGCTATATCGGCGATTACCATTAAGCGTGAAAGCACAGTGTCTGAAAGACTGGATGTGCGCTTGGAAATTAACCTTTATTTGAATAAATAACGACATGGATGCCGCTGAAAGAAAACGGAAAATCATCATCGGAAGCGCATTGATCGCAACATTAATCGCGGCGTTATTGGTAGAAGACGAGGAAGAACTCGCATTCCAAATGCCGGAAGCGCCGCTGCAGCCATTCAGAGCAACGCAGGAAAAAAACCGGAAACCGGAACCCAATACTGCACAACTGGACGTTAGCAAACTGGGACAACGGAAATTTAATCCTCAGGCAGGGGAGTTATTTGCATCAACCACCTGGATGCCGAAACAAGTACTCATCAACGATCCTGAAGAACAGGAATTCAAGCTCGCACAGCCGGTCAAAATCGCGCCGCCGGCGCCAACAGCGCCCCCTTTACAATTTAAATATACCGGCAAAACCATTGCGGACAATCAAATCTGGGTTTTTCTTTCTCGCTCGGGAGAAAATTTCATCACTAAAATCGGCGGAAAAATAAACGATCAATACCGTTTGGATGCCATCAACGACGATACTGTAACCGTTACGTATTTGCCGCTCAATGTGAAACAAACCCTCACGATCAATCAAAAACTGGCAGGAAACTTCCGATGAGAAGCTGGAAACTAATCGTTCTGATCATGGTGTACCTGGTTCAATCGGGATGTGCGATCAACAACAAAACCTTCAGTCTGCGCAACCAGGCATTTGACGATGGCAAGAAACTGATAGAACTCGGTCAGATTGAGGAAGGTATCGCAAAATTGGAACAAGCGCGCCGCGAGAAACCGGAAAACCAGGAAATCCAGGCGGTAACCGCCCGCTTACGCGATGAAGCAATCACCAAACTATTGTATGAAGCTGAAAACATCCGGTTCGGCGGTGATTTGACCCGCGCTGAACAAGCTTATCAACGTATTTTGAATCTTTATCCCTACAACGAACGCGCCAGGGAAGGCATCGAGTTAATCGTATTGGAGCGCCGCCATATCGCTAAAGTTGATACCGCAAAAGCACTGCTGGAACGCGGCGAATTGTCCCAAGCGGAGACACTGGTCCGCGCCGTGCTGCAAGAAAATCCCCAGCAGTCGCATGCCCGTCAATTGATTTCGGAAATCAATTTGCGATTAGCCCGGCCAGAGGTAACCGACCTGGCGCTCGAATCCGCTTTTAAGAAAGCAGTGACCATGGAATTCAAGGATACCGATTTGAAAACGGTTTTCGAATTGATGTCGCGCACCGCCGGTATCAATTTTGTGTTCGACAAGGATATTCGCCAGGAAGCGAAGATTTCCATATTTGTGCGGCAAAATACCATCGAAGATATCCTGAAATTGATACTGGCAACTAATCAGCTCGCATACAAGGTGCTGAACAACAATTCGCTGCTGATTTATCCCAACACGCCTGCTAAACAGAAGGATTATCAGGAACTGGTGGTAAAAAGCTTTCAGGTTACGCATACCGACGTCAAACAAATGGTAGCAATGGTCCGGGGCATCGTCAAAGCCAAGGACATTTACGTGAATGAGCAGCTCAATCTGTTCATCATGCGCGATACCCTTGAAGCCATCCGGCTAACCGAGCGTTTAGTCAGTTTAAATGATTACGCTGAACCCGAGGTGATGCTGGAAGTGACCATTCTGGATATCACTCGTACCAACAAATTTTTATTAGGTCCCAATTTTCCGCAATCATTGCAGTTTAACTACGCCGGCAGCGCCGTCGCCGGTGCAGCGCCTGCTACGCTTCTCAGTAACTTCGGTTTTTCCGGTCTGAAGAGCTTCGGCATGACCAATCAGGCGAAAATCGATTTTCTGCACAATCTGTCAACGGGAGATATCCTGGCGAACCCCAGGATTCGCGTGAATAACAAAGAAAAAGCGAAAATTCACGTCGGTACCAAGCAACCTTTTTTCACCGCCAATGTGCAACCGGGTGTAACGGCGATCGTGACGTCCACACCGACATTTATCGACTTAGGTGTTAAGCTCGACGTGGAACCGCGTATCGGATTAAACGACGATGTCACGCTTAAAGTGACTTTGGAAGTGAGCTCATTGCTAAACACAATAACTGGCCCGGGTGGGGCAACCGCTCCTGTAGTCGGCACGCGGAACGCCGAAACCATTCTTACGATCAAGGATGGTGAAACGCAAGTCATCGCCGGGCTCATCGATAACCGGGAATCCAGAAAAGTCGGCGGTCTGGCTGGCTTATTGAATATCCCTGGATTGGATCGCTTGACGTCCAACCAAGATATCGAGAGAACAAAAAATGAAGTAGTGCTGCTCATTACCCCGCGTATTGTGCGCAACATCCCAAGACCGACCAACCTGGAGAGCGAATACCATTTCGGTACTGCCAGTGAAGCGGGCAAATTGCCGGTAGCGATCAAGAAAACCGAACCGCAATCGTTAGCCATCGCACCGGCAGGTTCCGGTCCAGGAGCTGGACGGGCGATGCCGAATCCGTTCGCTGCTGCAGCCGCAGACGAGCTCCCTCCTGAAATGCCGAATCCGTTTGCCAGTGTTGCCGCCGCTTCTTCGCCAACGTTGACGTTGCAGGCGCCGACCAATGTCGGCATGGGTAAAGAGTTTTCCGTCAATGTCCGGTTGGTGGGCGCTAAAGCGACGGTCAGCTCCGAATTGCAACTCAATTATGAAGCCAGCGCATTGGAGGCGCTTGACGAAGGCGACAAATCCGGTTCGCGCACCATCCGGCTGGGCAAAGACCAGCCTGCGGGTATGGCAACGCAGATTCGTTTCAAAGTCATTGCGGCTAATCCCGGCACGACCGAAATCAATCTCCAGAATGCAGTCGCGGAAGATAAGGAAAATGGCGAAGCCGTCGAAGTGACGTTACCGTCGCCGGTCACTGTTAATATGAAATAAAACGGATGTGTTTGTTTAAAATTTCTGCAAAGCATCGAGGCTTTACTTTGATCGAGCTGTTGGTCGTGGTGGCAATTATGGCCATTCTTGCGACCGCTGCGCTGCCGCTGCGCGAACTCATGGTAAAGCGCGAGAAAGAACAAGAATTGCGGGTTGCGTTGCGGCAGATTCGAACAGCGATCGATGCCTACAAACAAGCAACCGACGAAGGAAAAATCGCTAAAAAAGCCGACGAATCCGGCTACCCTCCGCGGCTCGAAGAGTTGTTTATGGGAGTTCAGGACGTTAAGAGTGCCGACAAAAAGATCATCTATTTTCTGCGCCGCCTGCCGCGCGACCCGATGTTTACCGAATTGGATGTAGCCGGCATCGAAATCACTCCGGCAGCCGATACCTGGGGTAAGCGCAGTTACGAAAGCCCCTGGGACAGCCCGAAAGAAGGCGATGATGTTTATGACGTATACTCACGTTCGGAAGCCATCGGCTTGAACGGCATCCCCTACCGCGAATGGTAATCAGCATGCCCTCCCCTCGAAAAGTTTCAGGTTTTACGTTGATCGAGCTGCTGGTAGTCATGGCGATCATCGCGACACTGCTAAGCATCGTTGCACCCCGCTATTTCGGCGCCATCGACAAAACCAAGGAAACCGTTCTCCGCCAAGATCTTGGCATCATGCGCAATGCCATCGATCAATTCTATTCGGATACCGGAAAATACCCGATCGATCTCATGGAACTCGTTGATAAAGGCTATATGCGCAAGGTGCCCGTCGATCCATTCACTGAAAGCGACCAGACCTGGATTGCCGTTCCTCCCAAAAACGAATCCGAATCCGGCGTTTACGATGTGCATAGCGGCTACAACGGGCGGGCGCTCAATGGCTCGTATTACGAAGAATGGTGACAGCGCCAGTCCCCACCCATCCGGCATTGCTTCAGCGGAAAACATGATGCAACTTGCGCAAGGTTTTGTGTATCTCTGGGCCTTGTTCGCAGTCGCCGTTGCGGGAATTATCATGGCGGGAACCGGGCAAGTCTGGCAAATCAAGTTACAGCAAGAAAAAGAAGCCGAGTTGCTGTTTATCGGAGAACAATTCCGTAAAGCGGTGATGTCTTACTATAACAGCCCGGGCGGCACCAAAGAATATCCGAAATCACTGGAAGACTTGATCGAAGATACGCGCTTGCCTGTGACCCGGCGGCATTTGAGAAAAAAATACATCGACCCGATCACCAACACCGCTGAGTGGGGGCTGGTCGAAGAAGCACCACCCAATACCGGTTCCGTCGCAACTTCCAATGTTAATGTGCGGATTACCGGGGTGCACAGTCTTTCCGAAAAAAAACCGGTCAAAAAAGAAAAATTTCCGGAACACTACAAAAAATTCTCCGAAGCATTGACTTATCGCGATTGGAAGTTCGTTTATAAACCGGGGGATACCTCCAGCTCAACCACCCCTGCCTCCCAGCAACAAAAAACCAATACACCTGGCGCTCCCTCACCATTTGCGCCACAATCCCCGGCTGCAACCGGCGGATCATCGCCTTCAAAGCCTTCATCTAGCGGCGGCGCTTCTCCCTTCTCGCAGCAACCATCAACAACTCCCAACACAGGTACCGGCATACCCAGTTCCCCGTTCGATGATTAACATAACAATCCCCTTCCAGGACAAATGTACTACTTTTATTAATTAATCAGTGGTACATTTGCACTGCAATTTAAGTTGCTTTTGACTATTTGTAGAATAGGGTTATTAAGTTATTCTCCACAAAGCAATATTAGGTTGCCGGAAATAAAAATGAAAACTGAAATAGGGTCATGCATTTTTTACGGCGAATGTTTTACCAACATTGCAAAAGGGATAAGACAATAAATAGACTTATCCTAGGGACATATTAATTACGCAGTGAATGGTTTCTCATTCATAATTTTTGAAACTCCTCGTCAGAGGTTATTAGCAACACAGTTGAATTTTATTAAAAATTTTCTTGGAGATTGGACATGAAACTAGGTTATCTCGTTACCATTGCTGCCACTGCAGCTATTTTCTCAAATACCGCGCTCGCAGCAAATACCGCTACTGTTCATTTGGAGGGCGGAAGCTTTATTCAATCCGGATCGGTGACCAACACATCGGCGCCGGGCGTTGACATCGTCAAAGTTGTATACGATCTCGGCACACAAGCTGACGGCATCGCCATTTGGGAAATCTTCGGCAGCACCGGTACACATTCAAACTTCCTGACCGGAACTCATTATTCGACCGAAACCTGGGATGGATTGAGCGTCATCAGCGGTAATACTTTCAATTTCAGCGGCTTGGATATCGATTTGATCTTAACCGTAGCGCCGCCGGTTGTTTCCAGTGGCATCATTCCTTCACCTGGTGGTCCTAGCCTTGCAAATGCAAGCTTCAGCGTTTACTTCAGCGATGGTTCGTTTGGCACTGCGGAATTGCTGGAACAAGATTGGAACGTAAGCCAGGATCTGGTCATCACCGCCGTTCCAGAACCTGAAACCTACGCAATGTTACTGGCCGGGTTAGGGTTATTAGGTTTTGCTGCTCGCCGCAGACAACAAAACGTTTAATCGAAACTGAATCCAAACTAAGCGTTATACCGCACTGAGTGACGAACTTCTAAAGGCTATAACGCTTAGCAAGCGGGTGATTTAAAAAGTGAAAAGGGAATATCCCGATAAGTGAGGAAACACTTGACTGTTTCAAGCAATAGAGTAGTGTAGCAACCGTAATCAATTCGAGAAAAATCTAAATACTCTCATCTTGATTGCACGAACTTTCAGCATATTAATTATAAACAGAACATGGAGGGAATGATGAAATCAAAAATTCTAATGTCTTTATTGGCGTTATCTTTTGCAGGATTTACCGGCGCAGCAAGCGCAACAACTATTTATTTTAATAACACTGAATGCCCTACATGTAGCAACGGATCAAATGTTGTCGGCAATGAATGGAGTTCTTTCGGCATATCGGTAAGCAATGCTTATTGGTATACCGACGGTCGCGATACCTTTGACACCATGGGGTTATCGGTATCGCCTACCCCAGGGATCATCACCTTGTCATCCGTTTCTAACGGCGCAACCATTGATTACTGGGTAATCAGCGGACATCGCGGTGTTTATGAAGCATTTGACTCGGCTCACGTTTCACTGGGAAGTCTCGCTGTTGATGCAAGCTCTGGCGATGTATTAGGCACCCACTCATTCTTAGGTGCTGTTGCATCCATTGAATGGACAGGCTCTACCGGATATTCACAAATTTCTACGCTGACCATTTCTGCAGTTCCTGAACCTGAAACCTATGCAATGTTATTAGCTGGTTTGGGATTGTTAGGTTTTGCTGCTCGCCGCAGACAACAAAACGTTTAATCGGAATCAGTCTTGAAAAAGAGCACCCAAGTTTGGGTGCTCTTTTTATTTTATGCTTTTCCCTATCATTCCGGGATTTTACTCGGCTCCAGCGTTCCGATACGCCGTCACTTGAATCTCGATCTTCATGCGCGGATCGGATAATCCTGCTGTCAACATCATCGCCGACGGTCTGACATCGCCCAAGTATTTGCGCATCACCGGCCAGCATTTCTCGAAATCTTCAGTCTTGGGAAACACGTAGGTCACCCGCACCACATCCCTCATGCTCGAACCCGCTTGTTGCAATGCCAATTCGATATTCTTGAAACATTGCTCAGCCTGTTCCAGCAAGTCATCCGAAATCGTCATCTTACTGTAATCAAAACCGGTGGTGCCGGAAACCAATACCCAGTTATCCACTACGACTGCGCGCGAATAGCCGATTTCCTTTTCAAAGGTTGAACCTGAGCTGATGAGTTTTCGTGCCATACTGTATTTTCCTTATTCGGGTTAAAAATAATTGCGTAAGATACTACACTAACAATGCAATGAACCACTCGCGAAGCAAGTTTTTCACGACCTTCTTCAATTGATCGACAATCATGGCTTTCACTTTCTATTGGCATGACTATGAAACATTCGGCGCCGACCCCCGATACGACCGTCCGGCCCAGTTTGCGGGCGTGCGCACCGATGATGCATTGCGCGAAATCGATGAGCCGCTGGTAATTTACTGCAAGCCGCCGCGCGATTACCTGCCGCACCCGGAAGCTTGTCTATTGACCGGCATCACACCGCAGATTGCCGATGCGCAAGGCTTGCCCGAACCGGAATTTATCGCGCGCATTCATGCCGAGTTTTCACAGCCCGGCACCTGCGGCGTTGGTTACAATTCGCTACGATTCGACGATGAAGTCACGCGCTTCACACTCTACCGCAATTTCTATGATCCGTATGCGCGCGAATGGCAGCAAGGCAATTCGCGCTGGGACATCATCGATCTGGCGCGCATGACATACGCATTGCGTCCCGCCGGAATTACCTGGCCGCAACATGAAGACGGACAGCCGAGTTTCAAACTGGAAGATTTGGTCGCCGCCAACGGCATTTTTCATGAATCGGCGCATGATGCATTGTCCGATGTACGCGCCACCATTGCCTTGGCGCGCCTGCTGCGTACGCAGCAACCGCGCCTCTTTGATTGGCTTCTGCAGTTGCGTGACAAACGCAAGGCGGCCGCGCAACTGGATCTCACCAGCCGCAATCCGGTGCTGCATACGACGCGCATGTACCCGGCCAAAACCGGTTGCACGTCGCTGGTCATGCCGTTGATCACTGAATCGGGCAACAACAACAGCGTGCTGGTGTACGACCTGCGCCACGATCCGGAAATGTTTTTGCCGCTGAATACCGATGAACTGAGTCAACTGCTGTTTACCCGTAGCGATGAATTGCCCGACGGTCTGCAACGGTTGCCGGTAAAATCGGTAAAAATTAATAAATGCCCGGCATTGGCGCCGCGCAACACGCTTGATTCCGATGCCGCCGGGCGCATTGCGCTCGATCTGGACAAATGCTACCGGCACTGGCAGACCCTCTGTACCTATCCCGAATTCTTTCAGCGCGTAGCCGCTGCGTATACCAGCCGGGCATTTGAACCCCCCGAGGATGTGGATATCGCACTGTACGACGGTTTTCTGGATAATGCCGATGCTTATCTGCTGGCGCAAATCCGCCGCGCAACACCGCAACAACTCACCAGCATGCGTTTCGATTTTCACGACCGGCGGCTGCCCGAATTATTGTTCCGCTACCGCGCGCGCAACTGGCCGGAAACATTGACGCCGGATGAAAGGGAGCGATGGGAACGTTTCCGCTTGCAGCGGTTGACGCAAGCAAACAATGGCGGAAATCTGACGGCAGACGCATACATCGCGCACATTACGCAATTGCGTGATCACTATAAAACCGATGGGAACGCAATAACAATCCTGAATGAACTGGAAACATGGCGTAGAAACCTGCTAAATGCATGAATTTCTTCAATTGACAGGTATTCCGTTATCAGCAAAGCTGTTGATCCGGATAACCATAACAGAACGCACGCCATCCATGATCATGATAAAATTTTGTAATTTAGATCCAAACCGGCTTTTGCCCGGCCACACCCGTTTCCCATCATGAAAAACAATTACCTTGAGAGAATATTGACCGCGCAAGTTTACGATGTCGCGATCGAGAGTCCGCTGGAACTCGTCGCCAATTTGTCCGGGCGTATCCACAATCAGGTGCTGTTGAAGCGGGAAGATTTACAGCAAGTGTTTTCGTTCAAGTTACGCGGCGCGTATAACAAGATGATCAAGTTACCGCCTGCCGTGAGAAATCGCGGCATCATCGCGGCTTCCGCCGGCAATCACGCGCAAGGCGTAGCGCTGGCCGCGAAAAAACTGGATTGCTCCGCCACCATCGTGATGCCGGTAACCACGCCGCAAATCAAGGTGCAAGCGGTAATGGGGCATGGCGCCACCGTCGCGCTGCACGGCGATTCGTATAACGATGCCTACGAACATGCCATCCAACTGGCCAAAGCAGAACAGGCGACATTTGTTCATCCGTACGATGACCCGGATGTCATTGCCGGTCAGGGAACCATCGGCATGGAAATTTTGCGCCAGCATACCGGCGCGATTCATGCGATTTTCGTGCCGATCGGCGGTGGCGGTCTGATCGCCGGCATTGCGGCTTATGTCAAGCGGTTGTATCCGAAAATCAAAATTATCGGCGTCGAGCCGGTCGATGCCGACGCCATGTACCGTTCGTTGCAAAGCGGCCGCCGGGTCAAATTAGCGCAAGTCGGGTTGTTCGCCGATGGCGTAGCAGTGCGGCATGTCGGCAAGGAAACGTTCCGCTTATGCCGCGAGCTGGTCGATGAGGTAATGCGGGTCGATACCGACGCCATTTGCGCGGCAATCAAGGATGTATTCGAAGATACCCGGACCATTCTGGAACCCTCTGGCGCCTTGTCGATTGCCGGTATCAAAGCGTATGTCGTGCGCGAAAAAATTCAGCATAAAACGCTGGTGGGAATCGCTTCCGGCGCCAACATGAATTTCGACCGGCTGCGCCACATTTCCGAGCGCGCCGAAATCGGCGAGCAACGCGAAGCGGTGATGTCGGTCACGATTCCGGAACAACCCGGCAGCTTCAAAAAGTTTTGCAATCTGCTCGGCGCCAAAAGCATCACCGAATTCAATTACCGCTATTCCGATCCGAAAGTCGCGCATGTCTTTGTCGGCGTATCGGTGCGCAATCAGGAAGAAACGCAGCAACTGATCAAAGAGCTCAAACAAAGCGGTTTGGCGACCGAAGACATGAGCAACAACGAAATGGCCAAATTGCACGTGCGTCATCTGGTCGGCGGACGGACGCATGCGGTCAAGAATGAAATTGTTTACCGGTTTGAATTTCCCGACCGTCCCGGCGCGTTAATGAACTTCCTCAACAACATGAGCCACAATTGGAATATCAGCCTGTTCCATTACCGCAATCACGGCGCCGACTATGGCCGCGTGCTGATCGGCATCCAGGTCCCGCCGGAAGAGAAAACCGATTTCCGGACGTTTCTCGACCAACTCGGCTACCGCTATTGGGATGAAACCAAGAATCCCGCGTATAAATTGTTTCTTGGATAACGGCGCCCCGCCAAACTGCAATTGATACATCGCCAGCGGAACCGCCATTCCGGCAGTTTTATCATCGGAAATCATCCAGTGCCCCAAGATACCTGTGACAATTTGCCGCATTGACGCTTCTTGTAAACCCGCACAATAATTGATACAAGATCGAACCGGCACAACTTGCGCTAGCGCCACGAATTGCCGGTAATGAGGCTAATAACGGCTTCAGCTTATTTGTCTGGGTGTTGAATCGTTCCCAACTTACTTTTCTTTGAGTTATTACCTTTGGCACTTAATGGAAGTTTAGGACTTTACTTCCGGATCATTCAGGAAGGATTCGCGGTACGTAGCCATTACGACCTGCTCAAATGGCTGCAGGGCGATGTCCAGTGCTTTTTACCGCATCACATCATGCTGGCTCTTTGGATCGGCCCGAATGCAAATCAAGCCGAATACGATGTGATCTCTGTCTTACCCGGAATCAGAACCGGTTTTCTGACAGCAGAAACGCTTTTATCGCTGCAACGCGAGCTTTACAGCTTATGGCTCACTTCCGGCGGCGCACCCACCCGGCAGCAGTTGGACAGATCGCAAACCAGCGCCCAGAGTGAGCGATTACCGCCGACTGTCTGCAAAATTTTTCAAGGCATGCGATCGTTGTTGATACATGGATTCAGGGATAAGCGCACGAATCAAGACTGCCTCTATCTAATGTTTCATTCGCAGCGTTATTTCGATGATGCCGAGTTGATCTTTCTGGAAGAGTTTTTGCCGTATCTTGACAACGCCTTGCGCCGGGTCATGCCGATGTTGCATGCGCAGGACTTATCGTTGACCCGCATTGAATCGCCGCACAACTGCGATCCGGCTGGATTGAGCAAACGTGAAAATGAAATTCTCGATTGGGTAAGACTGGGAAAAACCAACTCTGAAATTGCTGAAATTCTCGGAATCAGTACCTGCACAGTCAAAAATCACTTACAAAACATTTTTAAAAAACTCGACGTGTTTAACCGCTTGCAAGCAGTCGCAAAGATCGAACAGATCAAGGCAGCGATTAATCGAACCGGATCACGTTCCCACCTGTTGCTGCAAGGAACATTGAACCCGTCAACCATTGCGCATCACACAATACCGGAAACCGTTACGCTCAGATTCAATGAGTCTTGAAACCATACGCCTCGAAAAATTCCATTAGCCATCCAAATGGGAAAATGATCGAATTTTCCCTTAATCTTTGGGCTAATAGTTAATCTGTTCTGCAGAAAATGGGGAAATATAAACTGCTGTCCCATCCGCTCTACGGATCAATCCTAAATCTGACCGACGCTTAACCAGAACTACTCAACCGTCAATAGTCACATCGGTCCATTGTGCGGTTCCGTTGAACGCATCCATGATTCGCCACGAATGGATCTGCCATTCCGATCTTCTTTTAAGAAAAAAGATATAACTCTAATCCACAACAATCATAGGAAAATAACGATGAAACAATTCATTAAGAACGTATTAACCGTATCGATCCTGGGGGCCGGGATCGTTTCAGCGCCCGCCATGGCTCACTTCTTCCCGAAGATTCTAGGCACATTTGACGGAACACCCGGGACAACGGCTACGCTCACGGCCAGTGTCCGGGGGAATTACGGCTGGATCGACGGCACCGATGGCGATTGGGGCGATACGCACAGAGTGGTTGCTTATCAATTCACATTGACCAATGCCGCTGAAGTTCAGCTTTCGTTCCAACAAGCAGTCGCTTTTGGCGGACGCAATGGATTGACCCCCGGATTTTCGCTCCACGGAGGCCATGTGCACGATCCATTTACGACTCCTGGCGGCCCCGATCACGATTTCTCGGATAGTTCAACCACGCTGCGTAGCATCGATAGCGGCGGCGCCTTTACTGAGGGTTCATTCAGAGCATTGACCGACTGGCGAGTCACTAACGAAGCGCCGCTTCATGAACTCTCACCGAGCTTCTTCACCTACATCGGCCATGCTTACGATGGTGTTCAAGACTACGGCACAGGCGTCATTCCCGGGGGAGATAACTTGCTGGACAATAGGGTCACGCAAAGTTTCCATCTAGCGGCGGGCAATTACACCGCTTTCGTCGGCGGAAGCAATTATGCCAATCAACTCGTAGCCCTAAGGGACTATGGAGTCAGCGGCACCATCACAGTGATTTCCGCGGTTCCCGAACCGGAAACCTATGCCATGCTGCTTGCAGGCTTGGGTTTGGTTGGTGCAATGGCTCGCCGGAGAAAAATGGCTAACGCGGTTAACGGTTAAGCCACTACCCCTTTTCCTTTTCGCTTAACGTAAAAACGGATGACACCATCCGCTCTAATTTTATACAGAGAACGATATGAAATCTAAGACTATTCAATATTTAAACGTGAAATTGGCCGGTTTAGCGACAGCGAGTTTTCTATTTCTGGCTGCCAGCCAGGCTAACGCAACCAGTTATGCCTTCCATGATCTCGGCACCGCAGGCGGACCTTGGTCATTTGCTCTGGCTATCAATAATGCCGGACAAATCACTGGCGGCAACAGCCGCGGAACCCCGACCCGGGACGATGGGGAAATCCTGACGATCTGGCATGGCACCACCATGTCAACCAACACCACCTATGGCATGGACAGCCGCGGCTGGAGTATTAACGCTTCGGGAGAGATTGCCGGTGCTTTTGCTGACCGGGGTTTCTGGTTTTTTGCTTCGACCTGGGATGCCAGTGGCGTCCGGACCGATTTGGAAGATTTAGCAGGGCGTAAAGATGACTTCTGGAGCGTGGGGCAAAGCATCAACGATCTCGGGCAAATCGTCGGCGCCGCGGTGGCCGCTGATGCGAACTCCTACAAGCCATTGCTCTGGGATAACAGTACGACACCTACGGTACTGAATACACTGGGTGGGCAAACCGGTGAAGCCCTTGGGATCAACAATGCCGGATTCGCCGTAGGAAATAGCTTCACCAGCGGTGATACCGAAAGCCATGCAACGCTCTGGGACATCAACAGCGGCACAGTCACCGATCTGGGCACATTGGGCGGCATCGACAGCAATGCATTGGCGATCAACCAAGCCGGGCAAATTGCCGGCTGGAGTTATATCACAGGTGATCTCGAACAGCATGCGACATTCTGGGATGGTTCCACGATGATCGATCTGGGTACTCTGGGCGGCACCAACAGCCAAGCGCTGGCGCTTAACATCTCGGGGCACGTTGTCGGCTGGAGTGAATTGGCCGATGGTTCTCAGCATGCAACACTGTGGGACGGTACGACGCTGATCGACTTAAACAGCTTTCTCGATCCAGCATTGGTCAGCGCCGGTTGGGTGTTGAAAGAAGCGGCCGGTATTAACGATCATGGCGCGATTGTGGGCACCGTCATCAATCCACTCTTGGGAATCAACGACGGCCACGCTTTCTTGCTATCCCCGGTACCGGAACCGGAAACCTACGCCATGTTGTTGGCCGGATTACTGTTATTAGGCACTATGCGATATCGTCGCAAACTGACCTGACAAAATTGCTGTTAATCTTCCTGAACTGTGGAGCGGATAGTTATCCGTTCCACAGTTCAAAACAACGTTCCATCCATCGTCACTGTTCCTCCGCATCGGATCGAGCCAAGCCACACACCCTGCTCCAAAAAGACCTTGTTTTACCGGTCTTATCCTGTCTTTAATCATCCCTTCCAACAGTTAAGCTATCGTCGTACCCGGTAAAAACGGGCGTCGAATGTCATTGATTAGCAAGCTGAATTAAGCAAGACAAGCGGTACACTGGAGGAAACGATGGAAAACAATTTTTCTAAATTTGGGCTCACAACCGGATTGGTGGCGATCAGCAAAAAACTGCCTGCGATTACCATCCCTACGAAAAAATACATTCCAAAGCAGCTTTTGCCGCTCAATCATTATTGGATGCTGGGCGGCTCTGTGATTATTCTGACCTTACTGTTGATCGTCACGCTTATTATCGGTTTGCAGCAAGCCCGACATTCCGCTACCCAGCCGGAGCTCGCTTCGCAATTAAAAATTCAGCATTTACAACTGGCAAAAACCGCGCAACAGACACTGACAAGCGGCGAATCAGCTTTTACGCAACTGCAAGATCAGCAACAACGGCTCAATCAATTGGTGAATTTGCTGAGCGCAGGGAGCATTTACTCGAACGGCGCCGTGATTAATGCTACCGATGACTCCTTATCACAAAGCTTGGAGGCATTTCAGAAAAGCTGGCTGCAGAATAACCAGAGAATACAATCAATTATAAATCAGAAGGAAGCGCTGCTGAGACTTCGCCACAGCATTAAAGCAATCCAAAGCATTGATAGTCAGTTACGTCGGCGCAGTGAAGAAATTATCGGCCGCATGTCGCAAATCGGCAATATGCCGCAGGAAATTCGTGCAATCGAAGCTATCCGGATGCACGCGCGCGACGTGGCCAAAAATGTGAAAGCGATGCTGCCGGTCGAATTGACGGTGCCGGAGCTATCGAAGCAATTGACGCATGATCAAGCGCAAATTTCAGCGCTGATGCAAGTATTAAGCTTGGGGGCTAATGGATTAGGGGCCGCTTCCAGCAGAGATGAAACGATCCAGGATTTGTTATCGCATCTGTATGCTTCGCTGCGAAAATTTGACGACCACTTGCGCATCATTCAGCAAGAACTGCCGGCGGCGTTATCGATTCAGTCTGCAATCGACGAAATAGCCGACCATGGCGATACCATGCTAAACAGCACCGATGCGCTGGATCATCATATTCGCGCGCAAATCTCATACACGGCGTCACTGTTCGACGGTCTGCTGCTGTTTCTGGCCGCATGCACCGGATTGGCATTGATCTATTTTATCCGCACCATGCGCCGCAACGCGCTGGATCAAGACCTTTGCAGCAGAAATGAAGTGGCGAAAACACAAAAGGCCATGGTAAAGCTACTCGACGATATGAAGAAAATAGCAGACGGCGATCTGACCGTGCGCACCGACATTACCAACCCGACAACCGGCGCTATTGCAGATGCCATTAATTGTACGATTGAAGAACTGCATACACTGGTGGAACAAGTCAACCAGGCCAGCATGCTGGTAGTAAAAGCCTCCAACCAGGCGCAACAGGTTTCTTCCGGACTATTGACGGCGGCCCAGCAACAAACGGCCAAAATCGAACAAACCACCATTGCGGTTTTAGGCATGACCGATTCGATCGGTGAGATTTCGGACATGTCGACCGAATCCGCCAAAGTTGCGAAGCAATCGCTGGCTGCTGCGGAAAAGGGCACCTTGGCGGTACGTGAATCAATCGCCGGTATGAATGAAATCCGCAGCCACATCCAAGATACTTCCAAACGGATTAAGCGCCTGGGCGAGAGTTCGCAAGAGATCGGCGAAATTGTTGCATTAATCACCGATATCACCGAGCAAACGAATGTATTGGCTTTAAACGCCGCGCTCCAGGCAACCGCTGCCGGAGAAGCCGGTCAGGGATTTACCGTAATCGCGCAAGAAGTACAGCGCTTGGCCGAACGTTCGGCGGAAGCCAGCAAACAAATCAGCGAATTGATCGCCACGATTCAAGGCGATACCCAGGATGCCATTACCGCAATGGAAAGAAGCACGCTGGGCGTGGCCAAGGGCACCAAACGCTCCGATGCTGCCGGACGGGCTTTGGAAGAAATAGAGAAAGTTTCAGCGCACCTTGCGCAGCTCGTGACGAATATTTTTGAAGTTACCAACACCCAAACCCGGGCAGCGCACAAGGTGGTTGCCAACATGGAAGAAATTCTTCATATTACCCGGCAAAATACCGAGGGAACCTTGAAAACCACTGGATCCATCAAACAAATAACCGGCTTTGCATCCGAACTGAAAGCCTCGGTCTCTAATTTTAAGGTTTGATGCTGTTTTGATCTCAACAAGAATTGACGGTACTGAATAATGAGTGCTCAACCGAAACTGAATATCGCTTCGATCATTGGTATCAAAGACGGAATCCATCAGGTTTTCGCCTTGATGGACCAGAATCTGGAGGTGTATCGCAAGCATCCCGATAACGATAAATTTATCAGGGATTGCCGCAACTATATCCATCAACTGGATGGATTACTGGAGATGCTGAATTTAAAAAGCATTACCGTCGTCACCGAAAAAATGGAACAACTGGTCGATGCGCTTATTTTTAAGAAAATCGAACCCGATCCGGCAATATTCGATGCACTGAAGCTATCCACCAAGGCGCTGTTATTTTATTTGAACGAGTTGATCGACGGCGCGGAAGAAAATCCGTTACGGCTATTCCCGGCGTATCGCGAATTAATGCAAGTTTACGGTTATCAGAATGCGCCTGAGAGCGATCTATTTTTTCCAAGACTGACCGGAAATCCCGCTTTAAAATCCGAAGCAGCCCATATTGATGCTCCGGCTGCCAAGCTATTGGCCAAGAAATTGGCCGCGGATTTTCAGGCAGGCTTGCTGAAATGGTTGCGTGATCCTTCCAATCAAAGCGGTTTGCAACAAATGGCTGCAGCCGTTGGCGCCATCGAAGAATTTCCGGGAACAGCCGAGCAGCGTTCATTCTGGTGGGTTACCGGCGGATTTCTGGAAAGCCTGATGTCTCTCGAAGCCGGGCAGATCGATTTACCGGTTCGCCGCTTATGCGGAAAAATCGAACAGACGATCCGCCAACTGGTTGCAGGCACAGCCAGCGAAACTTCCGTGTTATTGCGTGAATTGCTGTATCACATTTCCCAGAGCGAATCGACTGGACAGCGCATTAACGACATCAAGCAGTGTTACGTCTGGCCTGGCCAGAACTCCCGGGATGACGGGCGCACTTTTGAAGAAGCGGAATCTTTAAATCCGATCCTTGAGCGGTTACGCAGCACGCTGATGCAAACCAACGATATCTGGCGTGAATTTTGCGCCGGACAAGAAAGCAGCTTACCGTCGCTGCTCGAGTACATTGATTGGCTGGGACATCAAGCCAAACAAACCGATTGTGCGCCATTGGTCAAGTTAATTGATGCCATCGGTAATACCGTCGCTTATTTGCACGCGCAACCGCAAGACATGAATGAAGAATTGGCGATGGAAATGGCCACTGCATTGCTGCTGATTGAAAGCATCATCGACGACTTTGACAAATTGTCACCCGACTTACCGCGCCAAGTGGATGTACTTACGTCGCGTTTGATCGGAATCACCGCCGGCGACATCAGTATCAATGAATTACCGGCAGCACCGACATTCAATACGATTGCGAGCAAAACCCAGGAAGTCGATATCCAATCACATGTCGCGCAAGAAATTCTGGCGAATCTGAACCAAATCGAAAGCATCCTGGACAAGTTCTTTTTTGAACCGTCCAAACGCTCGGAATTATCCCTGCTTCCTGAATTCTTCAAGCAAATATCCGGCGCGCTGATCATGCTCAATCTGGAGCGTGCCAATGCCTTATTGAACCACTGCCAGAATTTGGTCAATAAGCTGCTTGACCCGCAATATCAAATCGTCGAAGCTGAGCAAATTTTGCTGGTCGATGGTTTAAGCAGTTTGAGTTTTTTCATTGAAGCCAGCAAAAGCGGTCAACCCGATAGTTATCACATTATCGAAGAAGCGCTGGCGTTATTCCGCATCAAACCGATCCCGGCAAATTCACCTCAGCCGGTGGAAAAATTGGAAGCTGCACCCGCCATTGCAGCAGATACGGCAACCGCGCAACCGCAGGCTACGCAGACAAATCCAGAGTTACTCGCGATTTTCCTTGAGGAAGCGGAGGAAGTACTGACTGAAATCGCTCATGAGTTGCAGCAATGCCGTGCCGATGCAAGCAATGAGGAGGCATTGCGCAATTTGCGGCGCGGATTCCATACGCTCAAGGGCAGCGGCCGCATGGTAAAGCTGGAGGAAATAAGCGACATCGCCTGGAAAGTGGAACAAGTATTAAATGCCTGGCTGCAGGCAAGCAAGCCTACTTCTGCAGCATTCCTTGATTTCATCAGCCATGCACATCAGGCTTATTCCGGCTGGTGCCAAGACTTACGCCGGCAAGACACCACCCAGGTTGATGCCGGTGCGCTATTGCTCGAGGCGCAAGCACTGTTGGCTGAGTTGATAACACCGCAACCGTTGCCGGCGGAAACGCAAGCACCGGTTACCCATCCCGTAGCCGCTAAACAGACTGTGAGCGGCGCAAATGAAGTGCAACCGGCGCAAGCGCCTGCATCGCCGATTCCAGCCGCAGTCGATACACCGGTACCGGCTAAACCGCCGGTTACCGAATCGCTCAATCCGGAATTAATTCAGGTTTTCCTTGAAGAAACGCAGGAATCTGTTCCTCAAATCGGCGGCAAGCTGCGCGCCTGGCGCATGTTACCGCAAGACGAGGATATTCACCGGGCCATGTTGCGATTGTTGCATACCTTGAAAGGAAGCGCCCGCATGGCTGGGGCTCTGCATCTGGGTGAGTTGATCCATGCCATGGAAAGCCATGTTGAATCGGCCTTCCGTGAACGCAATATTTCAGATGCTGCATTAGATCAATTAGAAAGCCAATTTGATGCGATCTGCGATCAGATCGAGCAACTTCACAGCCATGAGATGGGGACGGCGGCAGTCAAGCAACAACTGGCGCCGGTGGTCATTTCCGAACCCGTGCAGCCGCCTGCCGAGAAAGCCGAGGCATTGCATTCCAAAACGATCGTGCGCATCAATTCCGGACTCATCGACCGGCTGGTTAATGATTCGGGAGAAGCCAGCATTTTGCGCTCCAAAATAGAAGCGCAATTACAAAGCTTCAAACAATCGTTGCAAGATCTGGCTGAGAGCACCCACCGGTTACACGACCAGTTGCGCGAAGTTGAAATCCAAGCGGAAACGCAAATGCAAACACATCTTGCGCAACAACAGGACAACGAACCTTCCTCATTTGATCCGCTCGAATTCGACCGTTTCACCCGCTTCCAGGAATTGACGCGCATGATGGCGGAAAGCGTCGATGACATCATCACCGCACAAAAAAGCTTGCGGGCAACCCACACTGTCGCCGAAGAAGCAGTCGCTCAGCAAGCATCGGTCAATCGCCAGTTACAGCAATCGTTGCTGCAAATCCGTACCATCCCTTTCAGCAACTATGCCGAACGGTATTATCGTATTGCCCGGCAAGTCGCGGAAGATATGGATAAGAAAGCCCAACTGGATATCCAAGGTCTGGATGTTGAGATTGACCGCAATATCCTGGAGAAAATCAATCCGCCACTGGAACACATGTTGCGTAATGCCATCGCGCACGGTATCGAAGCGCCGGCAGAGCGGCAGCAAGCCGGAAAACCGGAAGCGGGACAAGTGTCGGTTCAACTGCGCCAGGAAAGCAACGAAGTCATCATCACCGTCAGCGACGATGGCCGTGGCCTTGATTTACCGCGCATCCGCGCCGAAGCACAACGGCTTGGACTCATTCAACAGAATGAAGTCCTCGATGAAGACAAAATCATCTCGCTGATCTTTAAGCAGGGACTTTCAACCACCGATACCGTCAGCGATATCGCCGGCCGCGGCATCGGCCTGGATGTGGTCAAAAATGAAATCTCGCTGCTGGGCGGCCGCATCAGCGTCAACTCCGTTCCCGGTCAAGGAACAGCTTTTACCATCCACTTGCCGCTGACGTTATCCGTCACACAAACCTTTATGGTCAAGACTGGCAAACAAAACTATGCCATTCCGGCTTTCATCGTCGAACATCATCACCAGTTCGATCCGGACACTTTGAACAGAATCTATCAGAGCCATTCGATTGAATTCAATGGCAAGAAATACCGTTTCGCGCATCTGTCGCATCTGCTGGGCGAACCCAGCGCCAATCAATCCGGCCCGGTCTTGTTCCTGCACAGTGGCACGCAACATCTCGCCATACAAGTTGATGAACTAATCGGTGACAGTGAAATTGTCGCCAAGAGCATCGGCGATCAGCTTGCGCAAGCACCGGGTGTCGAAGGCGCGACCATCACCGCGGACGGTGAAGTCATTCTGGTTCTGAATCCGGTCAAGCTGATGCAACGAAGCGATGTGCAGCAAGTTTTCAGTACGCCGGTATCCGTTTCAGCCGCCGCACATCAGAACCCGGTCAAAACACCGACGGTACTGGTTGTCGATGACTCGCTGACAGTACGGAAAGTAACCTGCCGTTTACTCGAGCGCGAGGGCTGTGATGTCTTGATTGCCAAGAATGGCGCGGAAGCCGTCAGCATCCTGAAAGAAAGTATTCCAGATGTGATGCTGGTCGATCTGGAAATGCCTAAAATGAACGGCTTCGAACTCATTAAAAACGTTCGCAGCAGCCCGCAAACTGCCGCCATTCCGGTCATTATCATTTCGTCCCGCACCGCGGAAAAACATCAGAAAATCGCTCAAGACTTAGGGGTTAACGTTTTTCTCGGCAAGCCATACAAGGAAGAAGAATTGCTCGGTCACTTAGCGAGTTTTGTAGCGCGATGACTTAACAGGCCGTTGAAAAACTATCTGCGTTGCCGCTACGGTGTTAAAAACA
>LWDH01000036.1:0-15200 GCA_002083395.1 Proteobacteria bacterium SG_bin4 | reverse complement strand
GCATAAACTGCGCTTTTTCGCCTGTTTTTGCCTTGTATCGGCTGCCCCGAAAACGTTTTTCAACGGCCTGTTAAACCATGCTTGCAATCAGTTATTACCGTCACGCCTGGCATTGAGAATTCCGGGAATCTATCATTACTTTCTGCAGCGCATGCTGATTAACTCCACATCTGTTGCACAAATTAATTCACACCGGTTATTCATAAATCTTTAAAATCTCGTGTTTTGGCTAAGGCCAATTTGGCAACTGAAGCGTGCATGATGAATTGCACGCTGATTCTATCAATCCACGAAAGGTTACTTTATGAACAAACATCTTCTATCAACAATATTCGCCGCATCATTAGGCTTAGCAGGAATGCAACTGGCACTGGCAGAACCGGTTGCAGTGGATGGCAATAGCATTTTTATCCTCGATAATAGTGCAGTTGGCTCCCAAATAGTCGTCAGAAATCTTAATAATGGCCAGTTAAACGCCTGTTTAGTGAATGCCGGTCAAAATCAGCTCGAATTGAGTGCCAATACCATCGCAACTGATATTCTGATCAAAAATGGAACTGCGGTTGTGACGACTTATAATGATGCCAGCTTGGTTACCGACGTTAAATTAGTCGATGTCACGAGCTGCCCGATTGCCAGCGCCATTGATATGAGCGAATGCTACGCCTTTATCGACGATGACCGGTTAACCATACCCTGTCTCAAATATGGCTCTAATGTGATTTCGGTTATTATGAAACAGCGCGGTCATTCAATGAACTTCGAATTTGATTCTTATAAACCCAATAAAGGTAAAGATCGGAAACACGACGATTAATGTTATGAGACGCCGGAAAAATTTAGTCGGCATTGTCATTCAAATGGTAGTCCGATTCTGCTCATAGCAACTCGCATCTGACTACCATCTTCTCTTGTATTCCTGCGCTTCAGCTCGTTAGTTACACCATCAAAATTAACATTCGTTGTTAAAATTTTCACTTGACAAATAAAATAATCCACAGACTTAAATAGTGACAAATGTCATCATCAAATCTTCACATAGAAATCAAGAATATATTATAAGACATTGATAATAAACATATAATTATAGTGTTAAATTATTAATCAATCTAAGGAAAACCCTTAGAATATCGAGACATAACGGATTTGAATCAATAACTATTCACAAAGTTATCCACAGAAATTGTGGATAATGAAAAAAATCTTATGTGAAATAATGCAATAACGCAATTTGAAAAGAAACTGATGTTGGATAAGTAAATATTTTCCGGAATCATGAAGCATCGTTCTACGATACCTGACCATGCGTATTATGAATTTATAATCAGATAAGTACCGCAATCAGTATCAGCAAATTTTCTTGCTGACTCTAAAATTTAAACTCGTTCTGCTTGTATTTTTTGAGCATGAGTGAGGTTTTAAATACCTCATCCCAAAAAATTTAAGGAAGTCATTCTTATTTTCAATAGCATAACGAAGTGCTCCCCTTGAACTGAACATCCTGAGAGAAAGTTAAGTTCTGTCACGTGATGTTATCAAGTTCAGGCGGCTTGCTGACGCGATAGCTTCGGATAATAAACTTCATCGGGTGTCTGATCGTTGAATCCCTGATGAAAGCGTTCTTGATTGTACCAGTCAAACCAGCGGGCTAAACTGTTTCTTACCTCGTCTAAGTCGTTGAATGCTTGGACATAGAAATGTTCGTGCTTGACAGTGCGCTATAGCCGTTCGACAAAGATGTTGTCATAGTAACAGCCCTTACCGTCCATGCGGATTTGGGTTTAATGCCGCTGCAACACTTCGATAAATGCAGTGCTGGTAAATTGAGCGCCTTAGCCGGCATTCATGATTCCGGGCAACCGTGAATTTGAATCGCCGCATCCAGCGCTTGGACACAGAGATCCGCACCCATGGCGCTGGATAAACGCCAGCTCAGCGCCTTGCGGGAATGCCAATCAAGCGAGACAACCGAACCTTTTTCCATCGGCACATACATGATATCGGCAATCCAGGCTTGGTTAGGCCGATTGATGGCTAACCCTTTGAGCAGATAGGGATAGAGCATGCTACTTTCCTGGAATGTTGGCTCCGGGTTTGGGGGCTATGCTGACTTTGATTATTCAGGAATCTCAACGCAGTAATGGGGGCAGTTAAAACTAAGTGCATCCTTCTGAACTGATGCACTTTGACTCAAACTAAAAAATCCCCGGAATAGCCGGAACCATCTTTAAAATTCATTACCCCGGCTGATATCGACATCTTCCGGGCTTACCAGGCTGCCGAGATTGCCCCATGCATTCCTGATGTAAGACACTACCTGAGCAATCTCATGATCGCGAATGAAATGTTGATAGGGCGGCATGCCATAGGGTCTCGGATTACCAGCCGTGGCGGGCGGATACCCGCCATACAGCACGCTGCGGATTGTATTCAGCGGGGGATTCATAGTGACATTCCGGTTTCCGGCCAGCGGGGGATATATTTTTGGCTTGCCTTCCCCGGATTGGCCGTGACAATCCTGACAGTGTTTTTCATAGACCGCTTGCCCGAGCGCTAGATATTGGCGCACCTGTTCCGGCATTTTCCGGGCCTTTTTAGGTGCTTTGGCTGGATCTTGCTTTTCGCCTAGGGATTGAAGGTAAACCGCTATCGAGCGGATATCATCGTCCGACAGATATTGCAGACTTTGCCGGACGATCGTTGCCATCGATCCGGAAGTGACAGCATGGCCGTTTATCCCGGTGGACAGCAGCTCGACAATATCCTCGATCGACCATTCACCGACTCCGGCTTCCAGCGGGGAAATCAAAGAGGGTGCATACCAGTAGCTGCCCATGATTTTACCGCCGGTCAACTGCTCGTCTTGGCTGGCTCCCCATACATTACGAGGCGTATGGCAAGCGTTACAGTGCCCGAGTCCCTGGACCAGATAATTGCCGCGGTTCCACTCGCCGCTTTTCGATTTATCCGGTTGATAGGCGCCTTCCTTGAAATACCATTTCCGCCAAAGATACAGAAGCGCCTGACTATCGTAAGGTGAACGTATTTTATGGGGTGGATTGGTCTGTACCACAGGCGGCAGCGAACGCAAATAGGCGAAAATGGCGTCGGCGTCTGGCCTGGTAACCTTGGTATATTCGGTATACGGGAATACCGGGTACAAATAGCGGCCATCCTTCGATTTTCCGTGATGCAGCGCCTGCCAAAAATCTTCGCTGTTCCAGCGTCCGATCCCGGTTTCGTTATCCGGTGTGAGATTCGATGTGATGAATTCACCGAAAGGCGTATTCAGCTTGCGTCCGCCCGCATAAAGTTCTCCTCCTCGCGTGGTATGACATCCCATGCAGTTGCCCGCCCGAGCAAGATACTCACCGCGCCGGACTTGCTCCGCATCGGAACCGGCCAGCGTCTGAGCCGATGCTATTTGCGCCAGAAACAGCAAACCACCTGCAACAACGATGGTTCGCCATTTGCCCGTAAACCCTGCTGCGCTTGAATTTCTCATCGTGATACCTCCTTCCCGGCCAAAATGGTTTGGCAACGCTGCGCCAGTTCCGGGGCAAGCGCGCCCGCTTCGGCCGGTTGTCCCGATACCGGCAGCCCGGGCAGCCACAGCGCCAGCGCATTGACTTCTTCCTGAGCCAGTTTTTTTGCGATTTCCGACATGCAGTCGGGGATCTGGCCACGCATGATCCCGCCATTGCGCCAGCCGCCGAACTGTGCGGCCAGATAGGCATGCGGCAAGCCCAGCAGACCGGGAATAGCGGGTTGCATGCCCATCAGCGCTTCGCCATGACAAGCGCTGCATGCCGGCAGATCGCGCTCGGGATCGCCGGAATACAACAGCGTTTCCACGGATTCTGTTTCGGTTGATGACAGAGCGGGCGCTACCGGCTCTGGATAAGTGTAGGGCTGGGAGGCAAAATACTCTGCAATTTCGCGCATGTACTCATCCGACAGGTTTTCGAGCAAAATGGCCATCGGCTGATAAAAGCGTCGCCCATCGCGGAAATTACGCAACTGATTATAGAGATAACCGGCCGGCTTGCCCGCAATACGTGGGAAATAAGCATCCCGGTCTATCCGGTCGGCGTCTCGATGGCAGATAATGCAGGGTTTCACCCGCTCATCCAGGGTATCGGATATTCCGGGCGATGCCGGTTCGACAGCGCTTGCCAGGCCGGTAATCATCGTTAACAAGAGGGAAACAAAGAACTTCATTGGTACGTGGATCCATGAAAAATAATTAAAATACCGGTAATTTTTCGCCAGTAGCTGGCGCGCAGAATTGCAAAGCGGCAGTTTATATCACTCGCTGTCATCCAAACAACCGGATGATAAACCTGGTTAATTACATCTCAATCCGCTGCCAGTGCCCGGACATGCGCCGCTGCGCAGCGTCCCAGCGATTCCAACTCGTATCCGCCTTCCAACGCCGAGACGATACGGTCTTGTGAGTATTTCGCGGCAATGCCCCGGATTTGCTGGGTGATCCAACCATAATCACTGTCTTCCAGATTCAGTTGCGCCATGTCATCGTCCTTGTGCGCGTCGAAACCGGCTGAGACAAAGATCATCTCAGGTTGAAAGCGGTCGAGCGCCGGCAGCCAGTGGTCGATTACCGCCTGGCGGAAAATTGCGCCGTTGCTGCCGCGTGGCAGCGGCACGTTGATCATGCGTTCGGTGGTGCCGTTTGCGCCGCTGTAGGGGTAAAAGGGATGCTGGAACGTCGAACACAGCATGACCTGCGGGTTGTTGCGGAAAATTTCCTCGCTGCCGTTACCGTGGTGCACGTCGAAATCCAGAATCGCAACGCGTTGCAGATGATGCTGGGCGAGGGCGTGCGCTACGCCGGCTGCGATATTGTTGAACAGACAAAAGCCCATGGCGCGGTCCGATTCAGCGTGATGGCCGGGCGGGCGGATGGCGCAAAAAGCGTTTTTAACTTGACCGTTCAGCACCAGATCGGTCGCTAAAATGACGGCTCCCGCAGCGCGCAACGCAGCGTTCAATGAGAACGGATTCATCGCGGTGTCGGCATCCAGTGCGACTAATCCGGCAGCAGGCGAGGCTTGCCGGATGCTTTCGATATAATCCGGAGTATGCACGCGCGCCAATTGTTCGTCCGTAGCCAGCGGCGCCTCGTAGCATTGCAATTGCGCCAGCAATCCGGTGGTTTTCAGTTCATTTTCGATGGCGATCAAGCGCTGCGGGCATTCCGGATGGAACGATCCCATGTTGTGCTTGAGGCAATCCGGATGAGAAATATAAGCTGTCGGCATGCTGTTTTCCGATTTCAAGTAAATTCAAAGTCAGGTAGCGATCATACCCGCGTTTGCGTGCTGTCTCAAAATGCAAAGTTTATTCAATTAACCGGGTATACCGTGATAAATTATCAGCCATCCGGTTTTTTTGTGTAATGGTATATTTTCGTCATATCAAATGGGGAGTCATTGATGAACGAGTTTATTGGCAACATGTTGAAATTTCTATCGATTGAATCGCTGATGGAAAAAGGCTGGCTGGAGCTGGCGCAAATCATCATGCCGCTTTTTCTGTTATTTTTAGTGTTTTTCGGACTGAGTTTCTATATTCAGCACAAAAGATGGAAGGCTGTCGCTTCGGTAATTTGCGCGCTGGTCGTGTTTGTCTATTTGCCGTATGAGTTTTACCGCCAGTCGATGGTATCCGCCCGGGCGCATACCAATGTGGGTGAGATTCAAGGAAATTTGCAGGAATTTCTGGATTCCGCCAGTTTGACGCACGCCAAAGGTATCGTGGATAAAGAAGCGGCCGCGAGCGTATTGGATGAGATGATTCATGGCATCAAGCCGGATAAGAAGAAGGAGTTGATATTGATTTCCTGGCTGGTGGCGGAAAATGAGAAAAATGCGCTGGCGCAAATTGACGGCAAACAAAAAACGCTGGCTGACGATCTCAAATCCGACCTGGCGGCGGCAAAAACAGAAATCATTGATTCGCGTCCGCCGGTCGATAAGATTTCCGAGACCATCGTGAGAAAACTGGACGACGATGTCAAAGTGCTGGTTGAAAAGAAAATGCAAGCTTTCAAGGAAGAACTCGACGGTTCCCTGGATAACTTTAAAGATAGCATCAACACCTTTGTGCAAGCGGAACTTAATAACTACCAGACCAAATTGGCAGGCATTACGCAGCAGAATGTCGAAGAATTGAGGAACGTTTCCAATCGGGTCAACCAGGCGCTCACCGAGCAAGTCAGAAAAGTCAATCAAGAATCATTGAAAAAACTGGATGACACCAAAGAAAGCATCGAGGGACTCGGTGCGGCTTCGGATAGCGGCTTGCGGAACATAACGCAACAAATGAAGCAATTGTCGGCAGCTGTAGAAGCTGCTCAAAAGGTTGCGCAAAAAAGAAATGAAATCCTGTTTGAGTATAATGAATGTATGCGAACGGCAGAGGTGCTGGATCTCGGCGGTAAGGGCGAACAGTGTAAGTCCAAATATCAGCAAGATCTGTCCGGATTGAAATAACCGGTCACACTCAATCCAATGGCTGGTTGCCTTGCAACCGGCCATTGGATTGCATTAATCCTCCGAATTCCGTTTCGATTGCGATAACAAATGCGGCCATAGCCGTTGCATTGCCAAAAAGGTAAAAGACGCCGACCAGGTAATGAGCGCGAGGCCGGCCAAACCTTCCGCCGCGCTCAATATGCGGATGGCACCGACAGGCAGTAAGTCGCCGAATCCAACGGTGGTGAAAACGACCGAGGAGAAATAGAAAAAATCGAAGAAGTTTCCTTCATCCATACCGGTGATATGACCCAATCCGACACCATACTGCATCAGCATGTAACCCATCGCAAAAATCATAATTTCCAATACATGCGCCATTAAGAGACTGAGCATCACAACCAGTACGCCGATACGTTTGTGCACATGGATGCCTACTGCGCGGCTCAGAAAACGGAGTGTTTCATAGTGCAGTATCACACAAACAGTCACGACTGTTGCTGAGATTGCCAATGCGAATAGGTGGGAAGCGTGTTCGATCATCGTTCACGAAGATAGATTATTGTCACACAAAGAATGGTGAATACATATAATAGAATTTTATCGGGATTTTGTATTCGAAATTTGACGCCGCATAAAGGAATGGCATGGGGCAAGTGACAGAATTCGTAGGAAGCCGTCTTGCACGGTTTTTAACCAAACCGGTCCGGCAGAGCGTTCAGGTAGCGACGGTCAACCAGGAACAATTGGCGGCAACGCTTCAACCGGGCGATGTACTGCTGGTCGAAGGCGATACCCGCATCAGTGTTGCCATTAAATATTTGACCCAATCGACCTGGTCGCATGCCGCGCTGTATATCGGTAATGTTTTGCCGCACGGTGCGCCGTGGGAATTGCCAAAAGTACTGATTGAAGCGGATTTGAAAGAAGGCGTGCGCGCCATTACCTTGGCGCATTATGCGCAAATGCACACGCGCATTTGCCGACCGGTCGGACTCAGCAATGACGATCGCAAGCGGGTCGTTGATTTTGCGATTTCACGCATGGGCCACCAATACGATCTGAAACATATTTTCGACCTGCTGCGCTACCTTCTGCCAACAGCGCCGGTGCCGACCAGATTCCGCAGACGCCTGCTGGCGCTCGGTAGTGGCGATCCGACGCGTGCGATTTGTTCAACGTTGATTGCACAAGCATTCGAATCGGTACGTTATCCGATCCTGCCGGAGATTAAGCGTGCTTGGTCAAAGGATCCCAAGCATTCCGATTGTTATGCGGAAATCTATCATATCCGTCACCATAGTTTGTTTACACCGCGCGACTTCGACATCTCACCATATTTCGATATCATCAAACCCGTGCTGGAAAACGGTTTCGATTACCGCAAGCTGGCCTGGAGCGATGCGGATCGGGAAGACGATCCTTGCGGATGCGATTGATCCGGGTGAAAATTACGCTCAGCTTTACTGACGAAAAGAATCACAATTATCCGGTTGCTCACAAATCTTCAAGCGTTACGAAAGCGCGAATGCTTCACGATCAGAATCGTAACGAGCGGCAAAACAAAACCGATGATGGTGACGGTAATCAATAAATGCCCGAGTTCGCTGTAATCGGCGGGGACGGTAATTTGACCGGTTGCCATATCTTTAACTTCCCTTTTGACTTCGTAGATCTGATTCAGATATTTCGTGCCCAGTTGCGAAGCCGATAACGCCAGATTGGTAAATGAGGCCATGACGGCGAAGAAAGTAGCTTTGAGTTTTTCCGGCGCAGAATTGGCGATCCATGCCAGCATCGGAATCATCGCGATTTGTCCCAGCGGCGATTCCAACGCAGTATCGATCAACACGATAAACCGGGCATCGACCACACCGCCGGTCATCGCTGCGGTCCATTCGTGCAAACCAAAATACATGCCGATGATCGGCAGCGACAGAAATGTACCCACAATAGTCAGGAAACCGATGATGTAGGCGATCGATCGCTCCGCCATGAAACGACGGAAAATAAACATGCCGAACAAAGTCAGCGTTGCGCCGACGAGCGACAAGACGGCCAGAAACTGCTGATCAAATCCCAATTCGTCGATCATCCACCAGGTAGAGCCGGCGCCGGGGCCTGGAATGGCGCGGAAAATAAAAATCATGACTGCGGTGCCGACCAGCACATTGCGGGCTTCTGGTTCAAGTTCCCCGGTCAGACGCCACATCAGAAACAGGATGATCGCTAGGGAAATGACGAAAATAATTTCCTCTCCAGCGGGGATGCGGCTTAAACCGACGCTCAGCGAAATGATAGTAAAAGCCAGCCCGCCGCCGAGAATCCACCAATTGACTGACGGTGATTCGGAATGAATGCTGAGCAGCTTATCAACCTCCTGCCGGCTATGGCCGAGTGCCAAAAGGCGTTTACGCTCGCGCCGGTGCAGCCAGGATGCGAACACGACACCCAAAATGGAGATCAGCGGAATGATCAACGCCAGTTCGTAAACAAGCAAATACACTGCTTCTTTTTCGGCTTCCGGTAATGTTCCAGCATCGCGCAGCAAAAAGACATTGGCGACAGAGACCAGCACGCCGCCGCCGATGATAGCGACGCGTCCTAAAGTTTGCATGGTGACATGCATCAATTTGCGTTTTTCCAGATCCAGCTTATTGCCATTTTCATCGACTCGCGGCACTGCTTCCACGGTCATGGCATCGGCGACGACATCCTGTAACACATAACCGATGGGCGCCAGCAGCGCGGAGGTGACATACCAGGTTTCGACGGAAGCGATGGCCGCCATGGCTTCTGTGTGCCCCAGCAAGCCGATCATGATCAGCAGACTGAGCATGATCAAACTGGCGCCGAGATATACCAGCAAGCCTTTCCAACGCCATATCAAGTCGACCAGATGTCCCATCGGCATTTTGAGCGCCCAGGGCAGCATCATCCAGAATCCGAGCATGGCCAGAAATTCTGCGGATAATCCCAGCTTTTCCTTGACGTAGAAGGTACCGACGATACCGGTCAGACCGGAAATACCCGCGGCGACATACACCATCAAGGGCGGTAAATAAGACCATCGCATCTCTCGGCCAAGCGCCAGAATATTGGCGCTGAACCATTGCGCGATGACAGACAGAAAGCCGGTTGCCGGTAGTAGATTTTTCATAGCGTTGTGAGGTTTCTTGTTTTGATTTTTTGGATAGCGTTATTTTTGCTTAGGCCGGATACCCACTTTGATCGGGATGGATTTTTCCTGTTTGTTGCGGATAACCGTGACCGTGACCGTTTCACCGGGGGCCAGGGCGGCAACGATTTTGAGCAGTTCCGATGCGTTATTCACCGGTTTTCCTTCGACTGCGATCAGGATATCGCCAGCTTTGAGTCCGGCATTATCGGCCGGACCATCTTTGAGGATGCTGGCGATCAGTGATCCAACCGGCTGCGCCAGACCGAAAGACTCCGCCAGCTCTTGCGTCATGTCTTGCATGCTGACGCCGAGCCAGCCGCGCGTGACGCTACCGGATTGAATGATTTGATCCATGATCTGCTTGGCGTTATGGACCGGGATCGCAAAGCCGATGCCGAGGGATCCGCCGCTGCGGGAATAAATGGCGGTGTTGATGCCGATCAAGTTGCCCGATGTATCGGTCAGCGCGCCGCCGGAATTACCCGGGTTGATGGCGGCATCGGTTTGGATAAAGTCTTCAAACGTATTGATGCCGACCCGGCTTCTGCTTAAAGCGCTGACAATGCCCATGGTAACGCTCTGGCCGACGCCGAAAGGATTGCCGACGGCCAGTACGACGTCTCCCACTTTGACGCGCTGCGATTGCCCGAATGTGATTGCCGGCAGATTTTGTAAATCGGTTTTTAGAACTGCCAGATCGGTTTCCGGATCCGAACCGATTAATTTCGCTTTGGCTTTGCGGCCATCGAACAATGCAATTTCGACTTCATCGGAGGCTTCGATGACGTGGTGATTGGTCAAAATATAACCATTATCGCTGACGATGACACCGGAACCCAGACTGGAGGTGCGGCGTGTCCGTGATTCGAACTGATCGCCAAAGTACCGGCGGAACAGCGGATCGTTCAACAGGGGATGAGACGGTTCTTTAATTTCCTTGCTGGTAAAAATATTGACGACTGACGGCATGGCGGCTTCTGCAGCATTGGAATAACTATCCGGTCTTGGTGTTTCCAGAGCGGGCACCGTTTCCGTTATCGTTACGATTTCTCCGCGCGGTCGCCATGACAGCAAATCAGGCCGCAGCGTCGATACGACAAAGAAAATAGCCAGAAAAATTGTTGCAGTTTGTGCAAAAATTAACCAAAGTCTGTACATCAGTGTGGTTACTCCAAAATTAATTTACTGCAAAGTAGTTTATGCGCCAAGGAGAGCGTCAATGCATCGGGATGAATTGGAAAATCATTTGAATCAATTGCTGGATATTACCCGCTTTCATGATTATTGCCCAAATGGCTTGCAAGTGGAAGGGCGCGGCGACATTCAAACGATCATCAGCGGCGTAACGGCTTCGCTGGATCTGCTGCAAGCCGCGATTGCAGCCAAGGCGGATGCGATTCTGGTGCATCACGGTTATTTCTGGCGTGGCGAAGACATGCGCATTACCGGAATGAAAAGCCGCCGCATCGCATTGCTGCTGAATCAGCAAATCAATTTATTCGCTTATCATTTGCCGCTGGATGCACATCCGCATTTAGGCAATAACGCGCTGTTGGGAAAAAAATTAGGTCTGATAGAGACTGGACGTTTCGGTGAACAGGAAGTCGGGATTATCGGGGAATTGCCGCAACCTGTTACGCTGAATGTATTCAGCCATAAAATTTCCCGGACTTTATTGCGTAAACCGATGATTATCGGGAATCCGGAAAAACCGGTACGGCAGATTGCGTGGTGCACCGGTGCAGCACAGAGCTATTTCGAATTGGCGATTCAGCAAGGAATTGATGCCTTCTTGACTGGTGAAATTTCCGAGCAATATGTGCACATCGCCCGCGAATCCGGCGTCGCCTTCATCGCCGCTGGCCATCATGCAACCGAGCGCTACGGTGTGCAAGCGGTGGGGGATCATATCGCGCAAAAATTCGGTATCCGCCATCAGTTTATTGATATCGAGAATCCGGTGTAGTTTAATGGCTGGCGAGAGATATTTGCTTCAAGTGTTGTGCTGGCGGATTTGAGCGCTGTTATTTATACGTTGCGGTCATCATCCTTTTTCTTTTTTTTGCCGGAGAACATGGTCCACCAGATAATGAAAAGAAAAAGACCCAATGCAACCGCCGCTTCAACGATGAGTAACCACATTTTTTAACTTTGTTATCAAAATTCAAGAGATTTCTACTTTAACCAAAAACCGATGAAAAACCAATTAAGTTTTGTTATTTTGCTGTGTTTGCTGTTGGCCGGTTGTGCGACTGAGTCCGTGAGTCCTGTAGTAGCGCCCGGTAAACCGGCGGAAACGGCGATACCCGCGTTGCCTCCGGATAAGCCGTTTACAAAATCCATTCAAAAGAAAGTGGCTTGGTCCGCGCTAAGCGGCTGGCAGGAAGACGATCTGTTGCCGGCTTGGCAAGCCTTTCAGAAAAGCTGCCTGGCTTTGAGTAAGCAATCGGCATGGAAAGCGTCATGCCAACAGGCATCGTTGCTTAAGCAACCCGATAACGCAGCGGTGAGAAAATTTTTTGAAACCCATTTTACGCCTTTTCAAATTATCAATATCGATAATACTCAGGAAGGATTGATAACCGGATATTACGAACCCTTGCTCAAAGGCAGTCGCAAACCTTCCAGCCGTTATCGCTTTCCTATTTATGCCGCACCGGATGATCTCTTGACGATTGACCTGGGCGCCGCCTATCCGGAGTTGAAGGATTTGCGCTTGCGTGGCCGTTTGGATGGACGCAAGGTAGTTCCTTTTTATTCCCGCGCCGACATCATGAATAACCCGAAGCTGCTGGATGGTTACGAATTGTTATGGGTCGAAGACGAGGTTGAGTTATTTTTTCTGCATGTGCAAGGCTCGGGCCGAATCGTATTCGATAATGGCGAAGTCATGAAAGTCGGCTTTGCCGATCAAAATGGCTATCCTTACAATTCAATCGGCAAGTTGTTGGTGGAGCGGGGTGAATTGCCGCTCGAGAAAGCCTCGATGCAAGGTATTAAACAGTGGGGGCAGCAAAATCCGAAAAAACTGCCGGAGCTGCTGCAGCAAAATGCGCGTTATGTATTTTTCCGGGAGCTGCCGTCCGATTTGTTGGGGCCGATCGGCGCGCTGGGTGTTCCTTTGACTGCCGGCCGCAGCATCGCGATTGATCCGCAATCCATTCCGCAAGGAGCACCGGTATTTTTGTCGACAACCTGGCCAAATACCAACAGGCCGCTCAATCGGCTCATGGTCGCTCAGGACGTGGGGGGTGCGATCAAGGGTGGCGTGCGTGCGGATTTTTTCTGGGGTTTCGGGCATGAAGCCGGCAATCAGGCAGGCAAAATGAAGCAATCGGGAAAGATGTGGGTGTTGCTGCCGCGTGACTATCAGTTTCCGCTAATGTCACGGCAATAAAAAGGCTTGCCGGAATAATCGATAAGCCTTTAAGCTTCTGTTTGTATAATTATTTGTTCTTAGCAGTATTATTCAATTTTTCTTCAATCGCCGCTGCCGGGATCATGCCGCCGACAATCGAGCCATCTGCAAAAATAAGGGTCGGTGTGCCGGATACTTTATTTTCACGACCTGACTGGACCAGAGTTTCCAGCGGTGTTTCACAATCTTTCGACGATGGCGCGACGCTTTTTAACATGAAATCTTCCCACGCTTTGAGTTGATTGTTGGAACACCAGATTTTTGCTGATAATTCCATCGAACCTCGCAGCACCGGGTATAGCAAGTTATAGACGGTTACATTGGTGATGTTCAGCAATTCTTTTTCCAATTGCTTGCAATAAGGGCAATTGGGGTCGGTATAGACTGCTAATTTCCGGCTGCCGTCGCCTTTGACCGCTTTGATCGCGTATTGCAGCGGTAAGCTGTCGAATGGAACGCGTCGAGCGGCTTTGATTTCCTGGATGCGTTCATTCGTCATGCTGACTCGGGTTTTAGTGTCAATGACGTGACCAAAGAAAAAGTAATCGGCTTTATCGTCGGTATAGAAAACTTCATCGCCTACCACGACTTCGTATAAGCCCATGAAAGGAGTTTTCTTGATACTGTCTATTTTTTGACCGGCAAAATGCGGTTCAATCGCTTTTCTCAAAGCTTCTTCATCGGCACAAGCGATTGTCGAAAAAGCACCTAAAATCAGTAAAGAAATGAAAAGCCTCAAGCGCGTTGCCATAATAACTCCAGTTATAAAATAATGATTAGTTCAGGGCGTGTTGCATCAGTCGATTTTTAATCAGTGGAAGCCGGTCGGTGATTTCGAGTCCAAGATTGCGCAGGCGCGCTATGGTCGGATTGGCATTGTTAAACAGCTTTTGTAAACCATCGGTGACTAATTCCAATGCCAGAATATCTTCTTTTCGCGCTAGTTCGTAACGTCTTAATAGCATCAAATTTCCGCAATCGTTATGGCTATGTGCTTTGAGTAGTGTGGCCAGTTCTCGTGTGTCACGCAGACCCAAATTAACACCTTGTCCGGCTAATGGATGGATGCCATGAGCCGCATCGCCAATCAATACCAATCGAGGTTTGGTCAATTTCTCCACGTGCACGAAATTTAATGGAAATCCGATGGGGGGTGTAATCAGTTGCAGCTTTCCCAGTATGTGCGAGGATGCTTCTTCTACACGCCGGCACAGTTCTTCCGCTGATAAATGGATCAGAAAATCGGCATGATCTTCGCCGGTTGACCAAACCATTGATACCCGTTTGTCGGGAAGCGGCAGCAAGGCGAGTATTCCATCCCGGCGAAACCATTGATGTGCGATTTGACGATGTGCTTGTTCGGTGCTGAAATTGGCGACCACGCCGATTTGATGATAGGTATGTTTCTTTACATCAATTTCAGCTTGCCGGCGCACCCATGAATTTACCCCGTCGGCTCCTACCAACAGTGCCGCTTCCAGCAGTTTGCCATTTTCCAGCTGAACTTCGACATGCGATTCCAGCCATTTGATCGCGGTACATTTTGCAGGGCAAAAGATTTGAATATTGTCGTTAGCAGATTGCAGCACTTCCCATACTGCTGTTTGCAGTTGGCGGTTTTCAACAATGAAAGCCAATTCCGGAATGCCGATTTCATAGGCGCTGAAATTAATGCGGGCCGTGCTATCGTCTCCGAAAACTGACATTTCATGGACGGGTGCGATGCGATCGTTTTCCATAAGCGACCAAGTACCCAATGAGCGCAAAAAAGCTGCACTGCCCGGGCTGATTGCGTAAACCCGGCTATCCCAGCTCTCATCCCGAGGTATCGCTATGGTAGGGTGCGGTTCAATAACAGCAATTTTAAGATTGCAATCTTTTAATGCTGCCGCCAATCCGGCTCCAACAAGTCCACCGCCAATGATTATCAGATCGAATTTCATGAGTCGGATTATACAACCGCTTTGCGGTTGAAGGTTTAAAACAAACAATAACTTTGCTAGGTAGCTCCGATTAATTGACTATATGAGGGTATTACATAGTTGCAGTTGCGCGGTATTGGCTCTCTCGCTGGTAGTGTCTCAGTTTGAAATTTGCCTATCTT
>LWDH01000035.1 GCA_002083395.1 Proteobacteria bacterium SG_bin4 | reverse complement strand
TCTCTCCTTTGGTTTTCCATTTTCTTCTCCTATCTTTCCAATCTTCTTATTGTTCTTAACCTGTCCTTACTTCTTCCTTCCTTACTCCATACCCTTCCCAATATCCGCCGTCTAGACTACTCAGTCAAATACTCACTGTCAAGATCTTTAGCCCGCTTAAAAAGCTCATGGAAAGATTCAATTTGAATCTTTCCATTTGACTCAAAAGATTACATTCGATCAGATTCAAATCCTCGTTTGCCACTAGTAACCAGCATTTTTACCTGATTTCGGCTAATTAAATTTTTAAGCCGCTGTTCCACCCGCTTTCTTGCGGCTGTAAAAATAATAGCCTGCACCACCACCGACAACCAGCAACAACATTGCAATTTCCATCACGCCAAAGCCGCCGCCATGGCTGCCGTGACCGCCGCCTTTACCAACATTCAGCGGGATACTCACGACAGTTTTCATATTGCCAGCACCATCGTCTCTTTCCAGCAGAACATTGTATCTGCCACGTTCGGTCAGGTTCGTCGCAACCACAATAATTCCGGATTTATGAATCATCGGTGCCAAGTAATAATTACCATGTTCCATCGCGCCATGCGTTGGATCCGCATGTTTGTCGCCTACGTGGGAACCATGATCCATTCCTTCATGATCGGAATGATCCATTTCTTTTTCGGCTGTTTTTTGATCAGCAGCGGCAGGCTTTGCACCATGTCCACCATGTCCGCCATGTCCTTCCATCACGACGCGAACTGCCAGGGGTGTATCGCGGGCGCGCGCATCACGCGGCAATTCAATGGTTAAATTCACTTTGCCGGGACTGGGTAAATTTTCGCAATAAGAATGCATCGGCGGAATGTTGCCTTCCGGCACCTCATACGCGCTGAACGTCACCGGAAACTCCCCGGTATTAATCGTACAACCACCGGCATCATGATGACCTTCGTGCGCAAGCATCAACTGTGCATGAACTGGCAATGCAAATACTGAAACCAGAACTGCACCGCCTAATTTTGTGACCCAACTAATTTTAGAACCAACCTTCATATTTTCTCCAAATATTCAAATAAAATAATCTATTAACCAATTCATTTTAGCATGCTCAGTTTTCCGCCCGAACAATAAGCACGGGATTGTATAACAAATAATTCAGAATATTAAATGAAACGAGCATTATTCAATCTGCAACCGGCATCCGCTATAGATCGGATAACCGTTGATCAATCAGCTCGATCCAATGCCTCACAGAAGTCGTCGTGCCATTCTGCAGATGCATTAAACAGCCGATATTGGCAGTCGCGATTTGATCCGGCTGACCGGATTCGAGCGCTGCCACTTTATTTTTTAGCAGTTGCTGCGAAAGTTCGGGTTGCAAAATGGAATAGGTTCCTGCCGACCCGCAACACAGATGTCCATTGGGTACGTTAGTTAAATCAAAACCAGCCGAAGACAGTATTTGTTCAACCACACCGCGGATTTTCATGCCATGCTGCAACGTGCAGGGTGAATGAAACGCTAATTTTGTCTGATTCCCGTTCTTTTTTGACTCGACCAATTCCTGCAGTCTGCTTTTTTCGGCGTACAGAATTTCGCTGATGTCTTTGGTCATTGCCGAGATTCTTGCAGCTTTTTCCGCATAATCCCGATCGTGGCTTAACAAATGGCCATAATCCTTCACCGTAACCCCGCAGCCGCTGGCAGTCATGACAATCGCTTCGGTTTGCCGTTGTTCGACAAAAGGCCACCAGGCATCGATATTACGCCGCATATAATCCAAACCTTCCGCTTGCGCGTTCAAATGAAAAGTCACCGCACCGCAACACCCTGCTTCATCCGCCTTGATCAGCGATATTCCTATTCGATCCAGCACCCTTGCGCAAGCGGCGTTGATATTGGGCGCCAGGGTTGGTTGCACGCAGCCATCGAGTACCAGCATGGTGCGGACATGCCGCGCTGCCGGCCATGCTTGCGCAGCACCAAGTTTTACCGGGATTTTTTTCTTCAGACTGGATGGCAACATGGGGCGCACAATCTGCCCTGCCTTAAACAAGGTATTAAATAACAATGCGTTCGGCAGAATCTTGCGCAACGAGTAGCGCATCGCCTCGGCTTGCAGATTACGTTTTACTTGTTTCTCGACGATGCCGCGGCCAATATCGACCAACGCACCGTAACGCACCCCCGACGGACACGTGGTTTCACATGCGCGGCAAGTCAGGCAGCGATCCAGGTGCAACTGGGTTTTCTCGGTCACCGGTTGCCCTTCGAGCAGTTGCTTCATCAAATAAATACGCCCGCGCGGACTGTCCAGTTCATCGCCCAGCAGCTGATACGTCGGGCATGTCGCCAGACAAAAGCCGCAGTGCACGCAGCTACGCAGGATCTCGTCGGCTTCCTGGCCTTCCGCAGAGTGTTTGATGAAATCGGCAAGCTTGGTTTGCATTTATAAATCCGGATAAAGTCTTCCGCGGTTAAAAATTCCCGCAGGATCGAATTGTTGTTTCAACGAACGATGAATGGCCATCAGCGCCGGTTCCAGTGGATGAAACACCGGCAGCTGCGATGTTAGATTACGAAACAATGTTGCATGCCCGCCCGCATCTTTCGCCCATTGGCGAATCGTTTCCACGTCCAAGCCATCGCCCCCCGATAACCAGCGCAAGCCGCCGTTCCATTCGAGCAGTTGTTTTCCCGGCAACGCCAACGGCGCGGCGGTGGATCGAACCGATAAGCGCCACAGCGGTTGGCCGGATTGAAAAAAACCATGCGTTTGTTCGCGTATTGATTGCCAAAATGCTGCGCTATCCGGCAGCACTTCACCGCCCAGCTTGATTTGAGCGGCTCGAACCGTCGATTCCGCGCCGGACAAGCGCACCAACAATTCGCCGTCGGCATGGCAAGTCGCGGAAACCGGCAGCGGTTTACCCGCCCACTGGTTCATTTGTTCGATGGCCGCCGCTTCGCTCATGGCTAATCGTAGCGTCACTTCAGCCGGCGGCTTCGGCAACACCTTGAGCGATACTTCCAGTATCACACCCAAAGTGCCCATCGCCCCGGCCATCAACCGCGACACATCGTAACCGGCGACATTTTTCATCACCTGCCCGCCAAACCGCAAATCCTTGCCGGTTCCATCGAGCAAGCGCAGCCCCAACACAAAATCGCGCACCGCTCCGGCAGTAGCGCGGCGCGGACCGGACAAACCGGCGGCGATGCAACCGCCCAAGGTTGCAGCCGCGCCGAAATGCGGCGGCTCGAACGCCAGCATTTGACCATGTTCGGCCAATAACGCTTCGACATCCGCCAACCGGGTTCCGGCGCGTGCAGTCAGCACCAGTTCGGTCGGTTCGTAATCGACAATGCCGTGGTAAGCCGTGGTATCGAAGAATGCAGCCGGTTGTTGGGCTGGTGCGTTGCCATAAAAATGCTTGGTGCCGCCGCCGCGTATCTGCAACGGGGTTTGGTTGTCCGCCGCGGCGCGAATAATGGCTTGATACTGTTCGATGATCGCTTGCATGGGGATTAGAATCGCGGCAAATCCGCGAATTTCAGCTCGCCGTGGTGCACGTGCATCGCGCCCAATTCCGCGCAACGGTGCAAGGTCGGTACCGCCTTGCCGGGGTTCAGCAGCCCCAAAGGATCGAACGCCGCTTTCACCGCATGAAATAGCTGCAGCTCATCGGTTTTGAATTGGATGCACATTTGATTGATTTTTTCCATACCCACACCATGCTCGCCGGTAATCGTGCCACCGGCATGAATACACATTTCCAGGATTTTGCCGCCGAACTCTTCCGCTTTTTCCAATTCACCGGGCTGGTTGGCGTCGTACAAAATCAGCGGGTGCAAATTGCCATCGCCGGCATGAAACACGTTCATGCACCGCAGCCCATAGTGCTGCGACAACTGATCGATGCCGTGCAACACCTCCGCCAGACGCTTGCGCGGTATCGTGCCGTCCATGCAGTAATAATCGGGTGACACCCGCCCCGCGGCTGGGAATGCCGCTTTGCGTCCCGCCCAAAGCTTGAGCCGCTCGGCTTCATCGCGCGAGGTGCGGATGCCGGTCGCGCCGCTTTGCTGCATGATCGTGTGGATGCGTTCGATTTCATCGGCGACTTCCTCGGCGCTGCCATCCGATTCGCACAGCAAAATCGCTGCCGCGTTCAAGTCATAACCGGCGTGCAAAAATTCCTCGACCGCATGGATGGTGATTTTATCCATCATTTCCATCCCGGCGGGAATGATCCCGGCGGCAATGACATTCGCCACCGCGTTGCCCGCTTTCAGCACGTCGTCGAACGCCGCCATCACCAGCTGCGCTTTTTCCGGTTTCGGAAGCAGTTTCACGGTAATCTCGGTGACGATGCCGAGCATGCCCTCAGAGCCGGTCATCAACGCCAGCAAATCGTAACCGGCGCTGTCCAGGCTGTCGCCGCCGATTTCCAGACATTCGCCGTCAATGGTCAGCACCCGCAATTTAAGAATATTGTGCACCGTCAATCCGTATTTCAGGCAATGCACCCCGCCGGAATTTTCCGCGATATTGCCGCCGATCGAGCAAGCGATCTGCGACGAAGGATCGGGCGCGTAATACAAACCATAAGGTGCCGCCGCTTCGCTGATCGCCAGATTGCGCACGCCGGGCTGCACCCGTGCGGTGCGCGCCAGTGGATCGATAGCAATGATGCGATTGAGCTTTGCGAGTGACATCAGCACCCCTTGCGCATGCGGCAACGCGCCGCCCGACAAACCGGTACCCGCGCCGCGCGCCACCAGCGGCGTGCGGGTGGCGTGGCAAAGCTGCAAAATCTTGACGATCTGTTCCTCGGTTTGCGGCAACACCACCGCTCCCGGCAGTTGCCGGTATGCTGACAAGCCATCGCATTCGTACGGCCGCAGATCCTCGGCTTCAAATAACACCGCTTCGCGTGGTAAGAATGAGCGGAAGCGATCGGCTAGGGTTTGAACAGACATGTGGGCGACTCTAAAAATTCAGATTTTTAAACAAGACGAGGCGAGAACAAAAAATATTGACGCAACATATTACTGATATGCAAGGAAATATTTTTTGTGAGCAACAAAGTATTGTAACAAAATATGATTTTTTAGAGACGTCCATGGATTATTCCGGATGCTTGTAAATTTCATGATTGGCCAGTTTTTCCAGCATTTTGACAATGGCGGAATTATCCCATGTTGCGCCGCCGTGCGCGAGACAGGCGGAAAACAATTCGCGCACCGCCGCAGTAGTCGGCAGGCTCACGCCCAATTCGGCGGCGCTTTGCAGCGCGATGTTCAAATCCTTGTGATGTAGTTCGATGCGAAAGCCCGGCTCGAAACGCCGATCGATCATGCGCAGCCCGTGCACTTCCAGCGCCTTCGACGTGGCAAATCCGCCGAGCAATGCTTGCCGCACCTTCGCCGGATCGACACCGGCCTTGGATGCAAACAGCAACGCTTCGCCCACCGCTTCGATTGCCGACGACACCACGATCTGATTGGCGACCTTGCACACCTGTCCGGCGCCGACATCGCCGATATGCGTGACACTTTTTCCCATCAACGCCAGGATCGGCTGGATGCGATCAAACACCGCTTGGCTCGCGCCCACCATGATCGTCAATGTGGCATTCTGCGCGCCGATATCGCCGCCCGATACCGGCGCATCGGCGTAATCGTGTCCGAGCGCGTTCAGCCGCGCGGCGAATTCGCGCGTCGCCAGCGGCGAAATCGAGCTCATGTCGACGACAACTTTGCGCCCGCCCGCCGAAGCTTGCAAACCGCTGGCAATACCGTTGTCATCAAACAGCACTTTTTCCACATCCGGCGTATCCGGCAGCATGGTGACGATGATATCCGCCTGCATTGCTACCGCTTGCGGCGATGGCACTGCAATGCCACCTGCCGCAACCAAATCCGCCGGCACGCCGCTGCGCGAATGCAGCAACAAGCGGTGTCCGCCGTTGATCAAATGCCCGGCCATGGGTTTGCCCATGATGCCGAGACCGATAAAACCGAGTGTGGTCATAGTTGTCATTGTTGTTTCAAAAAAATTTCCTGCGCTGGCGGGTAATGCTGTGGTGGATGGCATTGCATTTATCCACCCTACTGCACAATCCTTCCCCGTAGGGTGGATAAGCAAAGCGCCATCCACCGGACACCAGCGCATGTAACCGCATTATGGTGGATGACGCTACGCTTATCCACCCTACAACCCCAAAAACCAAAACCCGCAGGGGCTACGCCCCTGCACCCCGCAAAGGGCAAAAGCACAAAGGACAAAGGTCAAAAATCCCTAGCGATACGAAAACCCTGGTTGAGGTTGATAACATTGGAGTCGTCGGTGCCACGTTGAGCCGACCGCAAGTACTCCGGAAAGTTAAACCACGAACCGCCCCGAACAACCCGGCTGCTGCAATAACCGCCGTCCTTGTCCAGCCACGCCGAGCCATCACCCGGCGCGTTGCCGTAATTGTCATGCCAGCAATCCTGCGTCCATTCCCAGACGTTACCGGCGGTATCGTGTAATCCAAACGCATTCGCTTTGAATGACCCCACCGGCGCAGTTTGTTTGTCATCCCATTGACTGCCGCAATCGTTGCAATTGGCATTGTTTTTGCCGATGTCATCTCCCCACCAGTAGCGGGTTTTTGTACCCGCCCGTGCGGCATATTCCCATTCCGCTTCGGTCGGCAGCCGGTATTTTTGACCCGTTTGCTTGGCCAACCATTGAGCATACGCTTGTGCATTGTTAAACGTCACATTAATCACCGGCCGCTTGCCACGCCCCCAACCTCTATCGCTTGGCAGTTTACGTTGGGTTGCTTTGGCAAACGCGTCGTATTCGTCGAATGTCACTTCGTATTTGCCGATTTCAAAGGAATAATTGATCGTAACTTCATGTTGCGGACCTTCGATACCCCATCGCCCTTCTTCGTTTTCCGGGGAACCCATCCAGAATTTACCGGGTGGGATGCGCACCATCTTAGGTTCGATGACAGTGACTTTAGGCTGTTCTACTGTCGATATTTTTTGCTCTATTGGAGGCTCTTCATTGCGCTGTTCCACCAAGGGCTTCCTTTTGATCGGCGGAATTTTTTGCGGAGATTGAGCGGCGCCAGATTGATCCGCTGATATGAGCGTTCCCTGTTGCGGTTGCTCTGCGATGGATTCCTTCGCTGTAGCAGAATCTGTTTCAGTAAGCGAATTATCATCTAATCGCTTTATTTCCGGTTCGATGATTGCGGCTTTGGGTGACTCAATTACCGCTTGGGTAATCGCGCTGGGGGTTGTTTGTTGCGACTGTTCCGTAACCGGTGCTTTGGCTGGAGCGGGTTTTGTTCCAATGTTTGCTGTTGCGGCGATTGGTTCGATCACTGGCACTTCTGGTTCCAATTTATTCGGCGTCCTTCCAAAATAAGTTCCCGCCGCCAACACGATTCCGAGGATTCCGGCGATCGCCGCGAAACGCAGTAAACCGGATTTCTCCGGTTCTTCCGGTTTTTTAGGCGGTTCAGATTTTGAAGGAACCGGCACACCCACAATTTTTTCCAATGCCTTGATCAGTTTGTCGGCATCCGCATGAAAACGCGCATGACTGGTAATTTCACTCGCTTGACGCCGAGCCAACGGTACCAGGCATTCGGGCAGTTGCGTCGATTTCGGCATCGCCGCGCCGCCGACCAGCACTGGGATGACGCGGATATTGCGCTCGAGCACTGCGGCAATCTCGAGCCGCACCCAATCGTCAGGATTGTCCAGCCGCCGCTGGCCGTTGGCATCGGCGATCTCCAGCCAGTGCGACCCGATCAGCACCACGGCGGCTTGTCCCGCCGCCAGCTTATCGTGAATCACTTGATCGAACACTTCACCCGGCTCGATTTGATCGATGTCCATGAACACTTGATCCGCGCCGAAATGACCGGCTAGCCGGTCGTACAAACGGTTTGCGTAATCCGCGCTATCTTCGCGGCGGTAGTTGATGAAAATTTTGGACATGAAACGATTCGACCGGATATTGCTTCAAAGCGCTCATCATACTGGCATTCGATTTTGCCGGTCAAAAAATGCGATGCAATCTCTCATCTATCACATCAACTGACGGCGAAAATTCCTTGATTTGTTTCAATGAACGGTTGTGCCATCGTTCAAAACCTTGTAAATTGGCCGCTGTGGGTCACGCCAATTTTTTATAATTTCATTGATTTTATGTATAAAAATAAACTTTCCTATTTGCGTGACGGCCTTGCCTACGGTGTTTGCGCCAGTGTTTTTCTGTTAAGCGGTTGCCAGACTTTCAGCACCGGCCCGGCGCCGTCCCCCGCCCCGCGGGTTCAATCGCTGCCGATGCCGGTGGCCAGTCACGAATTCAGTTTCGATGCGGCGCGCGACGACGTCGTCGGCACGGTGCAAATCGTCACCGCGCAGCCGGACGATACACTGTCGGATATCGCGCGGCGTTTTAACGTCGGTTATGAAGAAATCGTCAGCGCCAATCCCGGCGTCGATCCGTGGCTGCCGAAAGCCGGCACCCGCGTCGTGGTGCCGACGCAGTTCGTGTTGCCCGATGCGCCGCGCCAAGGCATCGTGATCAATCTCGCGGCGATGCGGTTGTTTTATTACCCGAAAGCCAAGCCCGGCGAATTGCAGCGCGTCATCACGCATCCGGTCGGCATCGGCCGGGTGGAATGGAAAACGCCGGTGGGCATGACTCGCGTTGCATCGAAGAAAGCCAATCCGGCATGGATTCCAACGCCTTCGATCCGCAAGGAACACGCCAAGAACGGCAATCCGCTGCCCGCCATCGTGCCGCCGGGGCCGGATAACCCAATGGGTACGCATGTGTTGAAACTCGACTGGCCGAACTACGCCATTCACGGCACCGACAAACCGCCGAGCATCGGCTTGCGCGGCAGCCACGGCTGCGTGCGCATGTACCCGGAGGACATCGTCGGTATTTTTAACAACGTGGCGGTCGACACGCCGGTTCGCGTAGTGAACCAGCCGCGCTTGCTCGGCTGGCGCGGCGATGATTTGTACCTGCAAGCTTACCCGGTACTGGAAGACGACAAGCGCGATCACGGCCAGTTGCTGAAAAAATCGCTGCGCGCCGTGCGCACCACCGCGAAAGCAAAACGCAACCCGCGCCCGCAAGCAAAAATCAATCAGGCTTTATTGACCGAAACCGCAGCCAATCCGCGCGCGGTCGCAGTACCGGTCACGCAACCGGAAATTTCGTTGCAAGCCTATCTGAACCACGCCAAGCATGTGCAAAATACGCTGCCGTTCAATGCCACCTGGGACGGTAATATGGAGGGACAATTGACGGCGAGTCAGATATTGGAAATGGCCAACGAGGAACCGCGGCAAATCCGCTGACGTATCCTGTGAGACCTTTGCACGGTTACTACGCGGCACGATAATTGCGTTAAAAATTCGCGAAAAATGCTCATTTACCTCGTGTAAACTCCGCTTTTTCGCAAATTTTTGCCTTATTCTCGTACCGCTCATGACACCGTGCAAAGGCCTCCCTGTTTTAAATCAATGGCAGGATCGCTTTAACCGCTAGCCCGAGCGCTACCAGAATGGCAACCAGCGCGAAGGCTTGCTGCAGCCGGGGGCCTTCCAGACGGCTGGCAGCCAGCCGCCCGATCAGCATGCCACCCAAAGCACCCGCCGCAAACGGCAACGCCACCAGCCAGTTCATCCCGCCCAGGGAGCTGGCGGTGATCACGCCCATCGCCGAGACCAGCGCGATTACCGCTAGCGAGGTTGCGAGAATCGATTGCATCGGCAAATTGGTCGCTTTTTGCAACGCCGGCACCACCACAAACCCGCCGCCCACGCCCAGCAGTCCCGACAAAAAACCGGTAACTGCGCCGGATAAACCCAGTGCGCGCGCACACGGCCAGTTCCAGACCAACCGGCCTTGGTCATATTCCAAACGGCATGGCACCGAAACCGATTCGCAGGGTTGTTCGATGGGTGGTTGACTCGGAGCTTTACTGTGTAACAACATCCTGACCGCGACAAACAGCAAGACGGCGGCAAACAACAAGGTAAGCGGAGTATTCGGCAGATGCTGCGCCAGCCAAATGCCGAGCGGGGCAGTGATGATACCGGTGATGGCGATAAACCCGGCGGCCCGGTAGCGCACTAGCCGCTGGCGATGCGCAATCAACGCGCCAATCCCGGCCGATAGGCATACTGCAAGCAACGCAACCGGCGCTGCTTGCGCCACCGTCAAATGTAACCCAAAAATGAGCAATGGCACCGCGATGATGGCGCCACCCGCACCGGCCAACGCCAGCACCAAACCGGTTAGCGCGCCCAGCGCAATACTGATGAGCGTCATGAGCGCCGGCTCAACGGGACCGGCCTGGCCGGGCAAGCCATTCTTTGCCCTTTAACATGCCATTCCAGTAAATCCATGGAAAAACCGTTGTTTTCAGAAACCAATAGAACTTGCTAGGGATGGTGGGATCCAGCGGAAAAGTCGGCAATAATTTGCCGCCGAAGCCGAATTCCGCCAATAGCACCTTGCCGTTTTCCACCGTCAGCGGACATGCGCCATAGCCGTCGTAAAACGCGGTCAATTCGCGATCTTCTTTGGCAGCCAGCAGATTCTCGGCAACCACGACAATTTGTTTTCTGGCTGCTGCCGCGGTTTTGGTATTCGGCGACGAGCACGCATCGCCCAGCGAGAAAATCGCCGGATAATCGGTATGTTGCAGCGTTTTTTCATTGACTTGGCAGAAACCGCCGGCATCTCCCAAACCGCTGTCCCGGATAAAATCCGGAGCGACCTGCGGCGGCGTCACGTGCAGCATGTCAAACGGCTTGGCTTCGACAGTGACCGTACCATCCGCGCTTTTTCTTTCGAAATACGCAATTTTTTGCTCACCGTCGACTTTGACCAGATTGGAATTGAAAACCAGATGGGCATGATAGCGCCGCACATACTCCATCAAGGGCGGCACGAAATCGGCCACCCCGAACAACACTGCGGTTGCGGTATCGAATTCGACGTCGATTTGCTCCAGACAACCGGCCCGCAACCAGTGATCACAAGCCAGGTACATGGCTTTTTGCGGCGCGCCGGCGCATTTGATGGGCATCGGCGGCTGAGTGAACAGCGCAGCGCCGGATTTAAGCCCTTGCACCAGTTCCCAGGTATACGGCGCCAGATCGAAGCGGTAATTGGAAGTTACGCCGTTTTGACCGAGTGTTTCCTGTAGTCCTTCAATCTTCTCCCAAGCTGTGCGGATTCCTGGGCAAACGATCAACTGCCGGTAGCCCATGACACGGCCGTCTGTTAAATACACCCGGTGATGCTGAGGGTCGATCCTGACCGCCGCTGATTGAATCCATTGCGCTTTTTCGGGAATCACCGCCGCCATCGGCTTGGCTGTTTTGGTAATCTCGTATGCCCCGCCGCCGACCAGCGTCCAGGCGGGCTGGTAATAATGCTGATCGCCCGGTTCGATTATTGCGATGCGCAACGCCGGACGCCGCTGCAGCAAACTGGCCGTGACGCCGATCCCCGCCGAACCGCCGCCGATCACTACCACATCGAATTCATCGCCCCAATTGCAAGCATCGACGACTGATTCCTGCTCCTCTGCTTCATCGCTGGCACGCTGTTGGGTCATTTCATGCAACGCGGCCGCACGCCTGCCGGAATTACAGAATGCCAGCACCGGCTTCGGCAACTCCGCCAGCAATTTCTGAAAAGCTGCCACACGTTCATCCGGTATCGCACCCATATTGACCGGCAAATAGACGAACGTCACCCCCAGCGATTTAGCCATCGTTTCCAGTGCTTCACTGGACGGTTGGTTTTCGCCGCCTTCGAAATCCGGACGGTTACAAATAATAGACCGGTAACCCGTTGCGGCAATCTCGCTGATGTCGTCGATGCTGATCTGACCGCATACCGATAACTTGTGATCCAGCTTCGTAATAGTAACAGTCATACCCTCTCCCGATGAAAACGATCGAACGGCTCCGCCTGCTTGACCGTCCGGTGATTAGCGCGGCCTGACTAACAGGCCGTTGAAAAACGTTTTCGAGGCAGCCATACAAGGCAAAAACAGGCGAAAAACACAGTTTATGCGGTATAAATGAGCATTTTGAGCTTGTTTTTAACACCGTAGCGGCAACGCAGATAGTTTTTCAACGGCCCGCTAAAGCGCAAAGGCAAAAGGGTGACATCGCTGAATGCGCGGACTCAGCTTACCTCTTCACACGTTGTTTTGCAGTACAACTCGAATAAAGTTTCCATGACTTTGATGGCTTCCTGACTCGCCAAACTGTAATAGATATACTTGCCCTTGCGCTCTGTCGCAACCAGATTTTCTTCGCGCAACACGGTCAATTGCTGTGACAATGTCGGTTGGTGTATCCCCAGAATCTCTTCCAATTCCCCTACATTCCGGGTTCCTCGGCTAAGTTCGCATAAAATAAGCAATCGATCTTCATTCGCCAGAATTTTCAGCAAAGCACATGCATCCGAGGCTGACGCATGCAGTGCTGCCATATCGTTTAATGCCGGTTGAGTTTTCATATTTATTTATCATTATGATAGTAATTATTAACGAGACCACGAATCCTACAATGACTGCAAGGACATTTATGCTAATTTATTTTTATGGGATTGTCAGTAGAATCTTACCGTTGTTTTTTCTCGATGATTTCAAAAACACCCATTCCCAAGAGCATCGCCGCTAAGAAAACAAAAATTTCGGTTTCTCCGGAACCGGCCAGCACCAACGCCGGACCAGGGCAAATACCGGCGATTCCCCAACCGATACCGAAGAGGAAACTCCCTAATAACAATCGCTTATCTATTTTTGTCGCAACAGGTATTTGCATCGGCGCACCCAAAAAACTGGATTTCCGTTTCTTTGCCATGGCAAATGCAACAGAACCAATCGTAACAGCGCCTCCCATCACCCACAACAGTGAGGAATCCCAATCGCCCGCCACATCCAGAAAGGCCAGAACAATGGCCGGATTCACCATGCCCGATAGAATCAACCCGGCGCCAAAAACCAGACCTGCAAGCAAAGCAGTTATGCTATTCATGTCATATCCTCCTTAAGCTCACGCTCACCTCTTTCTAAAATACTCCTACGTGACGAATCAAAAAAACCGTCAAAAAACCCATGGTCATAAAAACAACAGTCGCTGCAATCGAACGCGGTGATCGTCGCGATAAACCGCAAACGCCGTGACCGCTGGTACAGCCCGAACCCAGCCGCGTACCGTAGCCTACCAGCAACCCCGCCAGCGCCAGCATGCCGTAACCGGTTTCAATCTTTATCTCCGGCATAACCCAAAAAAGTTTCCACATCGCAACCGACAAAACCAATCCCGCAATAAAGGCAACCCGCCAACTGATATCACCCTTTTGCATCCGGAACAACCCGCCTACAATTCCGGAGATACCGGCGACTCGCCCATTTAAAAACAGCAATAACGCTACTGCCACACCGATTACCGCTCCACCGGCGGCGGCATGCCATGGCATCGATTCCAGTAAAATATTCATAGTCAGTCTCTCAATCGCTTATAGTGGACGAAAAGTTTCACCATTTATTTACGTATAAATTATATATGTTATATTGTGATACATATTATCAATATAGTGATAATTACTCAAAAAACAATGATCATCCTCTCTGGAGTTACCTATGAAACCCCAAATCCATGCGACCTTTGATCCCGCCACCTGGACCGTCAGTTATGTTGTATTCGATGAAGCCGGCGGAAGCTGCGCCATTATTGATCCCGTGCTTGATTATGATCCGAAAGCCAGCCGAACCCGCACACATAGCGCCAACCGATTGATCGAATTTATCCGCAACCAGCGGCTGACGGTGCAATGGATCCTTGAAACCCATGCGCATGCGGATCATCTATCCGCTGCCGACTATCTCAAAGCCCAGCTTGGCGGCAAAACAGCGATCGGCAGTAACATTCCGGTCGTGCAACAAACGTTTAAGAAAATTTTCAACCTCGGTGACGATTTCACCCCCGATGGCCGTCATTTCGATCATTTATTCGCCGACAATGAAGTTTTCCAAGTCGGAAATTTGACCGCCAAAGCGATTTCAGTATCCGGTCACACACCAGCCGATATGGCCTATCAATTTGGCGACGCCATTTTTGTCGGCGATACCTTGTTCATGCCGGATGTCGGTACGGCTCGCGCGGATTTCCCAGGCGGCGACGCCCGCCACTTATTTCACGCCATCCAGAAAATATTAGCATTCCCGCCTGAAACCAGATTATTGATGTGTCACGATTATCCACCGGGCAACCGTTCCCCCGCTTGGGAAAGCACCGTTGCTGACCAGCGAGCGCACAACATTCATGTGCACGATGGCATTAGCGAAGAAGCTTTTGTAGCGATGCGCAACAAACGGGATGCCACGCTGGAAATGCCTAACTTGCTGTTGCCATCCATCCAGATCAATATCAGAGCCGGCAGAATGCCTGAAGCCGAATCCAACGGCGTCGCTTATCTAAAAATTCCGGTTAACTTGATTTGAAAGCTCGGCACATGGGCTGAAAAATACAGCTCGGCCCTTTTTGCCATTCAAACTTGCAGCGACACAAAATTGCCATGCCGTTGATCGAATTTCGCGGCCAAAAACCGTGTACCAACCGAAAACCCGCCATTTTCTTGCCGTGTATGGGTAACTTCCGCCACTGCCTGAAAATTAGGCGCATCGATTTTAATAATATCGCTCCGGTCCAGCATCACTTGCGTCAGAAACCGGATACCGGCTGGCGACAAATCCTGAAATACTCCTTGGCATGGCCGTCCTGGCCAAAACAAATAAAAAGACAATTCCCCGCGCACATTGATGCGGGTTAGCGTGCGAAAAGGCGATTCCAGGTGGCCTTGCTCGAAAACCGCCAAAGGGCTGAAGCACTCCAGGCAATTGTCACTCCGGTAATAACCGGTCTGCGCAACATAAGGCGTTTTGCAAAAAGAGCAGTAATGCGTGATCACCGCATGATAGGGTTCGATCGCCGATGATACCGGGTTAGAAAAATTCGCAAACAGCGCCGGAAGCTGATCGCTCTTGGCTTCCATCTCCTTTCTGGCCGCCTGCCACATATCGCCCGCGAGTAACGCGTCATAATGTTTGCGCGATGCTGGATTGGATAATATCCGGTAGGCTTCGTCAAGCAAGGCATGATCGTGCGGTGAATTTTTTCTCAACGCCCAATAGCTCGCAGTGATCGTGGTAATCGGCGCATCGGCTTGCACCTGCAAAATCCGGTAATAATTGCGCTGTTTAAAATTCGCAGCACCTTCCGCGTGCGAGTGGTCCGTGCCGGGATTTGCCGTCGTCGCACCCAGTGCGCCTTGGCTCAGTATCTTAATGTGATAGCGCTTCAATAATTCACGGTCATATTCGGCCCGCTTTAAAGGATCCCGTAAGGTATTAAAGGCAATATTCAGTAAACCGGCATTCCAGTCCGGGCTTTCCAATTCCGGATGGGCTTTGAGTTTCTGCATCAGAATCCGGTAACTCTCATTAATCACCGTCATTGGCGCATCGGGCTGGACATGAAGAATACGATAATAATTGCGCCGTTCAATCATAATAACTGGAATTAATGAGCCTCTGGTTCTCTGGAAAGCCGCTATTCTATTATGTCATTTTCATTGTATCTCAATGGCTTGCAATGATAATCGAAAGCTCGTTCGTAGTATATAAAAATCCGTATTCCATAGACGCAATCCGCGCTCTTTCCAACCGCTCAACAGTCTCCAAAAAAATTTAAGGAAGCGCTGATTAATTCGACGAGCGTGATGAAGTGCGAGGCGCACGGAACGCAGTAACCGAGGCATATCAATCAGATAGACGAGAGAGCGAGTACCGCGCAACGAAGCAATTCGCTCGTGCAGTCAATTAATCAGCGCTTCTTTAAGCACATTCCGCTGCCGGGCTTCGCTTCGCAGTACTGCTTTCCCAACCCTCAAAATGCTGCCAAAAACTGACTTTACTCGTTGATTTAATTTGATTCCCGGCATGCTTTACTATAACCATCACCCTACCCCTGAAGTAAGGAGGTTTGTTATGTTCAGCAAAAAACTCTCTGCCGAGAAACTTGATGGCAACAAAAGCAACGAAATTGATATTGACGACGAAGGTGTTTTAGCCGATGGCATGATTCCTGACAGCCGCATCGTCAAATTGATCGATGAGCTGGAAATCAGCCATGACGATTCTGGTGGAGAAACACCGCCGGAAATCACACAAAATAACTTAAAACCGGACCATCACAACGATAAATAGCCTACCTATTGCAATGGTCTGCCTGATGATGTTGCTTCCGAACCGCGGTCTCCGGCCGCTGCAAAATCCGAGCACACGCAATTACGGCCTTGTTTTTTAGCGCGGTATAACTGCTGATCCGCGCTGGCAATTAATTCGTCCAGCACCACATAATCGTTTCGATTGCTTGCAACGCCGAAACTCGCCGAAATCGCAAGCTTTTCTCCTTTCGCGGATGTCACTTGCAAAGAACCAACCTTGTTACGCACCCTTTCCGCAATGGTTACTGCGTCTTGCAACCGTGTTTCCGGTAAAAAAATCAGAAACTCCTCACCCCCCCAGCGCGCCAGAATATCGCCGCTTCGAGCTTCTTTTTGTAAGGTTTCCGCCAATTTCACCAAAACCTGATCGCCCAATGCATGGCCGTAACTGTCATTGATTAATTTAAAATCGTCGATATCCAGCATGATGATCGACGTATTACTTTTGCTGCGTAAGCTTATAGACCAGATCGGCTGCACATATTTGTAAAAAGAACGGCGGTTGTTCAGGTTTGTCAGCACGTCGATCCCGGCCATTTTCTCGGCAACCAGTTTCTCGTTTTGAGTGATATTGAACCGCGCCGCAAGCGCCAATGCCAACAAAATCGCATCCAACGTCATGCCAATATCCACAGCGCGGTATGTCAACCAGTTAAATGGAATAACGCCCCACACGGCATTCGCGGTAATCGCCCCCCCGCAGATCGTCAAAATCGAAGCGATCAAAAAGTATTTCGCAAACTTGTTCCCGATTTTCAGCGACATTATCCCGAGAATCACCGCTGCGATATAGAAACTGAAAGTAAAAACAAAAGATGTCAATAAGGCAATGACCAGCTCGTCAAACAGCATCGTTATCAATACCAAGGCACAAAAACCTAAGCAGCCAAAGATAATGAATCGATACAAACGCGGCCAGGTCAGTTTGATATTCAGAAATTGCAACATAAACGCAAATCCGCCGGTGGTGCCTGCTGCGATTAAAACTGCACTAGCCCAGCGCTGCCAGAATGGGGATTCCGGCCACAACCATTGATAACCGTGACCGGTATAAGCCAGATTCAAAGCGATAAATAACAACAAGAAGATCGAATACAGCAGATAGGAACTGATGCGCAGACCGATATATAACACCAGATTATATGCAACCAGCGCCAGAATCGCGCCGTACATCACACCGTAACTATAGGCATTCAACAAATCCTTGCTGGCTAATTGCTCGGCATTGGTAAAGTAAATGGGTAAAACCATCGCGTCATCCGCTTCCACGCGAATTAGGACCAGCGTGTCACCGTGATTGAATGCATGTTCGATCACGAAAAAACGGTGATTGACCGGCCGCTGTGCAAATGGCAAGCTGTCACCGGTATGATAGCCGCTGACTAATTGTTCATCTTGAAAAAAGAACACATCGATTTTATCCAGCCAGGCATTTTCCAATAATAACTTCCGGATCATGGGCTCATGCTGCGCACTACCGACTTGCAAAGCAAGCCACACCGGTTTTGCACCGACCCCGAAATTCATCACGTCGGATTGGGATGGCGCGAAGCTGCCGCTCTTGAAAGCGCGCAGCGCGTCATCTACGTTAAAATCGTGATTTTCGGGCTGAAAGATTTGAATATATTGCCCGATCGCTGCGGGATATTCTTCAGCGGCTTGGATGGCAGCTTTGGCGCTCAAACTTGAGATCATCGTTATAAGCACCAGGCTTAGCAGTATCAATGTGCGTTTCATGAAAGGTAGCGCCGGAACAATAAAAAACAGTCTAATCGCTAAATCAGCAGGTTAATCAAATAATCCCGTAGACAATACCGGAGATCGATCATTCAAGAAGCCATAGGAAAAAAATCCTAATACAATTGCACATCTTCACCAAGGCCAGTAAAAATTGCAACCACAATTCTTTTATTTTCATCAATCATGAAACCGACCAAAAACAAAAGAAAAAGTATTCCCGCGCAACCGGCCCCAGCTATCATCAAACAACGGTCCGATTTGACCGCCCGAAGCATGAAAACGGCGGTACTTGCCGCCATCCTTGCTTTGCTCGCGATCATTTGCCACCGTCTGGGTCTGATCGATTACCGCGCGGCTTTGTTAGGACTTCTTCTGAGCGCCGCCAGCGGATTGTTCGCGATTTTTTTCGGAGCAGTCGGAACCTGGCGCGCCAAGCAAGCTAAGGAACCAGAGCTTGCCGCAACGCTTGGCGGCTCGACGCTTGCGTTACTGATCGTCGTTCCGCTGCTTGCAACCGCTGTGACGGGTATTGGAAAGCCGATGATCCATGATATTTCCACCGACTTGCAAAATCCCCCTGAATTTATTGCCATTCCAGCGCTTCGATCAACCAGCGACAATCCGCTGGACCGTTCTGATCCGGAGAACTTGATCAATCTGCAACAAGAACATTACGCCGATCTGAGCACGCTATTCATTGACCGGCCCTTCGAGCAAGTGTTCGAGCAAGCGGTTACGCTGGTAAAACAACGCGGCTGGGAAATCGCTTTGGTATCCGCCGCCAATGGCCGGATCGAAGCAACCGACACTACCCTCTTGATGGGATTTAAAGATGATGTGGTGATTCGGATTCAAACCGAAGGCAATCGAACACGCGTTGATATGCGATCGGTTTCCAGAGTCGGAAAGGGCGATCTTGGGGTGAACGCTCAACGCATCCGGTCTTTCCTGTCCGAATTAAATCATTAATCCAATAGCTGATGCTATTATTATGGTCATTTCTTAATATCGTGAACCACTTCACCATACTCAAATTGTCATGATGAATCCTACAACCATACAAGTTATCGCCGCTTCGCTTTTTACAATAGCGGTCATACATACTTTTTCGACCAAGTACTTCGAACATTTGGCTCATATCCAGCCAAAACACGCCGGTATCTGGCATTTGCTGGGCGAGGTGGAAGTGGTTTTCGGTTTCTGGGCAATGGTATTGATATTGACTATGCTGGTCCTGAGCGGCAAGTCAGAAGCAATGGGATATCTTGATTCGCGTGACTTTACCGAGCCGATGTTCGTTTTTGTCATTATGGTCATAGCCGGTACACGCCCTATTCTGGATTTTACTGCTGCCTCCGTAAAGTGGATTGCCAATTACGTACCAATCAATCGCGGCATGGCGCTGTATTTTCTAGTGCTGGCTTTCGTTCCATTGCTCGGCTCCTTCATTACCGAACCGGCGGCCATGACACTGGCGGCATTAATGCTGCGCGACATGTTGTTTAATAGAGAAGTCTCCACCAAACTGAAATATGTAACAGTAGGCGTTCTGTTTGTGAATATTTCCATCGGCGGCACATTGACACCGTTTGCCGCACCGCCGGTATTAATGGTAGCCAGCAAATGGAATTGGGATCTGTGGTTCATGGTTTCGACGTTCGGCTGGAAAGCCGCTGTGGCTGTTTTTATCAACGCCGCCTCGGCAATGCTATTGTTCCGGCATCAACTAGGGCATATGAGTCAGAAAACTACCGATAGCAATGAAACTAAAATGCCCGCCTCTATTGTCCTGATACATTTAATTTTTCTTACCTTGGTAGTTGTTTTTGCGCATCACCCAGCGGCATTCATGGGCATTTTTTTGTTCTTCCTGGGATTTACCACAGCGTATCAACAATATCAGAATCCTCTAATTTTGCGAGAGGCGCTATTGGTGGCATTCTTTCTTGCCGGTTTGGTGGTGCTTGGCGGGCAACAACAGTGGTGGCTGCAACCATTGCTGATGGATATGGACGATACCGCAGTATTCTTCGGCGCAGCGGCCTTAACAGCGATTACCGATAATGCGGCATTAACGTATTTGGGTTCATTGGTGGAAGGACTGACCGATGAATTCAAAGTGGCACTGGTCGCCGGCGCAGTAACCGGCGGCGGTTTGACGGTAATCGCCAATGCACCAAACCCTGCCGGATTTGCCATTTTACGCAGCAAATTCGAAGAACAAACGATTCATCCGCTTGGTTTATTGATCGCCGCACTGCCACCAACAATCGTAACCATCATTGCTTTCCGGGTGCTATAAAAAAGCAGCACTGCAATAGATGAAATTACAGTGCTGCAACAAGGCTACCAATAAAAAGATCAGGAGTTCTTGACAGAATTTTGTCCTTCATCAGCCAAAGGTAAAAGCTCAGGCTGGTTATCGGGTTCAGGTAGCTTTTTATCCGGTATATCGTCAAACCAGCGATAAATCATCGGCATCACCACCATCGTCATCATCGTCGCTGTCGTCAATCCGAAAATAACCACCACAGCGAGCGGTTTTTGAATTTCGGAACCCAATCCCGTTGCGGCAAGGAAAGGCGCCAGTCCCAGCACGGTAGTCGCAGCGGTCATCATGACCGGACGGAAACGCTGAGAACAGGCTTGCCGGGCCGCATCTCTTACGTTTAATCCTTTCTGACGCAATTCGCGCAGAAACGAAATCAATACAACACCATTCAAGATGGAAGTTCCCCATACCGCGATAAAGCCGACCGATGCAGGTACCGACAAGTATTGCCCGGTAAGGAAAAGCCCCACGACACCACCGACCGATGCGAACGGCAATACCAGATAAATCAGCACCGCCATTTTGACTGAATTGAATAAGGTGAACAGCATGAAGAAAATCGCGGCGAGCGTAATCGGTACGATAATGCTCAGTTTCGCCATCGCGCGTTCCATGTTTTCAAACTGACCACCCCAAACAAAATAATAGCCGGATGGTAATCTAATTTCCTTTGCAGTACGTTCTTGCAGTTCGGCAACAAACCCGCCCAAATCGCGGCCATGCACATTCACACCAATAACCACCCTGCGCCTTGCAAATTCACGCGAAATGATCGCCGGACCATCGACAACTTGTATATCTGCTACCGCGCTCAGCGGTATCAGCATACTTCCAGATCCTGCGCCATTTGGCGTTCGGATCGCAGGTCTTAGCAATAGCTCTTTGATAGCTTCCACATCGTGCCGGAATTCTTCAGGAAAACGTAACAACAAAGTAAAACGCCGCTCGCCTTCAAAAACTTGCGATACAAACTTACCGCCCACCGCCGTAGCGATCATCTCATTGACATCAGACACATTCAGACCGTGACGGGCAATTGCACGGCGATCAATATTAACTGTCAATTCCTGCTGGCCGGACAAGCGTTCGATACGGATATCCCGCGCCCCCGGCGTCGATTTAACAATACGCGCGACTTGCTCGGAAAGTTTGCGCAGTTGTTCCAGGTCGTCTCCAAAAATCTTGATCGCGACTTGTGAACGCACACCGGTCAACATTTCATCGACACGCTGCGCAATCGGTTGCGAAAGCACAATATTGGCACCCGGCAGTACCGATAATGCTTTACGAATATCTTCCTCGATCTCGGCTTGAGTACGGCCCGACCCCTCCAAATCCAAATCGGCGATCGGATCGGATTCGTTTTGCGATGCCGGATCGGCAGGGGTATCGCCCCGGCCTAATTTGGAAACCACCGATTTAACACCGGGGACCGCAGCAATCAATTTCATCGCCTCGGTTTCGATTTTGATCGCTTCGTCCAGAGAAATCGATGGCGCACGTATAATCACCGGCGTAATCGCGCCTTCTTTCATGATCGGAATGAATGATTTACCGAGCAACGGAAACAATGCGATCGCAACCGCTAACGAGCTGATGGCAATGATCATGGTTTTTTTCTGATTGTTATACGCCAGATCGAAAAACCACAAATAAGCGTTTTTCATCGTCGCAACGATTTTGGTGTCTTGTTCACTGCCGCCTTTGATTAAATAGTCACTCAGCACTGGCGATAACAATAGCGATACGATCAGTGCAATAAACAGTGAAATCGAAATCGTGACGGCCAGTGGACTGAAAGTTTTGCCTTCCATGCCTTCCAGCGTCATCAGCGGCAAGAAAACCAGCACCGTTACGATCAAACCGAAGATAACCGGCGTACCGACCTCGGCGGTCGCATCGACGATAACATCGAATTTCGATTTTCCGCTGTCTTTCGCCTCGCCTAAGCGCTGGTATATGTTCTCGACTACCACCACAGTCGGATCGACCATCATGCCCAAAGCAATCGTCAAGCCACCCAACGACATCAGATTAGCCGGCAGGCCGTAATAATTCATCACCAGGAAAGTAACCAGCGGTGTAATAATGAGCGTAAAACACACGACGATGCTGGTACGCACAGTACCCAGAAAAATCGACAACACCACGATTACCAGAATCAGGGATTCTGTCAGTGTGCTTTGCACCGTCCCCAATGCACTATCGACCAGATCGGTACGGTCATAAAAAGGGACGATTTGCAAGCCATTCGGCAACATCCCTTTTTCATTCACTTCATTTACTTTTTCCTTAATGCGCCCGACAATTTCCTTCGCATTGCCGCCGCGCAACATCATCACGATACCGGCCACCGCTTCGGTGTCACCGTTTTTAATGCTCGCCCCCTGACGCACTTCGCCGCCGAAGGTAACATGTGCGACATCGCGCACGTAAACCGGCACGCCGTCCATTTCGCGCAGAATAATATTGCGGATATCATCCAATGTAGCGATCAAGCCGACACCACGGATCAGATATTGTTCGTACTGTAATGCCAAAATGTTGCCGCTGGCATTGGCGTTATTGTTGGCTAAGGCGCGATCCACATCGGTCAAGGTTAAATCGTAATGCCGCAATTTGTTTGGATCAACGTAGACTTGATATTCTTTGACATGTCCACCCATTGAATTGACTTCCGCGACACCGCGAATCGAGCGCAGCATCGGACGCACCACCCAATCCTGCACGGTGCGCCGCTCCATCAGTTCCTCGACGGTGAGCTGGCGTTTTCCGTCATCCGGGTGATCAATCGTATATTGATACACTTCACCCAGGCCGGTTGAAACCGGACCGAGAACCGGGGTAATGCCGGGTATCAACCGCGGTGTCACGTCGATGATGCGTTCCATCACCAATTGCCGTGCAAAGAATACGTCGGTTTGGTCGGTAAAAACCAATGTGATCAGTGACAATCCACTCTTATTCATGGAACGCATTTCAACCAGACCCGGCAAGCCGGTCATCGCGATCTCGACCGGTACCGTCACCAATCTTTCCATTTCTTCGGGGCTGCGGCCAATGGCGACTGTAGCCACTTGTACCTGAATGTTGGTGACATCGGGAAATGCATCGACTGAGAGAACTTTGATTGCGCCGACACCGGCAGCGCATAGGATTAAACCCATAATCAGCACGATCAAGCGCTGTCTTAGCATGGCACTAACGATAGCTTTCATCCCGAGTTACTCCAATTCGGCAAGCTTGCGCTCGCTATCCAAATGAAAAGCACCGGAAGTGACAATGCGTTGTTCGATGGTCAATCCATTCACTATTGGCCGTAGATTCGCCACTTCTTTGGCCAATTCAACCGGCACGCGTTGAAATTCGTTATCCGTCAATGCGACAAACACATAATCCTGATTTAATTCACGCACGACTGCAGATTCGGGCACCACGAGCACTTTATGGTCCGAATCGGTAATGTGCATGTTGGCCATCATATCCGGTTTCAGTTTACGTTCCGGATTTTCCACCATCACGCGCGTCATGACCGTACGTGTTAGCCGGTTAACCGTATCGGAAACAAAGATGATGATGCCGTCCAGTTGCTGATTTAATGCGGGCACCTGGATTTCGACATGTTGATCCAATTCGACATCGCGCGCGATTTGTTCGGGAACATCTCCGACCACCCAGACATGCGATAAGTCGGCTATTTGAAACAACGGATCGGACGGTTGTACCACCTGACCGACCAATACATTACGAGCAATCACATAACCTTCCCGGGTTGCCTTAATATCCAGCCACGGTAAAACTTTTCTTTTTTTATTCAGCGTTTTTAATTCTGCATCTCCCAAACCGAACAATCGCAATTGGTCGGTTGCTGCAGCCAATTCTGCTTGCGCGATTTCTAATTCCGATTGCCGGCGCTCGACTTCGGCCACCGGAATCGCATCAGCAGCAAGCAAATGCCTTGCACGTTCATAGGCTTTGGAGGTCACAACTTCCCGTGATAAGGCACGCAAATACGCTAATTGTGAATTTGTCAGATCAGGGCTGGTAACCCGTGCCAGCGGTTGCCCCGGCTTGACGTAGTCGCCCAGAATGACAAACATATCGGTGACTCGTCCGGTAATATAGGATCCGATATGCGCGGTTCTTTCTTCATCGACCGTCACCCGGCTTGGCACTTGAATTTTGTCGGCCAAATCAACCAAAAATGGATGCCCCAATTCCAGCCGAGGTAGTACCTCAGGCCGCGCGACAATATGGTTAAAATCCCGTTCTTCAGATGATTGCGTACTTTTCTCGTCGTTCGAATCGTTACTTCCACAACCCGTTGACAATAAAACAGTAACAGCCGTAAGGCCGATTAATAGTAACTTGGCATTCATTCTGGAATTAACTCCTTGGGATAATGTGCGCGCAGACGATCAATTTCAGCGGCTGCCGATTGCAGTTCAAAACGTGCCAGCATGGAATCGCTTATGATGCCGCGGAAAATGCGTTGCGAATCGAGAAACTCGATTAAACCACGTTCACCAAATCGATAAGCAGTCTGGGCGACTTGCACGACATTTTCTGCTTCTTTGATCAAACCGCCTTCAAATATGTCCACTCGCCGTTGCGCAATTTCCAAGGCTTGCCATGCTGCCTCAAATAATTGGCTGATTTCGTAGCGGCGGAATTCGAGCGTTTCCCGGATACGTGCAGAATCATGAATGGCAGTATCGATTTCACCGCGGCGACGGTACCAGATCGGAATTCGAACACTCGCACCGGCAATATTGGATGTGAATTGCGCATCCTGATAATTGGTGTACAACACACTGATTTGTGGCAATACAGAAGCTTTTTCTTGACTGATTCGATGATTGGCTCGTTCCTGTTCTGCTTGCAGGCGCATGACATCGGGATTGATTTTAGGTACTTGTTCGCGCAATTCTTCCAGCGAGGGCAACTGAATAGGGTCTTTCAAAGAATTTCTAATTTGAAAATTGCCTGGAATTGCGCCCGCCAACAATTGCAATAGCAAAACTCTTGCACGCTGCACCGTCAGGCGTGCTGCTTGAGCGCGGTTAGCTGCACTCTGCAATTCTGTGTCGGCACGAATTAATTCAAATCGTGCGACTTCACCTCTTTCAACATTGGCAGCAATGCGGTTACGCAGAGTTTCTAATAAATCATAAATACCTTGTTCAATGGTGGCTTGTTCTTGGCGCAACAGCAATTCGTAAGCGCGGACACGCAATTGTGCTGCCAAATCGGCGCGTACTTGATCAAAGCTGGCGCGGCTGGCATCAACAATGGCTTCCGATGCATTAATGCGAGCGCTACGCATGAAAGGATTCTCAATCGGCTGATTAACGGTTACAGAGCGCTGCATCGATGTAGGTCCGGTAATAGCCAAGGAGTAGCGATTGCTATCAGGTCCGGCCGTTACCGTAACTTCGGGATTGAGGAATGCGGAAGCTGCTACTACACCAGCTTTCGCCATATTAATTTGCGAACGAGCGGCTTGGACAAGACCGTTCGCTTCTAACCCGATGCGTTGTATTTCCTCTATGGTATACAGTACAGCCGGTTCTTGCGCTTCACCCGCCGGCAACGACACATCCGACTTAGGTAATTCACTTTTGAACGGCACCATGGCTGGCGCCATTTCGCGCACAGCGGGTGATGACGGCTCGGGCTGTCTTAATGAATCCGCTCCTAAAGGAAGAGGAGCCATCGGTTGCGCTAAAGTGATATTTGATGCGATTATGACGATTAAGCTTGGAAGCAGGTACTTAAGTAGATAAGTTTGCATAACATCCTTTGTAAAAAAACCATGAAGTTCTTCACATCTTCTTCACACAAAACGAGCTGATCATCATATATGAAATCAATCATTTCATAGTATTAATATCAGCTTTAATAGGGGCTTTTATCGTTGTTTAAGAACAACACTCAATATTTGGAGAAGTTACCCATAAAATTGCACCGGATTTAAGCAAACAAAACCTGAACGCTTGCTGAACAATGGCATAAATCAAATATGAACCCCAAGCATCGAAGAAGTTATCCATTGAAAAAATTACTACTGATAATCATCCTATTAGCGATGACATGGCTTGTAGTTGGGATTTCCTGGCGTTCGTACGAATTACGCGACGCCGATGCAGAGCGCGGCGCGATTACTAGCGGCACAGACAAATTTAGCGGCTCTTTCTCACGAATTGCCTATCTTGATCAGGGTTGGTCTGCCGCCGATAGCCTGTGGTTCTATGCCGTCACGCAAGGTTCCAATTTATTGCCGTATAGTTTTTTTCTAGCGCTTGAGCAAGCGGACTCTACGGCTTTGTTCCGCAGTAATGAAAATATGGATCGGTACGGTTATCTTCCGCAGCGGCCAACCGCCAGCAATCCGGACGGTCTCCCTGCCGGTATGGTACGTGACGAATATCAAGGCAAAGCCTATATGGGATTCACCTGCGCGGCTTGTCACACCACGCAAATCAATTACCAAGGCACTGGAATACGCATCGATGGCGGACCGGCAAATTCCGATATGGAAACCTTCATGGTGGACCTGGCAGCCGCCCTGCACGCTACCCTGGAAAATCCTGAAAAACGGGATCGTTTTATCGCGAATGTGTTGAAACGAGACGGCTACGATAACGCTAGCGATATTTTGTCCGATCTCAAGAAATACACCCAGCGCATTAAAACGTACACCATCATCAACTCACCGCGAGATAGCAAACGCCCGCTGACACGCTATGGCTACGCCCGGCTGGATGCATTCGGACGGATTTATAATCGTGTGTTGGAACATATTATGAGCGCGCAGCAACTACGCGAGTTGCTGGCTGACATTCTGTCCGAAGATGAACTGGCAACAGTCCTGTCCAATGTCGAATCGGTTTTGAGCAGCCAAGATCGCGATCACGTGATAGAAAAAACTCAAAATTTTTTAACCGACAAACAATTGATCCGGCTACGCAACAAAATCTATAACCCGGCCGATGCACCCGTCAGTTACCCTTTTCTCTGGGATGTTCCGCAGCATGACTATATCCAATGGAATGGCCGGGTTGATAATAGCGGATTAGGACCTATGGCTCGCAACGCCGGGCAGGTCATTGGCGTTTTCGCGACATTGGATTGGCAGGAAAAGGACGGTTTCACTTTATCTTCGGTATTAGGCGGGCAAGGATTCGGTTCTAAACATATCGACTTCCAGTCCTCAATCGATATCCGGAATCTGCGCCGGGTGGAAAATCATCTGCGCAAATTAACTTCCCCGTCATGGCCTGAGCATATCCTGCCGCGCATCGACAAAACACGAATGGCTCGAGGCGCGGAAATTTATTCGGAGTACTGCGCCGCCTGCCATAGCCTTATCAATCGCACTGACCCGGATCGGCGGATTGTCGCTCGAATGATCTCGGTTCATTCGGTTGGGACAGATTCAAAAATGGCGACAAATGCAATTGAATTTCCCGGTTATAGCGGCATCTTAAGAAATCAGTATGTGAGCGTCAGCACCGGAGATATTTTATTGCAGCAACAAGCACCCGTTGTGGCGCTGCTAACCGCAGCAACGCGCAATGTCGTCACCACCCCCGACAACGACACATGGTTTATCCGGCGATGGCTCGAGCGATCGTTCGATTTCGCCTACACCTTTTTTGATAATGAGGTGCGATCATCTTTAAAGACTGGCAACTATGCCCCCGACAGCACCGTATCTCCTTTTGCATCCGCAATGGCCTATAAGGCGCGGCCTTTGAACGGTATCTGGGCTACAGCGCCCTATTTGCATAACGGTTCTGTTCCAACGCTCTATGATTTGCTATTGCCTAAAAAGCGTCCCGGCGATCCTGATGACGGTGAATATCGTCCAGACGAATTCATGGTCGGCTCGCGTGAATTCGATCCCGAAAAAGTGGGTTTTAAGACAACAGGATATCAAGGATTTTTATTCCGCACCCATATTTGGGGGAATTATAACGAGGGTCATGAGTATGCCTCCGGACGGACGCCGCTACCTGACGGCTCCATTCTTCCAGCTCTGAATAAAGAACAACGATTGGACTTGATTGAGTTCCTTAAGTCGCTTTGAGAAATTCACAGCACCGTGATGTTGCTTTTTTCAGCGGGGTAAATTTTTGAACAGCGATCGCACTTTCCATTGGTGCAATAGCAACGCCAAGATCCAGTTTCCTAAAGACCATACGACTTCTGCTTGTTCGATAGTTTCTTCAACAGGGTCTTCGAGAGAAATACTTTTTCCAGCAGGAATAATTTTGAGCCGGTTATTGGCCGCAAAATCCATAATGAACTGATAATGCGTTTTGTTGATAATGCTTAACGAAGTTCGCACTCGAACAGCAATCTTGCCCTCGTAGATTACCGGTTGCGCATAATCGGAATACTCCCAGCGCCCCTTCTCGTTATAGCTTGCAAGCGCTCCGCAAAGCCTTTCTGACCAATCACTGGGCCGGAATGTCCGGTCCTCGGAAGTGATGCCTAAAATCAGCCATTCTTCTGTCATTATTTTCATAGTCAATACACATAGCATCCAAGAAACTTAAACGGAAACGACATCACTTGAATTTTCCTTTTAAATACGGATATTTATTTCGGCAATATCGGTAAAATATTTATAGCGGTTGATAAGCGAAACTAAACCTGGAATTAATCAGGAAAAATTAAATCTGATAATCACCTTGCTACAAAATTGAGCGGGTGCGTTCAACCCCAGTTGAAAAGAAATCTTGAAAATTAGCTAGAATGCCCCATTAAAATGTCGATTTTTTAACTTCAAAGTATGCATCCATGAGCGCGGTATCCCGATCCTTCACGATTTTCAGATTTGTCATGACTCTGACTTCCGTTACTTGGCTCAGTGCATGCGCGAATCTTCCTTATTATGCGCAAGCGATCGACGGACATCTGGAAGTTCTGCGTCGAGCGCAACCGATCAGTACCATTATCGAGAATCCGGATACCGATCAGAATTTAAAAAATTCGCTGACCAAAATCGTTCAATTGCGTCAATTTGCGAGCCGCGAATTGAAATTGCCGGATAACCGGAGCTACACCAGTTATGCGAATTTAGAACGCCCCTTTGTCGTCTGGAATGTTTTCGCATCCCCGGAATTATCCCTTCAGCTCAAAGAATGGTGCTTTCTAAAAGTGGGTTGTGTTAATTACCGTGGCTTTTTTTCTCAAGCTAAGGCGGAACGTTATGCTGAAGAACTCAGAAATGAAGGCTATGATGTTCACGTCGGCGGAGTTCGCGCCTATTCCACGCTGGGCTGGTTCAGCGATCCGGTGCTCAATACTTTCATAAGCTACTCTGAAATAAATCTCGCGCGGTTGATTTTTCATGAGCTGGCGCATCAAGTTGTCTATGTGCCCGGCGATACCGTCTTTAACGAATCTTTTGCGACAGCGGTCGAACAAGAAGGCATTAAGCGCTGGTTCGCTCATAACGGCACTGTATTGCAACAATCGGCATTAAGCGCCCGGCGAGAACGGGAAACCATCTTCACCGATCTGGTTTTCAAATATCGCAAGCACTTGCAGGATTTATTCCAATCGGATCTCAGCGAAGTTGAGAAGCGTGCTCATAAGGCACGGATATTTGATGAATTGCGCACAGAATTCGCTGACTTGAAAACCGGTGATCCAGAGCTTAGTCTCTATGATTCATGGTTCTCTCAGCCTTTGAATAATGCATTACTGGCGACGGTTTCGATTTATTCTCAATTGGTACCGGCATTTCAGACAATCCTTGCGCAGAACGACCAGGACATGAATAAATTTTTCGATGCGGTCACAAAAATCAGTAAACTTCCCAAAGAAGAAAGAAATTCAGTTTTGCAGAAAGCTTCTGAAGACCAGCGGCAATGGACGATTGTTGAACGTTAATCCCCGACCAACCGGCACCGCATTTTGATAGAAATCGGATAACTCATTCAAGGAACAAAGATGTCAGAAACAACCGAGCATGCTCCCGCTCCACCCGGGCCGGTATCATTTTGGGAGGCTTTTCGATACTGGCTTAAGCTTGGCTTCATTAGTTTCGGCGGGCCAGCCGGCCAAATCAGCCTGATGCATCAAGAGCTGGTCGAACAACGGCGTTGGATTTCTGAACAGCGCTTCATGCATGCATTGAATTATACGATGGTGCTACCTGGCCCGGAGGCCCAGCAGCTGGCGATTTATATCGGCTGGTTGATGCATGGCACTTGGGGTGGAATTGTTGCCGGCACCTTATTTGTATTACCGTCGCTGCTTATTTTGATAGTTCTGACATGGATCTACCTAATTTACAGCGAAATTCCGGCAGTTGCCGGAATTTTGTACGGCATCAAGCCAGCGGTAACCGCTATTGTCTTATTTGCAGCTTACCGTATCGGCAGCAAAGCTTTAAGGAACAATCTATTGCGCGCTATCGCAATATTAGCTTTTATCGCGATCTTTGTTTTCGATTTTCCCTTTCCTTACATCGTGGTATCGGCTGGCCTGATCGGTTATATCGGCTCGCATTTCATGCCGGACAAATTTCAAGCTGGCAAACACGCTATCGATTCAAGCCATCGCTACGGCCCCGCGATCATTGATAATGATTCGCCGCTTCCGGAACATGCTCGTTTCAAATGGAGCCGTTTTATTGCTTTTGCGCTGATCGGACTCACTATCTGGTGCGCGGTAATGGCTTTGTTATCGGTTCAATATGGCTGGAACGGCACGCTGACACAGATGGGTTGGTTTTTCACAAAAGCTGCGCTAATGACTTTTGGCGGTGCTTATGCAGTGTTACCTTACGTCTATCAAGGAGGCGTCGAGCACTATGCTTGGTTGAGCGCAACGCAAATGATCGATGGATTGGCTTTGGGTGAAACCACACCTGGTCCGCTCATCATGATCGTTGCTTTTGTGGGATTTGTCGGTGGCTGGACCAAAGCGCTTTTTGGAGCCGATCTGTTATATCTAGCAGGCATTGCCGGTGCATTGATTGCCACGCTCTTTACGTTTTTGCCTTCATTCCTTTTTATCTTATTGGGCGCTCCTGCAGTCGAGGCTACCCGTCACGATGTCAAATTCACCGCGCCGCTGACAGGCATCACCGCAGCCGTGGTCGGCGTTATTGTAAATTTGGCGGTTTTTTTTGCTTACCATGTACTCTGGCCAAACGGCTTTGGCGGGCCATTTGAATGGTTCTCAGCCGTGATTGGCGGCATCGCATTTTATGCTTTGTTCAAACATAAAATTGGGTTGGTCACGGTCATCGGTGCTTGTGCAAGTGCGGGATTGGGTTATTCCATTCTGATAACTCATTTTTTGAGTAATTAAACTCGTTGCATTCGCATTTATCTTTTCCGGATCTGCGGAATAAATTCCTGGAATATCGTGTCTCTATTTTAAGACATACCATTGCTGCCCGATCGATGCCGGTGTATTGAGAAACTCTCAAATCTAAAGAAAACAAAACAACGTAACGTTAATTAGCAATACTTGTTATGTCGCCATTAAGACGAAATGTCATTATCCATTAATACCAACTTGGGTGCGTTAAATACCTCACGGTATTTATCAGCAACCACCACGGATTTGAGTCGCTCCTTAGAGCGGCTATCATCCGGTATGCGTATTAATAGCGCCAGAGACGATGCAGCCGGTCTTGCAATTTCTGAACGAATGACCGCCCAGATACGTGGCTTGAATCAAGCTACCAGAAATGCCAATGATGGCATTTCAATGTTACAAACAGCTGATGGCGCATTGACTTCCATGACTTCCGCATTGCAACGTATCCGTGAATTATCCATCCAAGCCGCGAATTCAACCAATAGCCTTGCTGACAAGAAAGCGCTTCAAGAAGAAACCAATCAGTTAATTCAAGAACTAGAAAAGGTCTCGACAACCAGCACCTTCAACGGGGATAGTATTTTTGACTTTTCCGGAAGCAGCGTTCTCGGAGACTCTAACCAGCTGGCTGTCGTCTACGGTCTACAATACGGCTGGCTGGAAGAAGCGGAAAATATGATACAGCAGTATTTCGGAATTTCGGCGGATGGCGCTGACATGAATATCGAATTGACAACATTCACCGACGGCGCCGGTGGCACTGCGGCCCGGGTTGTTGGTTCGATACCGGGCACCTATACTGGTAAAGCAGCGGATGTCAAACTTCAGATTGATATGAGCGATTTTACACCGGCCAATCTGCCAAACGGTGGTAATGCACCATTTTACAACGATCGAATTATTGCGCATGAAATGGTACACGCCGTGATGTACCGCAGCATGAATATCGGCTCGATGTTCAATCCAACGGTTGATCAAACTTGGTTTCTGGAAGGTGCCGCCGAATTTATCCATGGCGCCGATGAACGCTTGCAAGCTTCGATAAGCAGCGTCGGTATTGGCGGTGTTATGGCTAGAGCTTCGACTTTTGGTTCGGCAGGCGCATCGTGGGGAGGATCATCGGATGATTATTCCGCCGCTTATACAGCAGTCCGCTATCTGCATCAGGTCATTAAAGATAACGGTGGTTCGGGTATCAGAGATGTCATGGTTTATTTGAACCAGCATCAAAGCGCCACCTTAAATGACGCAATCAGCGCCGCTACCGGCGGCTTATATGCAAATGCCGATGCTTTTAATGCAGACTTTGTCGCAAATGGTGCGACCTATATTTCAAGTATGAACCTTACAGACAGTGATACCGGAGCAGTCGGCGGATCAAATGCCGATGGCGGCTCCGTTAAAACTGCCGAGAGCGTTGTCATCGATACCGGTTCGCGTGGCGGAACCAATCCGACTAGCGGATTCAATGAAATCTGGGAAGATATCGAAGCAGCAGCAGTCGGAAACAACAAGCGTCTGCAGGTCGGTGCAAATAAAGCCGATACACTGGATATCAGCATGGGAGCGGTCAACACGGGCGCACTCAGCATCCAAGATCTGGATTTGATCAACAATGCCGGTTTTACGACTTTTAAAGTAGATCTGGCTCTCAATCACATTAACGGAGAGCGATCGAAAATCGGCGCACAATTGAACCGTTTGCAATCGGTCATTACCAACAATCAAACCAGCGTGGAATCCGCAACTGCCAGCAAATCACGAATACAAGATACCGATTATGCAGTTGAAACAACCTCACTTACAAAAACACAAATCATGCAGCAAGCTGCCACTGCGGTGCTGGCACAAGCGAATTCTTCCCCGCAAATGTTGTTAGCGCTTCTCACTTGATGCATCGGTTTCCGTTACCCTGATCCTGAGCCTCAAAACTTCTTACGCTCAATCACTTAAGCATAAAGTACATTACTTGTCATGCTTGAACTGATACACTAATCCCAGTATCGCAGATAAATTACGCGTTGAATTGTTGACCGCGTACCGCTGCTATCTCACTGATGGAAGAGGGATTAATCATGACAAATATCAATTATAAAAGACGTCAATTCCTACAATATGCAGCAGCAGGCACTTTTGCCGCAACAATCCCGGGATTGAGTTGTGCGACAAGACAGGGAAGTAACATGACACCCAATCCTTTATTCAAGGCCGATGTAGAAATCGCATTGAATGCGCAGACTTCCGATGTTTCCATATTACCCGGTCCGCTCACGCATGTTTTTAAATACACTGGCAAACTGCTTAAAGGACCTTCATCTACGCTTAAAGAGTTGCCAGGCTATTTAGGTCCTATTCTCAATTTTGAGCAAGGTCAGAAAGTTCGAATCTATTTCAGCAATCAATTACCGGAGCCATGCATTACGCACTGGCACGGCATGCATGTCCCCCAACCGATGGACGGACATCCGATGTATGCCATCCATCGGGACGAACAGTACTTATATGAATTCGAGGTAACCAATCCAGCCGGTACCAACTGGTATCATTCGCATACCCACGAGCTAACCGCGCCGCAAGTTTATCAAGGCTTAGCGGGACTTATCACGGTTTCCGATGAGAAAGAACGGAAATTAGGTCTGCCTAGCGGCGAATTCGATATCCCGCTGATTATTCAGGATCGCAGCTTCTCCAGCGGTAATCAGCTTCGCTACATACTAGGCATGCACCAAAGAATGCGGGGGTTTCATGGCGATGTCATTCTCGCAAACGGACAGAAAGACTATTCCATTCCGGTAAAAACCAGAGCCTATCGCTTGCGCATCCTGAATGGATCAAATGCGCGGATTTATAAACTCGCATGGAGTGACGGCACCCCGATCACTGCAATCGCAACCGACGGCGGTTTACTGGAAAAGCCGCAAAACTTACCCTATGTGATGCTTGCCCCCGCTGAGCGCGTAGAATTGTGGATTGATTTCAGCGGCCGCAAACCAGGTTCTGACATCACATTGCAAAGCCTGGCTTTTGGCGACTCCAGTTCTCATATGGGAGGCGGCGGCATGCGAGGAGGGATGCGCCGTGGCATGGGAGGCGATGGAATGGGCATGATGGGTGCTCCCTTTGGCCAGGATGAAACAATCACCATCGCAAAATTCCAGATCGCCGAGCAGATCAGCGATTCACCGAAGTTACCGGAAACACTTATCCCAATGCCGCGTTTAACGCCTCAGGACCTCACCCACCCTGACAGAGTTGTTCCAATCGCCATCGGCATGCGGCACATGGCGTTCCAGCTAAATGGCAGAACATTTGATATGTACGATTACATGGAATCCGAGCAAATTCCGGTTAATTCCATTCAAAGAATTAAGATATTTCATGATAATCGGGGAATGGGCGGTGGCATGCGCCGCGGTGGACGCGGTGGAGGCATGGGGATGGGAATGATGATGTCGATGCCGCATCCCATCCATTTGCATGGTCAACAGTTTCAAATCCTCTCGCGGATGCAAACTCATCAGGATAGCGCCTACGAAACTGTGAAACACGGTTTTATCAACAGCGGCTGGAAAGATACCGTTCTGGTGATGCCGGGGGAAGAAATTGAGATAATCAAACCTTTTAATGATTTCAAAGGCTTTTTTCTTTACCATTGCCACAATCTCGAACACGAGGATATGGGTATGATGCGGAATTTCTATGTTAGCTGAGAGAACTTAACGCGAGGCAAATCTAAACGAGTTCATTCAATGAAGCCAGCAATCGTTTAAAGCGAGGCTCTCCCGGAGATAGTTCGTTTGCCGCCATAAGACTGTTGCGCGCTTCCTCAACCAGGTCGGGTGCAGCGCCGTTTTTCTGGATATACGCAATAATCACATGCGCCAGATTCAATAATACCCGCACATTGGACGGCATTGCAGCACGAGCTTCACGCATCGCGCAAAGTGCTTCCTCATATTCCCCTTTGCTAACCAGTAACACGCCACGATTCATCACCAGCATCGCTTCCTGGCGCGTAGCCTCAATCAACTGGCTGCCTTCCTCTTGCATGCCAACTTGCTCGAAGATATTTGAAACATCTTTATGCAAAGCCGGGTTCTCGGGATTATTTTTGATTTCGCTTTGCAGTAGCCGGATGGCTTTCTCCTTATCCCCGGCGACCAGCAATAAATGAGCCACCTCCAGCGATTCCTCGCTCGATAAAGCACGCTCATCTTGGTTAGGCAACGACTGGTCCAACTCTAAAGCGAGTTGCGCGGCTTTTTCCACATCCCCCCTCTGATGATGGATTAATCCCGCAGCCGCCAAAGACCTGCGGCGAACATCATCGCCATTAAGATTCTTGGTGAGCTGACCCAACACCCTCAGCGCTTCATCGGAATTATTTTTTGCGTTGCATACTTTGACCAGCCCCAGATAATTATCCGCTTTCTTCAGTGCTGAATTTTCACCCAGAGCGATGCTCTTCCGGAAAGCGCGTTCGGCATTTTCCAATTTCCCAAGTTTTAGCGACAAGCTTCCCAGATTTTGTTGCCGTATCACAGAATTGGGTGACAGCTTAGCTGCACGCTCCAGCACATCATTGGCTCCTTCCAAATCATCCATTGCTTGCAGCGATTGCGCCAAGAGATCATGGGCTTCAATATACGCGGGATTAATTTCAATGGTCTCTTCCAACAGCATCTTGGCCTGGTTCAATTCGTTTTTCTTCAGAAAGATTCTTGCCAATGCCACTTTGGCCCACGGCAATTCGCGCTTAGAAAGAATTTCTTCCAATAAACTTTGGGCTCGATCCAGTTCCCCGGTCATCCCTAATAAATTGCATTTCGTACGCAGCAAATCAGCCGTATTCGCCTTATCGGATACCAGCTTCTGATCACACAAACTCAGTGCTTCACCATAATCAGAGCGCTTGATCGCCTGATGAATTTCGGCAAAAGCTTTCTTTTTTAGACAGATCTTTTCCAGCCGTATGCATAAATTCGTTTCCGTGACGGGCTTAATCAAATATGCATCGGGTTGGAATTCCGCCGCACCGGTAACAGCTTCTGCGGCTTTTTCAGCGGAAATCATTACCCACAAACAAGATGGACTAATCAGCGAATGGTACTTTGCCTCTTCAAGCACTTGCTGGCCATTTTTTCCTGTGCCCAATACAAGATCGCACAAAACCACATCAAATTGCACCTTCCTCAGTATTGCAATCGCTTCTTCACCCGTTGCAACCATATGCATTCTCTTAACATCGGCACCCAGATTGCGCAAAATATCGCGCAGGATTGTCCGCATTTCCTGATAGTCATCGACAATCAGAATATTTTTTCCGGAGAGATTCAAGCTAACGGGAGAAAAATTGGTAGGACTTGTAATCATGTTTTAAGATCTTGAAATTTATTAAGGAAGATACAGGAGAAAACAAGCACCCTGCATAGAACCGCCGTTTTCCAGCTTCAATTTTCCCGCCACGCCATGGTTCCGGTGCATTCGTGCAACCTTGGCTGAAAAATAAAAACCCAATCCAGTACTATTCTCCAAAGGATCTATACGGTGGATGAAATTACCATCGTTATCCTGCAGCATTGCAACCGGATAACCGCGCCCATTATCTTCCACGCGCAGTAACAACCGCCCATCTCTCTCTTCGGCGGCAATACGAATACGGTCTCGGGTATAACGGATGGCATTATTGATGGCATTGCCGATAACCGCATTAACCAGGTCCTCGTCAAAATACCAATGCAGCTCCGGATTTATATGGGCTTCAAGGGTAATTTCACGAAATCGCAGTAAATCGGAATATTGCGCAACAATACCGCTTATAAAATCCCTTAGACTGATATATTGCACATCCAAAGGATAGACTCTTTGTCCGAATTGATAGAGCGTCAACAATTGCACCAGGTTATTGTTAACGCGTTTTGCTTCGGCATTCACTCGTACCAGTTCGGTATGCGCAGCGAGTTTCCTAGCATCGGCATTCGCCAGCGCTTTTTCCAGGCTGTTCAATAACAGACACACCGAATTCTTAGTATCATGAATCGAAGATACCAGGAAATTCATCAGATCGGGTTCAGCGGAAAAGTTACCAGTGTTCGAATTGTTGTTCTCAGATACGCTCATTTTTGAAATACCGTAAAACCAACGTCCTCATCATTTTTCATACGCAGCTTAACGGCAGCGCACATTGAATCTGTAGTTTTACAATCAAAATCAGAGAGTTCTATGGCAAACGATAAACCACCCCGAGCTTCCTGAGATCGTTCAAAATTTGAATGCCGCCCTGAATAACCGTTTCGGGTTGCGGATGATTCATTTCCGCGGCTACTTGGTGCAACAGCATCAACCCGGACTTGATTTTATTTTCACCGATCAAATGCAGTAAACGCGCTGTTATTTTATTGATTTCAATAAACTGCACATCAAATTCCCGATCCCGGTAAATGATCAGATTCGTCTTTAATGCGCCCGCCCTATCGGGCTGAAAGTCCGCAGTTATCCGATGCACAGGAAACGAGTAACAAAGTAACCACGCTAACGGCGAAACTGCCGGGATTCCGTCCAGTAAATCGCCAGCAGCATCGGCTTCAGCCTCGATCAGGCTTTCATCAAAAATAGCAAGCGCCAGCTCCACCCATTCATAATGCGCCAACTCGAACAGGAAAGGCGGATCGTCAGCGCTGTTTTTCCGCTCAGACTCGAGGTATTTCAGAAACTCCCGAGGTATCTCCGGAAACAAAGGAGTTCGCGACACATGATGGGCGAAATAATCCCGGATTAATGCATGCCAATGATTATCCGGTAAAATCTTCCGCAATACCGGAAAGGTATTGGCAATTATATCCTCCACGTTGTTATAAAACAGCTCGCAGTAGAGCTTCATGCGCCGTGCCTCGACGGCTTGTGGATGCGGATTTTTTTCCGGATCACGAATGTGCGCTGCAAAGGCATATTGCTGGCGCACAAAATCCGGCCGGTCAGGCGTGTTGTAAGTAACCGCCCGTTTCATTGCGCCATTTGGTTTGAAGCGAATGGATCGTTGCCACTTCACGCAACAAATCAGCGATCGGTGGAATATTGAAATCGCGCTCAAGCAAGGTTGGAATAACACCCAAACGCTGATAGGTTTTATCGAGCAATTGCCATACCGGATCGATGACATCGGCGCCGTGCGTATCGACGATCAGATCGGCTGCTTCCTGATAGTGTCCGGCCACATGAAGATAGCGGATACGTTCCACCGGCAAGCGCAGCAGAAATGCCTCGGCATCGTAGTCATGGTTGACGCTGTTGACATAAATATTATTCACATCCAACAGCAAATCGCAATCGGCTTCCTGCAATACCGCATTGATGAAGTCGGCTTCCTCCAGTTGCTTTCCAGGCGCCGCATAATAAGAAACATTCTCGATTGCGATACGTTGTTCAAGGATTTCTTGAACGCGCCGGATCCGGCTTGCTACATAAAAAACCGCTTCTTCGGTAAACGGGATCGGCAGCAAATCGTATAAATGACCGTCATCGCTGCAATAACTCAAATGCTCGCTGTAAGTGCGGATATGATGATCTTTCAGGAAACGCTTGAGCTTGTGCAAGAAAGCTTCGTCAAGCGGTGACGGACCGCCGATCGACAACGAAAGTCCGTGGCAGATAAAAGGAAATCGCTCGGTCAGCTGTCGAAATTGGTGGCCGTACCGGCCACCGACACCAATCCAGTTTTCCGGAGCCACTTCCCAGAAATCGACGGATTGCGTGGCCTGATCCGTCAGCGAGCTCAGCATCGAACGCCGCAGACCCAGGCCCGCGCCATGAACAGGAAATGACCGGCTGCTCATGGGTTGCATTGGTTACTTTTTAGAAGAACCGCATTTGCCTTCGCCGCATTTACCTTCTTGTTCGGCCTTCTTACCGCCGCACTTGCCTTCCATGTTTTGCTTCATCTCAGTTTTGCCGCCACACTTGCCTTCGCCGCATTTACCTTCCATATTTTGTTTGGATTCTTTACCGCTTTCTTGCGCCGGTTTATTGGCGCTGCTGGCATCGGCCAGTTGCATGTAACCGCCGGATAATTCATTCATCGCAAACGGATTGGCGCTGCTATCCGCCAACAAATCACCGGCACCAAGACTGGTGACCAATGCAGCACTTACCGCGAGTGAAACTGGTTTAACTGATTTTTTCGACATCTTTTATCTCCATAAAAAATTAAAACAACGACAATCGATGATGATAACGCCGAATTAAAACAAAGGAAACGCTTATCAATTCACCGGGTAAGATGAGATGCAAGGCGGATGAAGCGCAAGGAACGAGATATATCAATACGATAGACAAGTTTCTGAGCACCGCTCAACGCAGCAAATCACTAGCGCAGGCAATTAATCAATGCTTCCCTACCCTATCTTTCTTTTTTTGAATGCGCCTCTCTGATAAACTCAGCGCTTCGAAAATTATTATAAAAATACGCCTGCTAACTTAAGGAGTTCCGAATGTTTGACAAACCTAACCAGATTATTTTTTACATCAACATCGTCATGCTTGCCTTTGGTGTGTTCGTCGCACTGGCGACCGATTTCATAGCGATCGGATTGATTTTCGCTCTTTGCGCCGCGCTGCTGATCGCCGACCAAATCAGACAAAACAAGTTTGCATTTTCCATCTCGGATTTAAGAAAAATACTGACCGTGCATGATACCTGCGGAAAAAAAGCAACTGTGACACAAACACAAATGATCACCGCATGCCATAGCGATAATTCAGAATACTGGTTCAAAAATATCCGCGCCATCGGCAGCATCAGCAATTTCCGCATCAACAATGGCGACCCGGCTGAACAAAGAAAAGAAAACGACAACTACCATGTCTGCATGAAATTCCCGCCTGAGTTGAAAGTGATTGACGGTTCCGATTTAACTTTAACGTATCAATGCGAAGGTGCTTTCACCCAAAACGAAGGCATACTGTCGCATGTCGTCGACGACGATACGCAACGCTTGCACATGACCGTCGAACTGCCTTCAGGACGCGCCATTGCAACTGCGCGTTTTTTCTGCGTCCATGACGGTAAAGAAGAAGCGTTATTGCCTCCCGTAATCTCCGGAAACACAAAAATCGATGCGGAAGTGAAAAACCCGAAACGGGGCGCGGAATATTGCCTGCAGTGGAATTGGGAAGAAGAAGGTCTGCTGAAGAAAGTAAGTTGCCTTTTTTAGATTGTCTTCCCTATCCAATTACACAGTCACAAAATTAAATCACTCAGACCAGGCTGGATTGAAAAATCCAGCCTGCAGTTATCACACCGTTGCCCACTACTAGCATAAATATCTCAAGCCATTGAATCTCCTTAAAGCCCTCGCCGCGGTCAGCAGTATGACTTTCGTGTCACGCATCCTCGGTTTCGTGCGCGACATCCTGATCGCACGGATTTTTGGTGCAGGAATGGCAACCGATGCTTTTTTTGTCGCGTTTCGCATCCCCAACCTGCTGCGGCGGCTGTTCGCCGAAGGGGCTTTTTCGCAGGCTTTCGTTCCGATCCTCGCCGAATATAAAAACACCCGCACGCATGAAGAAACCCGCAGTTTGATCGATCACATCACAATGCTGCTCGGCGGCGTGCTGTTCCTGGTGACAGCCCTCGGCATTATCGCGGCACCGTTCATCATCTACGCCAGCGCGCCCGGATTCTCTGCCGATCCGGAAAAATTCGATTTAACCGTGCAACTGCTGCAAATCACCTTTCCCTATATTTTGTTTATTTCTTTCGTGGCGTTGGCAGGCGGCATCCTCAATACTTACGGGAAATTCAATGTACCGGCCATCACCCCGGCGCTGCTGAATTTATCCTTCATCGGTTGCGCATTCTGGTTGACACCCTTGATCGATCCGCCGGTTCTAGCGCTGGCTTGGGCGGTTTTTATCGGCGGCATTTTACAGCTGGCGTTCCAAATCCCTTTTTTGTTGAAACTCAGATTAATGCCGCGTATCCAGTTCCGCAATCCGGATACCGGCGCGTGGCGCGTGCTCAAACTCATGGGACCGGCGATTTTCGGCGTATCGGTCAGCCAGCTCAGCCTGTTGATCAATACCATATTCGCTTCGTTGCTGGTAACCGGCAGCGTTTCCTGGATGTATTACGCCGACCGGCTGATGGAATTTCCCGCCGGTCTGCTCGGCGTCGCGCTCGGCACCATTTTGCTGCCGTCGCTGGCCAAGCATTACAGCACCAACAGCAACGATGAATATTCCCGGCTGCTCGACTGGGGCTTGCGCATGACCATGCTGCTGACGCTCCCAGCCGCACTCGCGCTCGCTTTGTTGTCGGTACCGCTGATCACCACCCTGTTCCATCATGGCGCTTTCACCGAACACGATGTTTGGATGACACGCGAAGCCCTGGTTGCGTACAGCGTCGGCTTGCTTGGCATCATCCTGGTAAAAGTGCTCGCGCCGGGATTCTATGCCCGCCAGAACATCAAAACACCGGTCAAAATCGCCGTCATCACCTTGATCGCCACGCAACTGATGAACTTGATTTTCATCACGCCGCTGCAGCACGCCGGGCTGGCGCTGGCGATCGGACTCGGCGCTTGCTTGAATGCAGGATTGTTGTTTTACCAACTGCGTAAGCAAGCCATTTACCAACCGCAACCCGGCTGGCTGGTTTTCTTTGCCAAAATACTGCTGGCGCTGGCGGTCATGGGCATCGTGCTGTGGTTCGCCGCCGGCAATGACGCCGCCTGGCTGAGCGGCTCGGCATTATCCCGCGCCACGCAACTCAGCGGCGTAGTCATCGCCGGTGCCGCCAGTTATTTCGCCGCGCTCTGGCTGCTCGGATTCCGCTTAAAAGACTTCACTCAACGGCAGACGTTGTAGTATATTTGGGCGTTCTCTTGCTCCTGTTGCTCGTTAAAATTAAACTTAAAGTGATGCTACTCGGCGACACCAAAACTAAGAGAATTGCCCGAGTCAGATACATAGAAAACGCCAATCTGCATTCGATTAATTGTGTCGAGTTGAATGGCTTATCCGGACATTCCATGTTGATCATGAATGCACAGGAGTAATTGGTAGATAATTCCTCTCTCCAATCGACACCTACAAGTTCGTGTCTGCGCAGACTTGAGTATTTGTGGCGTAGAACATTGAGATTAGAACTAAGAAGATAAAATAAGCAGACTATTTTTAAGTATCAGTAACCCTGTTATATCGATCTGAAAGGTATTCAGCACTCTTATCGAAATCTGGGAAAAGTGTTCCAGCATGAATTCCTAGTTTCTCAAGATCTTTCTTCATTTGTGGCTTATATCCATGATCGAGTTTGATTCTTTTTGTGGAGATCAAGGATGAATTTGGATTTCCATTATCTTGCGTCTCCTCTATATTGTAATAAATATCCTTCTTATCAATACCAAAAAGAAGAAAAGCTCCTGACTGTGCAAGAATCCGCTTATTGCTCATTTTTGGGATAACGTATAAAACCTTTAGCAAATCAAGAAAGTCAATTTTAGATTCAAAGTATGGCTTCTCGTCTTTGATGAAATGCAAAAACCTCGTGATTGATTGTGTAGTTTGAAGGCGGTCATCAAGAATTTTATTTTTGATGCACTCCTTATCCTCGTAAGGAAGAGCTGCCAAATTTGATAAGAGACTTACTTTATCGCTGTCGAAATAGCACTTTACTTTTGAATTGATAAAAAAAACCACCACTGCCCCATCGGTTTCTTTTTTCTCACTGACTGCAAACCAAAGCGCAACCAAAGGATTGGTTGTAACGTCAAGAAGGCGAGTAGGGAGGCCAACATGTTGCATCCTGACTAATTTATCAAACATAGTTCGATCATAATTAAATTCATGGGGATGTGAAGCAATTAGATCACGCAATAGCCTATCTTCGTTTTTTTTATAATGTTCTTTCCGCAAAACTTTAGGTTCTAATTTGAATGATTCATCTGCATGCCCACGAAATGCAATTAAAGATTTTTCGTCATAAAATTTATCGCTAGTTATTACTTTTACAAATTCATAAACTGAGGTAATTAGTTCTTGTTCTTCTGACTCCTCAATCGGTGGAAAAAGTGTTCTATTCATTTGCTTGTTTTTATCACTTAAATAATATCTGTATTAGGGTTTTGTTGAGAATTTCATAGTCGAGATTATCGCGATAATAATTAAAACGAAATTCAGTTTCTTTCAGATACAAATAGAAAATCATTGATTTTGCCAGACCTCTCTGCAAAACTTCAGAAAGATTCGATACTGTTAACATGCTGCTTTCCATTGGCAAATTCATTTTCTCCATGATGAATACAGATAATGGTTCGTAGCGTTACTTCAGGTCAATTTTACTAACTTCTGTATCGACATTTCTTTGCAGCTTTTAACTAACAGCTATTTCATTGAACCAAAAGCACTCCGACCTGAATGAAAATATTGTAGCTTCGTAACCTCGCCCTCAGCGATATCATAGTATGCTCAGGGTCTTAGAAAGTTAAACAATTTATCCAATTCCAGAATGTTTCGCCTGATAGCTGAAGAAGAATTCAAATTTGATTGCATCGTTCTCCCTTCCTTAATACTCGGCAAACACCCAAATTGCTTGAAATCCCCCCTTGATTGGTTTATGGTCTCTATTCACTGCCAATCGACAAACCGGATTTTCCATCAAGGGTTAGCGCCATGTTCAATTTAGGTTCCATGCTCAATCTGGGTTCGACCGATCCGGTCATCGGACGGGCGAATACGATCGTATCCTGCCCGGCGGCTGAGTTATTCCACTTTCTCGGGGACGGTCTGTTTGACAATTACCCGAAATGGTCACCGGAAGTCAAAGAGCTGGAGCAGTTGACGCCGGGGCCGGTCCGGCTCGGCACCGAAGGCCGGCAGGTGCGTGTCGATCAAGGGCGGCGTTCGGAATCGAAGTTTAAAATTTCAACCTTCGAGCCGGGGCAGCGCATTACGCTGGTTGGCGTATCCGATCCATTCCGCTGCACTTACGAGTTGCAGGAAATCAATCCGTCGCAGTCAACCAAGCTGACATTTTCGTTCGAGTTGCTGGAAATTCTGGCGATTATGCGGCCTTTTGAAGGATTGGTTCGTGTCGCCATCAAAGATGGCGCGGAACGTACGGTGCAAAACATCAAACGTTTGGTCGAAGCGGAAAAATCATGAGAGCGCCAGCCGTCTCCGGATGTTTTGTTTTACGCGATAACTGTTTCATAAACCGGATAGGATCAAAGGAGCACTGATGACACAAAATACTTCTCCCAATATTCCAATACCTCGCGTCGATGATCGTCCGGTATGGGACGTGGTGTTCGCGGTTTATGGTTATCCGGCTTTATTGCTGGCGTACCGGCTCAAAGTCTTTGCTTTGCTGGCGGATAATCCGCGCACGCTGACGGAGATTTGCGATGCGCTCAGCATCAAGCCACGCCCGGCGGAAGCCATGCTGACCGTCGCGGCTTCGCTGGGTTTCTTGTCGCTACAGCAAGGACGTTATGCGCTCACTGCGGTATCAGAAGAGTATCTGCTGCAGACGAGCCCCAATTATTTCGGTTTTCTCTGGGACCTGATGATCGACAATTATCAGGTCTGTTCCTTCACCAGCCTGGAAAAAGCGATTCTGACCGATTCGCCGCAGACATACGGCGGAGGCAGCATTTATCAATCGCACGAAGAGCAGATTGAGTTGCTGCATCGTTTCACCAGCGGCATGCACAGCATGAGCATGGCTTCAGCGCTGGTTTGGCCAGGGGCTCTGGATTTCTCCCGGCACCGCATCATGCTGGATATCGGCGGCAGTTCCGGCGCGCATTCGATCGGCGCGGCTTTGCGATTGCCTGATCTGCAGGCGATTGTTCTGGATTTTCCTCCGGTATGCGAAGTGGCCGAAGGATACATTGTTGAATATAACCTGCAAGAGCGCATTAAAACCTGCGGCGCGAATATCTGGAATGATCATTGGCCATCCGCCGATCTGCATTTCTTCTCCAATATGTATCATGACTGGCCGCCGGAAAAATGCCATTTCTTAACTGCAAAAAGCTTCCGGTACCTGGAATGCGGCGGACGTATCGTGATTCATGAAATGTTGTGCAACGACGATAAGACCGGCCCGTTTGCTCCGGCTGCCTTCGGTATGATGATGATGGGCTGGACCGAGGGCAAGCAATATTCGGGATTGGAATTATCGGCGATGTTGCAGGAAATCGGCTTTATCGACATTCAGATTCACAAAGCGTTCGGTTACTACAGCATCGTGACCGGCCGCAAACCTTGAACTGGCGCGGTCGGAAAATTAACGGCCGGTGCCGATCTGTCCGGCCAGATCGTTTGCCAATGCCAGCAATACCGGCGCATTTTCCAGCCCGTCAAGAAACCGTTGCGGAATCCCGGACAAACCGGCCTGCGCCCCAACTAATGCACCGGTCAGGATAGCACGCGCCAAATTCTGCCCGCCACCGTTGACCGCATGCAGTACCGCGGACTCAAAATCGTGACGGAAGCGGGATGCCAGATAATACGCGGCGGGCAGTTGATGATAAATAGCGCACGGCATCCCGTACACCACCGAAACTTTCCACGCCGGTTCAATCGAAATCGCGGGATCGGCGGCGGCCGCCGCGATGCACGAAGGCGTCAGTAATGCATCCGGCGATGCGAAGCGCCCGGCGCGCGGCGGATCGGGATCCCCCGGACGCGGGGGTTGCAAGTCGTCTACCGTGACTACGTGAAACGGCAATTGACCGATTTTGACCAGTTGCATCAGCTTGCCGGACAAGGTTTCGTCCAACGCGTGCCCTTGCACCAGCATACCCAGCACGGCGGCATAAGCCACCGTCATCGACAGCACGGTATCGTCGATTTGCGTCAGGCACGCGTTGCTGGCGACAGAAACAGCCAATCGATCGGGTTGCAGCGCGTAACGGACGGCGATTGCCAGCGTGCGTTCGATGGCTTCGGTGGTGTCTGCGTGTCCTCCGGTTCTGCCCCACGGCAGTTTTTGTTCTACCCGGCAACGCCAAGCATGCCGGATCGACTGGCTGGTATAGCCACCCGGCCCGCAGACCGGTGTTCCATCGAGTAACGGAAAAAGCGCTTCGTCCAAACGGCGGCAGAAATCGGCTTCATCGTAGCCGTTGTGCTCGACGAGGGAATGCAGCATCAGTGTCAGGATGAACCCGGCTTGCGACAATTGCCCGGCTCTGCAGCCGCTGTGATAGCGGTTTGGTTTGGGGTCGGTGTAAGTAGTAATCCAATCACCGTAATCGCGGCGCATTTGCGCGAGATCGTAATACCAGTGCGGACCGAGCGCCAAAGCATCGCCGATGAAAGCGCCCATGATCGCACCGGCGGCACGATCCCGGATCGCGTTGTTTATCATTGCTCTTCTCCGGTGGAATCCGGTCAATCGACTGCTAACCGGATTTGAATCGCAGCACTAAAACAGCACATCAGCAGTTACCGCCGCGCGCAATCAAGCACGCTGGTTTTTATCGTTCTGAATCAGCGCGTACGCCGAATGGTTATGGATTGATTCGAAGTTTTCCGATTCGACAACATAGGCATCGACACGGTCATCGTGATTGAGCACTTCAGCGATGTCCCTGACGATGTCCTCGACAAACTTGGGATTGTCGTAAGCCCGCTCCGTCACATACTTCTCATCGGGACGTTTCAGCAAGCCGTACAATTCGCAGGAGGCATTCATCTCGGCAATGCGGATAATGTCTTCGATCCACACGAAACTATTGGTACGCACCGAAATGGTCACGTGCGAGCGTTGGTTATGCGCGCCGTAATCGGATATTTTCTTGGAGCACGGGCACAAGCTGGTCACCGGCACCTGCACTTTCATCGTGAAAAAATATTCACCGCTTTTAATCTCACCAATGAAGGTCACTTCGTAATCCAGTAAGCTTTTTACTTTGGAAACCGGCGCCGATTTATTGATGAAATACGGAAAAGTCATTTCGATATGGCCGGAATCCGTTTCCAATCTTTCGATCATTTCCCGCAAGATAATCTGAAAGGATTCAACCGATATTTCCCGTTCGTGGCTGTTGAGAATTTCGACGAAACGCGACATGTGCGTTCCCTTGAAATTATGCGGCAAATTCACATACATATTGAAAACCGCGATGGTATGCTGCACGCCGTCGCTTTTGTCCGCCACAACGACTGGGTGGCGGATGGCTTTGATTCCGACCCGGTCAATCGCAATACGCCGGGTATCGGGTGAACTTTGCACGTCGGCAATCGGTAAATCTATTTCCTTATTCATGTTTTATCTCCTGTGCGACGAGGCCGGGTTCATTGACCGACGAATCTGATAATTCACCAACTCCAGTGACGTTATGCAGATATTATGGCTCGCACTGATTGAATGATTCCATTCTTGTCTAATCCGCAATCCGCCAGCATCTGTGCATGATCGCCCTGATCAATGAAGATATCCGGCAAACCGAGCTGTAACACTTTGACATGAAGTCCTTGGCTGTGGAGCGATTCCGTTACCGCACTGCCAGCGCCTCCCATCACGGTATTTTCTTCCACCGTTACCAGCAAATCATGCTGCGCCGCTAACGACGCCACCAGATCATCGTCCAATGGCTTGATAAAACGCATATTGGCAACGGTTGCGTTTAATTCCTCGGCGGCTTGTAAGCAAGGCGTCAACATGCTGCCAAATGCCAGTAATGCAATTTTACCGCCTTGACGCCGGATTTCACCCCGGCCAACCGGCAATGCCTGCATTTCCTTTTGAACGTTAACGCCCGGTCCGGTTCCGCGTGGATAACGAACCGCCGATGGAGTATCCAATTGAAAAGCAGTATATAACATCTGCCGGCACTCGTTCTCATCAGCCGGCGCCATCACCGTCATGTTGGGAATGCAACGCAAATAGGACAAGTCAAAACTGCCGGCATGCGTCGGTCCATCCGCGCCGACCAAACCGGCCCGGTCAATCGCAAACACCACCGGCAGATTCTGAATTGCAACATCATGAATCAGTTGATCGTAAGCGCGCTGTAAAAAGGTCGAGTAAATCGCGACCACCGGTTTCAGCCCGTCGCATGCCGCACCGGCGGCAAAAGTGACAGCATGTTGCTCAGCGATGCCGACATCGAAATAGCGGTCGGGATATTCCTGGGAAAACCGCACCAATCCGGAACCTTCCCGCATCGCCGGGGTAATTCCGATCAAGCGGGAATCCAGCGCCGCCATGTCGCATAACCAATCACCAAATATCTGCGTGTAAGCCGGTTTGCCGCTCGCTTTCGTGACGATGCCTTTCTTCGGATCGAACTTGCCGACCCCGTGATACAAAATCGGATCTTCTTCCGCCACCTTATACCCGGCGCCTTTCCGGGTCACTACGTGCAAAAATTGCGGGCCGTCCAGCTCCTTGATGTTATTCAGCGTGGTAACCAACACCTCCAGATCGTGACCATCGATCGGTCCGATATAGTTGAATCCGAATTCTTCAAACAAGGTCCCCGGGGTTACCATGCCTTTGACATGCTCTTCGGCGCGCTTGGCCAGTTCCAATACCGGCGGCACAACCCCCAGCACTTTCTCGCCGGCCCGCCGGGCAGTGGCATAGAATTTTCCCGACATCAGCTTGGCCAGATAATTATTCAGCGCACCAACCGGCCGGGAAATCGACATATCGTTGTCGTTCAGAATCACCAGCAGGTTGGCGTCCATCACTCCGGCGTTGTTCAACGCTTCGAAAGCCATGCCGGCGCTCATCGCGCCGTCGCCGATAATGGCGATGGCACGCCGGCCGGTGTTATTGAGCCGCGCTGCAACCGCCATTCCCAGCGCAGCGCTGATCGAAGTGCTCGAATGCGCGGTACCGAAGGCATCGTATTCGCTTTCATCGCGGCGCGGAAATCCGGCGATTCCGCCGTGCATGCGCAGCTTGCTCATGCCTTCTCGCCGCCCCGTCAGAATTTTGTGCGCATAGGTTTGATGTCCGACATCCCACACCAATTGGTCGTAAGGGGTATTGAACACATAATGCAGCGCGACCGTTAATTCGACAGTCCCCAAATTAGATGATAAGTGCCCACCGGTCTGTGCTACCGAATCAATCAGAAAGTTACGTAACTCATTGGAGAGTTGCGGTAATTTTTTTTGATCCAGTTCGCGTAATTGGGATGGTGAGTTAATGGTATCTAACAGTGGATACATTCAATGCCTGAAAATAAAAAGTGTGAAAAAAACAATCAGAATTTACGTTTAATAATAAAATCGGCTACCTGCCGCAATCTTAACGCAGAATCACCGAATTCATTAAGTGCCTGGTGCGCATCGTGCTGGAGTTTCTCGGCCAATTCACGGGCTTGGTTGACCCCCAGAATACTGACATACGTTGGCTTATTATTGACCGCATCTTTTCCAGCAGTCTTGCCAAGCGTCGCGGTCGTCGCTTCGGAATCAAGTAAATCGTCAACGACTTGAAAGGCTAAACCGACACATTTGGCAAAATGATCCAATTTCGCCAATTGATCGTCACGCAAATAACTACTGCAACGCGCTCCCAGCATCACCGCGGCGCGAATCAATGCCCCGGTTTTGTGAATATGCATGAATTCCAATTCCGGAAGACTGAGCATCTTGCCGACGCTATCCAAATCAAAGGCTTGCCCACCCGCCATGCCGCGCGAACCGGAGGCCAGCGCCAATTGCGTAATCATCTCCAATTGCGTTTCCGCGGCGTCAGCGATACGCTTTTCCGCTAATAACTCAAACGCGAGGGTTTGCAGGCTATCTCCGGTCAATAACGCCGTCGCTTCGTCGAATTCAACATGGCAAGTCGGCTTGCCGCGACGCAAGATATCATCATCCATGCACGGCAAATCATCATGCACCAATGAATACGCATGGATCAGCTCCACCGCCGCAGCCACGATCGTGACGCGTTCAACATCCGCTACCGCAAGTTCTCCTGCTGCGAATGATAATAACGGCCGGACCCGTTTACCACCTCCCAGCACAGAATAGCGCATGGCCTTATGTAAGCGTTCGGGAACGCAATCCCAGGCCGGTAATCTTGCTTCCAGAAAGGCTTCAATCCGCGCCTGACAGCTGCTGGCCCAGTTTTGAAAATCATTGTTCATCGCTATCCGATTTTGATAAATTTTTTAACATGCCGGATTCTAATACCCGCACTTGTTGTTGCGCATCTTGAAGTTTGCCCTGACAATACTTTATTAATTCCGCACCGCGCTGATAGGCTGATAGTGAGTCTTCCAATGACATTTGTCCTGCTTCCATGGCTGCCACTATTTTTTCGAGTTCAGCCGACGCCGCTTCAAAACTCTCTGGTTGAGCCGAAGCAGTTTGCTTCGATGATTTGGTCATAAAAACGTAAGCCAGCTAATAAAACCGATAGAGACCATATTGATGGTTCATTTATAAAAATGGGTAAAAATAACGCAATAAGCCGTATCAGGTCAATGCAAATTTAGGAAAACACTGGAACAGCAATCCAAAGGTTTTTTTTAATAGCCCGACAAGGTTGAATGACATCGGTGGATGAAGTCTCCGTTTCGTTTAACGAATGCCATCCATAACCGCGATATTGATACATGAAACCGACTATGGCAAGATACAGACCTGAGCTAGCATGAGCGGGAGTCTATTAATTTTTTTCATAAATCTTCCGGAACATTGCCTCTCATTCAGTGAACCGCTAATCTCCCTATGTTTTTCAGGTAGAGATCTTACAAACAGAATCAATTGAATAACCATTAACATTTATTGAGACGATCTTGAACGAATTTTTTGAACAAATCGCCGTATATTTTGAGACCGTTCCGTTGTGGCCTTTTTTAATTTTTGGCTTCTTGGGAGTGGTGGCATTGATGATCGACATCGTCAACCGCAAACGGCGCACTTATGCCATCGAAAACTTCCGTGCCACTATTGAGGAGGAGCTGGCGGATATGTACCCTGTGCATAAGCGTTGGCCCAAAAATATCAATCATTACCTCACCGTCCGGTTACCGGAAATGCATCAAAATTTTGAAGTGCTCCGCGTGTTCATTCCTCAAAAAAACTTGCCCGAATATAATGCCGATTGGAACAATTTCCGGGATTTCTGCCGCAATCTCACTGATGAAAAGATTGCTGCAGCGGAGCAATCTCCGGTATCCGGCCAACCGCCAAGCAATGAACCGGATCCCAAAGAAGTTTTTCATAAGTTGATCGAAAACTTACTGAAACACACGCATTTTAAATAATTTCGCTATCGCGCCGGGCTGCTGTATTTATCCGTTGTTAATCATCAGAATCATTTCGTTACCCAGTGAATAGATTATCGCTCGCGGCTCGTTGCAACATTTACCAGAAACGGTGCTCCATCATCGATGAGTAATCACCCGATGCCGGCCAATTCCCGCATAACCGTCAAACCGGTTATGTCATATCGGGATATGGGTAAGTTTATCGATGTCCCATGGCACGTCTATGCCGATGACCCGATGTGGGTGCCGCCGTTACGTCTCGAACGCCGCCTTCATTTCTCCCGTTTCAATCCTTATTTTAAACATGGCGAATGGCAAGCCTGGATTGCGTACCGGAACGGCCAACCTGTTGGCCGCATCAGTGCGCAAATCGACAAACTGCACCAGGAACGGTATGGATCGGATAGCGGTCATTTCGGCCTGCTCGAATGTATCGACGATTCCGAGGTATTTGCCGCGCTGATCCTGAATGCCGAAGCATGGCTGGCAGCGAGGGAAATCCGCCGGATCAGCGGTCCGTTCAATCTGTCAATCAATCAGGAATGCGGCATTCTGGTGGAAGGCTTCGACACACCGCCGGTTATCATGATGCCGCACTCTGCGCGCTGGTATGGCCGGTTACTCGAAGAACAAGCATATCATCCGGCAAAAGATTTGCTGGCTTACAAAGTCAACATCGATTTTGAAATACCGCCGGTCATGCAAATGATCATGAACCGCTTTGCTCCGCAAATCCGGTTAAGAACTTTGCAGCGTGACCGCTTCGACGAAGAAATTGAAATTTTACGCAGCATCTTTAACGATGCCTGGTCTGAAAACTGGGGGTTTATCCCGTTCACCCAGGAAGAATTCGCCGAACTGGGCAGTATTTTCCGGTTGCTGTTGCCGGATGACTTTATCCAGATCGCCGAAGTCGACGGTAAACCGGCGGCATTCATGGTCGGTATCCCCAATCTTAATGAAGTACTGTCGGAATTAAACGGACGCTTGCTGCCGTTCGGCTGGCTCAAACTTATCAGTCGCATTAAGAACCGGAAAATTCGAACCGGTCGCGTGCCGCTGATGGGCGTGCGCAGGCAGTATCACAACACTCCCATCGGTATCGCATTGGCTTGCCTGGTCATCGACGCACCTCGTCAAGCCGGGCTTGCGCGCGGTTTCAAAGAAGTTGAAATGTCATGGATTTTGGAAGATAACACCGCCATGCGTCACATCCTCGACAAAATCGGTTGCGAACAATACAAACGTTACCGCATCTATCAGAAATTATTATGAGTGACGAACCAACCGCAAGCTTTACCGCACCCCAAAGCCGCTGGCTTTCCTTAATTTCAGGTAGTGGCCGATGAAATTGATCGAACGGTATATCGCACGGGAAATCATGCTGCCCTTTACTGTCGTAGCGTTCATTTTGATCGGTTTGTTTGCCAGTTTCAGCAGCGCCCGGCTGCTGGCCGGTGCGGTCACGGAAACTTTGGGCATCGCGGCGTTGATTAAACTGGTTTTTCTCAAGACGCTCATCGCGCTGGAAGTATTGATTCCCATCGCACTCTATATCTCGGTCATCGTCGGTCTGGGCAGACTCAATAAAGATCATGAATTGATTGTGATGCGCACCTTCGGTTTGAGCGGTTCGCGCCTGGTGCTCATTGTGCTGTCCGTGGCGATTCCGGTTGGTATTTTGAGCGGCACGCTGTCGTCGTATGTCCGGCCTTGGGCTTACGGCGAAAGTTACATTCTGGATGCGCAAGCGGAAGCGGAATTAAACACTAACCGCTTTCAAGCCGGCCGCTTTTACGGCAGCGAAAAATCCGGCAGGATTGTGTATGTGCGGACTAAAGACGAATTCAACAAGGAAATGCACAACATATTCCATTTCATGAGAAAGCCGGATAGCAGTGAAATCGTATTCGCCCGAAGAGCGCATCAGATTCAGCCGACAGCCCAGGAGCCGCGGCCGAATATTCAATTATCCGACGGTGTGGTCTATCAATTAACCAATGCAGCCACTATCGATGACGTGATTCACTTCAACAGCATGACTTACTACATCGATAACGATACTGTCATGAACTACCGGCGCAAAGCAGCGGCAACCCGGACGCTATGGGAATCGGACCAGCCGCGCGATATTGCGGAACTGCAATGGCGGATTTCGCGCCCGCTCGCCACCATTCTGCTGGCTCTGATCGCAATGGCCTTTATCCGCTTCACGCCGCGCCAGGACAAAACCGAGCGGACTTATCTGGTGGCCGCACTGATCTTCGCCGCCTACTACAATCTGAGCGGCTTGGCTAAAACCTGGGTGGAACAAGGTGTGGTCGGCAGCATCCCCGGCGTCTGGTGGCTGGAATTCTTGATGCTGCTCGCCCTGGCCGTTTATGGATGGATTGCAAGCAACAAAAAACTGTCACACCCATCATGATTTTCTATCGTTATATTATCAATCAAGTAATCGTCGGTTTTGTCATTGCCACCGCAGTGCTGTTACCGCTCTTCAGTTTTTTTGATTTATTGGATCAACTGGACGATGTCGGCAAAGGCACCTACCGCGTCAGCGATGCGTTTCTTTATACCGCCATGCTGTTGCCGCGCCGGTTTATTCAAATCGCGCCCTTCATCGCGTTGATCGGTACCGTGATCGCACTCGGAAAACTGGCCGTACACTCGGAATTGATTGCGATGCGGGTCGCCGGCCTATCGCCACTACGCATCAGTCTCGCGCCACTCAGCATCGGGATCGTGCTGTTGCTGGGCGTCGCGATTCTGGAACAATTCGTAGCGCCGCAATTGCAACAAAAAGCCATCACTTACCGCGCAAACGCACTGGAATTATCGGTTGAACTCGGCAGAAATCTCGGCATTTGGACCCGGAACGAACACAGCATTTTACGCATCGGCCAAATTGTTCATAACACCAGAGCCGCCGACATCGAACTGCTGCAACTGGACCCGGAAGGTTTTTTACAGACACATACCCTCGCGCAATATGCCGATATCATCGATAACGACATGTGGCAGTTGAGCAATGTCACCGTCCGCACGTTTAAAGACGGCCAGATTACTGCAACACGCGCCGACACAATCAACTGGAATTCGTTTGTCAAACCCGACGACATCGCCACGTTGACCAAACCGCCGGAGAGCTTATCGCCGGTTGAGCTGGCCCGGCATGTGGAATTTTTACGCAGCACCGGACAAGACGCCGATTCCTATGCATTGGCATTTTGGCGCAAAATCGGCAGCGCCTTGATGACAATCGCGATGTTGCTGCTATCGATCCCGTTCGTGTTCGGATCCATCCGTACCGGCCTCAGCAACAAACTGGTATTCGCCACCCTGATCGGAATCGCGGTTTATTTGCTCGATCAAATCATCGCCAATACCGGCTTGATCCTGCGCGTTAATACCACCGTCATTGCCTTGATACCCAGCTTTGTAATGATTTTGGCCGCCAGTATCTGGCTGCGGCGGACTTTTTAGCAACAAGCTGTTATTGTTGCTGGAAAACCTCTAAAATCGCAGGGTCTTGCAAGGCTCGACCATTTTTCCCGAAATCGGACGGTCCAATCAGAATAACACCCTTGAGCTATCACACATGTCGACTTCAACCTACATTTATATTTTCGGTGAAGATGAAATAACCATTTGGGGACTAACCGGGCGTGAACGCTTGGCGCGGATGCTGAGACCTTACACGCATTTAAAATTCACCGACGATGCCGAGAAAATTCCTGTCAGTGCTCAGGCACTGTTTCTGAACGCCAATTTCCTGTTTGATGCGCGGGTATTGAAAGCTTTGCTCGAACTGGATAAAAAAGTCGCGTTATACAATGACGAAGGTTGCCCCGCAGCGATCCTCACCGATGGTAACTACGCACCGCAGTTATTGCGCAATCTCAACAACAACAAAGACCACAACTATAAATTCGCGTTGCTGACAATCCCGCGCATCGGTTTGAGAGATCTGAAAATCGATGTCCAGCAAAATTTGAAAAAGAAAGATCCGCCGTATATTTTGCCGATCAGCCTGGAAAACAAACCACTGCTGGAAAAAGAACTGTTTTCCGGATCGTATAAAGGCGTTACCGATTTCGTCACCAAATGGGTCTGGCCGTTCCCTGCGTATTGGGCAACGCATTACTGCGTGCGCCAAGGTTGGCAGCCGAACCATGTTACCTACGCCAGCATCGTATTGGCCGTGCTGGCGGGTGTCGCGTTTTGGTACGGATTGTTCGGCATCGGTTTGTTCATGGGCTGGTTCATGACTTTCCTCGACACCGTCGACGGCAAGCTGGCGCGAGTGACCGTCACATCCAGCCGCTTGGGTGATGTATTGGATCACGGCCTGGATATCGTCCACCCGCCGCTATGGTATGTGGCCTGGGGCGTCGGCCTGGCGGGAACGGCAACGCCGCTGACCGGGCTGGGCGTCCTGATGACATTGATGTTTCTCGGATATATCGGCGGCCGCTTATGCGAAGGCGCTTTCCAATTCGGTTTAGCGTCGTTTGATATGTTTATCTGGAAAAAACTCGACTCGTTCAACCGCCTCATCACCGCGAGGCGCAACCCGAATCTGGTATTGCTCAGCTATGGCTGGCTCACCGATCAACCCGATTTCGGATTGCTGATGGTCGTCATCTGGCATCTGGCTTCCACCGTATTCCTCCTCTGGCGCGTTGTCACCGCGTGGAAAATTAAATTGCAAGGCGGAGCCCTGACATCCTGGCTGCAGGATATCGATCCAGCACGCGACCGGGATATCTTGGCGGTCAGAATCTTCACCCGCGCACCGGTCAATCTGAAAAAACCATTCCCGCTATCGTAGCTTTGATAACTGCTGAACAAATCTCATGACGCTGACCACGCGCATCGAACGGCTGAAAGCCGGGACAGCCAAAGCCGGATGCCTGCTCAATCCGATGGGCGGTCAAGTACGCAAGCGCGCGGCCTCGATCCGGCAAGCGCTGCATGCGATCCCGGATTTAATCGTATGCGAAGCCCAGGATGCCGCTTCTTTCGGAACCGCCATTACGCAATTGCTGCAAGCGGACATCGATCTGCTCGTGATCGTCGCCGGTGACGGCACCACGCATGCGATTTTCGGCCATTTATTCGCGGCCCGCGCGCCCGCCGACTGGCCGCTCATCATGATCGTGCCCGGAGGCACCACCAACATGACGCCGCTGGACTTAGGCATGCAAGGCAAACCTGAGCCAATCATTCAGCGCTTGCATCAGTATCTGCGCCAACCAACAGCGCCCCATCTGGTGCAACGCCCGGTACTGCGGATCGAACAGCCAGGCATTCCGGCGATTTACGGCATGTTCTTCGCAGTCGGCCTGGTTGCCCGCGGCGTTAAATTCTCGCGCAGTCCGGTCAAGCAGATCGGTATCACCGGCGGCATTTTCACCGCATTAATCATGCTGCGCTCATTGTTCGGCATGTTGTTCGGCCATCAGCAAAGCGCCTGGTCGCCGGTCACCCTGACCTTGACCGAAGCCAACGGGCGAACGTACCGCGGCACTTACCTGTTCGCCCTGGTCAGCGCGTTGCATTGCCTGTTACTCAATATCCGCCCGTACTGGGGCAAAGAACCAGAGCCGCTGCACGTCACCTTGGTCGATCAGCAGCACAAGCGCTTGTGGCGTTCGCTGTGGCCGCTGTTATCCGGTGGCGGCCAGGTGCTGCAGGAAAAAGATGGTTATTACAGCCATAATACTGCCCGCATGACCATCGAAATGGACGACGAATACATCGTCGACGGCGAATTGTACCGTTCGGCGCCGCAATCGCCGATCACCATCGCCGCCACCGAACCGGTTACATTTCTGGTGTTATAGGAACTTCATGACTCTAACGCCTGCCACCCATGAACCATTGCCCGCCGAGTTGCTCGATGCCGTCGCGGCAGAAAGCGATCAACCGGTCTCGCCGGATTTTGCACCGCTGGTCGATGCGCTGGTTCAGCATTTTAGCGATGCACTCGATGCCGTCGTGCTGTACGGTTCCTGCTTGCATTCCGCGATCAGTCTGGACGAAGGTATCGTCGATCTGTACGTGGTTGTCGACGACTACCGCAAAGCCTATCCCGAACGGCATTTAGCCCTTTTCAACGCCTGGCTGCCGCCGAATGTGTTTTATCTGGAAGTGCCGCATCAGGGAAAAATCCTGCGCGCCAAGTACGCAGTGATTTCCACCGGCGATTTTGAAGCCGGCGCACGCGGATGGTTCCATTCGTATATCTGGGCGCGCTTCGCGCAGCCGTCGCGGCTGCTGTTTGCGCGAGACGGCACCGTCCGCCAGCGGCTGTATGCAGCAATGGCGCATTCGGTGCTGACTTTTTTGCGAACCGGCATAGGGGCGCTTGAAGCCGGCAGTTACAATGTTGAACAACTGTGGACTCGCTGCTTGTTACTGACTTACGCCGCCGAACTGCGCGCCGAGAAAGCGGGCCGCGCCAATCATCTGGCGAATGCCAACTTAACCGCATTCACCCGTTTCACTGCGGCCGCTCACCCGTTACTGGCTGATATGTTGGAGAAACAAGCAGACGGCTGCTACCGTTGCCTGACCGATCCAGCAACCCAAAAGCAGGCTTTGTGGCGCTGGCGTGTGCGCCGCTGGCAAGGCCGGGTTCTGTCGATCCTGCGCCTGGCGAAAGCTACGCTGACCTTCGCCAACAGCGTCGACTACGCCGCCTGGAAAATCGAACGCCACACCGGCGTGCGCGTCGAAGTCACGCCGCTGCTGCGCCGCCATCCGATCTTGTGGGGTTTGAAAGTCGCCAGCCGGCTCATACGCCGCGGCGTGTTACGCTAACGGTCATCATGCATTAAACTATCCACCAAAACTTTCATTGGAGAAAATCTATGAATCAGTCTATCCGTCTACTCATGCTGGTATTAATCCTGCTGCTCACCGCCTGTACCACAATGTACCTCGAAGGACTGGAAAAAGTCGGCATTCCGAAGCGCGACGTGATGGTGTACCGCGTTGAAAAAGCCCGCGACACCCAGCAGGAAACTAAGGAACAATTCAAATCGGCATTGGAACAATTCACCGCCGCCACCCACTTCCAGGGCGGCGATCTGGAAGCCACTTACAAACGCCTGAATGACGCCTATGAAGCCAGTCTCGGCAAAGCCGAAGAAGTCCGCAGCCGCATCGCCGATATCGAAAGCGTATCGGAAGCGTTATTCACCGAATGGAAACAGGAAATCACGCAATACAGCAACGCCTCCATGCGGCAAAACAGCCAACGTAAACTTGAAGCCACCCAAGCGCATTACCATCAGCTCATCTCGTCGATGAAGCAGGCGGAAAGCAAAATCCAGCCGATTCTGACGGTGTTCAACGATCAAGTTATGTACCTCAAGCACAACCTCAACGCCCGCGCCATCGCATCGCTCAAAGGTGAACTCGGCAATATCAAATCCGACGTCTCGGCGCTAATCGCTTCGATGGAACGCTCGATCAACGAAGCCAATGCGTTCATCAACACGATGGACAGCAAGTAATCCCGCAACGCGCGCCCGTTCCCGGCGCGCGCTTCATGCGAACCGCATCGACAAATCCACCGCTTGGATATTCTTGGTCAGGCTGCCGATCGATATCCGGTCGACGCCGGTTTCCGCCACCTGACGCACATTTTCCAAGGTAATGTTGCCGGAAGCTTCGAGAATCACCGGCGCATCCGCCTGTTGGCGCGTTAATACGACGGCTTCGCTTAATTGCGCAAATGTAAAATTATCCAGCAATATCATGCGTGCGCCGGCGGCCAGCGCTTCGCCCAATTCCGCTAACGATTCCACTTCAATTTGGATAAACACGCCCGGCGGGGCGATTTCCCGGGCTCTGTTTAACGCCGGTTGAATGCCTCCGGCGGCGATGATGTGGTTTTCCTTGATCAGAATTCCGTCGTACAACCCGATGCGATGATTCACGCCGCCGCCGCACGTGACCGCGTATTTCTGCGCCAACCGCAATCCCGGCAGCGTTTTTCGGGTATCGACAATCACCGCGCCGGTTCCGGCGATGGCATCGGCAAACCGCCGCGTTTGCGTCGCCACAGCGGACAGCAATTGCAAAAAATTCAACGCCGAGCGCTCCGCTGTCAACAATGCGCGGGCATTGCCGCGAATGGCGCATAACACCTGCCCGGCCTCTACCGTCTCGCTATCCTGGGCAAACCATTCGACAGCAATCGCCGGATCCAGCGATCGGAAACATGCGTCGAACCACTGCGTACCGCATACCACCGCGTTTTCCCGGCTGATCACAGTGGCCTGCAGGGCTTTGTCATCCGGAATCAACGACGCCGTCAGATCGCCGCTGCCGATATCCTCTTGCAATGCGCGTTGCACGTTGGTGTGAATTTCATTGTGTAAATCTTGCAATTTTTATCCTTTTGAGCTGTCAAGCCGTGCATTATAGTGTACTCAAGTTGTTCACTAACGTTCCTTGAACAGCTAGTATAGCGATTGGCCCGCGGAATAAGGAGACGACATGTCCGGCGCATTTGACTTTATCTTTTATAGTATCGCGACGATGCTGGGTGTGGCTGTTGTCGGTTTGATCGTCGTCTGGTTCATCCAGGACATCACGCAAAAGAAGCATTCGATTCTGCGCAATTATCCGGTGATCGGTCGGCTGCGCTATTTTTTCGAAATCCAGGGCAAGTATTTCCGGCAGTATTTTTTCGCCAATGACCGCGATGAAATGCCGTTCAACCGCGCCACCCGCGGCTGGATTTACAAGAATTCCAAAAATAAGGGCAGTTTGGTCGGCTTCGGATCGACCAACGATTTGCGCCAGCCGGGTTCGATCATTTTCGTCAACGCCGCTTTTCCGATTCAGGAAGAGGATCAGTTGCCGACGCCGTCTTTGCGGATCGGCGAGGGCTATTGCGAACATCCGTTCGAGGCGAAATCGATCATCAATATCAGCGGCATGAGTTACGGCGCGATTTCAAAGCCGGCGGTGCGAGCGTTGTCGTTGGGCGCGGCGCAAGCGGGTTGCTGGTTGAATACCGGCGAAGGCGGGTTGTCGCCGTATCATCTGGAAGGTGATTGCGATGTGATTATGCAGATCGGCACTGCAAAATACGGCATCCGCGATGAGCAAGGCAATTTCTCGCCGCAACGTGCAAAAGAATTGAGCAAGGTGGTCAAGGCGTTTGAAATCAAGTTGTCGCAGGGCGCGAAACCCGGTAAGGGCGGTTTGCTGCCCGCCGGTAAGGTACACGAGGAGATCGCCGCCATTCGCGGCATCCCGGTGCATCAGGATTCGATCAGCCCGAACCGCCACAAGGACATCAACAACATCGACGAGTTGCTCGACAAAATCCGTTACATCCGCGAATTGACCGGCCGTCCAGTCGGCGTTAAAACCGCGATCGGCGGCTGGAATTTCATCAACGAATTGTGCGACAGCATCAACCGCCGGGGGTTGGAATATGCGCCGGATTTTCTCACCATCGACGGCGGTGAAGGCGGCAGCGGCGCAGCACCGCAAACTTTGATGGATCATGTCAGTTTGCCGATTGCCGAGGCGTTACCGCGGGTAGTCGATGCATTGCTGCAGGCAGATTTGAAAAAACGCATTATCGTTATTGCGGCCGGTAAGCTGGTGACATCGGCGGAAGGCGCTTGGGCATTGTGCGCCGGCGCCGATTTTGTCAATACCGCACGCGGTTTCATGTTCTCGCTCGGTTGCATCCAGGCAATGCGTTGCCATTTGAATACCTGCCCCACCGGTATCACCACGCACGATGAGCGGCTGCAAAACGGCCTGGTGGTGGAAGAAAAATATCTGCGCGTCGCCAATTATGCCCGGAATGTTAACAAAGAAATCAACATGATCGCGCATTCGTGCGGGCTTCGCCATGCGCGCGAATTCCGGCGCGAGCACGTGCGCATCGTTGAAACCGCCGGTAAAAGTGTGGCGCTGAATATTTTGTATCCCTACCCCGAAGCCGCGAAGAAAAAAATTCCGGATTAACCAAGCAAGTTATCAGCGGTAAACATCGCAACCGCTTTATCGATCTTTAAAACCGCAGTCACCGCCAAACCCCGTTGGAATACTGCATTCTGAGAATTGAGCGGAAAAAACCATCTAAATGCATACTTAAGTATTGTATAGAATAACCGATAATACATGCCTTTGAATCGATTCCAAAACTTCATATAACAGGCAATCACAAGCAATGCTTCGTTTCTTCAGCAATCAGGGCGGCACAAAAACAATTGTAATAAGTGGCTTGACACTGACAACATTGATTATTCTGACGGGCCTGTCGGTTTACACCGTCATGCAACGGCAGATCGAATCCATGACGGCTACCGGTCTCAAAGCCACGCTGGAAAACACTGTAAAACTGATCGAAAATCAGATCACGCATTCGGTAGCAAATACCCGGGCCATATCCACGCGCATTTTTTTAACACAAAGTCTGGAAAAAATTTATTCGGATGAATCCAAATCCGAAGGTATTGCTGGATTACGCGAGTCTGCGGAAAAAATCCTTACAACGCATTTTTCAAGTATCAGCATTTACGATGCTAACGATAACTTGATGATAACGGATGGTAATGTCGCGCAGCGAGCCACGCTTCCCGTGGAGTTAAACGCCCATCCCGATGTTCACACCTTATTGTTCTGGAATCAAGGCTTTGTATTACAAAACTCGATCCGGCTATTTAACCAAGACCGCCAATTAATTGGCCGCATTACTACGGAAGAACCATTACCGGATCTCACGCGAATCTTCACGGAAGCGCCTCTGATTGGCGAAACCGGCGATTTTTTACTGTGCGCGCCAGTCGCAAACAATAGACTCGAGATGGATTGTTTTTTCCGCGCTTTTGACGGCAATCAATTCAAGCGGATACAGCGTATTATGAATAATAAGCCGTTACCCATCCATTATGCATTGAATGGCGAAACGGGCACGAAATTTGTTAAGGATTACCGGCAAGTCGATGTGGTCGCGGCGCATTCACCCGTCGCCTACGGACTTGGCGCTGTTCTGAAAATAGATAAAGATGAACTCAATAGCTATCTCACGCATCAAGTTAAAATCATCGTTACCTTTCTGGCTTTGATTTTATTGTTTGGAATCGCAGCAATTCACTGGTTGACTTTGCCTTTCATCCAACGATCAATTAAACAGAAAGAATCTTACTTGAACGAGCGGTTAAAGGAAAACATCTGCCTGCAGAAAATTAGAAATTGTTTGGCACAAGATCAGAGCATCGAAGAGACCTGCAAAAATATTTTAAGTTTTTTGCTGTCAGCTTTTGAAAACCAGGAAACGGTCGCCGCCAAAATCAACCTCGAAAACAATCAGATTACCACCCCGGGATATCAGGATCATTTGCCCGATTGTATCGAAGCCGCAGTGATCGCAAACAGCCAGCAGTGTGGATCGCTGCAAGTGGCATTCACTCGCGGCGCGCCGCATGGATTGGTTTATCAGCAAAACCTGATCGGAACCATCGCTCACGATCTAGGTAGATGGTATGAACGTAAGGAAGCCGAGAAACGCATTGTTGAGATGGCGACGCACGATGCATTGACCGGTTTGCCGAATCGTCATTTGTTGCAGGATCGGGTTGAACAGGCTCTGGTCCATGATACCCGGCGGCAACGGCAGATGGCAGTGCTTTTTATCGACTTGGATCACTTCAAAACGATTAATGATTCGCTCGGGCACGATATCGGGGATTTATTGCTAAAAGCCGTCGCCAATCGCTTAAAATTTTGTGTCCGTACCGAAGACACGGTAGCTCGTCAAGGTGGTGATGAATTTATTGTCGTGCTCAATTCCATTGCCGAATCACTCGATGCCGCAAAGGTTGCACAAAAAATTCTGGATTCTTTGCTGCAGCCTTTTTATATTCATGGAAACGAGCTTCACATCGGCGGCAGCATCGGCATTGCGGTATTCCCCAACGATGGCGGAACCGCTGAAACGTTGCTGAGAAACAGTGATGTCGCCATGTACCATGCCAAGGAAAATGGCCGGAACAATTACCAGTTCTTCACCGATGAGCTTAACAAATCCGCGTATGAAAGACATACCTTAAGTCTGGATCTGCGATACGCGATGGAACGGAACGAGCTGTTACTGCATTACCAGCCCGTGATGGACATGCCCAATCATCAACTCTACGGACTCGAAGCATTGTTGCGCTGGAAGCATCCGGTGCATCAGTTGGTATCGCCGGACAAATTTATCAACCTGGCGGAAGAGACAGGATTGATTATTCCCATCGGCGAGTGGGTATTGAAAACGGTCTGTTTGCAAATCAAAGCATGGCAAAGTCAAGGCCTGTACGTGCCACGGATTGCTATTAACTTATCTGCCCGGCAATTCCGCGATAAGGATTTAATTACCAATATCTCACGCATTCTTAAGGAAACAGAGGTAGACGCGAAATATATTTCGCTGGAAATTACCGAAAGCATGCTGATTGATAACATTGATAAAGTAGTCGAAACGTTGAGCCGCCTGCATGCAATGGGATTACACATTTCCATTGACGATTTTGGAACCGGTTATTCAAGTCTCAGCTACTTGAAGAAATTCCCCATCCATACGCTTAAAATTGACCGATCCTTTGTGCGCGACATTGTTACGGATAAGAACGATCGAACCATCGTTGCGGCGATTATTGCAATGGCGCATAGCCTGGAATTGGACGTCATCGCGGAAGGAATCGAAATAGAAGAACAGTTGTCATTCCTTACCGAACAAAAATGTAATCATTACCAAGGTTATTATTTCAGCAAACCGGTACCGGCGCCTGAGATTGAAAGCATGCTCAAACCGGTTCTGCAAAAAACCAAGATTCGCGCCATCCATTCCGTCAAGTAATCTCCCACTTGAAATTTCGCAGCTTCCCCCCACGTAGGCATCAATTACCTACGATGGGAGAATTTCATGCGTTTTGACAAGCTTACGACTAAATTCCAACAAGCATTCGCTGATGCGCAGAGTATTGCAATCGGCCAGGATAATCCGGTCATAGAACCTCAGCATCTGCTACTGGCGCTCTTGCAGCAAGAAGATGGCAGCACTTTGTCATTATTGCAGCGCTCCGGTGTCAACACAACGCCTTTGCAGGAAAGTATCAAACAAAGTATTCAGCGTTTGCCGAAGGTGGAAAATTCCGGCGGTGAGATTACTATTTCCCGTACTCTGAATAATTTGCTTAATCTAGCTGATAAAGAAGCGCAGAAACGCAACGATCAATTTATCGCATCCGAAATGTTTCTGTTAGCGGTGTTACAAGACAAAAGCGATATCGGCGCACTGCTGAAACAGCACGGCGGCAGTTCGTCCGCTTTGGAAAAGGCGATTAATGCCGTGCGCGGCGGAGAACAGGTCAGCAGCGCGGAAGCCGAAAGCAGCCGCGAAGCGCTAAAAAAATATACGCTGGATCTGACTGACCGGGCTCGCCAAGGTAAGCTGGATCCGGTGATCGGCCGTGACGATGAAATTCGGCGCGCCATTCAAGTATTACAACGCCGCACAAAAAATAATCCGGTGCTGATCGGTGAGCCGGGCGTCGGTAAAACCGCCATTGTTGAGGGGCTTGCCCAGCGCATTATCAATGGCGAAGTGCCCGAAAGCCTTAAAGAAAAACGTGTTTTGGTACTCGATATGGCGGCGCTTTTAGCGGGCGCAAAATACCGCGGGGAATTTGAAGAACGTCTCAAAACTGTGCTGAAGGAACTTGCGCAAGACGAAGGAAAAACCATTGTGTTCATTGATGAGCTGCATACCATGGTGGGTGCCGGAAAAGCGGAAGGCGCGATGGATGCCGGCAACATGTTGAAACCGGCTTTGGCACGCGGTGAATTGCATTGCATCGGTGCCACGACACTGGATGAGTATCGCAAATATATTGAAAAGGATGCCGCGCTGGAACGGCGATTCCAGAAGGTGCTGGTTGAAGAACCGACCGTTGAAGCTACCATCGCGATATTGCGCGGCTTGCAGGAAAAATACGAGCTACATCACGGCGTGGAAATCACCGATCCGGCCATCGTCGCAGCAGCAGAGCTTTCTCACCGCTACATTACTGACCGTTTCCTGCCAGACAAAGCCATCGATCTGATCGATGAAGCAGCCGCGCGCATCAAGATGGAAATCGACTCCAAACCCGAAGTGATGGATAAGCTGGACCGTCGCCTGATTCAACTCAAGATTGAACGCGAAGCGGTGAAAAAGGAGAAGGATGAAGCTTCGCAAAAACGCCTGACGCTGATCGAAGAAGAAATTCAGAAACTTGAACGCGAATACGCTGATCTCGAAGAAGTCTGGAAAATTGAAAAAGGAGCAGCGCAAGGTGCGGCCAGCATTAAGGAAGAGATTGATCGCGTAAAAGCGGAAGTGATGCGATTTCAACGCGAAGGCAAGCTGGAAAAGGTAGCCGAACTGCAATACGGCAAGCTGCCGCAGCTCGAGGCTAAATTGAAAGAAGCTGCGCAATACGAAGCCGAAGGCGGACAAAACAAGTTGCTGCGCACGCAAGTCGGCGCCGAGGAAATTGCGGAGGTTGTATCACGCGCAACGGGCATTCCTTTATCCAAAATGATGCAAGGTGAACGGGAAAAATTGCTGTTGATGGAACAAAAACTGCATGAACGGGTTGTTGGCCAAGACGAAGCGGTCCGATTGGTATCAGATGCGATCCGCCGATCACGCGCCGGTTTGTCCGATCCTAACCGGCCTTACGGATCATTCTTGTTTCTCGGCCCAACCGGCGTCGGTAAAACCGAGCTGTGCAAAGCACTCGCTGGATTTTTGTTTGATTCCGAAGATCACTTGATCCGGATCGACATGTCCGAATTCATGGAGAAACATTCTGTCGCACGATTGATCGGCGCACCGCCTGGATACGTCGGTTACGAAGAAGGCGGCTATTTAACCGAACTGGTTCGCAGGAAACCGTACGCGGTCATTTTGCTCGACGAAGTTGAAAAGGCCCACCCGGATGTTTTTAACGTATTACTGCAGGTTCTCGATGACGGCCGCATGACCGATGGCCAAGGACGCACGGTGGATTTCAAAAATACCGTGATTGTGATGACTTCGAACCTGGGATCTCAGATGATTCAGGAAATGGCCGGCAGCGAGTATCCGGCAATTAAGAATGCGGTGATGGGCGAAGTTAAAACCTACTTCCGCCCGGAATTCATTAACCGGATCGACGAAGTGGTCGTATTCCATTCGCTGGATCAAAAACATATCCAATCAATTGCCAGAATACAGTTGCACGGTTTGGAGGCAAGGCTAGCCAAGCTTGAAATGAAGCTGGAGGTCAGCGATGCGGTGTTATCGGCGATTTCACAAGTCGGTTTCGATCCGATATTTGGTGCGCGTCCTCTCAAGCGAGCAATTCAAGCGCAAATTGAGAATCCGCTTGCTAAAGAGATTCTGGAAGGAAATTTTGTTGCAAAAGACACAATCTGGGTTGATCTAAAAAATGATGCCATCAGTTTTATCAAAAAAACACAATAGACCATTATTTTCAATAGGTTGAATAATGATTCAAATGATAGCAACGTTACAGGCAAGCCATTGGCTTGCCTGTGCATTTCGTGAGACCGCTTAATTAATACCAGATTCGGGTAAAATGTGTTTTTTTTGACTGGGAAGTTCGTCATGATTAAAGGTAGCTTGGTTGCTATCGTCACTCCCATGGATGAAGAAGGTGGATTGGACTTGGATCGTTTCCGCTCCCTTCTTGATTTCCACATTGAACAGGGTACCGATGGCGTGGTTGTGGTTGGCACCACAGGTGAATCACCGACTGTTGATTTTGAAGAACATCATTTATTGATGCAGATAGCAGTCGATCATGTAGCGGGACGCATACCGGTAATCGCGGGGACTGGCGCCAATTCAACGCGTGAAGCCATTGACTTATCAATTCATGCAAAAAACGCGGGAATTGATGCTTGCCTTTCAGTTGCCCCTTATTACAACAAACCCACTCAGGAAGGACTCTATCAACATTTTAAAGCCATCGCTGAGGCTGTTGATATTCCACAAATTTTATACAACGTACCCGGTCGGACAGTTGCCGACATTCAGAATGAAACCGCATTACGCTTGGCTCAGATTCCCAATATTATCGGGATTAAAGATGCAACCGGGGATATTGGCCGGGGCACGGAATTATTGCAACGCGCCCCAGCAAATTTTGCGGTATACAGCGGCGACGATGCCAGCGGTTTGGCATTGCTGTTATTGGGCGCGACCGGTGTTATTTCAGTAACTGCCAATGTTGCGCCACGACTCATGCACGATATGTGCGTAGCGGCTTTTTCAGACGATCTCGCCACTGCACGTGAAATCAATAACAAGCTGTTACGCTTGCACATTGATCTGTTTGTCGAAGCAAATCCGATCCCGGTCAAATGGGCCGTTGCGCAAATGGGATTAATTGGCCGCGGAATCCGTTTGCCTCTAACGCCTTTATCCGAAAAATACCATCAACTTATTCGTCAAGCTATGGAATTGGCCAGCATCCAATAATTAAAGGGATAAGATGTCAAAAATGAAATGGCGCAAGGTAATCGTAACTACATCAGTATTGACGCTTTCATTAATCCAGGCAGGTTGCAAAACAATCGACCTGTTCCCCGATACCAAAACGATTGATTATAAATCGGCTGGGCGATTACCTGCGTTAGATATCCCGCCGGATCTCATACAACCGGCGATCGACGAACGCTATTCGATCCCGGAGCTGAGTTCATCCGGCAGCACTACTTTCTCGTCGTATAGCAGTGAACGCGGTGGACAGCAAAACACCGGCATGTCCAGTTTATTACCGTCATCGGTACAAAATGTTCATATCGAACGATCCGGAACGCAACGCTGGCTGGTAATACCGCAATCTCCCGAGGTGGTGTGGCCGGTTGTCAAAGAATTCTGGCAGGAATTGGGTTTTTTAATCAAAATCGAGGTTCCGGAGGCCGGCATTATGGAAACCGATTGGGCTGAGAATCGCGCAAAAATTCCTCAGGATTTTCTCCGGACTTTTATTTCCACTTTTCTGGATAGCATATATTCAACCGCTGAACGAGATAAATTCCGCACCCGACTCGAACGTAGCGAAACTGGCAATACTGAAATTTATATCAGTCATCGCGGCATGACCGAGGTATTGGAAGGCGGCAATTTAAACCGGTCAGTCTGGCAACCCCGCCCCGCGGATCCTGATCTGGAAGCGGAAATGCTATCGCGTTTGATGATGCGCTTCGGCGTGGAAGAACAAAAAGCAAAAATGGAATTAACGACGGGTAGAAGCAGCACCTATGAGCGCGCTTTTATCGACAAGGAAGAGACTTCGCTGCTTGTCTATGAAGCATTCGACAGATCGTGGCGGCGCGTCGGCTTAGCGTTGGATCGCATCGGTTTCACCGTTGAAGATCGCAACCGTGAAGAAGGTATTTATTATGTGCGCTTCGTCAATCTGGACAAAGATAGTAAGAAAAAAGGCGACGATGAAGGGATTCTCTCAAATATCATGTTTTGGCGAAGCGGCGATAAAGATAATTCGAAAGCGGCAAAATATCGCATCTATGTACACAATGCCGGAACCAATTCAAGCAAGATCACGCTGTCGAATGACGACGGATCCGCGGTAAATTCCGTCACAACCAGCCGGATATTGAAGTTATTGCACGAGCAGCTTAAATAAATAACCTTACAAGGCTTTAGCTTTAGTAAAGTCGAGGTTGCTGGAAAACAAAAAAACCGCCTTGAAGGCGGTTTTTTTGTGATGAGCCATTTAATTGACTATCAATTAGTGCCCTGGTTTGCTTGTTCCACCGTATGGACGAGGATCCGCTCCTTCTTTCAAGCAGTTGCCATTGGCGTCGATCCCATGAGGACAATCGACATCTTCGCCACGAAGGGCTCTTTCATAATTTGCTTTTTCGGTCTCAGGTAATGCTTGATTTTTTGCACCACCACAAGCAGATAATGTCAAGGCAAACAATGCAGCAGCCAGAAGTGAATATTTCATTATAAATTTTCCTTATAAAAGTTCTTAAAAGAGTTTCGCAGTATATAACGAATTTTAACAATCACTCAAGTCCAATCATAAGCTTAAGGGAAAGTTCCTCGGGAAATATCTGCGTTTAAGGATTACATCGCCGAGATAAGTATTATCTATTTAATGCTTTCCTATTTTATGAAAACCATTCTTAACTGATCGCACCTCTGGTTAAAAATGGAATTTCAAGATTTTGATTGGTATAAAAGCAATTAAGCAATCCGGGCTTTAAACTACCGATCAAATCGTCACAAACGCTCCAAAGAGAGAATTTGTGACTTTTTAGGGAAAAACTTGTTGAACAGAACCTCACCGAACGCCCTTAAAAACCCTAGGACCTTTCAAGTCTGTTCATCCTGTTTATTTCAATTCTTCAGGCTCAGAATCTCTTGGTGCATAAGCTGACGGAGGCGGTTTATCCATTGGGTAACCATCCAGACTCTTTTTGCCCTCGCATGCACTTAATGTCAAAATCGCGAACGCGATCGCTACAAGTGAAAATCTCAAAATTTAATCTCCATGTTCTTTATTTGATAGGCGCTAATAGCTTAATCGAACTTTTCGGATTACACAAATTTAACACGTCTGCGTATCATTCATTAAACAAAGCGACGACTATCATCAAATCCAATCAGAACTAATTTTTCAGCTTAATGTATCCATTTTCATACCATTCATAAAGAATTTTCGCGGTTTCTTTATCAATGATTTTAGTTGGCATCAACTCATGATTATCCGCCAGTTTTACCAGGATCCGATAGGCTTCTGCGCCCGCACTGATGCTCTCGCCGTTGATAAAAAATTGATCGCGCCCGGATAACATTCTGCTCTTCAGATCAAGCGTTAAGCCATTCTCACAAACCAATCGAATAAAATCCCGTAACGATATCGGCTCTGCAGGTTGTTCAAAAAAAACATGAGATTTCGGTTCGGAGAGATAAATACCCAGGAAATCTTCGACATCTTTGCGATCCCATTTGATTTCTTGCAGTATGGTCCGTACTTGCGATAGCATCGCTGAACTTAGAATGGATGGGTGAGTTTGGAATTGCAGTCCAGGATCTGCATACCGGCCTGCTGCTGACACGCGATCTTGCAAAAAAACCAAAAACTGTGTCATTAGCTCCTCATAACTGGGCGCACGGAAACCTATCGAATAGGTCATGCAATCGTCTTCCGCTATCCCGTTATGCGCGTATTTGGGGGGCAAGTAGAGCATATCACCTGGCGCCAGTATCCATTCTTGTTCCGGATAAAAGTTTTTTAAAATGCGCAGCGGCGCATTCTCAATGCAAGCATCATCGGACTGAGCCGATATCTGCCAACGTCTTGATCCAAGGCCTTGGAGCAAAAAAACATCATAAGAATCGAAATGCGGCCCAATTCCACCTCCCTTAGGCGCATAACTCACCATCAAATCATCCAGCCGCGCATGTGGAATAAAACGAAACCTGGACAACAATTCCCGTGCCGACGGAAGAAAATGATTAACATCCTGAACCAACAGCGTCCACTGTTTTTTCGGCAATCTTTCAAAATCTTGATCAACCAATGGCCCATGCTTCAGTTGCCAACGACCATTTTTCTGGACAACCAGCCGAGATTGCGCGTCCTCAGAACACGCAAGCGAGATCAACTCATCTCGCGTCAGCAAGCCCTTAAAGCCGGGCAGCGCATTTCTGATCAACAAAGGCTGTTTCTGCCAGTAATCACGCAAAAAAGCTTTCGGGGTCAAATCTCCGAGCGTAATCATTTCAATCATTCAGTAATTCAACCTCTCAGTTCGGGTAAGGACTCCGATTGCAATATGAATTGCAAAGCCAATCCATTATTACACCAACGCTCACCGCGTGGTAATGGCCCATCTTTAAATACATGCCCTTGATGCCCGCCACAGCGGGCACAATGATATTCCATGCGCATAAAAATCAATGAATAGTCTTGTTTGGTGCCGACATGTCCCGCTATCGGTTGCGTAAAGCTAGGCCATCCGGTGCCACTGTCGTATTTATGTTTGCTCTCAAACAATGGCAAATAACACGCAGCGCAAATATAAGTCCCTTCCCGGTACTCGTTATTTAACGCGCTGCTGCCCGGTTCCTCGGTGTGTTCCTCGAACAGCACTTGAAACGCTTCAAGCGATATGAGTTCACGCCATTCATGATCAGGTTTTTTCAATGACCGGAGTGTCCCAGTCACGTGGTCCCCCGCCATCACTTGAAGCGGTAACCATGTCAGAACTGACGGCAAGACCATAATCTGACGAAGAAATACCCGCCGTTCCATTGCAAAACGCTCCTTGATAATTGATACAAGAAAGCATAATTCTACCGTATCCGGATTCAATCCATTTTACTGGAACGGCTTCATCAAATGCGCCAGTGAAAACACCCGAGTTAGCATTACTCGCCGTGCAGATTTATTGACAAATCCTGTATCATCACACTTTTAGATAATTTTCCCAGTTCACATGAAGATCACTTTTCTGGAATTTGAGCAGAATATTGCAGAATTTGAATCAAAAATTGAAGAATTACGATTTGCGCAAGATGATTCGGCACTCGATATTTCAGCAGAAATCGCTCGTTTACAGGCCAAGAGTCTCTCTCTAACAAAAAATGTGTACGCCAAGCTGACACCTTGGCAAATCTCGCAAGTCGCACGACACCCGCAACGTCCCTATACACTCGACTATATCGAGCATTTATTCACCGATTTCGAGGAACTGCATGGCGACCGCAATTTCGCTGACGATCATGCCATTGTGGGTGGCTTGGCAAGATTCAACGGTCAGACTGTCATGCTGCTCGGACATCAGAAAGGACGGGACACACGGGAAAAAATTTATCGCAACTTTGGCATGCCGAAGCCGGAAGGTTATCGTAAAGCGCTTCGCTTAATGCGCTTGGCTGAGAAATTTTCTATTCCGCTGATTACTTTTATCGATACTCCGGGCGCTTATCCGGGCATCGACGCCGAAGAACGCGGACAATCGGAAGCCATTGGCAAGAATCTTTATGTCCTAGCGGAATTGCGAGTGCCCGTGATATGTATCATTATCGGTGAAGGCGGTTCCGGTGGTGCTTTGGCAGTCGCAGTCGGTGATGTTATCCACATGCTGCAATACGCCACGTACTCGGTAATATCTCCTGAAGGTTGTGCATCGATCTTATGGAAAAGCGCCGACAAAGCGCCGGAAGCTGCCGAGATCATGGGCATTACCGCCGACCGCTTAAAGGCGGTGAATTTAATCGACAGCATCATCAGCGAACCCATCGGCGGCGCGCATCGTGACTATCCGGCGATCATGCAATCCGTCAAAAGTGTTTTACAAGAATCCCTCCGCAAACTTCAAGATCAATCCATTGAAACATTGTTGGAAAAACGTCTGGATCGACTAATGACCTATGGCGCATTCAAGGAAGTCAAAATCGACTAGCTTGCTGTGTCATGTTCAAGAAGCATTACATACACATATCAAACCCGATGATCGGTTAGCCATTGCTTTAAGCGGCGGGGTCGATTCCGTTGTCTTGCTTCATGTACTTTCTAAGCTATCCGCAGAAATCCCTTTCTCGCTCACCGCGGTTCACGTCAATCACGGCATCAGCCGGAATGCACCGCTCTGGAGCCAATTTTGCAGCGATCTCTGCCACAGCTATGGCATTCCGATTGATATCGCCAATCTGAATCTAAAAAAAGAACCCGGCATCAGCCTTGAAGCACTTGCCCGCGAAGAACGCTACCGGATTTTCAGTCGCACCCAAGCCGATTGCGTGGTGTTAGCCCATCATCTGGACGACCAGGCTGAAACGCTACTGCTGCAATTATTCCGTGGCGCAGGTATCAAGGGGCTAAGCGGCATGCCCTGGATCAGAAAGCAATCTGACGTTGCCGCACCGCAGTTATTACGGCCATTTTTAGAAGTCACGCGGGATCAGATTGAAGCTTATGCGCGGCAACATCGACTGAATTGGGTTTATGATGAAAGCAATGACAGCACTACTTACAATCGAAATTTCCTGCGCCACGAAATCCTGCCGGTACTCAAAAAACGCTACCCCGGTTATGGCAAAACCTTACTGCGGACCAGCCGCCACTTATCCGAAGCTTCGCAATTACTCGACGAATTAGCGGAAATCGATAGCGCGAATTGCCTGTCAGGGGGAAAACTGGCAATCGACAAGCTGCGCTTACTCAGTTTTTCCCGCGCAAAAAATCTGCTGCGCCATACGCTAAGTCAGCAAAACCTGCCGCTACCCAGTGCGGTGAAGCTGGAAGACATATTGAAGCAGCTATTATCGTCAAGCACGGATAATCAAATCCATATTCGTTTCGGTGATACCGCCATTCGCTGCTTTAAAGGATTGGTTCACATTTTCCCCGAGGAAGTTGCTCTGCAAGCACCGCGGTCTTCACAATTCATCTGGCAAGGCCAGTTACCGCTGACTCTGACACACCTGAGCGGTACCGTTTGCTTGACTGAAACCGGATCGCAAGGTATCGACCCGCAGAAAATCTTAAATCAGTCAGTCTCATTACGGACCCGTCAAGGCGGTGAGCATTTCAAGCCGGCATGCAACCGCCCCACCCGGCGTTTGAAAAATCTGCTGCAGGAGGCATCAATTCCGCCATGGCAGCGCCATACCATGCCATTGCTGTTCTGTAATGATCAACTGATTTGGGTGCCAGGAATCGGTATCGAATGTAATTTTCAAGTAAAATCGGGTGAAACTGGAATTTTACCTATCTGGAATTCCTAATGAAAATAGTATATTACTAACAATCAAATGTATTCACTTCGCCACAATCTAGGATATTCAACATGATTTTAATTACCGGAGGTGCCGGATTCATTGGCAGTAATTTTGTACTCGACTGGCTGGTGCAAACCGTCGAGCCCATCGTCAATCTCGATATACTGACGTATGCTGGCAATTTACAAAATTTATCGTCGGCGTCCGGAAACTCGAAGCATATTTTTGTGCAAGGCGATATCGGCGACACGCAACTGGTCGCGCAACTCCTGGCGACGCACCAGCCCCGCGCGATCATCAACATGGCGGCGGAAAGTCATGTCGACCGTTCGATTCACGGCCCGGAAGATTTTATTCAAACCAATATCCTCGGCACCTTCCGCTTGCTGGAATCGGTTCGCGCTTATTGGTCGGCATTGGAACCTAGCGCTCGTAGTAATTTCCGTTTCCTGCACGTATCGACCGACGAAGTCTACGGCTCGCTGGAAAAAGACGCTCCGGCATTTACCGAGACGCATGGTTATCAACCCAATAGTCCCTATTCGGCGAGTAAAGCTTCCAGCGACCACTTGGTGCGCGCCTATCACCATACCTACGGATTGCCGGTGCTGACCACCAATTGTTCCAATAACTATGGTCCGTTTCAGTTCCCGGAAAAATTGATTCCATTGATGATCGTAAATGCCTTGGCAGGAAAGCCGCTGCCGGTTTATGGTGATGGCTTGCAAATTCGGGATTGGTTGTACGTTATCGATCACTGCCGGGCTATCTGCCGTGTGCTGGAAGCCGGCATTCCAGGAGAAACTTATAACATTGGCGGCTGGAATGAAAAAGCAAATATTGAAATCGTCAACACCATTTGCACATTGTTAGAGGAATTTTACCCAGGCTCCGACTTCAAGCGTTTGATCACTTATGTCAAAGACCGGCCGGGACACGACCGACGCTATGCGATCAACGCGCAGAAAATTGAGCGCGAGCTTCATTGGAAACCGTCTGAAACCTTCGAGACCGGCATTCGTAAAACCGTCGAATGGTACCTGAACAATCCGCAATGGATTAAAGATGTTCAGACCGGCGCGTATCGCTCGTGGCTGGAAAAAAACTATAACGATCGGCAGTAACATGAAGATTTTACTGTTCGGCAAAAGCGGCCAGGTCGGCTGGGAATTACAGCGCAGTCTGGCGCCGTTAGGCGAGCTCATTGCGCTTAATTCAAGCAGTACGGATTTATGCGGCGATTTCCGCGATCTTACCGGGATCCAGGAATCCATTAGATGCATCAAACCCGGCATTATCGTCAATGCTGCCGCTTATACCGCAGTCGATAAAGCCGAGCAGGAGCCGGAACTGGCAAGGACGTTGAATGCTGAAGCGCCCGGGCTGTTGGCGCAAGAAGCCAAACGATTAAACGCCTGGCTCATTCATTATTCCACCGACTATGTGTTCAACGGCAACGGCGATCAGCCGTTTGCTGAAACCGACGATCCAGAGCCGTTGAACGTTTATGGCAAAACCAAACTGGAAGGTGAGCAAAATATTCAAGCATCGGGCTGCTCACACATGATTTTCCGTACCAGTTGGGTCTATGCTGCTTTCGGCAGCAATTTTATTAAAACCATCCTGCGGCTGGCGCAACAGCGCGACTCACTCAACATCGTCAACGACCAAATCGGGACACCGACCGGTGCTGAGTTGATTGCCGATATCACGGCTTACGCGCTGCTGATGCTGAAGCGCCAATCGTTCACCGGCGGTATTTATCATTTGACGGCAAAAGGATACACCTCGTGGTTTGAATATGCCCAGCTCATTCTGACGCACGCGATGGCTGCAAATCATCCTTTGAAAACACAATCCGGAAATTTACAACCGATACCCAGCGGCGAATTCCCGCTCCCCGCCAAGCGGCCACTGAACTCGCGCTTGAACACCGGCAAGCTGGAGCAGGCGTTGGGTGTGCAACTGCCCGATTGGCGAACCGGCGTTCAACGGACACTGACGGAAATTCTCAGTAAACCGGATCCTTTATCACGCTGATCACTTGAGCGACCAAGCTCCGTTTTCTAACAGAAAATTCATCGCAATCTGACCGAAGCGTTTGGAAAACACATCCGCAAATCCCTCACGCGGTGAAAAATCGACCAGCGTTTCCGCTTCGATCACCTCGCGCGCGACATATTCGGCGCTACCGAGTGCATCAGCAAGCCCCAAATCGATACTGCGTTTCCCTGTCCAGACAATGCCGCTGTATAACTCCGGCAAATCCTTTAATCGCTCTCCCCGGCCGGCTTTTACCACTTGAATGAATTGTTCATGTACTTCGTGCAGCAATGTCGCCGCATGCGCTTTTTGTACCGGATCCAACGGCGAAAAAGGATCAAGAAAACCTTTGTTCTCACCGGACGTCAGCAAGCGCCGCTCAATGCCGAGTTTGTCCAGTGTCCCGGCAAATCCGAAGCCGTCCATCAGCACACCGATCGATCCGATCAGACTCGCTTTATCAACATAGATTTTATCCGCTGCCGAAGCCACATAATAACCACCGGATGCGCAGATATCGCTGACAACGGCATAGACCGGAATTTCAGGGTATTTGGCGCGCAACCGCCGAATCTCATCGTTGATATACCCCGCTTGCACCGGACTTCCCCCGGGGCTGTTAATACGCAAGATCACACCCTTGGTACTCTTATCCTCAAACGCCGAACGTAAGCTCGAGTTGATCTTGTCGGCACTGTTCATGCCATTGGGGACAATCATCCCCTGTACGTCGATAACCGCCGTGTGCTTTTCCGCGATCCGCACTTTGCCGTCTTCGATCCAACCCATCCCAACAAACAACAATATGAATAGATAGCCAAACGTCAATAACTTAAAAAATACCCCCCATCTGCGAGCCCGCTGCTGTTCCCGCAACGATGCTAGCGCGAGATTTTCCAACAAATCTTTTTCCCAATTTTCTTTCTTAACTTCCGGTTCAGCCATATTAATAATTCCAATAACCTTTCTCAGAAAAACCGATTAACCCATTAAAATTCTTGAACAAGCGAATCATTTCATTGTTCAATGATTTTCATTCTATACCATTTCCAATTATATCGACCGATCAATCAAACCAATCCCAGGAAAACTATTTGTTATCCCAGGTTATTTCTTGGTTGAACATTTCCTCTTCAAACCGGATCAAGCGGAGGTAGCTTGCTTTATCACCCATATCTAGGGTAGCGTAAAGAAGAATGTCGGATAAAATACTGAAATTGATCGAGTAGAATATGCGATCATCATTAAAAATTTAAACTATGTTACGCAAAATTCTTATTGCCAACCGCGGCGAGATTGCGGTGCGTATCATCCGCGCCTGTGCCGAAATGGGCATCCGTTCGGTGGCTATCTATTCCGAAGCAGACCGCTTTGCCTTGCATGTCAAAAAAGCGGATGAATCGTATTGCATCGGCAGCGAGCCGATGGCGTGTTATCTGAATATCCATGCATTGGTCGATCTGGCATTGGCGACCGGCTGCGACGCGGTGCATCCGGGCTACGGCTTTTTATCCGAGAACGCGCAATTCGCCCGTGCTTGCAAAGAACGCGGCTTGATCTTCATCGGCCCCGAGCCGGAAGTGATCCATCGCATGGGTGACAAAACCGAAGCGCGCAATGCGATGATCGCCGCAGGAATTCCGGTCACGCCGGGATCGGATGGCAACCTGTATTCAGTTGACGAAGCTTTGCAAGTCGCGGAAAAAATCGGTTATCCGGTAATGCTGAAAGCAACTTCCGGCGGTGGCGGTCGTGGCATCCGCCGCTGCGACAACGCGGAAGAACTGAAACGCAATTACGACCGGGTGATTTCCGAAGCAACCAAAGCCTTCGGCAGCGCCGATGTATTTCTGGAAAAATGCATCGTCAATCCGAAACACATCGAAGTGCAAGTGCTTGCCGATCATCACGGTAACGTCATTCATCTGTACGAACGCGATTGCTCGATTCAGCGCCGCAATCAGAAGCTGATTGAGATTGCGCCATCGCCGCAACTGGACGAAGCGCAACGTCAGTACATCGGCGGCCTAGCGGTGATCGCAGCGAAATCGGTCGGGTACACCAATGCCGGTACGGTGGAATTTCTGCTCGACGACAGCGGGCGGTTTTATTTCATGGAGATGAATACGCGCGTGCAGGTCGAGCACACCATCACCGAGACCATCACCGGCGTCGATATCGTCGAAGAACAAATCCGCGTTGCCGCCGGTTTGCCGCTGCGCTTCAGGCAAGACGAAATCGTACGGCGTGGTTACGCCATTCAATTCCGCGTCAACGCCGAAGACCCGAAAAACAATTTTTTACCGAGTTTCGGCCGCATTTCGCGTTATTACGCGCCGGGCGGCCCCGGCGTGCGCACCGATACTGCGATTTATACCGGCTACGAAATTCCGCCATTTTATGATTCGATGGTAGCCAAAGTCATTGTCAGCGCGTTGACTTGGGAAGATGTCATCAAGCGTGGCCAGCGCACCTTGCGCGACATGGGCTTGTTCGGCATCAAAACCACGATTCCGTATTATTTGAAGATTCTGAAACACCCACAATTCCGCACCGGAAAATTCAACACCGGTTTTGTCGAACAAAACCCGAATCTGATCAATTATTCCGATAAACCTCGGCCGGAAGTACTGGCGAGCGTCATTGCCGCGGTGGTTGCGTCTCATACCGGCTTATAACGCGCGAAATATTGGATAGCGAAGGAAAACTCATGCAAAAAGTTCATATCACCGATGTCATCTTGCGCGACGCGCATCAATCCCTGATCGCTACCCGCATGCGCACCGAAGACATGCTGCCGGCCTGCGCGATGCTCGACGCAATCGGCTATTGGTCGCTGGAATGCTGGGGCGGTGCGACGTTTGACGCGTGCTTGCGCTTTTTGAAAGAAGATCCGTGGCAGCGTCTGAGCAAACTCAAAGCCGCGTTGCCGAACACGCCGCTGCAAATGCTGCTGCGCGGCCAGAATCTGCTCGGTTACCGGCATTATTCCGACGATGTCGTGCGCGCCTTTATCAACCGCGCCGCCGCCAACGGCATGGACGTGTTCCGCATTTTCGATGCGCTGAACGATATCCGCAATCTCAGAACCGCGATCGAAGCGACCAAAGCAGCCGGCAAGCACGCACAAGGCACGATTTGCTACACCACCAGTCCGGTGCACGATATCAACAGCTTTGTGTCCCTTGCCAAGGATCTGGCGGCTTTAGGGTGCGATTCGATCGCCATCAAGGACATGGCCGGATTATTGACGCCGTATGCTACCAGCGAATTGGTCAAAGCCTTAAAAGACACGATTGATGTACCGATTCATCTGCACTCGCACGCCACCGCCGGACTCGCGGAAATGTGTCAGCTCAAAGCGATCGAAGCCGGGTGCCGCCATATCGATACCGCTCTGTCATCCTGGTCCGGCGGCACCAGCCATCCGCCGACCGAAAGCCTGGTGATGGCATTGCAAGGCACGGAATACGATACCGGCTTGGACCCGCAAAAACTGCAGGAAGTGAACGATTATTTCGCGCAAGTGCGCAAAAAATACCACCGTTTCGAAAGCGAATTCACTGGCGTCGACACCCGCGTGCACGTATTCCAGGTGCCGGGCGGCATGATCTCGAACCTCGCCAACCAATTGCAGGAGCGCAATGCACTGGATCGCATCAGCGAAGTTTACGCGGAAATCCCGCGCGTGCGCAAAGACCTGGGTTATCCGCCGCTGGTCACGCCGACTTCGCAAATCGTCGGCACGCAAGCGGTGCTGAATGTACTCACCGGCAAGCGTTACGAAACCATCACCAACGAAGTCAAACGCTACCTGCAAGGCGGCTACGGTAAAGCGCCGGCGCCGATCGACACCAAACTGCAAAAACGCGCGATCGGTAAGGAGGAGATTATCGACTGCCGCCCCGCCGACCTGCTGAAACCGGAATTCGACAACCTGCGCCGCGAAATCGGCCATTTGGCGTTGAACGATGAGGACGTGCTGAGTTACGCCATGTTCCCCGAAGTCGGCAAGCAATTCCTGGAACTGCGCTCGACCGGACACTTGGTACCCGAACCGTTAGAGGTAGCAGCAACAACAGCGGATGGTTTGCAAAAAGCGCCAACCGAATTCAACGTGGCGCTGCACGGCGAATCGTATCATGTCAAAGTCACCGGCACCGGCCCCAAGAACGACACATTGCGGCATTTCTACTTCATGGTCGACGGCATGCCGGAAGAAATCGTTGTTGAAACGCTCGATGAAATCGTGCTCGACGGCGGCACTCAAGGCGCGGTCAAAAGCACCATTGGCAGCAAACGCCGCCGCCCCACCGCCGAAGGCGATGTCGTCGTCAGCATGCCGTGCAACATCCTCGACGTGCTCGTCAAAGTCGACCAGAAAGTCACCGCCGGACAACCGGTGCTGATTACCGAAGCAATGAAAATGGAAACCGAAATTACGGCACCAGTCAGCGGCACCGTCAAATCCGTGCACGTGATCAAAGGCGAATCGGTGAATCCGAATGAGGTGTTGATTGAGATTGTGGCGGGGTAATTATAGACAGGCGATGAACTCAATGTTACATACAACAGTCGATTGTGAAAATTGATTAAACGGAACTGACTTAATGGGCAAGTTCTCAAAACTCAGAATGAAAATTCTGACGGGAAATGCTGACACCGACATTGCATTTTCCGAACTTCGCCAATTATTGCTCCGATTAAGGTTCAATGAGCGAATAAAAGGCAGTCACCACATTTTTACCCGCGAGAATATTGAAGAAATTATTAATTTACAACCAAAAGACGGCAAGGCAAAACCCTATCAAGTTAAGCAGGTTAGGATTCTACTGATGAAATATCGCATGGGAGAATACAGCGTTGATTAAATACGAACTAATTATTTACTGGAGCGAGGAAGATCGCGCTTTCATTGTCGAAGTTCCGGAATTACCCGGTTGTATGGCAGACGGAGAAAGCTACGAACAAGCAGTCGCCAATATAAAAACTGTCATCGAACAGTGGATAGAAACCGCTCGGGAGCTGGGCAAGCCGATCCCGGAACCTAAAGGTAAGTTAATGTATGCGTAATGAGATTGCTCAAATGACACCCTCTTTTGCTGCGCAGGATAGCGGTGATGCAGTGTGTGTTAATGTGGATGGGTAAATGCTTACATTGATTCGGTCAGATGATCAATAATCAATCGAGTCGGACCCTTTTGTTCGTTTTGTTCGGACCCTTTTGTTCGCTTTTGTTCGTGCTTTTGTTCGGGCTCAACTAGATGACGGATGATTTCTTCGAAGCCAATGTTGCGCAATTAAGCCTTGAGTTTCCCTCGATCAAAGAAATTGCCATCGCGAGTAAGAGCTTCCTATATCACCAGGGCGACTCAAGCGTTTATGCTTATTGGATCAAAAGTGGAATCGTAAAATTATCGCATCTGACAGCACAGGGAACCGAGATCACTACTGCATTACTTAAGAAAGGAGAAGTAGTCGGCTATTCACCCAGTCATGCCGAGCCTCATACAATGGAAGAAACCGCACAAGCGATCGGGGATGTTCAATGCTATTGTATGTCCCATAACGATTTCAAGGCAATGCTATTGCTACACCCACAACTGTTATGGCCTGTTTTTGAGAAAACTTACGCACGAAAGCAAAAGACCGAACGCAAACTCAGAACCATCTTAACGCAACCAGTCGAGATACGTCTTGCGACAACGCTTTTAGAATTAGCTGAAATGTTTGGAATACAGTGCTCGCATGGCTATGCATTGGAAATCCATTTAACGCAGCAAGATGTAGCGGATCTGATCGGCGCCAGTCGTTCCGTCGTCAGTACCCATCTGAATAATTTCAGAAACAGCGGCATACTTGACTATACTCGTGATCAGATCTGCATCAACGATGTCGCTCTCATTAACGCTTACCACCAGATGTAACGCCCATTCCAGCAATCCTGTTATGTAGCTAACAGACGTCACTGCTATGTTGTATTAATGTGCTGTATAGGACAACCGCAGGGGTTGACCATTATTTATACAGGAGCATTGACATGAAATTAATCTCACCGCGAATTCATGGTTATTTGGATATTGTCACCGTACTATTATTTTTACTGGCGCCGACGCTTTTTGGACTGAATCAACTACCAGCCTTGCTTGCTTACAGTCTTGCGGTCATTCACCTGATAGTTACTTTGACATCCGACTTCCCTTTCGGGATCATCAAAATTATCCCTTTCCCAATCCATGGATGGATCGAGCGTATCGTCGGACCAACTCTGGTTGCGATACCATTTATTTTAGATTTTTCTTCAGATGAAATTGCGCGCAATTTTTATATCGCCGCCGGGATTGTCATTATTGCGGTTGGGTTATTAACGGATTATCGGAACAATAAAATCCAATAATCTAGAGATCTGCCGGACTAAGACAATTGTAGCGAGTGAAGCGGAAAATCAAGTTCAGGTTTTCTGGATTTTGACGCGCATAGTTTCGCTATGCAACGAGAAACTGATGAAAAAATGGAGCATTATTCCGTCGGCATAGTTGATTAGCTTTAGATTCGGCAGACCCCTAGCGGGACAAAAAGGTAATCTTCTTGATAAACGCCTCGGCGCCGCCTTGGGTATTGTTGGTATTGGTCTGAAAAGCAACTCCTGTAATCGGCGGTGTTTTATCGTGTTTGAAAGTGGCGCGGAATTTTTCATCGACTTCAAAATCGGTGGTAATGACCGTACCCGGTTGATCGCCGGAGGCCACGCAAAAATATCGTCCCCCCTTTTTCCATAGCTTGCCCACATACATGCGATCGACTTCGTCGGCCTTGCCAATAAAAGGACTCAAAAAATAGGGCGCTTCATAGATGCCGAAAGGCAAACCGCTTGAAAGTTTCTCGGTTCCAAATGACAACATCACGGCAATGGGGACGCTGTTAATCCCTTCATTCCAATTGGCGCCTTGCGGAGACTTGTTGACGCCCCAGACGATTTCCACCCGCTTCACATTATGAATAAAATTCTGCTGCTTCAACTGCAAGCCAAAGAATCCGGCCATCTCGCCGTGCGCACTGATCACCAAGGCATCATTTTCAAACCGGGGGTTGAGCTTTTTGGCATCCAACTGCAGCTCGAAGCCTTGCTCCTCCAGCCAGGAAACGGCACTGCCATTCGACTTGCCGGAAAAATCGATGACATGAGCGACTTTTTCTTCCGCTACGGCAAACGACGCCCAGCTCCACAATAAAAGAACGCCGAGTAAAAAAAGTTGATTTGGGAAGTGCTGATTCATTTGCCGCGCAAGCGCATATGCACACCAATAGCAACAGGATCTCAATTGTTTGGTTTCATGGGTAAAAACGAGGGCGTCATTGTATGACTTTTGTCTTCATCTGCACAAGTCCATTGCGGTGAAACGCGTATCGTTACGACGGATTCCGGCAGAGGATAGGACAAATGTACCAGAAAAATCGGGAGCGATTTGCTATTGCGCCCGCATAATCCGATAATTAACATCGCCCATGGAGGAAGTGGGCCAAGAAAAAGCGTAAAAGTTAACAACCACTTGTGTAACGGCAACAATAAATTTATCACACCCGGTCCGGCAACCGGGATGCACCGATTAACCTAATAGTAAAACATGGAGATTCTATGAATAAATTCAAATCAACGATTATTGCTGCAGCAATAACCACCGTATTCGCTGCGCCTGCCAGCGCGGCAGTTACCATTTTTTCCGACAATTTCGATAGCTATTCGCCACTGACACTGAACTGGACACCACCCGTTGCAAGCGGTTGGACAGTTACCGCCGGCACGGTTGATTTAATCGGAACCGGTTTTAATGACATCTTGCCTGGCAACGGAAACTATATCGATCTGGATGGCAGCACCAGCAATAGCGGCGTTTTTGCCAACAGTGTCAATTTAACCGGCGGCGTTACCTATACCTTATCATTTGGTCTGGCCGGCAGCCAGCGCGGTTCGACTGAAACCGCCAATGTCAATTTCGGCACTGCCAGTACTTCGGTTACGTTAAGCAGCAGTGCCGGGCTGACAGCATATGACTTAAACTTCACGCCGGCGGCTTCTGGAATTTATAGTTTCAGCTTCGAGAATCTGGGTGGGGACAACATTGGGTTACTGCTCGATAACGTATCGGTATCTGCGGTACCGGAACCGGAAACCTACGCCATGCTGCTCGCCGGCTTAGGAATGCTCGGTTTTATGCTGCGCAGAAAAGCAACCATTTAATTCAGTTTCGTAATACCGCCGGGGAATCCGTTTGGTTGGTGTGATTCCCCGGAACCTTCCAGAAGTTAAAGCTTTCTTCCACTACGACGCGATCTTATCCAAGCGGTATTGACCAAGAATCGCTTTGTGCGTTTCATTTCTCAGCAGTTCTGAAATGTTATCCGCGCTGACCGGCTTACTGAATAGATAACCCTGCACGATTTCACAGCCAAAGTTCTGCAAAATATCCAGTTGTTCCGTTTTTTCAACGCCTTCGGCGATAATTCCGTACCCCAATTTTTGCGCCATCTCCACCATCGAACCAACCAGGGTCAACGTCTTGCTATCGGCTAGCATATCGTCAATGAAATATTTATCGATTTTCAGATAATCCACTCTGAGATGCTTTAGAGACGCAAAAGATGAATAACCGGCGCCGAAATCATCGATGGACAATAACACGCCCAAGTCTTTCAAGTCTTGAAAGATCGCAAGATTCCGCGGATCGGTTTGCACGACGCCTTCCGTCACCTCCAATTCCAATTGAGCCGGAGCGATCCCAATTTCATCAATGATCCGCTTGATCAGCAACACAAATGCGTTATCCAAAAAAAGACTGGGAGAAATATTAACCGCTACCCGAAGCGATTGAAAACCTTGTGCCTTCCATGCGATCAATTGACCGCACGCGGTTCGCAACACCCATTCGGTCAACGGTTTTATCATGCCGATCCGTTCAGCAGTGGCGATAAAATCTCCCGGCGGGATCTGGCCTAATTGCGGATGCAGCCAACGAGACAGCGCCTCGACTCCGAAAATTTCGCCGCTTTTGATGTTAATCTGGGGCTGATAAGCCAGCGATAGCTGCTGTTTTTCGATAGCTTCTCTCAGACTCTGCTCAATTTGAAAACGGTACTCCGCCTTCTCGGTAAGCTCAGCCTGATAAAACGCGTAATGATTTTTGCCATTGGCCTTCGCGGTATAAAGAGAAATATCCGCTGCCTTCAGCAAAGCCAATGAATCTGTTGCATCATCAGGAAAATAGGCGATACCGATACTGCAGGCCGACATCAGTTTTCTGGAATACACTTCGATCGGCTGAGAAATCGCTTCAAGGCAACGCTTGGCCACATTGGCAGCATAATCTGCTTCCACTTCTTCGATCAAAATGCAGAATTCATCCCCGCCCAATCGCACAACGAAATCGGATTCACGGCAAGTATTCAGCAAACGCTGCGCGATCGCTTTCAGCAGCACGTCGCCGGCATCGTGCCCCAAGCTGTCGTTGACACTCTTGAAGTCATCCAGATCAATGTAGAGCAATCCATAATGGCGGCTATGCCGGACGGAAGTTTTGGTGATTTCTTCCAGATGTTGAATAAAGGAAGCACGGCTGGCTAAGCCGGTCAGCTCATCGGTATAAGCCAGCCGGTGTATGCGTTTTTGCGCTTGATCGCGTTCCATGACGATACCTGTGAGTCTGGCGGCGGCAACCAGATCTTTCAATTCCTGCTCGTCTGGCAGTGCAGGATGATCGTAATACATGCCGAACGCACCCAATACCTTTCCACTGGAACTTTTGACCGGTTCCGACCAGCAGCAGCGCATGCCATGCGGTAATGCGAATTGTTTGATTTTTGCCCATTTAGGATCGGTTTCAATGTTCTCCACCAACACGCGCTGACCGGTAAACGTCGATGTTCCGCAAGAACCGACACTCGGTCCGTTTTCCAAACCGTGCACGGCTTCACAATAGGCTTGCGGCAAACTCGGCGCGCCGCCGTGCATAAGTTTATTGCCGCTCAGTTCCAGCATCGAGCAACGCATGCCCGGGTGCCGCGCTTCGTACATTAATGCAATGGCATCATAGATATCGGCGGCGGGGCGTCCGACCGCGATCATTTCCAGAATATCGGCCTGTTTACTATCGTAAGCTTCAGCTTTTTTACGCTCAGTGATATCGACATGCGTTCCAACCAAGCGAACCGGTTTATCGTCGGTATCACGAATCACCAGAAATGCGCGGGAGAGCACAAAAACCTCATGCCCATCTTTGTGGCGCATGCGCATTTCCACTTCAAAGGAATCTTTGCGGCCTTCGATGTAATCGCGCACCTTTCCCAGCACGATCTCTTTGTCATCCGGATGAACCAGGCTTGCCCAAGTATTTAAATTATTTCCCAGCTCGCTTTCTTCATAACCCAGCATGCTTTTCCAGCGCGGCGAATAATACACTTCATCCGTTTCCAGATTCCAATCCCAAAGCCCGTCGTTCGCCCCGCGCATTGCCAGAGAAAACCGTTCTTCACTAACATAAAGTTCATGGGTTTGTTTTTCTGTCATCAACCTGACAGCAGCCAGTTCGGAATGTAATTCCCGGATTTCTTCAAGAAGCTGAGGCTTCGTTCGATTGGCTTCTCCCATGATTCCCTCTTAATTAGTGTTAATCGGCACATCCTTCAAATCCGCCACGGTTGCTCGCTTGAAAGATGATTGAATTCTCCGGCCATGAATACCGGTTACAATCATCCATTCCTACGGCCCTTCTTGTTTTTTTTCGAGATTCTTTTTGCAATCTTGTCAGCGCCAATCAATTTCTCTTTGCCCAGCTTTTCGATAAATCCTGTCTTATCAAGCGGTGAAACGAGAATCGCTTTATCCTCGCCGTAGGTGATTTCCAAGCGGTCAAACGATAAGGCCGGACTTGTTATGGCGCTTTGTGTTTCTTGAATGGATGTTATCGATTGAATCGGAATGACCCAAGAGAACGGGCCACTGATTATTTTGAGATTTTCCTCATCGGTAATGTACCGGGTCGATACCAATATCCATAGCGGAAAACCGACACCGGCAACAATGATGATCGCAGCCATCACATAATTGGAAGTCCCGCCAAGCTTCAGCATGACCGACATCCCCAGCAGACAAGCAATCATTGAAAGTATGAAACAACCCAATAGCCATTTGTCGATTTTAGAGTTAAAAACATGCATGATTAACGATTATGAGATTCCAAAACCAGTTCAACTAATAAGTTGATATCATTCACTAAATACGATTCATACAAGAGAAATTTCCGATCAACAGCGCTTCGAAATGCAGCCACAGAACTATTCTCGACCACATTTGGATAGCTGACAACCGTCTATCCCTAGTCATTGATCCGGATATATCCACGAAAACGAATTAATAGATTAACCGCAACTTACCAAAAAACCAAGCGCTCGATAATACCGCGCGCATACAAAAAAAGACCGTTTTCACGTATAATTCGGTCTTCAATAGCCAGGGCTTTTTAGCGATTGATCCTGGGCCTTTTTTTCAAATCATGTCAGTTTCCAAGGAGTTTTTGTGTCACAACGACCGCACGCCATCCTCGCTCTTGCCGATGGAACAATTTTTCGTGGCGTGTCTATTGGGGTTGAAGGCATCAATACCGGTGAGGTGGCATTCAACACGGCAATGACCGGCTATCAGGAGATCTTAACCGATCCTTCTTATTGCCAGCAGATCATCACCCTGACCTATCCGCATATCGGCAACACCGGCACCAATTGGGAAGATTACGAATCCGGTAATATTAACAAAGTATACGCGGCGGGCCTGGTAATTCGCGATCTGCCGCTCGTCGCAAGCAATTTCCGGAAAACCCACACATTATCGGAATTTCTTGTGCAACAAAATGTGGTTGCGATCGCGGAAATTGACACGCGGAAATTGACACGTATTTTGCGGGAAAAAGGCGCGCAATCCGGCTGCATCATGGCTGGATCGGTTGACGAGGAACTTGCGCTCCAAGCCGCGAGAGCATTCCCCGGTTTAGCCGGAATGGATCTTGCCAAAGTGGTCAGTTGCCGCCAGGCTTATACTTGGAATGAAGGTGAATGGTCGCTCGAATCCGGCTTCCGGCCACAAGAGAATGCTAGATTTCATGTTGCCGCCTATGATTTCGGCATTAAACGCACCATTTTGCGAAAATTGGCGCAACGCGGCTGCAAAGTAACGGTTTTGCCAGCGCAAACATCCGCTGAAGAAATTCTTAAACTTCAACCTGATGGTGTTTTTCTTTCGAATGGCCCTGGCGATCCGGAACCTTGCGATTACGCCATCTCCGCAACACAAACCTTGTTGCAGAAAAATATTCCGATTTTTGGAATTTGCCTTGGCCATCAATTGCTTGGCCTTGCCAGCGGCGCCCGCACCATCAAGATGAAATTCGGACATCACGGCGCCAATCATCCGGTTCAGGATGTCGCCACCGGAAAAGTGATCATCACTAGCCAGAATCACGGCTTCGCCGTCGATGCGAGTACCTTGCCCGCTAGTGTCCGCATTACCCATGTGTCGCTTTTTGATCGCAGTCTGCAAGGATTTGAACTGACCGATAAACCGGCTTTTTGTTTCCAAGGACATCCGGAAGCCAGCCCGGGTCCGCATGAAGCTGATTATTTATTCGATAAATTCATCGCCATGATGCAGCAATACCAAAATAATCTTCACAACCGCCTTTAACAACATCCACTATCTAGTATGCCTAAACGTACCGACATTCAATCCATACTCATCATCGGTGCCGGTCCTATCATTATTGGCCAAGCATGCGAATTCGATTATTCCGGTGTGCAAGCCTGCAAAGCGCTGCGTGAAGAAGGCTATCGCATCATTCTGGTAAATTCGAACCCTGCGACCATCATGACCGATCCGGAAATGGCGGATGCGACCTATATCGAACCCATTACCTGGACAATGCTGGAAAAAATCATTGCGATCGAACGTCCGCAAGCATTACTACCAACCATGGGCGGACAAACGGCGTTGAACTGCGCATTGGATCTGGTGAAACATGGCATACTGGAAAAATACGGCGTCGAGCTCATCGGCGCCTCGCGCGAAGCCATCGACATGGCCGAAGACCGGGAAAAATTCAAACAGGCGATGACGCGCATCGGTTTAAATTCCGCCCGTTCCGCCGTCGCGCACAGTATGGAGGAAGCGTTGCAAGTTCAAGCCATGCTGGGTTACCCGGTGATTATCCGCCCTTCGTTTACCATGGGTGGCAGCGGTGGCGGCATTGCTTACAATCGCGAAGAATTTCTGGATATCTGCGAACGCGGCTTAAAAACTTCCCCGACTAAAGAATTGCTGATCGAAGAATCCGTGATTGGCTGGAAAGAATTTGAGATGGAAGTCGTACGGGACAAAAATGACAATTGCATCATTATCTGTTCCATCGAAAATCTTGATCCAATGGGTGTTCATACCGGCGATTCGATCACCGTCGCACCGGCGCAAACGTTAACAGACAAAGAATATCAATTGATGCGCAATGCTTCGATTGCGGTGCTGCGCGAAATCGGCGTGGAAACCGGCGGCTCCAATGTGCAGTTTGCGATTAATCCGGAGAACGGTCGCATGCTGGTCATCGAGATGAACCCGCGGGTGTCGCGCTCTTCCGCGCTGGCATCGAAAGCGACCGGTTTCCCGATTGCCAAAATCGCCGCCAAGCTCGCCGTCGGCTACACGCTGAACGAGCTGGGCAATGACATTACCGGCGGCGTCACCCCAGCTTCGTTCGAACCAACCATTGATTATGTCGTCACCAAGGTACCGCGCTTCGCATTTGAGAAATTCCCGCAAACCAACGATCGTCTGACCACGCAAATGAAGTCGGTCGGAGAAGTCATGGCGATTGGCCGGACTTTTCAAGAATCGCTGCAGAAAGCCTTACGCGGGCTGGAAACCGGAGTCGACGGTCTGGACGAAAAAACCGATAATCTGGAAACGATACGTTCCGAGCTGGCCAACCCCGGACCCGACAGGATCTGGTATATCGCCGATGCGTTCCGTTGCCAATTGTCACTGGATGAAATCCATCAGTTGACGCATATTGATCCCTGGTTCTTGGCGCAAATCGAAGACCTGGTCCAGCAAGAACAAGCGTTGACTATTACTCAGCTGCAATATCTGGATCGGCAAAGCTTGCGCAAACTCAAACGCAGCGGCTTCTCCGATCGTCGTCTGGCAAAATTGCTGAAGACCGACCAAACGGCTGTCCGCGCATTCCGCCATCAACACAATTTGCACCCGGTTTATAAACGCGTCGACACTTGCGCGGCTGAATTTGCGACCAGCACCGCCTATATGTATTCCACCTACGAAGACGAGTGCGAATCCAATCCGACCAACAATAAGAAAATCATGGTATTGGGTGGCGGCCCTAACCGCATCGGGCAAGGCATCGAATTTGATTATTGTTGTGTCCATGCAGCACTGGCATTACGCGAAGACGGTTTTGAAACCATCATGGTTAATTGCAACCCGGAGACGGTTTCAACCGATTACGATACCTCGGATCGTTTGTACTTTGAGCCTTTGACGCTTGAGGATGTACTTGAAATCGTCGCTGTTGAAAAACCCGATGGGGTTATCGTGCAGTATGGCGGTCAGACCCCCTTAAAACTAGCGCGAGACCTGGAAGCCAACGGTGTCAAGATTATCGGCACCAGCCCGGATATGATTGATTGCGCCGAAGACCGCGAACGCTTCCAGAAAATGTTGCAGCAGCTAGGGCTGCGGCAACCGCCGAACCGCACCGCACGCAATCCGGAAGAAGCCTTGATTGCTGCCGAGGAAATCGGCTACCCGCTGGTAGTCCGCCCCAGCTATGTCCTGGGCGGAAGAGCCATGGAAATTGTCCATGAGAAAGCGGATCTGGAGCGATATATGCGGGAAGCGGTAAAAGTTTCCAACGATTCGCCAGTATTGCTGGATCATTTCCTGACGAATGCTACGGAAGTAGATGTCGACGCCATCTATGACGGTGAAACCGTGCTTATCGGCGGAATCATGGAACATATCGAACAAGCCGGCGTCCATTCCGGAGATTCCGCTTGCTCATTGCCAACCTTCAATCTGTCTGCCGGGATGCTGGATGAGCTGCGCCGCGAAACGGCTGAAATGGCGCGCGCATTGAATGTACTGGGATTGATGAATGTGCAATTTGCCATCCAGGATGATACGGTTTATGTACTCGAGGTGAACCCCAGAGCATCGCGCACGGTCCCCTTTATCTCCAAGGCAACCGGTTTGCAGCTTGCCAAAATCGCAGCGCGTTGCATGGTCGGCAGATCACTGACCAGCCAGGGTGTTACCAAGGAAATCATTCCTCAATATTTCTCGGTTAAAGAGGCTGTTTTTCCTTTTATCAAACTCCCCGGCGTTGATACGATCCTGGGTCCGGAAATGAAGTCAACCGGAGAAGTAATGGGCATGGGAGCAACTTTTGCGGAAGCATTCGTCAAATCCCAGCTTGCTACCGATGTACGTCTGCCAACCTCTGGAAAGATTTTTATCAGCGTGCGGCAATCCGACAAGCAACACGCCATCGAAATTGCAAGAAGCCTTGCGGAACTCGGTTTCACCCTTTATGCTACGCGAGGTACTGCCGCAGTGATCACAGAAGCTGGAATCAGCGTCAATGTCATCAATAAAGTTGCGGAAGGCCGGCCACACATTGTTGACATGATAAAAAATGGCGAAATCAGCCTGATTATCAATACTGTGAAAAATCAGCGCAGCGCCATACGGGATTCTTATTCAATCCGCCATGCTGCGCTTCAAGCGAAAGTAACCTACTATACAACGCTAGCCGGTGCGCGTGCTGCTTGCGTAGGTATTACCGACAAGCGTGAATTGCAGACCTATAATCTGCAAAAATTGCATGTCCAGCTTAAATCATCAGGGCAAATGTGATCAGCTTCAGTACAGATTAATCAACAGGATGAACATAAAAGGCACGAAATTACGATGAGTACTATCCCATTAACGGTAGCAGGCGCGGAAGCATTGCGTAAGGAATTGCATGAGATGAAAACGATACATCGTCCTGCGGTCATTGCTGCAATCGCTGAAGCGCGTTCACATGGTGATCTTTCGGAAAATGCCGAATACGATGCTGCCAAGGAAAAACAAAGCTTTATTGAAGGACGCATCGCTGAACTGGAAAGCAAACTCTCCAGCGCTCAAATCATCAACCCGTCGCTTATCAATGCAGACGGCGCTTGTGTTTTCGGCGCCACCGTCGAATTGGAAGATTTACAAAACGGTGAAATTGTCACTTATCAAATCGTCGGGGACGACGAAGCGGATATCAAGTTCGGCAAAATTTCTATCAGTTCACCCATTTCACGGGCTTTGATCGGAAAATATGCTGGCGATATCGCAGAAGTTCAAGCTCCAAGCGGTATCCGCGAGTATGAAATACTCGATGTCAAGTACATTTGAGTCTCCCAAAATTCTCAGTTCTGAAAATCCCGCTTTCTTCGCAACGGTGCACGTTTTTTCTTCGAAGGCGCACGTTCAGTTTTCTTCGCGGTTTCTTCCGGCTTGGGGCGATAAATAACCAAAGTCTTCCCCACATGCTGCACTGGCGCGGCGTTTGTTAAAGCGCAAATCTCTTCGAGAAAAGTATTTCTGGCTACGCGATCATCCATCTGAACCTTGATTTTTATTAACGCGTGACTCGTTAATGCCCGCTCAATTTCTCCAATAACGTTCGCGGATAACCCGGATTTTCCTATCATCACAACCGGATTCAGTACGTGGGCTTGCGCTTTTAGTGCCTGGCGATGGGTAACAGTAAGAGTTAGCATAAATCCTTTTAATTCATTAAACTTCTGGATCCGGGTTCAGCGCTATGATTTCTGCTGCAGAGGCTTGCTGCGCCGGTTCAAACCATGTCAGCTGCTGATGCAATTTTACCACTTCTCCGACAATGATTAATGTCGGTGGCGTCAACTTGGCTGCCTCGGTCAGAACCGGCAGGGTTTGCAGTGTCCCAGCGATAATCTTTTGTTTCTGTGTGGTGCCTTGCTGGATAATCGCGGCAGGCGTGGATTCGGGCAGACCGTGCATTATCAGTTGCTGGCAGAGCACTGGCAAACCCAGCATTCCCATATAAATCACAACAGTTTGATTCAGCCGCGCAAGCTGCTCCCAATCCAGGTCGATTGTACCGTCTTTAAGATGACCGGTAACAAAAATGCACGATTGCGCATAATCCCGATGCGTCAGCGGGATACCGGCATATGCCGCAACCCCTGAGGCTGCAGTAATCCCAGGCACCACTTGGAAGGGGATATGATGTGACGCCAAGGTTTCGATCTCTTCGCCACCACGACCGAAAATAAATGGATCACCACCTTTCAAACGCAATACCCGCTTACCTTCTTGAGCCAAGCGAACCAGCAGTTGATTAATAGATTCCTGTTGGAGCGTATGCCGGTTCCGTTCCTTACCTGCATAAATACGCGCTGCGTCGCGACGCACCATATTGAGAATTTCTGGAGAAACCAGCCGGTCATAAACCACCACATCCGCTTGCTGCATCAAGCGCATAGCACGGAATGTCAGCAAATCAGAATTACCCGGCCCTGCTCCGACCAAATAGACTTCACCCTGAGGCAAACTATCTTTTTCCTGATTCAGGGATTGCAACAAATATTCCTCTGCCGTTTTATCTTTCCCCGCCAGCACCAGTTCCGTCAATCGCCCTTGTAAAACCCGCTCCCAGAATTGACGGCGCTTATCCGGTTGCGTAATCTTCTGTTTGACATACTTACGGAATCTTCCCGCCATTGCAGCGAGTCGCCCATACGCAACCGGCACGACAGCTTCCAGTTGCGCACGTAACAGTCTTGCCAGCACCGGCGACTGTCCGCCGCTGGATATTGCGATCAATAGCGGAGAACGGTCGATGATGGAAGGCATGATAAACGTGCATAAATCCGGATTATCCACGACGTTGACCGGTATCCGAAGCTGTTGGCAACCATCTGATACCTTCCGGTTCAACGCTTGATCATCGGTCGCTGCAATGACCAATACCTGATCGCGTAGATATTCGGATTGAAAGGGTTCCGCCCGATGGTCAATATCGCCACGCGCCGCCAGCTCAATTAATGCACTACTAATCACCGGGGCTATCACGGATACCCGCGCCCCCGCCTGCAGCAACAACATCACCTTGCGTTCCGCAACCTCACCGCCACCAACAACCAAGCAAGCTTTATTTTTGATGTTATAAAAAATTGGCAGGAATTCCATTTATCGCAGTATATTCGCTCTGAAAGATATCTCTAAAAATAAAAAAGGGAAGTTCCGATCAATTCTAAGCCATCAGCGGCTTACGAGTCGATCAGAACTTCCCTGCGGGGTTTCTAATTTCACATACGCTTACAATGAGCAGTGAATTGCCGCGAGGCTAATTGAAATTGTTCTACAAGCTTGATTCCAATTTCAGAATGTCTTCGAGCCGTATGTTGATTCCTGTTCCCTTGAACACGGTACCCAATTTTTTCTTGTTTAAATGTTCGATATTGAGGTTATACACTTCTTGGGAAAGCGGAAAATATTTCACTTCCGTAACCAACTCCGTCGCATTTTTCATATAGAAATTAACAAATTCATTGACTTCCGGTTTATCAGCTGATTTTGCATTGATGTAGATAAATATTGGGCGCGATAGCGGCTTATAGCTATTATCCTCTACCGTTGCAGACGAAGGTATTACACCACCATTGCCGCTATCAACAGCAACCGCATGGATCTTGTTGCTATTCTCAATGTAGTAAGCAAAGCCGAAAAATCCAAGCGCATAGATGTCGCTCGCAACGCCCTGAACCAGCACATTATCATCTTCTGAAGCGGTATAGTCGCCACGGCTTGATTTTGCTTTACCAACGATTGCTTCGGTAAAGTATTCAAAGGTTCCGGAATCCGCGCCCGGTCCATAGAGTTTGATTCTTTTGTCAGGCCAAGCTGGATTGATCTGGTTCCAGTTGGTGACTTTCCCTTGCGCAGCGGGTTCCCAGATTTTTTTCAATTCATCAACGGTAATAGTTTTACTCCAGGTATTCTGGGGGTTTACAACGACTGTTAATGCATCGAAAGCAATGGGCATTTCGATAAATTGCACGCCTTCTTGTTTACAGGCTTCCATTTCAAGCTCGGTTATCGGACGGGAAGCATTGACAATATCGATTTCGTTACGGCAAAACTTCTTAAAACCTCCACCCGTTCCCGAAATACCGACAGTAACCCGAATCGAACCACGCTTAGCGATTTGGAAATCTTCCGCGACAGCTTCTGTTATCGGAAAAACAGTACTTGAGCCATCAATCTTCACAATCGGTGTAGCATTGATCTTGGTTGCGTAAGTAGCCGCCACTAACAGCGCGACTGCGGAAAAAGTCCTAAGACTCAACACATTAATCATTATTCCTTGCTCCATAAAAAAAGAATTGAACAATCTACCCAGACGATGCGCTATCGTATTTCAGAATTGTTACAATATTATGACATTCAATAGCTTTGTTATAATTTTGAACGATCAAGAATCTTGCAAGAAACAATTGCTCACATAAACCTGAACCAGGTAAACATACACCATTCAAGGGATGCAGGCCGTTTCGATAACTCCCGCAATGCGTTCAGACCAATAATTGACTTTCTGCTTGGATTTTCCTTCAACCATCACGCGAATGAGCGGTTCTGTCCCCGAAGCACGGATTAATAAACGTCCTTCATCACCCAAGTCGGCTTCCGCTTCTTTTTTTACAGCATTCACCACTTTATTGGCATTGAGGTTGAACGATTTGTGAACTTTTACATTGATAAGGCGCTGTGGAAATAAAGTGACTCCACGCATAAATTCGGCCAGAGTCTTGTGGGTATCGCGAAGCGCATAAAGCACTTGCAATGCCGAGATAATGCCATCCCCTGTCGTATGTTTATCCTTGCAAAGAATATGACCCGAACTTTCCCCGCCCAGTTGCCATCTTTTTTCTTGCAGCAATTCATGAACATATCGATCACCCACGTTTGCTCTAAGAAACGGTATGTGCAATTTCTTAAATTGATTCTCAATTGCCAAGTTGGTCATTAATGTACCCACCACCCCTCCGCTGAGCACATTCTTCTGCATCCGATGCTTGGCGATGATGTAGAGTAATTGATCGCCATCGTAGAGTCTGCCCAATTTATCCACCATCATGACACGGTCGCCATCACCATCCAGGGCAATACCGAGATCCGCACGATGCTGTATGACGGCTTTCTGCAGCGTTGCACAATGTGTAGCGCCACATTCAAGGTTAATATTCAGGCCATTGGGTTGCACACCGATTGCAACGACATCGGCACCCAGCTCGTGCATGACGTGCCCGGCAATATGATATGCAGCTCCATGCGCGCAATCGACAACGATACGCAGTCCGCGCAGATCCAAATGATAGGGAAAAGTGCTCTTGCAAAATTCAATATAGCGTCCGGCCGCATCATCGATTCTTTGTACTTTTCCCAGTTGAATCGAAGACTTGGTCTCAATCGGCGAGTTTAATTCAGCCTCGATTTTGTGTTCCATTTCATCCGGAAGCTTGCTGCCGGATGCCGAGAAAAACTTCACGCCATTATCTTCAAACAGATTATGTGAAGCGGAAATGACGATGCCTGCCTGCAACCTTAGCGCACGAATCAAGTAAGCAATGGCCGGAGTCGGCATTGGACCCGATAAAATAACATCCACTCCCGCAGCACATAATCCGGCTTCCAGTGCGGATTCAAGCATATAACCGGACACTCTCGTATCTTTTCCGATCAGAACTGTCGGGCGCTTCCCCTCCATTAAATGCCAATCCGCCGCTGCTAAAACTTTCCCGGCTGAATAGCCTAGGTGAAGAATAAAATCAGGGGTAATGGGAAACTTACCTACTCGACCTCGTATACCGTCAGTTCCAAAATATTTCTTAGTCAATTTGATGAGTATTTTTGCTAATTGGAAAAAAATAGCTGCAGTTACTAGTAGTTTGTGCCATTTTGCTGAATCATCGCACGATAGATTGCGAGTGCATCTTTACTTGCTTTAACATCATGCACACGCACAATTCTGGCACCTTTAATGACTGCAAGCAAGGCTGCAGCAACACTTTCGTGCAGCCGCTGATGCACTTCATTACCGGTAATCGCACCCAGCATGGATTTACGCGATAAACCTGCTAATATAGGAACTTCCAGCTCTGAAAATTTATCCAGTTGATTCAATAATGTCAGATTATGCTGGAGCGTCTTACCAAAACCGAACCCAGGATCGATCACCAAACGATCTTTCGAAATGCCCCACGTCTCCGCAAGTTGGATACGTTGCTGCAAAAAAGTTTTTACTTCAGTCACAATATCCTGATATTGCGGATTGACCTGCATATTTTGCGGCGTACCTTGCATATGCATCAGACAAATCTTCACATGCGCATGTGAAGCTACAGCGTCCAGCGCATGCGGGTTACGAAGTGCATGCACATCATTTATCATCTGAGCACCTGCTGCGATCGCATGTTTCATCACTTCGGATTTAGAAGTATCAACCGAAATTGGCACACCTGAATCAACAAGCGCTTCTACCACAGGTACTATGCGTTTTAATTCTTCATCAATAGTGACCTGCTGGCTCCCTGGGCGAGTGGATTCGCCACCGATATCAAGAATATCTACACCTTCTGATATTAGCCGATTGGCATGAGCTATGGCTTGTTGTGTAGAAAAAAAAAGTCCGCCATCCGAAAAGGAATCGGGCGTTATGTTGACAACCCCCATTATCAATGGTCGGTCTATTGAACTAAGCTGATCGAGCAAAGACATCACAGCAGCAGGTTACAGAACAATTAAAAATAAAAACGGGATACGTTGTTACAATCGTATCCCGTGTCGAACAAGCTATCAACGGTTAATCAGCTTCTTTAACAACTTCATGCGGTGTTGCCGGTTCGTTGCTTTGTTGCCCTTCGCTTTCCGCTGATGAAGCCTCACCGTCCGTTGTTGTAGACATGGATTGCGGCGGTTTCGGCGGACGCGGAGTGCGACCATCCATAATGTCCTTTATTTGATCGCTGTCGATGGTTTCCCATTCCAACAGAGCCTTGGCCATCACTTCAATTTTGTCTCTATTTTCCTCGATCAGTTTTCGTGCCAGTGCATATTGTTCATCAATGATACGACGAACTTCCGCATCAACTTTCTGCATCGTTGATTCGCTGACATTCTTATGCGTGGTCACTGAACGACCCAAGAAAACTTCGCCTTCATTCTCACCATAAACCATTGGACCCAGAGCATCCGACATACCCCAACGAGTAACCATTTGCCGGGCCATATCAGTTGCGCGTTCAAAATCATTCGATGCGCCAGTGGTCATCTGATTCATGAATACCTCTTCGGCAATGCGACCGGCAAGCATCATCGAGATCATTTGTAAAATTTGTTCACGCTCCATCCCGAAGCGATCTTCCTTGGGAAGGGTAAACGTGATCCCCAGAGCGCGGCCACGAGGAATAATGGTAACTTTATGCACCGGATCGTTTTTAGGCAGCAGATAACCGACCACTGCATGCCCGGACTCATGATAAGCAGTATTTCTACGTTCATGCTCAGGCATTACCGCAGAGCGGCGCTCGGCCCCCAAGAAAATTTTATCTTTCGCACGTTCAAAATCCTCCATATCAACCAGACGCTTGTTACTCCTCGCAGCAAACAGCGCTGCTTCATTAACCAGATTAGCCAGATCCGCGCCAGACATGCCAGGCGTGCCGCGTGCCAAGACTTCCGCTTTCACATCCGGAGCAAGCGGTACTTTGCGCATATGAACTTGTAAAATTTGCTCACGACCCCGGATATCAGGGAGCGGAACTGTCACTTGCCGGTCAAAACGGCCGGGGCGCAACAACGCCGGATCCAATACGTCCGGACGATTGGTTGCTGCAATCACAATAACACCCATCGCGCCTTCGAAACCATCCATTTCAACCAGTAATTGGTTAAGTGTTTGCTCGCGCTCATCATTGCCGCCACCTAAACCGGCGCCTCGTTGACGACCGACCGCATCAATTTCATCGATAAAAATGATGCAGGGCGCATGCTTTTTCGCTTGCTCAAACATATCACGCACGCGGGATGCACCAACACCAACAAACATTTCAACAAAATCGGATCCTGAGATACTGAAGAATGGCACACCTGCTTCACCGGCAATCGCTCTTGCAAGCAGGGTTTTACCGGTACCAGGACTACCCACCATCAATACGCCGCGGGGAATACGTCCACCGAGTTTTTGGAACTTAGTGGGATCACGCAAAAATTCCACCAGTTCAGCGACTTCTTCCTTGGCTTCCTCACATCCGGCAACGTCATTGAAAGTGATGGTATTCGCCGATTTGTCAAGCATACGGGCCTTGCTTTTCCCAAATGAGAATGCACCGCCATTCCGACCGCCACCTTGCATTTGACGCATGAAAAAGATCCATACAGCAATCAATAACAGCATCGGGAACCATGAGATGAAAATGCTCATCAACATGGAAGGCTCTTCTTCGGGCTTGGCTTCAACAATTACACCCGCTTTCAGTAAATCGCTTACCATCCAGGGATCGGAAGGCGCGTAAGTCGTGAAACGCCTGCCGTCCGACTTTGTGCCTCTTAAAGTGCGGCCTTCAATAACAACTTTTGCAATTCTTCCTTGGTTCAATTCAGAAATGAACTGAGAATATTCCATTGGCACTTGCGCCGGCTGACGAACGCTGAATTGATTAAATACAGTCATCAACACCAGTGCAATTACCAGCCATATGGCCATATTTTTAATTAGATTATTCAAGATAGCTCCTTGGTTTGCACCTAAAAATCATTGATTGGTCATTCTAACTCTATTCAAAATAATATAACAGAAAACTTATTAAGTCCGACAAATCCATTTCCACGTAATGATACTACTACTTAATGTTGCTGTTATCTCTGGGGAGATCCACTCATTTTATGCTGACAATTAATTACTACCGCTTACCTGCACCAAGCAAATACAATTCATTACTTCGATCACGAGAGGCTTTCGGTTTGCGTATCATCACACTTTTAAATCCCATTCGCATTTCACGAAGAAATTGATCAAAATCCCTACCTTGGAAAACTTTGACTAAGAAATTTCCGCTATAGTTCAGTTGCTCCAGAGCAAAGGCCAAAGCCAATTCTGCCAGATACATACTCCTCGCCTGATCGCTAACGGCGATGCCACTCATATTAGGCGCCATGTCTGAAATGATCAGATCAGGTTGATGTCCGTCAAGCTGTTTCCTCAACTCACTTAACGGAATCTCTTCCGTAAAATCGCCTTGAATAAACTCCACACCCGGTAGTGGCGACATTTCAAGAATATCCAACGCTATCACTTTGCCTTTAGAGCCAACCCTCTGACTGGCAACCTGGGACCAGCTACCTGGTGCAGCGCCTAAATCAACCACAATCATTCCGGATTTCAGAATATGATCTCGCTCGATAATCTCCAATAATTTGTATGCCGCACGCGAGCGATAACCCTCTTTCTTTGCTTGCTTGACAAAAAAATCACTGACATGCTCTTTCATCCAGGCTTTGCTGGTTTTAGTGCGCTTCATCCGGGAAAACTAATTACCTGGGTTCAAGATTGAGAAATCTGTTGGATACCTTTGTCGCCTGTTTTAATCTAACAGCATTACCCTGAAAATAAAAAAGCACTTTGTTAAGAACACAAGTGCTTTCTTGGTGGGTCTGGTTGGACTCGAACCAACGACCAAGGGATTATGAGTCCCCTGCTCTAACCGACTGAGCTACAGACCCTTCCTACATCACTAATTATTACCGGTATCCAGAAAACTGCGTAATCGTTCCGAGCGGGCCGGGTGACGCAATTTACGTAACGCTTTCGCTTCGATTTGACGGATACGCTCACGCGTGACATCAAACTGCTTACCGACTTCTTCCAACGTATGATCGGTATTCATTTCAATACCAAAACGCATGCGCAGCACCTTGGCTTCACGAGGGGTCAATGAATCCAGAATATCCTTGGTGACCCCACGCAAGCTTGCGTATACAGCAGCATCAGCCGGTGCCATCGTTGCAGCATCTTCGATAAAATCACCCAAGTGTGAATCCTCGTCGTCACCGATCGGTGTTTCCATCGAAATGGGTTCTTTCGAGATTTTAAGAATTTTTCGGATCTTCTCTTCCGGCATTTCCATTTTCTGCGCCAATACTGCGGGTTCAGGCTCTTGACCGGTTTCCTGCAAAATCTGACGTGAAATGCGATTCATTTTGTTGATGGTTTCAATCATATGAACCGGTATCCTGATCGTCCGCGCTTGATCGGCAATCGAGCGAGTAATCGCTTGACGTATCCACCATGTGGCATACGTTGAAAATTTGTAACCACGACGATATTCGAATTTATCAACCGCTTTCATTAGACCAATATTGCCTTCTTGAATGAGATCCAAGAATTGCAAACCACGATTGGTATATTTCTTAGCAATGGAAATAACCAAACGCAAATTCGCTTCCGTCATTTCGCGCTTGGCTCGACGTGCTTTGGCTTCACCAGTCGACATTTTGCGGTTGATTTCCTTGAGATCCTTGATCGGAATACCAATTTTGTCTTTCAAAGCCAGCAAATTTTGCTGCTCTTCCAGAATCGCCGGTTTATAGTGTTCAAGTGATTGACTATAAGGCTTCCCAGCATTGATTTCCTGAACTATCCAATCAAGATTGGTTTCATTTCCAGGGAAAGTTTTAATGAAATGGTTTCGTGGCATCTTCGCTTTGGATACGCACAAATCCATAATTTTGCGCTCATAATTCCGCACATCGCTAACCAACTCACGTTGCGTATCGCATAGCTTTTCAACCATTTTCGCTGAAAAACGGATACCCATCAATTCGGATGAGATTTTTTCCTGCAAATCCAGATACGCTTGCTGATAAGATCCCTCCTTATCAAGCAAGGCCTGCATTTCATGGTAGATATCGCGAATAATTGCGAAACGTTCCAGTGCATCTGCTTTTAGCTTTAACAGATCAGCACTGGCTATTGCGGAACCATCACCTTCCTCATCTTCATCTTCGTCACCAAGATCGCTTGACGCCAGTTCTTGATCGAGCGATTCTTCAGAAAACTCTTCGTTAGTAATTTCTTGTGCATTTGCGTCCAGCAGACCATCGACTACTTCATCAATGCGGATGACATCTTTCTCGACTTCCGTTGCCAGATCAACGATCTTCCCAATAATAGGAGAGCAAGCCGAAATTGCCTGAATCATGTGACGTAACCCGCCTTCAATACGCTTGGCAATTTCGATCTCGCTTTCACGGGTCAGCAGGCCAACCGAACCCATTTCACGCATATACATGCGAACCGGGTCAGTTGTACGGCCAAACTCGGAATCAACAGTGGAAAGTGCTGCTTCGGCCTCTTCTGCGACATCTTCATCGGCAACAGTCGTTGCCGCATCCGACATCAACAATGTTTCGGCGTCCGGTGCTTCATCATGCACCGATATGCCCATATCATTGATCATGCTGATGATGCCTTCAATTTGTTCAGCATCGAGCATATCATCCGGCAAATGATCATTTATTTCCGCGTAAGTCAGATAGCCGCGTTCTTTACCCAAGCCTATCAGCATTTTCAGACGCATACGGCGTGCTTCGATATCCTGCGGCTGATGATTTCCGCTCTCGATAGCAGAAACAGCTCCCATTTCGTCTAATTGATCGATCGCAGCGCTTACTTTATTTTTCTTGGGCGTTCTTCCTCTGGTTTTCTTACCATCATTTAATTCCGCATTAGAATCGGACATCGTTGCTTGAGAAACACGATCTCCTTCTAGCTCTGCACCATCGGGAATAGTCATTTCAGCGGCGACAGCGCCGCTAGCAGCTTTTTCCAAGGATTGCTTACTGACTGCTTTTGTTTTTTTCTCAGATTTCGTCGCTAATTTTTCTGATTCTTCCTTATCTATTGTTTCTTTCTCAGGTTTTTTTTCTTTCTTGGTTGCTAAGTTCTTAACAGCTTCTTTATTTTTTGACTCGACCGCTTTTTTTGGCATATTGGATTCCCAATACAATAATTTATTAAATAAGACGCTTAAAATCTGGAATTGTATCAAAATTCGACACTACTAACACTATGTAACTTCTATTGGTTCTTAACCAATTGTTGCAGCTCTTTTTTTTCCTCATCACTCAACATATGCAGCGACTTGCTCTGCAATTCGGTAATACGTTCCTTATACTGCATCAGTCGCAATTTTTTCAGAATATCCGAAAATTCGGATTCGACACCGGCTGAATGATTCCACTCCAAGGTTTCGCACTCGATATTTTCCAGTAGTGTCCTGAAGGGACTATCTTGAAAATAGCCGGCTATTGAAAATACCGAATCATTCTCAATTAAATGCGGATGTGCGTCGAAAAAATCAAATAAAGCTTCCAATGCGGCAATCTCTTCATTTTTTGCATTCGATTTGACCAACAATTTCCGATCAAGTTTAGTGGCCAAACTCGGATCATCCAATAATATCCGGATCAAGCGCCGGTACAATGTAACTGTCTGCCGTTTGTCATTATTTCCAATCTTTTTGACTTCAGAAACACGCTTGATCTGCAGTAAAGAATCCAATTCCTTGTCAGCGAGGTCACTCAATTCCGCCAAACGCCTTTTCAGAATTAATGACAGTGCCGGCGCTGAAACTCGCTGCAGAAGTGGTTTTGCATCTTTAACCAGTTTCGCACGACCTTCGCTGGTTTGCAGTTTTAGTCCGGAACATAATTCTTTGAAAAAAAACTCTGATAACGGGACTGCTTGCGCGATTTGTTTCTCGAAAGACTCTTTCCCATATTGATTCACGTAACTATCGGGGTCCGCGCCTTCCGGCAAAAATAGAAATCCCAGGTATTTACCATCTGTCAGCAACTCCAAACTATTCTCCAGTGCTCGCCGGGCTGCTTTTCTACCCGCCTTATCACCATCAAAACAAAAAATAATGTTGTCTGTTTGACGCAATAACCTTTGGACATGAACACCGGTAGTGGCCGTTCCTAAGGTAGCCACTACATTGTCGATGCCATGTTGCGAGAGCGCAATCACATCCATGTATCCCTCCACAACAATTACGCAATTTGCTTCGCGGATGGCGCGACGTGCTGAAAATAAGTTATAGAGTTCCTGTCCTTTTGCGAACAGGGCTGTTTCCGGAGAATTCAGATATTTTGGTTCTCCCTGCGCGATAACCCTTCCGCCAAACCCAGTGATTTGTCCTTTCTGATTAAGAATCGGGAACATAATCCGATCTCTGAAACGGTCGTATTGTTTGGCATCATCGTTAATAATGATCAAGCCGGCTTGCGCCAGTACCTTTTTAGTATTTTCGGAGGCATAGTCAGGAAAAACGGCTTCCAGATTCTGCCAGGCCGAAGGTGCGTAACCAATCGCAAATCGCGCTGCAGTTTTTCCCGATATACCGCGTTTTTTGAGATAAGCAATTGCCTTTTCGGACAGTTTAAGCTGCTCACGATAATAGTGGGTCGCAATTTGCATTGCATGCATCAACTCTTCTGCCGATACCTCGTCATTTCCATGATATTGATTAAACTCAGGATTCTGAGAAAAATCATTTGAAGAACGATTCTTAGAAGCGATATTTCCCGGTAGTACAGGCACTTCCATTCCGGCGTAACCTGCCAAGCTCTGCACCGCCTCCACAAAACTCAATCCGTTGTATTCCATTAGGAAACTGATTACATTGCCATGCGCACCACAGCCGAAGCAATGATAAAACTGCTTGGCTTGACTGACGGTAAAAGAAGGGGTTTTCTCGTTATGAAATGGACAGCATGCGACAAAATTAGCGCCTGCTTTTTTCAGAGGAACATGACGATCAATCGTATCAACAATATCAACCCGATTGAGCAAATCATGAATAAAAGACTGTGGAATCATTTACTAGAAGCCATTAAAACTCTCAGCACCTAGTATAAGTAAATCAAGAGAACTGCGTTTACTTAATAAGTATAAAAATGATTATGCGAATTTGGATTTAATAAGCATTGATACTTTCGCCATATCCGCCCGCCCGGTGAGTTTCGGTTTCAGGATAGCCATGACTTTACCCATATCCTGCATCCCCGAAGCACCCGTTTCTGCAATTGCCGCAATCACCAGATTATCAATTTCCGAATCAGTGAATGGCTGAGGCATATACGCACTTAAAAAAGCAACTTCGGCTTTCTCGATTTCTGCCAAATCCGTGCGCTTTGCTGATTCATACTGTTCAATCGAATCTTTCCGTTGCTTAAGCATTTTCTCGATTACAGTAATCACTGCTGCATCATCCAAGATAACGCGTTCATCAACTTCGCGTTGCTTAATTGCTGCTTGCAGTAAGCGAATCGTATCCCGCTGCTTCGTATTGCCTGTTCGCATCGCCGCTTTCAAATCATCGGCAATTCTTTCCTTCAAACTCATATCTTGTTTTAATGTAAGCAGGTTACTACTGAATCATTGGTTAGCATAACAACAGAACAGCACAACCTCTTATGAGTATGCTTTGTTTGGCAGTTTTTATTCTGTTCTTGCTTATCTAACTTAATAAAGTTTAGGCGGTAGCAATTGACTACGCAGGCGCTTATAGTTTCTTTTCACAGCCGCTGCCAGTTTTCTTTTACGTTCCGCAGTCGGTTTTTCATAAAACTCACGTGCTCGCAATTCTGTCAAAATCCCTGTTTTTTCTATAGAACGTTTAAAACGACGCATAGCTACTTCGAATGGCTCATTTTCCTTAACTTTAATCGTTGTCATAAATAGGCACTACCCTCACATTGCAGATTGATTGATATTTAACTTCACATACTCGTTGTGGCTGTCAGATGCTAAGCACAACAAAAGTCGGTAAGTATAACACTGTGAATTTGGTTGTAAAAGACTTATTTTCACCACTAGGATGGCAACGACAAAATAATGCAACAAAGTATCTTATGTACGAAAAAGATAAGAAGAACTACTCAGCTAAATCCTTGGATAAGTGCCAGCTTTCGTATCAATTGTGACAGAGAATTCTGTAGTGATAATGTGTTGCAAATTTTTCTGAATTAAGGGAATAAACGCCCTAAGAAGAATTATATTTCTTGATAAGCGTAAAAAAACTGGTGGCGAATCAGGGATTTGAACCCCGGACCAACGGATTATGATTCCGCTGCTCTAACCACTGAGCTAATTCGCCACATGCAAAACACAAGCCGGCCATTTTGCCTCTGGGATAATGTCTTGTCAAGACTGAGGAACTGGTCAGGCTGTGGCGCTACCGGGACTCCATCGAACCCAAATCACACCAAACAGCCATAAAATCTCAACTCAACACACACTCATTCGATACTAAACATTGCAGTTTTCTTTGTGTAGTTCAGAAATTTTTTCATCGATTTAAAAGTAGCAATCTAGAGATCCGTTGATTAATTCGATGGGCGAGATGACGCACGATCCGCACGGAACGCAGCAACCGAGATATGTCAACAAGATAAGCGAGAGGGTAGTGTCTCAGTTTGAAATTTAATAAATCC
>LWDH01000034.1 GCA_002083395.1 Proteobacteria bacterium SG_bin4 | reverse complement strand
ATCCTGCGCTGCAACTTTGAGGGGAGACCTCAGGTTCAGATTCCCATTTTTGTGAATAGGGCGGGTTTGAAACCACGGCATCTAAATACAGCGGGTTGTAGCTGTTGGTGGGGTCGCTTTCATCAAAAAACGGCCAGTCATCTTCTAGCGTATCGCCATTACGGGTGATGATGTTGCTAGGCAAAATGCCACGCATGACGAGGTTCATCCGCGTGAGGTTATAGGTGTTTTGCTTAAGCTCTTGCGCGTAGTATTTGATGTTGTTTTGGTCATCCATATGCTTGGCAACGGATTGACCAATATTGATGAGCAACGAACCTGACCCGCTGGTTGGGTCATAAATCTGTATCTCTTTTTTGTCTTTGACATGATGGGCAATTAACTCCGACATCAGCAATGAGACTTCATGCGGAGTGTAAAACTCACCTGCCTTTTTGCCTGCGTTTGCGGCAAACATGCTAATCAGGTATTCATAAATAAAACCCAGCACATCGTAATCTTGCTTGCCATCCATGGGGATGTCTTTAATCAAGTGAATGAGCTGGCTAATGGCTTTTGTTTGAACCGCTGCGCTTTCTCCTAACTTGCTGAGGCCTGTTTGCAGGGTGTCAAAAACACCATCAAACAGCTTTTTGTGTACGGGGTGAATTAAACGGCTAAAGGCAGAGAGCGCATCGCGTACATTGGAAACATCAAAGTCTTTTCCCTTTTTAATCCAGGTGGAAAAAAGGTTTTCATGGGCAATAAAGTAACCGATGTTGCTTTTAATATATTCAACGGTTTCTGCATCATCCTCTGACAGCGCTTTAATATCTTCGGTAGAAAAGTCTTCCTTTTTGGCAAACTGTAATTCCTTATCTGAAAGATATTTGTAAAAAATAAAGCCAAGAATATAGTCCTTATATTCATTGGCTAGCTTTGTTCCTGATGTAGTCTTAATAAGTGGTTAAAAAAAAGGGCTCCAAATGAGCCCTTTTCAAAATTTTTTACTTATTCTATCTTCTAAATTTCAATAACTTATCATAAATTTCATTTATTTTGGCATTCGATACATCTAAATATCAATATTCGTCGCCCTTAGCGCATTCTTCTCAATAAACGCCCGTCGAGGCTCCACAACGTCGCCCATCAGCGTGGTGAAAATTTCGTCGGTGAGGATGCTGTCTTCGATTTGCGCGCGCAGCAGGCGGCGGTTTTGCGGGTCCATGGTGGTTTCCCAGAGCTGGCTCGGGTTCATTTCACCGAGGCCTTTGTAGCGTTGGATGTTGACGCCTTTTTTGGCTTCGTCCAGCAGCCATTCCAGCGCTTGTTTGAATTCACTGATCGATTGCTTACGTTCGCCGCGTTGCACGTATGCGCCTTGGCCGATCAGGCCGTCAAATACTTGAGCGGTTTTCTGGATTTGCGCGTAGTCGCCGCTGTCGAGGAAATCGTTGTCGAGGTAGCTGGTGACGATATTGCCGTGCGTCAGGCGCATGATTTTGAGGCGGTAGCGTTCGTGCACCTCATCGTATTCCGCAGCGATTTCCACATCCTTGACGCGCGCGGTCAAGCGGGCTGCGCTATCGCTGGCGGCTTGACCGTTGCTCAGGTCAACATCCGGCTGCCGCAGCAATTCATGCATGACGGTGCTGTCGATCGCCTGGCTCATGCGCTCGATCACCGCTTCGGCGAGGATGTATTCATTCGCGATTTGCGCCAGCGTGTCGCCGCTCAGCGGCGGCTTGGCTTCACTGGTGTGCAGTTCCGCGCCGTCGAGCGCAAGGCTCAACATGTATTGCTTCAATTCATGGTCGTCCTTGACGTAGCGTTCCTTTTTGCCGTGCTTGATTTTGTACAGCGGCGGTTGCGCGATGTAGACGTGACCGCGCTCGATCAATTCCGGCATTTGCCGGTAGAAGAACGTCAGTAACAATGTGCGGATATGCGAGCCGTCGACGTCGGCGTCGGTCATGATGATGATGCGGTGGTAACGCAGCTTGTCCGGGTTGTATTCGTCCTTGCCGATGCCGGTTCCCAGCGCGGTAATCAGCGCAATGATCTCTTGCGAAGAAATCAGTTTGTCGAAGCGGGCTTTTTCAACATTGAGAATTTTTCCCTTGAGCGGCATGATCGCCTGGAATTTACGGTCGCGCCCTTGCTTGGCAGAACCACCGGCGGAATCACCCTCGACCAGATACAGTTCGCACAATGCCGGATTTTTCTCCTGGCAGTCGGCCAGTTTGCCCGGCAATCCCATGCTGTCGAGCACGCCTTTGCGGCGCGTCAGTTCGCGCGCCTTGCGCGCCGCTTCGCGGGCGCGGGCGGCGTCGATGATTTTGTTGCAAATGGTTTTGGCATCGACCGGATTTTCCAAGAGATATTCGGAAAACTTTTGCGAAACGACTTCTTCCACCACCGGCCGCACTTCCGACGACACCAGCTTTTCCTTGGTTTGCGATGAGAATTTGGGTTCGAACAGTTTTACCGACAACACGCACGACAAGCCTTCGCGCATATCGTCGCCGGAGGTTTCCACCTTGGCTTTTTTCGCCAGTTCGTTCTTTTCAATATAGCTGTTCAGCGTACGCGTCATCGCCGCACGCAGTCCGGTTAGATGGGTGCCGCCGTCTTTTTGCGGAATGTTGTTGGTGAAGCACAGCACTTGTTCGGTATAGCTGTCGTTCCATTGCATCGCGACTTCGACGGTAATGTTGTCCTTCGCGCCGCTGGTGTAAAAAATCGCGGGATGCAGCACGGTTTTGCTGCGATTAATGTATTCGACGAAATTTTTGATGCCACCGGTAAAGGCGAAATTTTCGTCCTTACCGGTACGCTGGTCGATCAAATGAATTTTCACGCCATTGTTCAGAAACGACAATTCGCGCAGTCGCTTGGCGAAAATATCGTAGTGGAATTCGACGTTGCCGAAAATCTCCTTGCTGGCGAGAAAATGCACTTCGGTGCCGTGGCGCTCGCTTTCGCCGATCACTTTCAGCGGCTCGACCCGTTCTCCCATGCGGAATTCCATGTGATGCACTTTGCCGTCGCGGCGGATGGTTAGTTTTAACCATTCGGATAATGCATTCACCACCGATACGCCGACGCCGTGCAAACCGCCGGAGACTTTGTACGAGTTGTCGTCGAACTTGCCGCCGGCATGCAGCTCCGTCATGACGATTTCCGCAGCGGAGCGTTTCAATTCATCATCCTGCTTGATGCCGGTCGGGATGCCGCGGCCGTTGTCGAGCACGCTGATGGAATTGTCAGGATGAATGGTCACGGTGATTTCGTCGCAATGTCCGGCGAGCGCTTCGTCGATGGCGTTATCGACCACTTCGAACACCATGTGATGCAAGCCGGTGCCGTCGCTGGTATCGCCGATATACATGCCGGGCCGTTTACGTACTGCATCCAGGCCTTTTAGGATTTTGATGCTTTCGGAATCATAGTCGCTTGGATTGGAATTGTGATCAGTCATCGGGTTTTATGTATCTGTCTATGAAATATTGAAAAAAGGTTTTGCAACCGCGGCGGCGGGTTTTATCGAGCTTGCCTGAGACTAAATCCGCATCGGCATGACGATGTATTTGAACGCTTTATTGCCGGGAATCGTCATCAGCACGCTGCTGTTGGCGTTTTCAAAGGCGCATTGCACGGTTTCACTGGACACATTGTTCAACAGATCCAGCAAGTAAGTGATGTTCAAGCTGATATCCACCAGCTCGTCCTGGTAGGCTATTTCCAGCTCTTCTTCGGCTTCTTCCTGCTCATTGTTTTTGCAAATGATGCGCAGGCTACCCTTATCGACGATTAAGCGCACGCCGCGAAATTTATCGCTTTGGTTCGACAAAATCGAAACCCGCTGCAAAGCTTGCAAAAACATCAGCCGGTCGATATCGAACACTTTGTTGTTGCGGGTTGGAATGACCCGGTTGTAATCGGGAAATTTGCCGTCGATGACTTTCGAGGTAAGCACGACATCCGCGAACGAAAAGCGGATTTTATTTTGTAAATATTCGATCTTGACCGGATCTTCGCTGTCTTCGAGCAGCTTGGATAATTCAAAAACCGCCTTGCGCGGCAAAATCACTTCCTGTTTTTTCTGCGCGGTTTCCAAGGGTGTTGCGATATAAGCCAGGCGGTGGCCATCGGTGCCGACGCTGATGAGTTGCTTGCCGTCAGCCAGTAATAATAAACCGTTCAAATAGTAACGGATATCTTGTTGCGCAATGGCAAACTGCACGTGATGAAAAAGATTTTTGAGCTCCTTTTGCGATAGCGTGATCGCTGATTCGGATTCCGGCTCATCCGCGACTTCCGGAAAATCCTCGGCGGGCAGAATTTGCAGGTTGAACGCGCTTTTTCCGGATTTGACGTAGAGATGATCGTCTTTGCGCGTTAAGCTGACTTCCGCACCGGAAGATAGCGAACGCAAGATATCCTGAAGTTTCTTAGCGGAAACAGTTAGCGCGTAGGGCTGCTCGCTCGATAAGTTTTCGCTGGTCTCGGTTTTGATTTGAATTTCGAGATCTGAGGTCAAAAAGGACGTTTTATTTCCATTTTGACGAATGAGCACATTTGATAGGATGGGTAGTGTCTGGCGACGTTCCACAATACCGGCAACTGCTTGCAGCGGTTTCAGCAACGTATCTCGGTTGGTTTTAATTAAAAGCATTTATTTAAAAAATAATAGTGATTAATTAATGTTTTCAAACTGCGGGATAATTCATAACTTCATCGAAGTTTCAAAAAGATAGCATAAATTTCTTGCTTGTATGAGCGCTGTATATCGCGTGAACAAATTGTGGATAAAATCGGTCATTTTTTTTATTCCACAGTTATGCACAAACTATTCAGCGGTTATCAACCTCTTAAAATCAGGATTAAAGCATTAAAATCGCGATTGACGATTGGATCGGAAACGCGCAGTTCGTTAATTTTACGATAACCGTGCAATACCGTCGTATGGTCCCTGCCGCCAAATGCTTCGCCGATGTCCGGCAGGCTTAGCGACGTCAATTCCTTGGCGATCGCCATGGCCATCTGCCGCGGTCTGGCAACGACGCGCGAACGTTTTTTCGAATACATTTCAGAGACTTTGATTTTGTAATAATCGGCGACGGTTTTTTGAATATTTTCAATTGAAATCTGCCGGCTTTGTACCGCGAGTAAATCTTTCAATGCCTCTTTTGCCAGATCCAGCGTGATTTCCTGATTGATGAAACGGGAAAACGCCATGACCCGCTTGAGCGCACCTTCAAGTTCGCGGACGTTGGAGCGGATGTGCTTGGCGATAAAAAATGCAACATTTTCTTCCAGCTGAATTTTTTCCAGCTCGGCTTTTTTTAATAAAATCGCGACCCGCATTTCTAGTTCCGGCGGTTCGACGGCAACGGTCAAACCCCAACCGAAACGTGAGACCAGGCGTTCTTCCAGCCCGGTGATTTCTTTAGGGTAAGTATCGCAAGTGATGATCACTTGCTTGTGGGTTTCGATCAGGGTGTTGAACGCGTAAAAAAATTCTTCCTGGGTACGGTTCTTGCCGCCAAAAAATTGCACATCGTCGACCAGTAACAGGTCCAGCGAGTGGTAGTACAACTTGAATTTGTCGAATGCTTTGTGCTGATAAGCGCTTACCACGTCCGACACGTATTTTTCCGCGTGCACGTAGCGGATTTTTGCGCTTTTGTCGTTTTCGTATACGTAATTGCCAATAGCCTGAATCAGATGGGTTTTTCCTAAACCAACCCCGCCGTAAATAAACAGCGGGTTATAGGCGATACCCGGTGATTCGGCCACTTGAATGGCGCCCGCCCGGGCCAGTTGATTGGCTTTGCCGGTCACGAAGTTATCAAATGTGAATTGCGGATTCAGGCCGTTAGGATCTTTCCGTGGAGGCTGATGGATCGCTTTGGGCGCCGGTTTGAATTCTTGCTGTGATTCTCCGGGTTGCGCTTCGGTTTGGCTGATTTTGGTTTCCGCAGGTTCGGAGAGTTTCAGCAGAAACTGGATTTTTTTGTCGAAGTAAGACTGCGCCATCTTTTCGATGTGCGCAATGAAATTGTCCTTGACCCACTGCGATACAAAGCGGTTTGGCGCGATCAACACGACTTCATTTTCGTTCTCCAGGGCGGAATCGATCTGCAACGGTTTAATCCAGGTATTAAACTGCTGCGCATTGAGTTCTCTTCTGAAATGATCTAAGCAAGATAACCAGAAAGTATTCAGTGATTGCGTCATTTTTTGATCTTTTTATGTCTGGCCGGGTTAAAAAGTAACGTTAAATTTCCAGGTTATCGATCAGCCGTGTGCTATTGAGCCATGCGGCGCCTAAAACGACTAGATCCCGATCTTGTTCGTGAGCCGGCATCAGCGAACCGCGATTGTGAATACTGATGTAATCGACGTTCCAGCCATGCTGAACAAGATGGTTGATTGCGCTGGTTTCTAAAGCATGAAAGTCTTTATGACCGGCAATGACTTCTTGTTTGATCTGTAGCAGTGTTTGATAAAGCTGACAGGCTTGTAATCGCTGCGTTGCGCTTAGATATTGATTGCGAGAACTTAAAGCCAGCCCATCCTCGGCCCGTACGGTTTCACCAGCAACAATTTCAATGGGAATGTTTAATTGTTGAACCATTTCACGCACGATATGCAACTGCTGATAATCCTTTTTGCCGAATACAGCCAGGTCAGGTTGAATTATATTGAATAATTTCAATACAATAGTCGCAACGCCACGGAAAAATCCTGGCCGAAATTTTCCTTCCAAGATATCTGCTACAGGTGGTAATGCTAACAAGAATTCTTGCTTCGTTGGAAAAAGAATTTTCTCATTCGGTGCAAAAACAGTCTTGACATTTGCTGCGGACAGCAACCTGCAATCTTCTTCGAGCGTGCGCGGATAACGGTCGAAATCTTCGTGCGGCAAAAACTGTAAGCGATTGACAAAAATGCTTACGACGACGTCGTCGCATCGCTGTTTTGCTTGATCAATCAAAGACAAATGACCTTGGTGAAGATTGCCCATGGTAGGAACAAAGGCAAATCGCGGTTTATCGCGCAAATGATCGCGCAATTCTGTAATTCCGGTGATTATTTTCAAGTCAGCCTGCCGGTTAAAATTGGTGTTCTTTGCCGGGGAATTGCCCGGTTTTGACGGCGCTTACGTACTGGGTTATGGCTTCCTGGATACTGTTGGTATTAACCATAAAGTCTTTGACAAAGCGCGGTTTTTTACCTTGCGACAAGCCCAGCATATCGTGCAAAACCAAAACCTGGCCGGCGCAATCGGGTCCGGCGCCGATACCGATGGTTGGTATGGTTAAGGACTGCGAGATTTTCTTCGCCAGCTTTGCCGGGATGAGCTCCAGAACTATCATGCCGGCCCCGGATTTTTCCAGGGCCTTGGCGTCTTCCAGCAATTGCTTGGCGGCTCTGTCGGTATTACCCTGAAGCTTGTATCCGCCGATTTGATGAACCGATTGCGGCGTTAAGCCGATATGCGCGCAAACCGGGATGCCGCGTTGCGTCAGGAAACTGACTGTCTCGGCCATCAGCTGGCCGCCTTCTATTTTGACCATCTGCGCACCGGCGGCCAGGAGCGTTGCCGCATTCTCAAAAGCTTGTTCCGGTGATTTTTGATAACTGCCAAACGGCATGTCGGCGACGATGAAGGCATTGCTGGCGCCTCGAGCCACGCAGCGGGTGTGATAAATCATGTCGCTGAGCGTAACCGCTAAAGTCGTGGTGTGGCCCTGTAGCACATTGCCGAGGGAATCGCCGACCAGCAACACGTCCACACCCGCATGCTCAAGCACCGCAGCAAAAGTCGCGTCGTAACAAGTCAGCACCGCAATTTTCTCATGGCCTTCTGCCATTTTTTGCAGTAAGGGCAGTGTAATATTCATTTAGAAGGAGATTTATACTTTTAATGGAATTGTTTCGTTATCGAAACAAAGGGCATAGTCAATCAAAGATTCTCGCACAGATTCAGGTAGTTCTTCAGGGGCATTTTTAAAAAATACCTCTGAGATCCGATTAAGCACTATGCGCTGACGAGAAAGCTCGAGTTTAATGCTTTGTTGTTCTTGGGACAGCGAATCTTTGAGATTGTGCATGGTTATTTCATTGTCCACTCCCAGTTTTACATAGGGAATGTAACGATAAAATGCTTCTACATATTCTTGGGTAGATAAAAAACTTTTTGAAAGCCAATCAGTAGCGAAGGAATTAAAATCTAAAAAAATAGAATTTTTGAATTCATCGATCTTTTTTTTGGTATTTTCCGATAATAATCTTACGCGTTCATCTTGAACTGTTCCTGATTCTAATAATTGAACGGATTGCAGGTCTGTAAGCCTCCAGAGTTTTCCAGGCTTCTTTTCTGAAAGCCCAATCAACCTAGCGGCATCGAGTAAGATTTGGCCGCTATCAATAACATCGTATATGGAATGATCGTAGGTCTGGATTAATTCTTCCACTGTCTTGTACTTGTATTCATTACCTGAGGTTTTAAGAGCAGCCAAGTTAATTTTTACAAAATAGTCACTTGATAACATTAATTCTCCTCGATTTGTTGAAACCACAGCTCGGTCAAAAAATTTGCGAAAAAGACTTCATTTTGGATTCCGGGCATCTTATTGATTAATGCAGGTTTCCAGCTTGAATTAGCGAGCAGAGTAGCCCGAAACTGAATAAGGGTTTTTAGGATTTCCCGGAACTGATCTGTTACTGGATTAAGTTGTGCATAAAGCCTTTTAACGTTTTTTCTCGATGAAAATGTTGCAGCAATCATGCATTGCACTCGAAGCTTATCTTGGGATTCGCTTACTTTTTTCCATAATGGCGAGAATCGGGTATTCAATTTTCTTAAACGACTAATTCTGAAAGATAAATCGCTATTAACTGTGTTATTAACTGTAAGATAGGTTTCCAGTAGATTTATCCAAGCCGCGGAACTAAGATTATCTGAATCAGGTGAACCAAAAAATTCTGCAAAAACAGGCAAAAATTTATCAGACTCGGAAATGAGTAGATCACCGAATTTTTCATCTTTTAAAAGTAAATATTCTAGTGGTGTTGCTTGAATATTACTCCTTAAGCCTAAACTTCTCCATGCAATGCAATGTTGAGTCAGTAACGCTAAATTCAAGGATTCCGTTTTTATGGGTGGCCAAAGTCTTTGGATCGTTTGTATAGCATTCGAGTGATTTTGCAAGAATTGTTGAATAGGGTTATCGATCAAATACAGGGGCTTATTAACAAAAAAATCGGATCCATAATTTGATAGCCAATATTCCGGACCGAGATCGCTTTCGCTGGTTTCGTTCGATATCGCGGCGTAAGCTAGAATTTCAGACAATCGAAACGATGAGGAAGGAAGAAGGCTGAGAAGACGTAAACGCCCTTGATTTGAGATTTCCAGTTTTGTATTTGTGAGGTTAAGCCACCACTGATCAAACTGTTTTTGGTTGGATAATGGATAGGGTTTTTCTTCCAATAAACTCCATTCTGCGAGAGCAGTATAAAAATCAGATGATTTGATGTGTTTTTTTAATGCCCAATCAAGAAGACCTTCATTTGCAGCTACCCACAATTCCGAAAGCAGGTGTGTACGACCAGCGCTGGTTTCGATTCGCAATAACAGAATGTCGACTAACGGGATAAAGGTATTTGCAAGTTTTTTCTCGATGACGTTTAGTTTTTCGGGATCGATTCCCCTGGGAAGTCCCGGAAAAATACTGCTGAGATTAGCGAGCTCTGTGCGGGGATGTCTTAGTATTACACGATTTAAACTATCAAACAGATAATTAACCGTTTCGAAATCCGGTATTTTTACATTTGTTTGATCACTATTGTTTTGGGAGGCGGTTTGTGAGACGGGTTTATCCAATGTCCGGGTAACCCAGGCGACTACCCAAGGCGACCAATCGTAATCAGCGGGAGTGTATGTGCGGGTTGCATTGAATATTTTGTTGGCCAGTGATTGTTTTTTTTCCCAATCGATATCCTTATTTTTTGCTGTGATCGTAAGCATCAGTTCATCCAAACCAAACAGCTTATTGTTTTGTAAAGCTAAGCGCAGTGCGTTGCCATAATTACGAAGCTCGGGCAAAGCGGTGAATAATGCCTGCAATCGTAAAGCCGCTCGCCAATCATCAATGTTGCTGAAACCTTCTTCTTTGACGGTTGAAATAGAGAAAAGCACGTTATTGACGACATGCTTGGCTGCACGAGGACTCACCGGTTGGATTGAAGATAACAATTCCAAAGTGCGCGCCAAGGCGCCGACGGTTTTATTGTCAAGTAGTAGCTTTTGTAATTGGGGATTTAATTTTCCGGCTTCTGCCAATGCCATCCAAGCCAACCTGAGTGTATCGGTTAGTACCCTGACAGGCATTCTCGCTTCGATATGAACAGCTTTGCGTAGCAATTCTCTCGGTGATTCGGGATCGGGATCGGAATCCAGTAACCGAGTTTCGTCAAAGCCGATTATTACTGCATACCCGAGTTCATCGCGATGTTTATAAAGTGCTCTGAGTACTGCACGTTGCTGAGCCAAACTGGCGCGATCGAGATTGTCGATGATCAAGACCTTGGTATTGTTGAAAAATAACCGCCAGCCTTGTTTCAACCAAACACTGCGCCCAATTGTCATGCTGCGTAACCCGGAGCGGAACCAATAGCTCCATGGTTTAAGTAATGCAGCTAGAATTGCGGAAATACCACTAAGGCCAACAACCCAAAAAAATGATTTTGAGTTGAATTGACCGAAGTCGAAATCAATAAAGGGATAGATTATTGAAGTGATGAATATAATAAGACAAATGCATATGGATATCGAAGCTAGTTTGCTTGGTCTCAGTCCTCCCAACAGCCGGTCAAATTCGTGTTCCAGATCGTTGCTATTATAGTGCGCTGTGTCAAACCATTCGACATGCTTGGATGCCGAAAATATGTTATTTCCGGACCATGGAAATTTCTTGTGAATATTTGTCTCAGCTTTATTGAGCGCCCAATGTATTAGCGTTGTCTTGCCTTGTCCTAATCCGCCAAATACACCGATGCGGGGTGCGATCAAGTGAGCTTGATGGTTTTTTGTATCGGATGCTTTGTCAATAAACGCTTGCAATTGTATAGCCAATTGATCTGCCAAGGGTTCACAGCGTGGGATATCTTCACCGGTAAAAATCTTCACCGGCACATCGGGAATCAAGTGAACTGTGCAATTGGGATGTGTATCGTCCCCGGGTTTGATCATCTCAATCTTTTGGTTTCGTTGTTGCATTCGCTGCTCGCAATTGCTTCAGTTCTCGCGCACGATTGGGGGAAAGATTTTTGGAAATATTGATACGATTGTCGACAACATCACGTTCCCAAATTTGTTCAGGATTGCGTTGATCCAAACCGCATAGAAGCGACCAAACGGAAGTTCCGTCGACGGATTTTTGTTCTGTAAAAGGCCATAGATTAAGCAATTCGTAACTGCCATCGGCGCATGGCCATAGCTGGTAAAGGTATGGGTTATCCAGGTTGGGAGAAAAAGACTCTTTTTTAACTAGTTGACCGAATGCGATTAACCATTCGTCTTCTGGGAAAGGGCTTGTTTCGCCACGCAAGATGGAAAAACGCCAGCGGTTGTCAGGGGCCGGTTTGGGACGAAACACGATTGGGTATGAAGCGAGATACGATGCAGCATCCAGGATGACACGTAACGGGGAAACTAATTGTTCCCAAGGAAGATGGTCATTTCCACTGTTGTGGTGTTGGTCGTTTCGTAACAAGCGAACACTGCGTAATGCATCGATAATATTCATGTGTGCAGGGTTGCGAAGATGTAAATGGGACAACCAGGAAACAGCAAGACCAGCATCATTTTCAGCAATTTTATTCAGCATTGCTTGCAAGGATTTTTCCATACCAGCGCGTGTGTTTTCTAACGGCCAGTAGATATGTTGTGGTTGTGACATCGCGGTCAATAGAGCACAGGCTTGAACCCATAACCAGTTTTGAACAATTTCGGCCAGTAATAATGCTTCGTTATAGGCGTGTAATTCGTAACGGGGGGAGTGTTTATCTTCAAACCAGCGGTGGATTAAAGCACAGCTCCGTGCAATGCCAGGCGGTAAATATTTCCGCCCGGCAGTAATGGAAAATTCAAGCCCTTCTCCCAAATGGGATCTCATAGACAGATGCTCATTGAGATAATTGCGTTGACTGACTAAAGGAATTTGAAGTGCTTGGGCGCGGGGTAAAATGAGCGTAAGAATGCGTTGCGCCCATTCTTCTTGCGTGTAACGATCTTCCCCGCCAGGGTCATTTATGCTATTGGTTTTCTCCCAAATTGGTGGCGCACTATTACTTTTTGCTAAATTTTTGCGGTATAGCTCAAGTGCGTGTTCTTGAGCATACGCAGTGAAAATATGTGAGTGCGTAAGTGGCATGGATCGAGCCAGGTAAGCAGCCAAATTGGATCCATTAGGGTTAGTTGTTAAAACCCCTCCCGGTTTTTCTGGTAATCGGAGATCTATTGCAATAGAATGAAACGGTTTCTTACCTGTTTGTTGATAAGCTTCTTCGCAATTGGTTGCTACTTCAATCTCTAGTGTAATTCCATTCTCATTGCCCAAATCTTCTAATAATTCTTTCATGGCTTCAAACCAGAGCGGATCATCTTCTATTATAAGTATCTGGAAAAAAATAGGTTTTCCAAGATTAGAATTCATGCTTTATCCTGTATTAATGCTGGAGATGGAAATGTCAATATAAATTGTGTGCCTTTTTTCCAGCTGGGATCGTACTCAATATGCGCTTTAGAGCGCTCCAGCATCAAGGCGGAAAAATACATGCCGAAACCGCTGCCGCTCGGCTTGGAGGAAACGCCAATTTCTTTGAATAGGCGCCGTGCAATATCTTCAGAAATACCCTGTCCGCTATCGCGGATTGCAACCTGGATAAATCGTGGATTTGTGCTGGGTAAAAGCGCACATTCTATGATGCGTTCTAGCGCATTGCCGTTTGATAACTCGTCAAGCGCATTATCAACAAGATGGGTAAAAGTCATTTTTACAATTTCTTTGTCGGCAAGTACCTGGACAGCTTGCGATAGCGGTAGAATATGGGTTTTTGCCTTAGTAGCGGCCGCAGAAAATTGAGTACAAATTTCTTCCCAGACGGGTTGTAAATCTAGATTGACAGGAACAGGAATCTTCATTAATGCCTTGCTGGTGTCGATATTTTTGGAAATGCTGGCTTGTAGTAGCTTGAGTGAAATTGCGTGCTTTTTGATTTCTTCGTGGCTGAGAGAATTATTTTTTAATTTCTTTTCAATACGAGCAAATATCCCGTTTAATCCACCCAGTTGCAGTTTGATCGAATGGCGTAACTGCTGGTATGCAAACCCCAAAGCGGCTTGCTGTTCCATCACGGGCTGATTCATCATATATTCCCGATTCTTGCGTCGTATCGATAGATAGCTTGCGGCAAAGCGCGCGACTTCTTCCAGCAATGGTTTTTCCCGGAAATTAATGGGCGTAGAACTAGTATCTTCTGACTTTGTATTTTCAGCTTTTTTATTAACTTTAAGTTCTTTAACTATATCTAATCCAGGATTTTGGTTGAAAGACAGAACGAAAACACCCAGTACTTCATTGGTATCGGGATCGCGCAGAGCAAGCAAAGATTTAGATAACGCTTTGATTCCAATTATTTCTTCATCGTTAAATATATTGCGATCTTCGTAAAAAACCAGTTCATTGCCATCTGGTGATAATTTTTTATCTTTGACTAAGCGACCGATCAACATGTCGTCAAAGTGTTCCAAAATATGATCTCGCCATTGTTCCAAACGGATAGTCGGTTGTAAGTGATTGGTGCGGAATTCGGTCGGAACAGGATCGGATTTCGCGTACCCTTGCGTGCACTCCCAGACGTTACCAATATGCCAACCCCCGATTCGAGGTTCCATCCAAATGCCCACCGCACAACCGGTATAGTCATACAAAATGTCCATTAATTTGGCGATGACCATTTCCTGGCTTTCCTTTCCGACCGAGGTATGGAGTTGCAATAACTTGCGCAACATGCGTCTGGCGCGCAGGGAACGGAGCGCATGACCGATCGCGGATGCAACGCTTTGTAGTAACGCAAAATCGGCGGATGCTTTTTCCTCCTTGCCATAGAATAATTCCTTTTGATGTTCGACATTTACTGTGCCGACCACAATATGTCCGGCTTTGATCGGAACCAGCATTTTGGCTTTGGTGAGATCGATTCGGTTTGGGTCGATTTGTTCTCGTGTGGGTTCAGCAAAAAATGAGGGCAGTTTTTTCTTGGTAATCAATTCATCATAGCGAGTATCTAGATCGGGCTGGTAAAGTGAAATTTTTCTTGGTTCCAGCTGGGTATCAAAACCAAGCGCCCAACGCGGAACATGTGATTTGCCCGGAATCTTCAAAGGTTGATGGGGACGGACTAATCGTCCGGTGCCGGGTTCGATCAAGCGTATGCTGACGCGGCCGATGAGCGCCGGATTGTTGGCCGGATTCTCGGTAAAAACGCTGCGCGAATGATGCAGGTGCATGTGGAGCAGTTTAACCGCCTTGGCCACGATCATATCTTCGTTATCCACTTCAAGCAGTTCGGCGCCTAATTTGGCTAATGCCATTTGTCTGCGATGATTTCGCTGGCGCAAACGCAGTTCCCGGTAAAATAAACCGAGACGCTCGACGATAATGCGTAAATGCACTTTATCTTCGTTAAAAAAGGGGGGGGCGTCTTTGCTACGAATCATGAAAAGCGTGCCGACCGGGCTGATTTTGGTATCAATGCGTGATGCGATTGCGTGGCTGCCCAAGAATTCATTTAAATAATGATTGAGTTCGGGGTTATTTTTATAATTTGGATTTAATAAATTATGTTCTTTTAAATTTTCATGAGTATGAATTGCCGGGTTATCTTCGATTAAACAAGCTTTGAGTAACGGGATGGCATCCCACGGAATGGCTTGCGTTTTTTTGCCGTTAATTGCAGAACCGATTTCATGCAGTTCCCATAATAAGGTTTTAGTGATTTCTTTATTGAGAGGTTTTAAGAGGGCTTTTTCTTTTCTACGAGAATCCAGTATATGCATGCTTAAATGGGTTGCATAGCCGGATTTTTTGATTCGATCGGAGAGGAAGCGGTAAATTTGTTCAAGTGCATCGTCAATGTTCTTCCTGTTGATCCATTTGTTGCTATCCAACAGATCCTTGATTTTCCATTCCATTTGATCGCGCAAATCCTGCCACAATCGCGCCCAGGCGCGAAAGCGCATCTCCTTGATTCCACCTCGCACCAATGAACCCAATAACGATCGGGTGGACGGTGCTACCTCAGACTCGATGGATTCGCTATGACTCAGACCTTTTTCAGAATAAACTTTGTCCGCACCAGCACCCAAAACTTTTTCCTCAAAATAGGGATCGTTTTGCAGTATTGATCCGCCGCGGGTGACAATCGCGACCGGCAGGTAAAGTAAGCGGATTTGTCCGGTATCGGGTTCATCTACTTTTTTGGATTCATTTTGAGGTGAATTTTCGCTATCGGTGCGTAATGTCCGCAGAATATCCAAACCGTTGAATTGCTGGTGACCAAACGAGAAGTCGAGCAACACGCAATCGAACGACTGTCCCTTTTTTAATTCTTGCAGCAAATACTCTCGAACATGGAGTTCATTTTCTGGTATCAATGGGTCAACCTGGATGTGAATTCCTTGCTCTTTATTAATCACACTTGCGGTGTGTACTACGGAATTGAGAAATTCCTCGTTGTCGTCCACGATCAATATCCGGTAATTTACTTTCCCGGAGGCGGGTGCCTGGGTCGCTTTCACTAAAGCGTCATTCATGGCTATTCCCGCTACATTCAGTTGATGAGTCAAATCATCAACAATAGAGGGTACATTCGGCTGATCGCTATCTTCTAATTCCGGTTCTCGTGTGATGTTCATAATTAAAGTATTAAGATATTTCCCGTGTTTTCCATTCGCGATTAAATTCGAGACGGAATGCGGCGCCGGGAAACAGATTGCGTTCCAGCGGATCGAAATACGTAATACCACCGCCCAGCGACTGCAAAATTTGCCGGCATAAATACAATCCCTGTCCATGCCCTTGGCGGCGAGTGGTGTAACCCCGTTTAAAGACGCGCTCTTGGAATTCTCGTGGAATTTCCGGTCCAGTGTTGGCGATAACCAGCACAACTTGCGCATCTTCCGGTTCCGATTCAACCAGGATTACGATACGATCTCCATCGACAGGGGCGGGAAGAATACCGTGAGGTGGTCGCGCTTCCTGGATAGCTTGCGTGGCGTTGACCAGGATATTGACCAGCACCACTAGCAGTAAGCCATGATCGGTTTCGATGGATATCGCTTGCGCGCGTTTACGCTCTCTTTTGACGCTGGCCTTGGCATAGTCTTGAGCGCGAATGTGAATCAATGCAATGGCTTCCTCGATTACATCCCCTAATACAAAGCGTTCAATCCGCCGGACTCTCATAAGATTGTTATAACCGTGTACCACTTGAAATACTCGAGTTGTTTCTTGTACCGCATGCAACAAGTTTTTACCGATGGTATGGAAAGATGCATCATTTGGATGATGCTCGATCATGGGTTTGATGTCGATAACCATCATGCTGAGCAGATCGTTCAAATTGGCAAGGTGGGTATGAAGTTCGTGCGCCAGAAAACCGGGACCCAAATCCCGTATCATATCGCCCCGTTGGGCGGCGATGCGACGATCCAAGTGACGTATTTCATGATCGAGTTGGCTGTATGCAATGCGGAGCAACTGCAGCATCCGCCATTCGTGCGTAGCGGCACGGCCGATTTTCGGACTAGCGGCAGTTCCATAGTTAGGATATGCGATAAATATCAAGCGGTGCGGTTGATCGGCTTCTTCCGATGGAAGTGTGATGGCTGACAACCAAAAGGCGCTATGAAGGGCGTCACTTGACGATTTGTTACCCGTCGCAACGCGAATCAAATCGTCAAACTCATCAGTATAGGGATACACAGTAGCAAGCGAATGACCGTGCCAGATACTGATATCGGTTTGGTCTGATTGCGCATCCAATAGTGCACGAAAGAAGGGTTGTTCAATGCCGCTTTCCAGTTTTACAGCAAAATTGCGCCAATGTTGTTCGTGAATTGCGGGGCCAAGATAATCTGCTAATTGATAACGAATAAATTGCTGTTCTGAAGCAATTTCTTCAATGCATAAAGCAAATAGGATATCGGTTTTCCCTTGTTGGATAAAGAATCTGAGTTTTCCGATGAATTGTCTCAATAGATCTTCGCGCGAATCACCCGATTGAGTCGCACGAAAGATTTCATCAATCCAGCTATCATATTCTTGCCCCGCTGCACGACGTGCTTCCGGGCCCAGATACGTAGCATCACTAAAGCTGAATTTACCGGCGATATCGCGCGCTCGATGACGGATTTCGGAGGGTATATCCTCAGATTTAAAAACTTCATCTAGGACTAATGAAACGATGCGGTCTATGGCATGTTGCGGTGATTCTCGTTCGGGAATCTTCGGTGATGCTGTATTAGTTGATTTTGCCATTACCGATCAAGAGATTAATGTTGATTAATGACACAGATTATATCAAGGTTTAATTTTTTGCAGTTTTTGTCCATTACACGCTGCAAGCAGTGGAGCAATGTGACCATATCCCGGGATATGACAATCCGGCGCAATTTCAAACAGCGGGATCAACACAAAGGCGCGTTGCGTCATGCGCGGGTGCGGGATGGTCAGGTCGGCATCCCGGCATTGCAAGCTATCGTACAGTAATACGTCGAGATCCAGCGTTCGCGGCGCATTGAGCGATTCCCGCACGCGCCCGTGCCGCTGTTCGATGGCCAGCAAGGTTTGCAGCAGTTGCTGCGGCGGAAGCGCGGTTTCAACCAAGGCGACGGCGTTGATAAAGTCAGGTTGATCGAGCCGTCCAACTGGTGCGCTTCGATAGAGTGACGAGCGTCTCTGCAATCGGGTTTCCGGAAGTTGCGCCAGTTCGCCGAAAGCGCGTTGCACTTGTTCAATCGGATTATCCAGATTGCTGCCTAACGCGATAAACGCTTGAGCGGTTTTTGTATTCATTAAAAACAGTTCAGTCGGTTTCCTGATTCGTGGTTTCAGCTGTTGAAGCGGCAGGCTTGGCGGATGCCGCCGTTTTGCGGCTGCGTCTTCTTCGTTTTTTCTTGCCGGTGGCTGGTGTGATCAGCATTTTTTCACGTGCATCCGGGTCTGCCATGATAAATTTTTTCCACCATTGGCCAATTTCCATATCCAGTTCACCGCTTTCGCAGCGTAACTGCAGGAAATCGTAGGCGGCGCGGAAACGGGGATGCGCGAGCAACCGGAAAGGCTTGCGGCCAACCCGCGCTTCAAAACGCGGCTGCATCGACCAGATTTCTTGCATCACGGCATCGAAGCGTCGCGGTATCGCCAGATTTTTGTGTTGTTGCGACAGGATTTGATCCATCGCGCTGAATAAAGCCGGCATCGGTTTTTCACCGGCAGCTTGGCGTGCATTCCAGCTAGATAGCACCTCGTGCCATAGTAACGTAGCAAACAGGAAGCCGGGCGAGACTGGTTTGTCTTGCCGGATGCGCTCATCGGTATTTTTCAGCGCGATGGTAATGAAACGTTCGCCTAAGGGTTGTTCCAGAATGATATCGAGCATCGGCAGCAAACCGTGATGCAGTCCGCGGGCACGCAATTCCACAAGGCACGGTAACGCGTGGCCGGACAGCAGCAGCTTCAGCATTTCGTCGAATAGACGCGATGGCGGCACGTTTTGCAACAGCGGCGCGAGATCGCCGATCGGTTTCGCGGTGGCTTTTTCGATTTGCAACCCGAGTTTTGCCGATAAGCGCACCGCGCGCAACAAACGCACCGGATCTTCGCGGTAACGTTGTTCCGGTTCGCCGATGATGCGCATTTCTTTGGCGTTGATATCTTTAAAACCGTTGAGATAATCGAGGATTTCTTCCTTAACCGGATCGAAGTACAGCGCGTTGATGGTGAAGTCGCGGCGCAGCGCATCTTCTTCCTGAGTACCGAACACGTTGTCGCGCAATAACCGGCCGTGCTGGTCGGTTAGCGGAACGGCAATCGAATCGTCGTCATTGTCCGAGGAAGGCCCGCGGAAAGTCGACACTTCCACGGTTTCCGCGCCGCACATGACATGCACCAGGCGAAAGCGCCGTCCGATGATGCGCGAGCGGCGGAATAGTTTGTGCACTTCCTCGGGAGTGGCGTTGGTGGCGACATCGTAATCTTTCGGAGCCAGCCCCAATAAAAGATCGCGTACCGCGCCACCGACGATGTACGCCGCGTATCCGGCATTTTGCAGTTGCTGGGTAATTTTCAAGGCGCACGGACTGATTTGGCTCCGCCGGACGCCGTGCCGTTTGCCAGGTATCACCGTCAGCTTGGTGGCCGGTGTAGCCGCTACGGAAGAAGGTGAATTCCGGCCGAATACTTTGTCGAGTAATTTACGGATCATTGCTGTGGTTATATGTGTCCGGCGCAGATTATCCTAGCAGGCCGTTGAAAAACTATCTGCGTTGCCGCTACGGTGTTAAAAACAAGCTCAAAATGCTCATTTATACCGCATAAACTGCGCGTTTTCGCCTGTTTTTGCCTTGTATCGGCTGCCTCGAAAACGTTTTTCAACGGCCTGCTAGGGAAACGCTGATGAATTGACTGCGTAAGCGATTTGCCAGGTTGGGCGCTGCTCAAAAACGCGCCTGTCATGCTGACAGGTTTCGCTTCTTGCACTCCATTCGCCTTGCGCTTCATTTCGTTCATCGAATTATTCAGCATTTCTCCAGAAAATCAAAAAACAGTGAAGTCAGCCGGTAAGCCGGATTCTGTCGTGGACAGTCATTCCTCTAGACGCACGGTTGCCCGTGCGTTCAAGCAACCCACCCGCAGGCTCCGCGAGCCACATCATCGCCTGCCTATTTGGTCTTGCTCCGGATGGAGGTTACCGCGTTTCACCGTAACTGAATACGCTCGTCTCTGTGGCCCTATTCCTCGCCTCACGGCGGGCGGCCGTTAGCCGCCATCCTGCTCTGTGGAGTCCGGACTTTCCTCCCCCTGCGTTCGAAAAGAACGCCAGGCGGCGACTGTCTAGCTGGCTTCGCCGGTTATTCTATCACTTGTGGAATTAACTATTGGCAGATTGTCAGTTACTTGACCAGCATCGCATTGATTTGCACCAGCGTTTCTTCGTCCAATTCACCGGCTTCGGCGCTGAGGCGCAGTCTGGACATCAAATAGCTGTGGTAGGCTTTGGCCAGGTCGCGTTTGGCGGCATACAGTTGCTGCTGCGCGTTAAGCACGTCGACTTCGGTGCGCACGCCGACTTGTTGACCCAGAACGGTCGAATCCAACTGGCTTTGACTGGAGATCAACGCTTGTTTCAACGCTTGGACCTGGGCGATGCCGTTGGTGACGTTCAGAAATTGCTGCCGCGCTTGCAGGGTGATGTTGCGGCGGGTGGTTTCCAGGTCGTGAAGCGCTTTATTTTGATTGGAGAGCGCTTCGCGCACGCGCGATTGCACGGAAAAGCCCTGAAATAACGGGACATTCAGTTGCACGCCGATGGATTTCGAGGTGAGATCGATGCCGCGGCCGGTGATCGCGCCGCCGACGCCGGTTTGTTCGCTGTACTGCGCAACCAGATCGACGGTCGGATAATGTTGCGACCAGATTCTTTTGACTTCCTGGCTGGCGAATTCATAGGCGGATTGCTGCATTTGCAGCGTGAAATTCTTATCCTCGGCAGCGCGCACCCATTCGTCCATAGTGCTGTAGTTTAATTTGGCCAGATCCGCGGCGATTTCCCTGGCGCCCAAGAGATTTTCAGGAAAACGATCGATAATGCCTTGCAACGTGCGCTTGCGGATTTCCAAGGCGTTGCGCGCGGCGATTTCCTGCGACGTCGTCAGATCATAACGCGCCTGTGCTTCGTTGGTATCGACAATGGTGGCAACCCCGACTTCGAAATTCCGTTTGGCTTGTTCCAGTTGTTTCAGAATCGCCTTTTTCTGCGCTTCGGCAACTTCGACATCGACTTGCGCGTCCAGCACGTCAAAATAGGCTTGCGAGACACGGAGGATCAAATCCTGCCCGGCCACGATAAATTGGGCATCCGCTTTATTGACTTCGGTTTTGGATTGCTGGTAGATGACGAAATTTTCCATGCGGAAAATCGGCTGCGTCGCGGATATCGTGACACCGCCGGCGTGAATCGTCACCGGTGATGGATTGATCGAGGTGCCGGTCGCCGGAGAAAAAATATTGTCAGCGTTGACCTGTTGCTCGGTACGGTTGGCGGATAACGTGACATTCGGCAGAAAACCGGCGCGCCCTTGCACCAATTTTTCCTGCGCGGCTTGATACGCCGCCCGTGCCGAACGGTATTGCGAATCCTGCGCCAGCGCTTCCTGATAAATGCTCATCAAGTCGGCGGCTTGCAGCACGGAATACGGCAGGATGCCGATGACGGCAGTGAAAACCCATTGCGCCAGTTTCATGGATTTTTCCGGTAGCAATCCGGTGCTGCTAAAGCCTCAGCAATCCAGTGATCGCTGCAGATGTATCGCCACGCGGTTGCATGGATACTCAAAAGGTAAACCTTGTCGGTTGCAGTGCATTGATCAGCGGCGCGGTGCTGGTTTCAAACAGCGTGGTCGAAGTGAATTGGCCGGGTGCGACGCAGGTGATGAGCGTAGCCTCCATCACCGGATCTTCGCCGGTGATCGCAAATAACCGGCCACCGGGATTTAAACTGTTCTGAAAAGCTTCGGGTAACACCGGGGTTGAAGCGGTTAAAACGATGACATCGTAGGGTGCATGCTGCGGCCAGCCGCGTGCCGCATCGCCTTGTTCGAGCGTGACGTTGGTAATGCCGTGCGCTTTCAGATTGGCTTCCGCCATGGCTTTCAGTTCCGGGATGATTTCAACGCTGTAGACATGTTCGCCGCGTTCCGCCAGTAGTGCCGTCATATAACCGCTGCCGCTGCCGACTTCAAGAATTTTGTCGGTTTTGCGGATATGCAGTTCTTGCACGATACGCGCTTCCATTTTCGGCGTCAGCATGACTTGACCGTGACCGAGCGGGATTTCCATGTCGACGAAAGCCGCCGTGCGACTCTCCGCCGGCACGAATTCCTCGCGTTTTAGCTTGTACAACAAATCCAGCACATTATCGTCCAGCACATACCAAGGACGAATTTGCTGCGCAACCATATTAAACCGGGTTTGTTCAATATCCATTTCTGTTCCGTATTCTTCAATTAAGGTAAGGCTTGCAATTATTTCATATTTCCATTAGCTTCACAGCATCAGCTAGGGGTCCGTTTTCAGAATTCTCTGATAATCTGGTGAGAGAGTCCCTTTTTACCTGACGCGGATAATGCCGCCGTAGGGAAGCTGGGATTTATCTTCCCGCTCTTTATGGCAATTTCTTAAGGAGCTTCCATTTTATGAGCATTACAGTTTTAAACCAAAAAAGTTTTTCCAGCGCGACCGCGCAAGTCGACGAAGCCGCCATCAAGCCGCTGCCCAATTCCCGGAAAATTTACGTGCAAGGATCGCGGCCCGATATTCAAGTACCGATGCGCGAAATCTCTCAGACCGATACCCATACTTCGGCAGGCGGAGAAAAGAACCCGCCGATCTGGGTGTACGATACGTCCGGACCGTATACCGATCCTGCCGTTAAAATCGATATCCGCTCGGGTTTACCGGCGCTACGCGAGCGTTGGATTGCCGAACGCAATGATACCGAAATCATGCCCGGTCTCAGTTCGAGTTACGGTCAAGCGCGTTTGCACGATCCGAAACTGGCCGACATGCGTTTCAATTTACAGCGCCAGCCGCGCCGCGCCAAGACCGGCATGAACGTGACGCAGATGCATTATGCCCGCCGCGGCATGATCACACCGGAAATGGAATACATTGCCATCCGCGAAAACCAGCGCGTCGAGGCGTTCAACGCGCAACACCACGAGTTATTGACGCGGCAGCATCCGGGCCAGGATTTCGGTGCGTCGCTGCCGAAAATGATCACGCCGGAATTCGTGCGTGACGAAGTGGCGCGGGGGCGCGCGATCATTCCGGCGAATATCAATCATCCCGAATCGGAACCGATGATTATCGGGCGCAATTTCCTGGTCAAAATCAACGCCAATATCGGTAATTCGGCGTTGGGTTCGAGCATCCAGGAAGAAGTGGAAAAAATGACCTGGGCGATCCGCTGGGGCGGCGACACCGTAATGGATTTGTCGACCGGCAAAAACATCCACGAAACCCGCGAATGGATCATCCGCAACAGCCCGGTGCCGATCGGCACGGTGCCGATTTATCAGGCATTGGAAAAAGTCGATGGGCGCGCCGAGGAGCTGACCTGGGAAATTTTCCGCGACACCTTGATCGAACAAGCCGAACAAGGCGTCGATTACTTTACCATCCATGCCGGTGTACGTCTCGCATATGTGCCGATGACGGCGAAACGCATGACCGGCATCGTGTCGCGCGGCGGTTCGATCATGGCGAAATGGTGTCTGGCGCATCACCAGGAAAGTTTTCTGTACACGCATTTTGAAGAAATCTGCGAGATCATGAAGGCGTACGACGTCAGCTTTTCGCTCGGCGATGGCTTGCGCCCCGGTTCAATCTATGACGCCAACGACGAAGCGCAATTCGCCGAACTGAAAACCCTCGGTGAATTAACGAAAATTGCCTGGAAACACGATATACAGACCATGATCGAAGGCCCTGGCCATGTGCCGATGCATCTGATCAGGGAAAACATGGAATTGCAGTTGAAACATTGCGACGAAGCGCCATTTTACACCCTGGGGCCGCTGACCACTGACATCGCGCCGGGGTACGATCACATCACTTCCGCGATCGGCGCAGCGATGATCGGCTGGTACGGCACGGCAATGCTGTGTTATGTCACGCCGAAGGAACACTTAGGCTTGCCCGATAAGGACGATGTCAAAGACGGCATCATCACCTACAAGATCGCCGCGCATGCCGCCGATCTGGCGAAAGGCCATCCCGGCGCGCAAATCCGCGATAACGCTCTATCCAAAGCGCGCTTTGAATTCCGCTGGGAAGATCAATTCAACCTGAGCCTTGATCCCGATAAAGCGCAGCAATTCCACGACGAGACATTGCCGCAGGAAGGCGCCAAAGTCGCACACTTCTGCTCGATGTGCGGCCCGCATTTCTGTTCGATGAAAATTACCCAGGATGTGCGCGACTATGCCGCCAACCAAGGCGTTGCCGACGATGAAGCGCTGGCGGTCGGCATGGCGCAGAAATCAGCGGAGTTCAAGGAAAAGGGTGCGGAGATTTATAACAAGCTGTAATCAAGAAAATTTTTTGATTTTTTAAAGGCGAAATTACGCTGATGGATCCATTGTTATTGTTTAAAGCGCTGATCTTGGGTGTGGTGGAAGGGCTTACCGAGTTCTTGCCGATTTCGTCGACCGGACACTTGATATTGTTCGGCGATTTGCTCGATTTTACCGGCGAACGCGCCAAGGTTTTTACCATTTCGATCCAGCTTGGCGCGATCCTGGCGGTTTGCTGGGAATATCGCAGCAAGATCGTTGAGGTGGTACGCGGCATTGGCACTAGCCCATCGGCTAACCGGTTTGTCATCAATATCATGATCGCGTTTTTACCGGCTGCGATCCTGGGGCTGCTGTTCATCAAAACGATCAAATTCTACCTGTTTCACCCGATCCCGGTAGCAACTGCGTTGATTGTCGGCGGGGTGCTGATTTTATGGGCGGAACGCAGGAAGCATGTGATCGAGGTTGAGCAAGTCGACGACATGGATTGGAAGCGCGCCTTGAAAGTCGGCTGCGCGCAATGTCTGGCGTTGATTCCCGGCACCTCGCGCTCGGGCGCCACGATCATCGGCGGCCTGCTTTTTGGCTTGTCGCGCAAAGCGGCGGCGGAGTTTTCTTTTTTCCTCGCGATTCCGACCATGTTCGCCGCCACATTCTATGATTTGTTCAAAAATCGTGAATTGCTGGACGCAAACGATCTGGGTTTGATCGCGGCGGGTTTTGTCGCCGCATTTTTCAGCGCCTTGCTCGCCGTGCGCGGACTGCTAAAGTTTGTCAGCAATCACGACTTCACGATTTTCGCCTGGTACCGGATCGTGTTTGGCCTGGTGATTTTAGTCACGGCATATACTGGCGTGATCGGCTGGTCGGAGCATTGAAGTGATTGAGAATCCTCTCGATTCATTGATCAAGCGCGTGTCAGCGCTTACCCGGCATTCTTCATGTCTGAGGGTGATTTCCTCTGCCGATTGACCATTCGCAGTGTGCGTAGCCGAAACCGGGACAAATGTGCTAGTAAACCGGGAGGCATGAGCTATTGCTGAGGGTTTCGATTATAGATATTGTTTTTATGGAATAAGTGCTTATCATCCTGCTTGACGCGATAGATTGGAGTGGCAAGGCGCCGCTGCTAAAGTTTGCTTGATTTTGTAGTATTACTTCGGCCGTCACTACGGTCAAAGTGATGATGGCCGAGTTTTATCTGTCTGCTGAAATTGGCGCTTTTCCGCATTTATATTTCCTCAAGTAAGTTTTATCTTTAAATGTACTTTTCAGGACATTGATTTTCATGAGAAAATATTTTTTCAAAAATACTATCAAAAGTTGCTGAAATGGTTGGAAAGCATGGGTGCGCATGAAGTAAACGGTAAGCGGCAGCGGTTTGCTTCTGTAAAAAATTCCGAAACAGAGCACGTAAAGCGGCTGAAAAAGCTCTATGAGTTGAGCATGACCTTGTCCGGCGATCCTGCGGAAGTGTTTAAGCATGCCGCTTGCATGATTGCCGAGTTGTTTAACGTTCGTGTGGTGTGCTTATCGGAGATTCGAGGCGATCAGCTTCACTTTCTTTCTGTGTACGTCGATGGCACGGTTTTCCAGGATGCGGGTCAATGCGCTTTGGCGATAACACCGTGCGCCACGGTCGAGCAGAGCAAGGATATCCGTGTTTATGATCGCGTCAGCGAGCTTTTTCCTGAAGCGTCGTTTCTGCAAGAGCACAATGCCCAGGCTTATTGCGGCTTTCCCGTGCTGGATAATCATCAGAATGTAGTCGCGATTACCTGCCTGCTGGACGATAAGCCGCATGAATTTACCGATGAAGATCAGGCGCTGTTACGCATTTTCGGTCAGCGGATTTCTATGGAGCTCGAGCGCCAGCGGCATATCGACGAACGTCTCAAATCGGAAGAGAATTTGCGCCAGATTCAGGCGATGCTGCTGCAGGCTGAGCAATTAGCCGGAATGGGAAGCTGGGAATGGGATATCCCTGAGGGCGTTATTTACTGGTCGCCGGAGATGTACCGCTTGAATCAGATCGACTCAGTGGAACATCCCACGTTGACCCCGGAAACCGCAACGTCAAAAGTTGATCCGGCCGATTTGGAGCAAGTGCAGGCGAATATCACCCAGGCATTGGTGCATGGTATCTGGGAACCGATAGAGTATCGCGTGCGGCTGAAAGATGATCAGACACGCTCGTTGAGAGCGGAAGGATTGGCTGTTCAATTCAAGCAGAACCTTCCTACCAAGCTGATCGGGTTCGTTCAGGATATTAGCGAATTGAAAAAAGCGCAATCGGAACTGGAGCGCAATGTCGTGTTGTTACGGGGCGCGGAACAACTGCAACGCGAATTGAAGATTACGGCGCAACGTGAACAACAGCGCATGGGTGCGTTGCTGTCGGCAATGAATATTGGGGTGTTATTTGAAGACCAGACCGGGCGCATCGAATTTGTCAATCCGGCATTCAAGCAATTGTGGGCAATCCGCGATACCTTCGATCTTACAGGATTTCCATCCCGGGATATTCTGACCCATTCCTCTCATCGCCTGGCGTGCCCGGAGCACGCTTCGCAGCTTGTCATGCAAGTTTCGGACAGTAACGAAGCAAGCGAGCGCTTTGAAATTGAATTGCACGACGGGCGGATTCTGACGCAACTATCCTATCCGGTATCAGACTACGACGGCACGGTTTTGGGCCGCTTATGGATTTACGAAGATATCACGCAAGAGCGTCAGACCGCGAAGCAATTGCTTTATCTGGCGGAGCGCGATCCATTGACCGGATTGTTGAACCGTCATCGCTTTCAGGAACAGTTAGCGCAATATTTGCGCATGGCCAAACGCCATCACATCAAGTTTGCGTTGCTATATTTTGATCTCGATGAATTCAAGTATGTCAACGATACTTTCGGGCATCGGGTGGGTGATACGGTTTTAGTCCGCATCGCCGGAGAAATTGCTGCGCTGGTGCAGTCCGGAGAAATCTTTGCGCGGTTGGGCGGCGACGAATTCGCCATCGTGATTGAACATAAGCAGGAGACTGAGCCGTCGATGCTGGCGGCGAGCATCGTGAATGCGGTTTCGTCGATACCGTTCCGTTTCCGTGGCGCAAACATCCGTCTGACGGCAAGCGTGGGTATCGCGCTATTCCCGGATCATGGTGCGGAGATGGAGGATCTGGCAGCCCATGCCGACGCCGCGATGTATCAAGCCAAATCCTTGGGTAAGAATAATTGGTGTATTTACGATGCAGACCGGGATATGTCGGCGGCGATGACCACCCGCATGACCTGGAAGAGCCGCATCGCGCAAGCGCTTGAACAGAATTGCTTTGAAATTCATTTTCAAGGCGTTTACGAAACCCAGAACCGCAGCCTGAAGCATATGGAGGCGCTGGTTCGCATGCGGGATCCGCAGCAGAAGAATCAATTGACCATGCCGGGACAATTTATCCCGGTAGCGGAGAAGAGCGGCCAGATCATTGATATCGATAAATGGGTGGTGCAACGCAGTATCGAGGTGCTGGCAAAGCATCCGCAGATGCCGCCCGTAGCGGTCAATATTTCCGGGCGCTCGTTTGACGATCCATCGCTGCCGCGGTTTATTCAAACGCAACTGAATAAGCATCAGGTTGATCCGGAGCGGTTGATCATCGAATTGACCGAAACCTCCGCGGTATCGGATATTCAGGATGCGCAACGTTTCATTGAAGCGATTAATCAAGCCGGCTGCAAGGTGTGTCTCGATGATTTTGGCAGCGGTTTTTCAACGTTCAGCTATCTCAAATACCTGGGTGTGGAAATTTTGAAAATTGACGGTATGTTTATTCGAGATCTGGCAAATAACCGTGACAATCAGATTTTCGTCAAGGCGATGGTCGATGTCGCCCGCGGGTTAGGCAAGGATATCGTGGCAGAGTTTGTCGAAGACGCGATAACGCTGGAAATGATTCAAAATCTTGGAATCCGGTATGTTCAGGGGTACTATCTCGGCAGGCCTTCACCGGAGATTGTTGAGTCCGGATCACGTAACGCAGGATGAATTTCCCATTTTCAAACGCAGACGGGCAATATCGTTAATTTGAATGCGTTTGTTATCAACCGTTATGATATGTTCATCTTGCAGTTTTGAGAAAGCACGGCTAACGGTTTCAAGTTTAAGCCCCAGATAGCTGCCGATTTCTTCCCGCGTCATGCGCAGGTTGAATTCGCTTTCGGAATATCCGCGCATCAAAAATCGGCGCGACAAATTCAATAAAAAGGTCGCCAAGCGTTCTTCCGCTTTCATGCTGCCGAGCAGCAACATCACGCCATGATCCCGCACAATCTCACGGCTCATGATTTTATGAAAATGACGCATCAGCGATGGAATAACCAGGCTGATTTCTTCAAGTTTGGCAAAGGGAATTTCGCAGACTTCGCTGTCTTCAAGCGCTATCGCGTCACAAGTATGAAGATCCGAACTGATAGCGTCCAGTCCCAGTAATTCGCCGGTCATGTGAAAGCCGGTGACTTGCTGGCGTCCATCTTCTTCCAATACGCAGGTTTTAAAAAAACCGCTGCGAATGGCAAAAAGCGACTGAAATTTAATGCCGGTGCGATGCAAATATCCACCGCGCGGGATTCTGCGTTTATGGCTGACAACATCGCCAAGTATATGGATTTCCTGATCGTTTAACCCTACCGGCAAGCATAACTCCCGCAAACTGCAAGTTGCGCAACTCGATCTGATGTGTGAAATATCCAGATGGGGTGAAGGAATGTCGTGAAGCAAATTAATATCCCTGAGACGAGTAAATTACATTTCAAGATTTGAATTGATCTGAATCAAACTATTTTGCAACATCTAGCCCCATAATTTTACGTGAATATCTAGAAGGATGGATATTCTTTTTTGCGAGTGTTATCCATGCAGATATCAGTGAATATTTGAAAGGGCTTGAGATTTGCAGTTTTTTGCATCTTATCTTCTGATTAAGATCGTTATCCAGTGAAGTGTGTGATCCATGCGCCCATTATCATTTTCACAACCGTCATCAAATTTGTTAACCATCAACTCCGATCTGTTTCGTTGTTTCGGCACGGATAGTGCCGATTATCGTATCTATCCGGCAACCGATTATTTTATCGAAGCGTTCGATGTGCATACCTATCTGGCTTGGCTCGGACGCCGCAAATCGGGGTATCTGCGCCGTCCGCTATCGCTGTATGTGCATATCCCTTTCTGCAGTTCTTTGTGTTATTTCTGCCATTGTAATCAAATCGTTTCACAAGATAGTGACACGATTGAGAATTATCTGAACTATCTATCGCGTGAAATCAGGCTTCAAGGGCGGTATTTGAAAAATGATCCGAGAGTCGAGCAAATTTATTTTGGCGGCGGAACCCCGACGGTTTTGGAAGAACCCCAATTGCACAGTCTCATGCAGGATATCCGCCAGCATTTTAATTTGATCGAACCCGGTGAATTCAGTATTGAAATTGATTCACGGCTAATGGCCAATCGTTCAATGCAAGCACTCAAAGAAATCGGGTTTAATAGCGCCATCATCGGTGTTCAGGATTTTGATCGATCGGTACAGCAGTCGATACACCGCAACCAAACGGAAGAGGAAACACTCCATGCGATCCGCGATGCCCGGCTAGCCGGATTTAAAACGATACGGGTGGAGCTAATTTTCGGGTTGCCGAATCAAACGGTGGAGAAGTTTGCCTACACCTTAGGAAAGATTATTGCATCCAGTCCGAACCAAATTTATTTAACAAATTACAACTACTCCCCGGAAAAATTTAAAGCGCAGCGGCATATTGATCAGACTAATTTGCCAGCGAGCGAAACCTCGCAAGAAATGCAAATACTGGCGATTAATCAATTGCTGGAAGCTGGCTATGTGCATATCGGCATGAATTACTATGCGCAAAAAGACCATTCATTAACCCAGGCGCAACGCCAAGGACGCTTGCACTATGGTTTGCAAGGTTATTCTGTTTATCCCGAGAGTGATCACATTGCGATGGGCGTTTCAGCCATTGGCAGTATTGGTCCGGCGTTGAGCCAGAATCATTGTGATCTTTCGAAATATTATGACAGCATCGAGCGGGACATACTTCCGGTGATGCGCGGCATTGAGCCGAGCGCCGACGACTTGGTGCGCCGTTCCGTGATGCAAGCGCTGATTTGTCATTCCGTGCTTATATTTGAATCGGTCGAAACATTTTTTCCGATCGATTTCAAACGCTATTTTGCGACGGAACTGCAGGAATTGTTATTTTATGAAAGGGCCGGACTGATTACGCTTGATGATGAAGAAGTGACCGTCACGCCGAAGGGTCAATTGTTCATTGGCAACATCTGCAAGGTTTTTGATAAATATTTGCGCAATCGCCGGCAACGCCTGAATCATTCAACCCTTATCTGAAGCAGCGTTCCCTGAGGATTTGTCAATCCTCAGGGCTTCGGATTATTTAACTTCGCTATTCGTCAGAATATATTCAGCCAATCGATTGGCTGATTCACCCTGAATATTTTTGAATGCCGGCATTCTCATGCTGCCGCCTTGAAATTTCTTGATGATCGCGTCCTTATTCGCAACTTTTTCGCTCAATATCATGGCAACGTTTGCGTTGAGAGGCTTATGACATTCCGTGCAAGCGGTGCTGAAAATTTGCTCTCCGGTTGCATCGGCGGGCGGCGTATAGTCTTTGCTCGCGCCGCAACCCGTCAGAATGAATAATGCTGCGATGGTTGAAGCAATACTTATTTTTTTCATTTACTAACTCCAGTTGATTGATTTCACTCGTTCGAAAATACTTTTGAATTGTAAGATGTTACTTCGGTATTCGACCAGCTATTTTGATCGCCCTTACGATTGTACCTTACCCATTCTCATGACATCTTGTCAAACGAATGTTGATTGAAATGCAGATTAATTGTGTGCATTTTTCTTGACAATTCCTCTACAGTATTGTTGTTTTACTGCCACAAAAATTTTTGTACATTTTTCGATTTATCGTGTTAAATGCTTGAAAAACATTGAGGATTAGCGATAAAAACACCAATGCAAATATGCCTAATTCTTAACAATTTCTTAACATTTACTATGTTACTGTTCGCCTCGATCAACTTAAGCTGCGATAATCATTGAAAAAGAGTCAATTGCAGGAAGGAAACGGGGCTGGTTGTTAACGGGTGGTCCAAGGCATGATGAGGCATTAACCGGCAACTGAAGATAACGGCTTAAGTAATTCACAACATATTAAAGGGAGATTGCATGTTTAAGAAGATAAATAAATTTATTTTGTTGGCTGCACTAGGTTTGGCATTCAGCAATCCAGCTGCCGCCGATGCAACAGCCGAAGATTTTCAAGTGTGGGGAGGAGTTTTCTCACAAGGTAATTTTGGTTTCGTGAATCCAAACAATCCGGACTTGAAAAAGTTCAGATGGTGGATGGAAGGACAAGGCCGTTTTGGTAATGATGCGACGCAATTTACCCAATCGCTGATTCGTCCCGGTGTCGGTTATGCATTAACCGATAAACTGGTGGCTTGGGTCGGTTACGCTTGGGCGCCGACCGCCGAACCATTGACATTAAGGACAGGCCATCCATTCAATGAACATCGTCTGTGGGAGCAACTTACCTGGGCGGATAATTTCCCGTTCGGTAGACTTTCATTGCGCAGCCGTTTTGAGCAGCGTTTCTTTGATCATGATGCACCCATCCGCGGTGGAGATGACGTAGGTCATCGATTCCGCCAATTGGTTAAACTCGCGGTTCCAATGCCGGCCATCAATCCGAATCTCAGTTTTATCGTTCAAAGCGAGTTGTTTATTGCGATGAATACGGTTGATAATCCTGGTTTTATTTCTCGTGGCTATGATCAAAACCGCGCATTCGTCGGATTGGGGTATAAATTAAATCAATATGCCACGGTTGAAATGGGGTATATGAACCAATTTATCAACCGGCCGCACAGCGCACGTCCTGATCAAATGATGCATAATTTTATTACTAGTTTGTTCTTGAATTTCTAGAAATCATCGATATCGCATTGATTTTCTAGCCGACAGTTTTAGCTGTTGTCTTTCTATTAGCCGAATAATTTCCTTGGATTCAAGGAGGTTATTCGGCTAAAATTTTTTGAGCAGCGCAATTATCAGCACTTCCTTAGCTACGAATCGGTAGCGGTTCAATTTATTAAGGGGCGGACTGTATGTTGAAAAAAATCATTGGCAAGATTGCCGGAATGATGCTGGGTATAAGTATCAGCGCCCATGTTTTCGCCGAAGCATTGGTCGAAGACTTTCAAACCTGGGCGAACGTCACTGGACAAGGCAGTTTCGCGCCGGTCAATCCGGATTTGAAAAAATTCCGCTGGTGGCTCGAGGGCCAAGGCCGGTTCGGCAACGATTCCTCAGTGGTTTCGCAAGGCATCGTCCGGCCCGGTATCGGTTATTCGCTGAACGACAAAACCTCGGTGTGGCTTGGTTATGCCTGGGTGCCGACCGGTCATCCGTTTGCGCTCGCGCAACCGTTTAACGAAGATCGCATCTGGCAGCAATTGTTATGGGCCGATAACTTTTCGTTTGGCCGGATTACCACGCGCTCGCGTTTCGAGCAGCGGTTTTTCGATCATCACGCACCGGGTCATCACGATGTCGCCCATCGTTTCCGGCAATTGATCAAACTGAATGTGCCGTTGCGTTTCCTGTCGCCGCAGTGGAGCTATGTGATTCAGGATGAACTGTTTATCAACTTGACCAATACCGATCGCGGCATTTCCAACGGTTTCGACCAGAACCGCTTTTTCACCGGGCTGGCTTACCGGATCAATCCGGTTGCGGTTGTTGAAGTCGGTTATATGAACTTGTATTTCAACCGGCCGCATAGCATCCGCCCCGATCAATTGCTGCATATTATCGGCGTCAATTTGCTGATGAATTTCCAGTGAGCGTGATTCTCAGCCGGGTTTAAGTCATTGCGCTTTGCCCGGCATCCCTTGCATCGGCTATCATTAGCGGTTTGAGTTAGTTTCCTGTCTTTTAACGGTCAATACGAGTCTCGAACAACCATGATGCAAGAGTTTAAGCCAGGGCAACGCTGGATCTGCGATGTCGATTTACAATTAGGGTTGGGTACGGTGCAAGCCGTCGAACACCGGATTGTCACCATTTTGTTTAAAGCAACCGGCGAAAGCCGTGCGTACGCGAAACATTCCGCGCCGCTGACGCGGGTGATCTTCAAACCGGGCGATACCGTCAACAGCCAGGACGGCGTTGCGATGATTGTTACCGGCGTGGCCGAGCGCAATGGACTGGCCGTCTACACCGGTACCCGCGAAGACGGCAGCAATATGGAACTGGCGGAAGATCAATTGGCGCCGCAGGTGCAGTTGAACCGCCCGTCCGAGCGCTTATTCACCGGCCAATTCGACCAGGACAAATGGTTCCGCATCCGTTATCAATCGTTGCTGATCCGCAATCAACTGGCGCAAGCGCCGTTGTACGGCCTGGTCGGTACCCGCACCAGCCTGATTCCGCATCAATTGTATATTGCCCACGAAGTGGGCCGCCGCTTTGCGCCGCGCGTGCTGCTGGCCGACGAAGTCGGCTTGGGGAAAACCATCGAAGCCGGACTGATTTTGCATCAGCAATTGCTCACCGAGCGCGCCAAGCGCGTGCTGATTGTGGTGCCGGAAACCCTGGTGCATCAATGGCTGGTGGAAATGCTGCGGCGTTTCAATTTGCAATTCAGCATCTTTGACGAAGAACGCTGCGTGTCGTTGGAAGAAAGCGGCGAAGACGAGGACGAAGACGGGGAAGATAACCGCAACAGGAAAAACCAAAACGGCGAAAATCCGTTTCATAGCGAACAACTGGTGCTGTGCAGTCTGCATTTTCTGCGGCAATATCCGAAGCGCTTCAAGCAGGCGCTGGAAGGCCGCTGGGATTTGCTGGTAGTCGACGAAGCGCATCATCTGCATTGGTCGCCGCAAGCCGCCAGCCCGCAATACGCCATGATCGAGCAGTTGGCGATGCGCACCCGCGGCGTGCTGCTGTTAACCGCAACCCCGGAACAATTGGGCAAAGCCAGCCACTACGCCCGCCTGCGCTTGCTCGACCCGCACCGATTCAGCAGTTTTTCCGAATTTGTCGCCGAGGAGCAATCGTACGAACCGATCGCCCATGCAGTTGAAGCCTTGCTCGAAGGGCAAGCATTGAACGCTGACATTTGCCAATTGATCGCCGAAACGCTCGAATCGGATCAAGCGCAAAGCTTACTGACACAACTGCAAGATTCTTCAGCGGATCAGCCGCAGATCGAACAAGCCCGGAATCAGCTCGCGGAATTACTGCTCGACCGGCACGGCACCGGGCGCATCCTGTTCCGTAACACGCGCGCGGTGGTCAAGGGGTTTCCCGGGCGCAAGCTGGTTGCCAGTCCGCTGCCGCTACCGGCGGAATACCTGCCCTGCTTGGTCACGTTTGAAACCACGCCGTTATCCAAACCGCAATTGCTGCTGTGCCCGGAATTGATCTACCAAGTGCGCTCCGAAGACGGCCAGCCGTACTGGACCGAAATCGACCCACGCGTGAATTGGCTGATCGCCACACTCAAGCGAGTAAAGCCGGAAAAAGTGCTGGTTATCGCCGCCAACGCGCAAACCGCGCGGGATCTGGCGCAAGCGCTGAAAGAAAAAACCGGCCAGTTCATTCCGGTATTCCATGAAAGCATGAGCCTGGTCGAACGCGACCGCGCCGCGGCATTCTTTGCCGACAAGGAAACCGGCGGCCAGGTGCTGATCTGCTCGGAAATCGGCAGTGAAGGCCGCAATTTCCAATTTGCGCATCATCTGGTGCTGTTCGATCTGCCGCTCAATCCCGATCTGCTCGAGCAGCGCATCGGCCGCCTCGATCGCATCGGCCAGACCGACACCATCCAGATTCATGTACCTTATCTGGAAAATAGCGCATTGGCGGTGATGTTCCACTGGTATGACGAAGGCTTGAACGCGTTCGAAAAAACCTGCCCGGCCGGTCAAACCGTGTTTGTCAAAGTCGAAGAGCAACTCATCGCCGCGCTGCATCAGCGCCAGACCGAGACCGAGGCATTGAGCGAGTTGATCGGCGTCACGCAAACGGCGCTTCAGGAATTGAACGAAGCGCTCGATCGCGGGCGCGACAAGCTGCTCGAATACAACTCGTTCCGGCCGCACATCGCCAACCGGCTGACCGGTCAAGCGCAGGCGCAGGATGACGATGCGCTGCTGCCGCAGTATATGGACACAGTCTTCGATTGCTGCGGCGTGCATATTGAAGAACACCGCACCGGCAGTTTTCTGATCGAACCGAGCGAACACATGAGCATGCCGTTTCCCGGCCTGGACGACGAAGGCTCGGTCATCACCTATTCGCGCAATGTCGCGCTGAGCAACGAAGATGTGCACTTCCTGACCTGGGAGCATCCGATGGTCACGCACGCGATGGAGCGGATTTTGAGCCACGAAAATGGCAACGCCGTGGTGGCGATGATGAAACACAAGCGCGTGCAGCCCGGCACCTTGCTGCTGGAAACCCTGTTCGTGCTCGAAGCCAGCGGACATAACGTGCAGCAAAGCAACCGCTACCTGCCGCCCGCGGTGATCCGCATCCTGCTCGACGAACAAGGCAGCGGCGATTATCCGTTTCTCGATCACGACTCGGTCAATCAGCACCTGCAACCGGTTGCAACCGGCATCGCCAAGCAAGTGATCCAACTGAAAGAAGACGCCATCCGCGAACTGTTAGCCGCCAGCGAACAACAAGCCAGCGTGCAAGCCCCGCAACTCATCGCCGCCGCCGAAATGCGCATCCGGCAAACCTTCGCCCCGGAAATCGAACGCCTCAAGGCGCTGCAACAAGTCAACCCGAACGTACGCGACGAAGAAATCCAGTTCTTTGAACAACAATTGCAGCAACTGACCGGCGCGCTGAAATCCAGCAACTTGCGGCTTGATGCGGTACGGGTGATTGTGGCGACGTAAAAGCTGAGGCGGGCTGCGGCGTCGAAAACACTGGATTCCCGCCTGCGCGGGAATGACGAAAATAGGTGGCGATGTTAAACAGGAGACGGTGTGAAGGATCCATATGTTTATTTATTGGCCAGTCAAAGAAACGGGACGCTCTACATTGGCGTGACATCGAACTTGATCCAGCGCATTTGGCAGCATCGCGAAGGTTTGGCGGAAGGGTTTACCCAAAAATACGGGGTTAAAACCCTGGTCTGGTATGAACAGCATGCGACGATGGAAAGCGCCATTGCCCGGGAAAAGGCATTGAAAAAATGGAACCGCGCCTGGAAATTAAAACTGATTGAAGAAACCAATCCGCAATGGCGGGATCTCTGGCCGGAAATAAACGGAGAGACCGAACGTTAATCTCCCCGCACTGTACATTTCATTACTCTCCCGCAACTCTACGGCCCGTCATCTCCGCACACATGGCTGTCATCCCCGCGCATATACCGTCCCCCGCACATATACCCGTCATCCCCGCGAAGGCGGGGATCCAGAACCACCGGACACGTTCCCGCGATTGGATTCCCGCCTTCGCGGGAATGACGAAAAGTAAAGTGGCGATGCCGGAATGACGAGAAGTAAAGCGGTAATACGGGAATAACGAAAAAAACAGTGAAATCAGCGGTGAGAGGGTATGATGCACGTCAGAACTTAGCTCAATCCCTGAAATCAGGAGGCCGCATGAACAAAGAAATCATCGTGAAGCGAGTGCAAGAGCGCTTACCGAATCTGCTGGCGCTGTATGCCTTTGGCAGCCGCATCCAGGGCCAAGCCAGTGTTGAAAGCGATCTGGATCTGGCGGTATTGGTGCCCGGTTATGCCGATCCACTGCTGATGTTCGATCTGGCTGGAGAATTAGCCGATGACGCGGGCTGTGCGGTGGATTTACTCGATCTGCGGGCGGCATCGACGGTCATGCAATACCAGATCATCACCACGGGCGAGCGCTGGTGGCAAAAAGACAGTCAGGCGGCACTTTATGAAGCAGCCATTCTGAGCGAAAAAACCGCGCTGGATGAGGCCCGCAATGCGCTGATCGATGATATCCAACACCGGGGGAGCGTGTATGGCCGATGATGTCTTGCTCAATAAAGCCGCCACCATTGAGCGTTGTGTGCTGCGCGCCCGCGAGGAGTACGAGGCCGATCCCGCCACGTTTGCCGGGAATCCCACACGGCAGGACGCCGCCATTCTGAACATTCAACGCGCTTGCGAAGCAGCCCTGGATATGGGGCAGCACTTGATCCGGCGTGAACGACTGGGTATTCCGCAAAGCGCGCGCGATGTGTTTGCGCTGCTGGCGCAGGCGGGCTGGATCGATGCGGCCTTGGCAGAAAAACTCAAGCGCATGGTAGGGTTTCGCAACATTGCGGTGCATGATTATCAGGTGCTGCAATTATCCATCACTGTAGCGGTGATAGAAAAACATCTGGACGAATTCCTGCAATACAGCAAAGCGGTGTTGCTCAAGGATGCGGCGAGATCCCGGCAGCAGTAGCGGCATCGTGGTGCACATATCCGTCATTCCCGCACAGGCGGGAATCCATTGGTTTTGCTTCACCCCGGAAATCGAACGCCTCAAAGCGTTGCGGCAAGTCAACTCGAGCGTGCGCGACGAAGAAATTCAATTCTTTGAACAGCAACTGCAACAACTGACTGGTGCGTTGGAATCCAGTAATTTGCGGCTTGATGCCATAAGGGCCATAGTGGCGACTTGAGGATTCAGGAAATTGATTTATTTCTTGGATTTTCCAGAGAGTTGAATAAAAAAATAAGGGTCTTAGGAAGTTAAGCACTTAAAGAAG